>CAVPNN010000028.1:0-300771 GCA_963706655.1 uncultured beta proteobacterium
TGCACAGGGTCCATAGAAACGGGCTTGTCATCGAGTTGCGGCGCGTCACGGCGCGCGCGCTGCGATCTCCAATGGCCCAGCGCATCAGGCGCCGATAGATCAGCGAGTGCAGGTGGATCCCGTCCGGCATGCTGGGCGGCACGGCGCGCAGCACGCGCCGCCGGTAGATGGAAAACAGCGTTTCGAACACCGGGTAGATGCACACCAGAAGCGGGAACAGCGGTGACACTTCGGGATTGCGCACCAGCAGCAGGATGGCCAGTTCGGCGACGTAAAAACCGAGGAAGTAGGCACCGCCATCGCCCATGAAGACCAGGCCCAGCGGAAAGTTCCAGACGAAGAATCCGAGCACAGCGCCAATGCCGGCCAGCGCCAGCGACCCGACCACGGTGTCGCCGGACTGGAATGCGACGTAGGACAGGGCGGCCAGCATGATGACCACGCACATCGAGGACAGCCCGTTCAGGCCGTCGATGATGTTGACCGAGTTGGCGATGCCGGCGACCGTGAAGACCGTCAGCAAGGTCGCGCCGACGCCGAATCCGACGATCCAGTCCAGGCCGGGGATGTCGGTGCGAGTGATCACCGCGTCGAGCAACCAGACCGCCAGCCCGGCCGAAAACGCCGTGGCCAACAGGCGATGGCGAGGCCTGACACGCTTGGTGATGTCTTCGAGCAGCCCGGCCCCGAACGCCGGTACGCCACACAGCAGGACACTGGCTGCCATCACGCCGGCCGCCGGATCGACAACCCACAGGATGGGCACCGCCGCGACCAGGCCGGCACCGATGCCCAGGCCGCCGATGCGGGGAACGGCACTGGAGTGAAACTTCTGGGGCCCCGAAAAGTCGCTGTCGAGCGACGCCCAGCCCTGCCCCTTGGCCAGGCGGATGACCCCCAACGAGACCACCAACGCGACTGCGAATGCGACGAGGAGTGCGAGCACGGCGTCCATTCTAGGGTTCACCGCCACGCCAGCCCGGACCCGACGATCCGCATCCCGTGCAAGAACACGCCGCGTAGAATCGGCCCGGCTTTCACGCTTGCTGCCGCTCCAGGTGATCCCGACGGGACCCGGACATCGGTCGCACATCTCACGAACCCGATCTAGCGCGATGACACGACCCTACCTGCCGCGCCTTGTGTGGCCTTGCGCCTGGCTCCTGCTGACGCTGACCCTTTCGATCCAAGCGTCGGCGCAAGAACTGCCGCCTCCCCCCACGGCGGCCTCGGTCCTCCTGCAGCAACAGGGCTCGGCCGGACCGATCCGGCTGCGCCAGCCGACGCCGACTGCGTCGCCCGCTGTCAGCAATGCCGCGTCGCCACGCGCCGGTGGTTATGTGCCGGGCGAATTCGAGCAGTTCGTGCAACGGCTGGCGGGGCCGCCTCCCATGGACGCCGGCGACGGACAGCCCTCGTCCGGCGGAGCAACGAGCGCCGGGGTCGAGGTCCGGCGATTCGGCGCCGAACTCATCACGGGCAGCTTCGACGACCGGGGTGCGGACTTCAGCCCCGTCGTGCCGGGCGACTATGTCGTCGCCCCGGGCGACGAGATCCTGCTCACGCTGTGGGGTTCGGTCGACGCCGACCTGCGCCTGGCCGTGGACCGTGGGGGACGGATCAGCGTGCCCCGGGTCGGAACGATCCAGGTCGCCGGCGTGCGCAGCGCCGAGCTGGCGGGCGTGATCGAGCGCCGGATCGCGCAGGTGTTCAAGAACTTCCAGCTCAGCGTATCACTCGGCCAGTTGCGTGGCGTGCGCGTGTTCGTGACCGGCTTCGTCGTCAGGCCCGGCAGCTATACCGTGAGCGCGCTGTCGACCGTGGTCGGGGCCTTGATGCGTGCCGGGGGCCCCTCCGCGGCGGGGAGTTTTCGCCGCATCCAGCTCAAGCGCGGCGGGTCGGTCGTCGCACATTTCGATCTCTACGATCTGCTGCTCAAGGGGGATCGCTCGGCCGACCACATCGTGCAGGCCGGCGACGTCGTGCATGTCGACGCGGTCGGGACCCAGGTCGGTGTGATCGGCAGCGTCAACCGGCCCTCGGTCGTCGAACTGGCGCCGAGCGAGACCGTGGCCCATGCCCTGCGCATGGCCGGCGGCTTCTCGGCCGTGGCCGACCGTGGCCGCGTGGCCATCGAACGGCTGCGGGACCGCAGCTCGCACCGGGTGGCCGAGTTGAGCCTGCCGCGCGACGAAGGGCTGCCGCTGAGCAATGGCGACGTGCTGCGCGCCATCAGCGCCACCGAAGCCGTGCTGTCGATCCAGAAACAGAACAAGCAGGTTCGCGTCGACGGCGAGGTGGCGCGGCCCGGCGACTACCTGCTGCCACCCGACAGCACGCTGCTCGACGCGCTGCGCGCCGCGGGCGGTCTGACGCCGTCGGCGTTCGTATACGGCACGCAGTTCACCCGGGTCAGCGTGCGCGCCACCCAGCAGGAGAACTACGAACGTGCGCTGCGCGACATGGAGACCGACTTCGCGCGCACCCATGGCACGCAGCGCGTGTCGAGCCGCGAACAAGCGGCCAGCAGTGAGGCCCAGGCAGCGGCCACATCGCGCCTGATCGAGCGCCTTCGGGCCTTGAAACCCAGTGGGCGCGTGGTGCTGCAGTTGACGCCGGGCTCGGTCGACCTGCCGCAACTCGTGCTCGAGGACGGCGATCGGCTCTACATCCCGCCCCGGCCGACGACGGTCGGTGTGTTCGGCAGCGTGTTCAATAGCGGCAGCTACCTGTACAGCGACAGCCGCACGCTCGAGGAATACCTGCGCCTGGCCGGTGGCCCGACCAAGGGCGCCGACGAGGGCAGCATCTTCGTCATCCGTTCCAACGGACAGGTGGTCAGCGGACGCCAGAGCGGCGGCGACTCCTGGTTCGGCGGCAGCCAGATCGGCAGCGTCCGGGCCGAGCCGGGCGACACGGTCTTCGTGCCGGAAGAGATGGACCGGACCACCTTCATCCAGGGCGCGAAGGACTGGACCCAGATCCTGTACCAGTTCGGCATCGGACTGGCCGGCATCATGAGTGCCATTCAATGAGCGCGGACCGGTCATGAGCCAGCCCGAGCACGCACTCCCGCGCGACGGCGGCGATCCGTCGCTGGCCGAGCTCTACCTGGCGCTGCGCGGCCGCGTGAAGCTGCTGGTGATCGTGCCGCTCGCGGTCGGTCTGCTGTCGCTGCCGGTCACCTTCCTGATGCCCAAGACCTACACCGCGCGCACGTCCTTCATCCCGCCGCAGAAGCCCCAGAGTGCGGCGAACAACGCGCTCGCCTCGCTCGGGCCGCTGGCCAGTCTGGCCGGCATGTCGGCCGGCGCGCGCAACCAGGCCGCAGAACAGTACGTCGCGCTGCTCGAGAGCATCACCGTGTCCGACCGGATCATCGACGAGTTCGGCCTGATGCAGGTTTACGACGAGAAGTACCGCGTCGAAGCGCGCGAGGAACTCGAGGACAACGTGCACATCGCGCTGGGCAAGAAGGACGGCCTGATCACGATCGAAGTGGACGACCGGCAGCCGCAGCGGGCTGCCGACATGGCCAACCGCTATGTCGACGAGTTGCGCCGCATGGCGTCGACCCTGGCCTTGACCGAGGGCCAGCAGCGCCGGGTCTTCTTCGAGCAGTTGCTCAAGGAGAGCCGCGATGGCCTGGCCAAGGCGCAACTGGCGCTGCAGGCGAGCGGCTTCGACAGCGGCGCGCTCAAGGCCGAGCCCAGGGCCGCCGCCGAAGGCTATGCCAGCCTGCGCGCGCAGTTGACCTCGGCCGAGGTCCGGCTGCAGGCCCTGCGTGGATCGCTCACCGACGCGGCGCCCGAAGTGCGCCAGCAGGTGGCGGCGCTGGGCGCGCTGCGGACCCAGCTGGCACGCCTCGAAGCGAACGCCGCCGCCGGTGACGGACCTGACTACATCGGCCGCTACCGCGAGTTCAAGTACCAGGAGACCCTGTTCGAGCTGCACGCACGCCAGTTCGAACTGGCCCGCATCGACGAGAGCCGTGAGAACGCGCTGATCCAGGTCGTCGACACCGCCACACCCCCCGAACGCAAGAGCTGGCCGCGGCACGGGCTGACCGCCGTCGTGGCCACCGTGGTGACCTTCATCCTGCTCGTGATCGGGCTGCTGATCCGCGCCAACTTCCGGCGCAGCCTGCAGTCACTCGCAGCCGACCCGGGCTGAACGCGTTCCGGTCCCGTTCGCCCTTTCGCGCAACCACGACCGCATGGACACCGGGGCCACCCACGCCGCTTTCCCGGCCCGCCCGCCTGGGCGGACCGCTGCGCTGCGGCGACCACGCCCGCTCGCGTGGCCGGTGACATTGGCCTTCCTGCTCGTGTTCCCCGGCTTCTTCGTCTACCACGCGCTGGTTGCATCGGGACATCTGGCGCCCTATCTGGCCGGCTACTCGCATGCGATCACGGTCCTCGCATTGCCGCTGGTGGCGATGTCCTATGCGCACGACCTGAAGCTCAGACGCTGGCAACTGCCCACGCTGGACCTGGCGCTGTTCGTTCTGGTCGGCTATTTCCTCGTGGTCGAACTGATCGGGATCGCGGGCGGCGCGCCCAAGGCCATCGCCTGGCCCCATGTCTCGATCGCGCTCCAGTACGCGATGCTGTTCATGATGTTCCGCCTCTTCGACCCGTCGCGGGCCGCCAACCGGCGCCTGCTGTGGCTGGCCGTGGCGGTCATGAGCGGTATCGTGCTGGCGAACCTCGACGACGGCGCCTTCGTCATCGCCATCCTCGACCTGCCCTTCGACGACAAGGTGCTGTCCACCTACCAGGGTTATGCCTTCGTCTACCTGGTCACGGCCCTGGTCCTGATCAGCCACACGCGCAGCCTGAGCGCTCGCCTGCTGCTCTACGTGCTCGGCACGGTCTGCCTGTTCTTCAACGGCGCCCGCTCGGAGTTCGTGTCCTTCGTCGCCATCTGTCTGCTGCTCGAAGGCAGCTTCACGCGCCGCCTGACCTGGCTGCTGGCCGGCCTGGGCCTGCTGCTGGGCACGGTCATCCTGCTCTGGCCCTGGCTGGCCGAGCTGTTGCCCGACAGCCGGGTGCTCAACCTGCTCGAAGTCAGCGCCGACGATTCGGTTCTGGAGCGCCGGCAGATGCTGCGCGAGGCCTGGCGCAGCGTCGTCGCCCACCCGGTGTTCGGCGACTACGCCAGCTATGCGGTCGGTGAGTACGCACACAACCTGCTGTCGGTCTGGGTCGATTTCGGCATCGTCGGCCTGCTCGCCTTCGGCACCTTGCTGTTCGCTCCATTCATCGATCTCGTCGTTCGCGCGCGCCAGCATGTGGGTGACCCGCGATTTGCCTGCGCGATCGCCTTCGTCGGCACCGCCGCCCTGCTCTACCTGACCGCGAAGAACCACGAGTACCTGATGCTGGCGATGGCGCTGGCCGCCTATGGCCGGTTTCGCGAGCCGCTTGCGCGCGGTCTGCGGCCTCGCGTCGAACGGCCCGAGCCGGCATGAAGATCGTGATGTTGTGCGACTTCTACGACGAGTCGCTCGAGTACCAGGAAAACCTGCTGGTCAAGTACTACCGCAAGCATGGCCACGAGGTGACGGTCATCGCGTCGACCTTCGAGTCGGTGTTCGACTACTACCACGATCGCCCGGACCGGACGGCCACCGGGCGCCGGTACGAAGACCAGGGCGCGCGCATCATCAAGCTGCCCTACCGCTACAACATCGCCAATCGATTGCGCGCCTACACGCGCATCGACGCGCTGCTGGCCGCGGAGAAGCCGGACCTGATCTTCGTGCACGACATCATGCTCAACCTGCCCGAATGCGTCGCCTACGTGCAGCGCCACCCGCAGTGCCGGATGGTGATGGACTACCACGCCGACTACAGCAACTCGGGCCGCAGTGTCTGGTCGCTCAAGCTGCTGCACGGCGTGGCGCGCAAGTGGTTCCTCGACCGCGCGCGCCCGCATTTCAGCCGCATCTTCCCGATCGTGCCGGCCAGCGCCACCTTCCTGCACGAGGTCTACGGCGTTGCCCACGAGGAGATGGAACTGCTTCCGCTCGGCGCCGACCTCGATCTGGCACGCGACATCGCGCGCCGGGGCGAGGGGCGCCGTTTGCGCACCGAGCTCGGCATCGGCGAGCACGAGATCGTGGTCTTCACCGGCGGCAAGCTGGCCCCCGCCAAACGCACCGAACTGCTCATCGAGGCCGTGGCCGCATTGCCCCACAGGCCGCTGCGCCTGGTCGTGGCCGGCGACGCGAGCGCCGACGATGCCGCCTACAAGTCACGCCTGCAGTCGATGGGTGCCAGTTTGCCCAACGTGCACTTCACCGGCTGGCTCGGGCGCGAGGACATCTACCGCCACCTCGACATGGCCGACCTGGCGGTCTTCCCCGCCAGCCAGTCGATCCTGTGGCAGCAGGCCATCGCGGCGGGCCTGCCGCTGCTCGTGGGCGATGTCGGCCAGCAGGACATCTCCTACCTCAACCTCGCCCACAACATCGTCATCCTGCCGCGCGACCAGATCCGTGCCGATCGGCTGGCGGCCGAGATCGAGGCGATGCTGGGCAACCCGGTGCGCCTGCGCGCCATGGGCGACGGGGCCAGGGAAGTCGCAGATCAGCACCTCGACTGGAATCGGCTGATCGAGCGCACGCTGCGCTTCAACCAGGCTGCCGCGAGCCGATGACGCACGTGCTCGAAACCGTCGCCTGCCCGTACTGTGGCTCGAACGACCATCGTGCCTGGGCCGAGGAGCGGGGGTTCACGGCCGTGCGCTGCAGCGACTGTGCGCTGATCTACTGCAATCCGCGACCGCCCCTGAACCTGATCGACGCGGCCGTGCGCAGCGGCGCGCATGGCGCCGAGGCGCAGGGCCTGGTCGTCGTCGCGCACCGCGTCGAGGCCAAGGTGGCGCGCTACCGCCGACTGCTCGGAGAATTGTTCGGCGACGTCTGGCGCAAGGGCGACCCGGTGTCCTGGCTCGACGTCGGCGCCGGCTACGGCGAGATCGTCGAGGCCGTGCGTGCACTGGCGCCTGCGGGCAGCCGCGTGAGCGGACTCGAGCCGATGCAGCCGAAGGCGGCCAGTGCCCGCGCGCGCGGACTCGACATCACGCAGGACTATCTGCGCCCGGACCACCCCAAGGTCCGGTTCATCTCGATCGTCGACGTGTTCTCGCATGTCCCGAACTTCGCCGACTTCCTGCTCGAACTGCGCGCCGTGCTCGTGCCCGATGGCGAACTCTTCATCGAGACCGGCAACCTCGCCGACCTCGGCTCGCGCGCCGAATTCCCGGGCGAGCTCGGCCTGCCCGATCATCTGGTGTTCGCCGGCGAACGGCATCTGCGCGGTTATCTCGACCGGGCCGGGTTCGAGGTCGTGCAGATTCGCCGCTGGCGCATCGACAGCGGGCTCAACCTGGCCAAGAATCTGGTCAAGAAGGCGATCGGCCGCCCCGCCGCGCTCGGCATCCCGTACACGTCGAGCTACCGCCAGTTGCAGATCCGCGCCCGTCTGCGCACCCAGGTCGCCTGAGCAACACCCACCCAGGAACCGATTCCGCGACCCCATGAACCAGCGCCCCTATCAGATCTGCAGCCACTGCATCATGGACACGAGCGATTCGAACATCAGTTTCGACGCCCGCGGCTGGTGCGATTACTGCAACAACTACGAGCGCAACATCCTGCCGCACTGGCACCCCGACGAGCGTGGCGAACGTGAACTGGCGCCGGTCATCGAGCGCATCAAGCAGCAAGGGCGTGGCCGCGACCACGACTGCCTGATCGGCATCAGCGGCGGCGTCGACAGCTCCTACGTGACCTACCTGGCCAAGGCCAGGTTCGGGCTGCGCCCGCTGCTGTTCCATGTCGACGCGGGCTGGAACTCGCAGCAGGCGGTCAACAACATCGAGAAGCTGGTCGACGGGCTGGGCCTGGACCTGCACACCGAAGTGATCAACTGGCAGGAGATGAAGGACCTGCAACTCGCCTTCTTCAAGGCGCAAGTTCCGCACATCGACACGCCCCAGGACCACGCCTTCTTCGCCGCGCTCTACAACTTCGCCGCCAGGCAGGGCTTCAAGTACATCCTGACCGGCGCGAACTACTCGACCGAGTGTGTGCGCGAGCCGCTCGAGTGGCATTACCACGCGAGCGATCTGCGCCAGCTCAAGGACATCCACCGCCGCTTCGGCACGCGCCCGCTCAAGACATTCCCGCTCGCGGACATCTTCACCTACAAGCTCTACTACCGCTTCATCAAGGGCGTGCGGGTCGTCAAGCCGCTCAACCACGTGCCATTCCACAAGGAAGCGGCGATGCAGGAGCTGGTCGACAAGTTCGGCTGGCAGAAATACGCCCACAAGCACTACGAGAGCCGCTTCACGCGCTTCTACGAAGGCTACTGGCTGCCGACCAAGTTCGGCTACGACAAGCGGCGCGCACATTTCTCCAGCCTGATCCTGACCGGCCAGCTGTCGCGCGACGAAGCACTCGAGAAGATCGCGCAGCGCGCCTACAGCGACGAGCACCTGGCGCAGGACTTCGAGTACATCGCGACCAAGCTCGGCCTGACGGTGGCCGAACTGCAGGCCATCATGGACGGCCCCAACAAGAGCTACCGCGACTACGCCAATGCGATGGGCCTGATCGATCTCGGCACGCGCGTGCTGCGCCTGGCCGGCGTGCAAAGGGCGATCATCCGATGATCACGATCGTCGACTACGGGCTCGGCAACATCCAGGCCTTCGCCAACCTGTACAAGCGACTCAACCTGCCGGCCCGGGTGGCGCGCCACGCCGACGAACTGCACGATGCGAGCCACCTCATCCTGCCCGGCGTCGGCGCCTTCGACCATGCGATGAACCTGCTCGACGCCTCGGGCATGCGAGGGGCGCTCGACGACCTGGTGCTCGAGCGCAGGACTCCCGTGCTCGGCGTGTGCGTCGGCATGCAGCTGATGGCCAATGGCAGCGACGAAGGCCAAAGCCCCGGACTGGGCTGGATTCCCGGGCGGGTCCGCGCGCTGGACGGGAAGCCCGCGCTCGAGCACCTGCCGCTGCCCCACATGGGCTGGAACGATGTCGCGCCCACCGCTGGCGATCCACTCTTCCGCGGCCTGGAGGACGACGCGCGCTTCTACTTCCTGCACTCCTACTACTTCGAGTGCGCCGAGCCCAAGGTGCACAGCGCGGCCGTCGTCCGCTACGGGATCGACTTCAGCTGTGCCGTGCGACGCGGACATGTCGCCGGCGTCCAGTTCCACCCCGAGAAGAGCCACCATTGGGGTGCCGCCTTGCTCAAGAACTTCGTGACGGACTGAGCGATGCTGCGCCCACGCATCATCGCCAGCCTGCTCGTGCATGAGGGCGGGCTCGTCAAGACGGTCGGCTTCGGTGCGCCGAAGTACGTTGGCGACCCGATCAATGCGGTCAAGATCTTCAACGAGAAGGAGTGCGACGAGCTGGCGGTGTTCGACATCGACGCCACGGTCAACGGCGTCGAGCCCGACTTCCAGCTGATCGCCCATCTGGCCGCGGAATGCCGGATGCCCTTGTCCTACGGCGGCGGCGTGCGCAGCGCGGAGCAGGCCAAGCGCATCATCGGACTCGGGGTCGAGAAGGTCTGCGTCAGCTCGGCGGCGGTCGAGGACCCTGCCCTGGTCGAGCGCATGGCCGCTGCGGTCGGCCGACAGAGCGTGGTCGTCGTGCTCGATCACAGGAAGCGCCGCTTCAGCGCCACGCGTGACGTCTGCACCCACAACGGCCAGCGCAACACCCGGCGGGCCTTGATCGAGACCGCACTCGAGATGCAGGCCCGGGGCGCCGGCGAGATCGTCGTCAACTCGATCGACGACGACGGCCGCATGACGGGCTACGATCTGGCGCTGGCCAGACAACTGCGCTCGCAACTGCGCATCCCGCTGACCATGCTGGGTGGCGCCGGCTCGCTGGCGCATGTTGCGGCCCTGGTCGACGCCTGTGGCGGTATCGTGGGGGCCGCGGCGGGCAGCCTCTTCGTGTTCAAGGGTGCCTACCGCGCGGTTCTGATCAACTACCCGAATCCGGAACAGAAGGACGCGCTGATCCCCGATCCGTCCGACAAGCACTGAATCCATGTTCTCCGACCGCACCCTTCTCATCACCGGTGGCACAGGCAGCTTCGGCAATGCCGTGCTCGGTCGCTTCCTGGCCTCGGACCTGCGCGAGATCCGCATCTTCAGCCGCGACGAGAAGAAGCAGGACGACATGCGCAAGCGCTGCCAGGATCCGAAGCTGAAGTTCTACCTCGGCGACGTGCGCGACCGGCGCAGCGTGGCGCTGGCGATGCGCGGGGTCGACTTCTGCTTCCACGCCGCAGCACTCAAGCAGGTGCCGTCGTGCGAGTTCCATCCTATGGAGGCGGTGCGGACCAATGTGCTGGGGACCGAGAACGTGCTCGAGGCGGCCATCGCGGCAGGGGTCGGCCGCGTGATCTGCCTGTCGACCGACAAGGCCGTCTACCCGATCAACGCGATGGGCATCTCCAAGGCGATGATGGAGAAGGTCATGGTCGCGCACTCGCGCAACCTCGACCGCAGCGCCACCACGATCTGCGGCACACGCTATGGCAACGTGATGGGCATCGCGCGGCTCGGTCATTCCCCTCTTCGTCGAGCAGGTCCTGGCCGGCAAGCCGATCACGATCACCGATCCCGCGATGACGCGCTTCATGATGACGCTCGAAGACGCGGTCGAACTGGTGCTGTATGCCTTCGTCAACGGCCGCAACGGCGACATCTTCGTGCAGAAGGCCCCCGCGGCGAGCGTCGCGGTGCTGGCGCGGGCCCTGCTGGATGTGCTCGGCAAGCCGGACCACGAGATCCGCGAGATCGGCACCCGCCATGGCGAAAAGCAGTTCGAGGTCCTGCTCAGCCGCGAAGAGATGGCCGCGGCCGAGGACCTCGGTGCCTACTACCGCGTGCCGCCCGACGGGCGCGACCTGAACTACGCCAAGTTCGTCGACCAGGGCGAACGCGCCATCACCGCAAGCGAGGACTACAACTCGCGCAACACCCAGCAGCTCGACGTGCCTGCGATGGCGCAGATGCTGCGCAAGCTCGATCTCATTGAGCGCCTGCAACGGGGCGATCCGGTCGGCGCGCCCGACTGAGCGTCCAACGACCCCGGGGAGCGCACCGATGCGCATCGTCATCACCGGCGCCGACGGATTCATCGGCAGCAACCTGACCGTCCGGCTGCGCGAGCTCGGCCAGACCGAGGTCCGCGGCCTCACCCGTGCGAGCTCGCTGGCCGACCAGCGCGACGCCCTCGCCGGCGCCGACGTCGTCTACCACCTCGCCGGTGCCAACCGCCCGGCCGATCCGTCCGACTTCACGCGCATCAACACCGGTGCCACGCAGCAGCTCGTCGCGACATTGGCCGAGCTCGGCCGCGCGCCGCCGATCGTCTTCGCCTCTTCGACCCAGGCCGCGCTCGACAACCCTTACGGCCGCAGCAAGCGCGACGCGGAGTCGCTGCTGCGCGAGCATGCGGCACGCAGCGGCGCGCCGCTGCACCTGTTCCGCCTCACCAATGTGTTCGGCAAGTGGGCGCGACCGCATTACAACTCGGCGGTCGCCACCTTCTGCGACCAGGTCGCCCAGGGCCTCACGCCGACCGTCCACGACCCGGCGGCAGCGCTGCGCCTGGTCTACATCGACGACGTGATCGCGGCATTCGTGGCCTGCCTGCCGCCGGGCCAGGTCGCCACCGACGGCGACGGTTTCGTTCAGGTCGCGCCGGTGTACGACACCACAGTGGGCGAGGTGGCGACGCTGCTGCAGGGATTTGCACAGAGCCGGCGAAGCCTGGTGACCGGGCGGGTCGGGGCGGGATTGCAGCGCGCGCTCCATGCCACCTACCTCAGCCATCTGGCGCCAGCGCAATTCGCCTACGACGTGCCACGCCACGCCGACGCGCGCGGCGTCTTCGTCGAGATGCTGAAGACTCCCGACTGCGGGCAGTTCAGCTACTTCACGGCCGGCCCTGGCGTGGTCCGCGGCGAGCATTACCACCACAGCAAGACCGAGAAGTTCCTCGTCATCCAGGGCCATGCCCGTTTCGGTTTCCGCCACATCGTGAGCGGTCAACTGCACTCGCTCGACGTGCGCGGCGGCGACGGCCGGATCGTCGAGACCGTGCCCGGCTGGACGCACGACATCCGCAACATCGGCGCCGACGAACTGATCGTCATGCTGTGGGCGAACGAGGTCTTCGACCGCCAGCGGCCCGACACGGTGCCGATGAAGGTCGATCCGCAGGCACCGAGGTGATGTCGGCATGAGCCCTCGCCCCCCGGGTCGCAGCCGCGTGCACGCATGAGCGCGCCGCTGCGCTGGTGGGCCGGATGGGTGCCACGCTCGAGCTACTGGCAGGACATCTCCTGGGTCGCCTCGGGCACTGCGCTCGCGCAGCTCATCGGCCTGCTGTCGATGCCTCTGCTCACGCGGCTCTACAGCCCGGCCGACTTCGCGGCACTGAGCATCTTCACCCAGGCCGCCGCGTTCGCGATGGGCCTCATGACGCTGCGCTTCGAATACGCGATCCAGTTGCCCCGGCACGAGATCGGCGCCTTGGCCCTGCTGCGGCTCGTGCTGCTCCTGGCCACGCTGGGTGCGCTGCTCGGCACGCCGCTGATGTGGTGGGCCGGCCCGCGCCTGGCCGGCTGGCTGGGCCAGCCAGCCATGGACATCGGGCTGCGCCTGGTGCCGCTGACCGCGGCCGTCATGGCGGCCGCGCTGGCCCTGCAGCATCTGGCCCAGCGCCGCCGCGAGTTCCGCCGCTCCGGTGTTGCGGAGGCGATCAACAAGCTCGCCTACGCGCTGTGGGCACTGGTCGGCCATTGGATCTTGCCGGGCGCGATCGGCCTGCTGTCGGCCATCGGCCTGGGGACCGTCGCCAAGGTGCTCGTGCTGTTGCCTGCGGGTCCCGGCCGGCCCGGCGCGCGATCGCACAAGCCGCACCGGCGCACCTGGTGGCGCCTGATCGGGCGGGCGCTGCGCGACCACGCCGCCCTGGCGCGCTCGATGGTGAGCTCGCACCTGATGCTGACCTTCACCGGGCTGATCCCGGCGCTCTACCTGACGCGCCAGCATGGCGCCGACGTGCTCGGCCAGTACGCGCTCGTCGTGTCGACCAACTACCTGCCCTCGGCCCTCGTCGGCACGGCGATCGGGCAGGTCTACTACCAGCGCGCCGCCGAACACTGGTCGAAGGGCGAGGCGATCGGCGCGCTATGGCGCAGCACGACGCGCCGCCTGACGATGCTCGGCCTGCCGATGTTCATCGCACTCGCGCTGCTCTCACCCTGGCTCTATCCCTGGCTCTTCGGCGCGCAGTGGCAGCAGGCGGGACTCTTCTCCGCCATCCTGTGCCTGGCATCCCTGCTGTCGTTCGTGACCGTTCCACTGGACCGCACGAGCCTGGTCGTCGGTGCCTGGCGCTACCTGCCCTGGTGGCACTTCGGCCGTCTGCTCAGCACCGCCGGTGTGGTGGGGTGGGCCGCTCTGGCCGACCTGTCGGCAGTCCAGTTCATGGTCGCGCTGAGCCTGCAGATGTCCGCGATGTACACCATCGACCTGGTGGCGCAGCGCCGGTTTGCCGCGCGGCGGCCGATCGGACCCGCCGCAAGCGCCGGCGACGCAGGCGCATAAACTGAGGCCCCGGTCCGCCGCGGCCCGTGCACATGCCTCCACTCCTGCCATGAACAAGCTCAAGGTGCTCACCGTGCTCGGGACCCGGCCCGAGATCATCCGCCTGTCGCGCGTCATCGCGCGCCTCGATGAACACTGTGAGCACGTGCTCGTGCACACCGGCCAGAACCACGACTACGAGCTCAACCAGGTCTTCTTCGACGACCTTTCGGTGCGCAAGCCCGACCATTTCCTCGCCAGCGCAGGCGCCAACGCCGCCGAGACGATCGGGCGCCTGATCATCGCGGTGGACGCGGTGCTCGAACAGGTCAAGCCCGAGGCGATGCTGGTGCTGGGCGACACCAACAGCTGCCTGGCCGTGATCGCGGCCAAGCGCCGGCGCATCCCGGTCTTCCACATGGAGGCCGGCAACCGCTGCTTCGACCAGCGCGTGCCCGAGGAGATCAACCGGCGCATCGTCGACCACACCGCCGACGTCAACCTCACCTACAGCACGATCGCGCGCGACTATCTGCTGCGCGAGGGGCTGCCACCGGACCTCGTCATCAAGACCGGCAGCCCGATGTTCGAGGTCCTGACCCACTACCGGCCGCAGATCGACGCGTCCGACGTGCTGGCGCGGCTCGCACTGGAGCCCGGGCGCTACTTCGTCGTCAGCGCCCACCGCGAGGAGAACATCGAGAGCGAACGGATGTTCGGCAAGCTCGTCGCCATGCTCGATGCAGTCGCGGCCGACAGCAGCCTGCCCGTCATCGTCTCGACCCACCCGCGCACGCTCAAACGAATCGAGGCGCAGCGCGTGCAGTTCCACGCCGGCGTACGCCTGCTCAAGCCGCTCGGCTTCCACGACTACGTGCGCCTTCAGATGTCGGCGCGCGCCGTGCTGTCGGACAGCGGGACGATCAACGAGGAGTCGTCGATCCTCAACTTCCCGGCCCTGAACCTGCGCGAGGCGCACGAGCGCCCCGAAGGCATGGAAGAAGCCGCCGTGATGATGGTCGGCCTCGAGCTCGACCGGGTGCGCCAGGGCCTGGCGATCCTCGCGAGCCAGCCACGCGGCGACCAGCGCGGTCTGCGCCTGGTGGCCGACTACGCAGTGCCCAACGTCTCCGACAAGGTGCTGCGCATCCTGCACAGCTACACCGACTACGTGAACCGCGTCGTCTGGCGTCGATTCGACTGAAGCCGGGTTTCGACCTTGCGCGTGCTCGTCCTGAGCCAGTACTTCTGGCCTGAGAACTTCCGGGTCAACGACCTCACGGCCGAGCTGGTCGCGCGCGGCCACGAGGTCACCGTCCTGACCGGCTGGCCGAACTATCCCGACGGCCAGGTCTTCCCCGAGTTCCGCGCGACGCCCTCCCGATTCGCCCAGTACGCCGGTGCGACCGTGCTGCGCATACCGGTGCTGGCGCGCGGCCAGGGCAAGCTGCGCCTGGTGCTCAACTACCTGAGCTTCGTGGTCTCGGGTCTGCTGCTGGCCCCCTGGAAGCTGCGCGGGCGCAACTTCGACGCGATCTTCGTCTTCCAGACCTCGCCCATCACGTCGGTGATCCCGGCCTTGTTGCTGCGCCGGCTCAAGTCCGCACCCTTGCTGCTGTGGGTGCTGGACCTGTGGCCGGAGACGCTGGCCGCGGTCGGCGCCGTCACCTCGGCGCGGGCGCTGGGCTGGGTCGGCCGCATGGTCCGGTTCATCTACCGGCGCTGCGACCGCGTGCTGGTCCAGTCGCGCGCCTTCTTCCCGAACGTCGAACAGCATGGTGGCCGGCGCGAGCGAATCCGCTACTTCCCGAACTGGGTCGAGCCGGTGTTCGAAGGCCTGGCCGACCGGCTGGCGCAGGCGCCGCTCGCGCCCGAACTGGCGCCCTACCAGGATGGTTTCAACATCGTGTTCGCCGGCAACATCGGCGACGCGCAGGACTTCCCGGCCCTGCTCGACGCGGCGTCCGCACTGCGCGACGAATGCCCGGGCTTGCGCTGGCTGATCGTCGGCGACGGCCGTGCCGCCGACCGGGTGCGAGCCGAAGTCGCGCAGCGTGACCTGTCGCGCTGCGTCATCCTGCTCGGCCGCCATCCGATGGAGCGCATGCCGTCGTTCTTCCGTGGCGCGTCGGCCCTGCTGGTCACGCTCAAGCGCGATCCGGTGTTCAGCCTGACCGTGCCCGGCAAGGTGCAGAGTTACATGGCGGCCGGCCTGCCGCTGCTGGGCATGCTCGACGGTGAAGGTGCACGCCTGATCGAACAGGCACAGGCCGGCCTGACCGCGCCGGCCGGCGACGGCTTGGCGCTCGCACTCGCCGCGCGCCGGCTGATGGCCCTGAACGAGACGGAGCGCGCCGCGATGGGCGCGCGTGCACGCGACCATGCGGCACGCGAGTTCGACCGCAGCGCGCTCGTCAGCAGCCTCGAAGGCTGGATGGCCGAACTTCAGGGCCAGCCGCGGCCGGCGGTCTGGCCGACTTGACAGGCTGTCAGGCCAGGGCGGCCACCAGCGCCTGCACGACACGCTGTTGGTCGGCCTCGGACAGATCCGCGCTCATCGGCAGGCTCAGGACGCGCTGCGCCACCGCATCGCTGTGCGGGCAATCGCTGGCGCCGAACCGGTCGGCGAAGACCGGCTGGCGGTGCAGCGGTCTGGGGTAGTGGACCGCGGTCGGAATGCCTTGCGCCTTCAACCTCTGCTGGACCTCGGCACGCTGCTCGACGAAGACCGTGAACTGCGACCAGACGCAGTTCCGGTCCGGCTTGACCGTCAGCAGCCCGAGCGGCAGGTCCGCCTCGCGAAGCAGGGTCCGATAGCGTTCGCCGAGCGCCAGGCGGCGCTCGATCTCCCAGTCGAAACGGCCTAGCTTGCCGAGCACGACGGCACATTGCAGCGTGTCCATGCGCCCGCCGACACCCAGCCTCGTGTGTTCGTAGCGGCGGGCCTGGCCATGGACCCGGATCTCGCGTGCGGCCTGGGCCAGCGCATCGTCGTTCGTGAAGAGGGCGCCGCCGTCGCCGTAGCAGCCCAGCGGCTTGCTCGGGAAGAAGCTGGTGCAGGCCAGCGTCGACAGATTGCAGCTCGGGCGACCCCGGTAGAGCGCGCCGAAACTCTGCGCCGCGTCTTCGATGACCGCGATGTCGCCGTGACGTGCCGCGACCGCGTTGATCTCATCCATGTCCGCCACCTGACCGTAGAGGCTGACCGGCATGATGGCCCTGGTGCGAGGTGTGATCTTCGCTTCGATCGCGCCGGCGTCGATGTTGCAGGTGCCCGGCTCGACATCAACGAAGACCGGGGTCGCACCGGCCAGGATGATCATCTCGGCAGTGGCGATGAAGGTGAACGGGGTCGTGATGACCTCGTCACCGGGCTCCACGCCCAGCGCCATCAGCGAGATCAGCAGCGCCTCGGTGCCACTGGCCACACTGACGCAATGCGCCGATCCGGTGCGCGCCGCGAGCGCGGTCTCCATTTCGCCGACCTCGGGGCCCATGATGTACTGGCCATGGTCGAGCACGCGCTGGATGCGGGCGTTGATGTCGTCACGCAGCGCCGCATACTGACGCTTGAGGTCGATGAAGTCCATCGTCGGCGCGGGTTCGGGTCGGTTCATGCCGGCGTCTTCCTGGCTTTCACTGGCCGACCAGGCTGAGCCGGCCAGCCTGCAGGCGGTAGCGGTCGCCGGTGTGCGCGCAGACGGCCTCGCCGTCGCCATTCACCGGCAGGTCCAGCCGTTCCCCATGCCGGCTCATCCAGCCTGCCCGGCGCGCGGGAACGCCCAGAACCAGGGCAAAGTCGGGCACGTCGCGGTTGACCAGCGCACCGGCCCCGACGAAGGCATGGCGGCCGATCGTGACGCCGCACACCACGGTGCAGTTGGCCCCCAGCGTGGCGCCCTGGCGCACGCGGGTCGGCTGGTACTCGTCCTTGCGTGCGACCGCGGCGCGCGGGTTGTAGACATTCGTGAAGACCATGCTCGGCCCGCAGAACACGTCATCCTCCAGGTGCACGGCGTCGTAGACCGAGACGTTGTTCTGGATCTTGACGTTGTTGCCGATCACCACGTCGTTGCCGACGTAGACGTTCTGGCCCAGCGAGCAGCCGGCGCCGATGCGTGCGCCGGCGCTCACATGCACGAAGTGCCAGACCCGGCAGCCGTCGCCCAGCATCGCGCCCTCGTCGACGATGGCGCTCGGGTGCACGAAGGTCGACATCGCGTGCTCAGTAGGCCAGCGGCAGGCTCACGCGCTTGCCGTCGCGCGCCGACATGTACAGCGCAATCAGCAGCTCGAGCGACTTCAGCCCCTCGCGCCCGTCGGTCTCGGGCTGGGCCTGGCCGAGCAGGGTGCCAAGCACGTTGTCGTAGTACAGCGGGTGGCCATAACCGTAGACCGAGCTCGTCTGGTAGCTGGCGTCGTTGACCTCCCCGTCCATCTCGTGCGGCTGGTCGAAGGCCCAGTGCTCGATCTGGTTGACCGCCACACCGCCGACGCGCACCGAGCCTTTCTCGCCCAGGATCGTGATCGAGCCTTCGAGGTTCTTGGGGTAGGTCAGCATCGTGACGTTGATCGAGCCCATGGCCCCGTTGCGCCACTTGAGGGCGGCCACGCCGGTGTCTTCGACCTCGATGTTGCGCGCCAGGGTTCCGGTGTAGGCCATCACGCTCTCGACCGGGCCGCAGATCCAGTCGAGCAGGTCGACGTAGTGGCTGGCCTGGTTCATGAACGCACCGCCGTCGAACTCCCAGGTGCCACGCCAGGCGGCGCTGTCGTAGTAGGCCTGCGGCCGGGTCCAGAACACGTTCACGTTGACCATGTAGAGGCGGCCGAAGCGCCCTTCGTCGACCGCCCGCTTGAGCAGCTGCAGGGTCCGGTTGCGCCGGTTCTGCTTGACGACGAACAGGCGTGCGCCGGCGTCGTCACAGGCGCGCACCATGGCCAGGCCGTCGGTCCAGCGCGTCGCCATCGGCTTCTCGGTCATGACATCCTTGCCCGCCAGCGCCGCCTGCATGGCCTGGCGCGAGTGCAAGCCGCTCGGCGTGGCCAGCACGACACAGTCGGCGACCGACTCGGCCAGCATCGCCGCATAGCTCGCATGGCCGCGCGCACCGGTTTTCTCGACCGCCACCTGCAGCGCCAGCGGGTCGACGTCGCACACATCGGTGAGCTCGCAGCGCTCGCCATGTTGCTGCATGGCCTCGAAGTGGCTGTTGGCGATCCGGCCGCAGCCGGCGAGCGCGAACCGGACCTTGCGATCGGCGATGAGGGGACGGCGAAGGTGCATCGGGTTCCTGGGGGGAATTGCGCGCCTGGCCAGCCGCGCAGGGCGTCGCCAAATTCTAGGTCACGGCGTCCGAGTCGCGCGTGCCTGCCGCCACCGCGTGAAAGGTGGGCACGAGTTCGCGCAGGTGTGCTGCGGCATCACGGTCGACGCCGACACGGCTGCTCTCGTGGATCCAGGCCTCGAATCGATCGCGTGCCAGCGTGTCGTCCAGGCGCGCGATGCGCAGCTTCGGGAACGGTGTCTCGAGTGTCGTGTCGGCGCCGGCGAGCAATTCCTCGAACAGTTTTTCGCCCGCACGCAATCCGGTGAACTCGATGTCGACCTCGTCCGGCGCGTGCCCGGCCAGGCGGATCAGCTGGCGCGCCAGGTCGACGATGCGCACCGGCTCGCCCATGTCCAGCACCAGGACCTGGCCGCTCTCGCCGATCGCCGCGGCCTGCAGCACCAGTCGCGCGGCTTCGGGGATCGTCATGAAGTAGCGGATCATGTCGGGGTGGGTCACGGTCACTGGGCCGCCCTGGGCAATCTGTTCCTTGAACTTCGGGATCACGCTGCCGCTCGAGCCCAGCACATTGCCGAAACGGACCGCGAGGAAACGTGTGCCCGGGTGCCGCGCCGCCATCTGCGCCATCACCATCTCGGCGGCGCGTTTGGTCGCCCCCATCACATTGGTCGGGTTGACCGCCTTGTCGGTGCTGATCAGCACGAAGCGCTCGGCCCCGACCTCGGCCGCGGCGCTTGCCGCATGCCAGGTGCCGAGCGTGTTGTTGCGCAGCGCCGCCCAGGCATTGCCGTCCTCCTCCATCAGCGGCACATGCTTGAACGCCGCAGCGTGGAAGACGATCTGCGGCCGCCACCTGGCGCAGGTCTGGCGCAGGTGCTCCAGGTCCTTCACGTCGCCCATCAGGCGCACCAGCGGCAGCTCCGGGAACGTCGCACCCAGCTCCTGTTCGATGCTGTACAGGTTGAACTCGCTCAGCTCGTACAGGACCAGGCGGGCCGGCTGGTAGCGTGCCAGCTGCCGGCACAGTTCGCTGCCAATGCTGCCGCCGGCACCGGTGACGAGCACGGTCTTGCCACGCAGCACCGCCCCGATGCCGGCTTCGTCGAGCTGGACCGGTTCACGACCGAGCAGGTCGTCCGGCTCGATGTCGCGCAGCCGTTCGATGCGCCTGCGGCCATCGCGCAGTTCGTCGATCGTCGGCACCGTCAGCACCGGCAGGCCGGACTCGCCGGCGAGTTCGAGGGCGCGCTTGCGCTGCGCCGCCGTGGCGCTCGGCAGCGCCACGATGACATGGGTCGCGGCCCCTCGCACCGCCTTGTCGCGCACGGCCGCAAGCGGCCCCAGCACCGGCACGCCGGCGATCCTGGCGCCCCGCTTGCCAGGGTCGTCGTCGAGCAGGCCGAGCACGATCCAGCCCTGCTGGTGGATGCCCGCCAGCAGGATGCGCGCCGCGCCGCCCGCGCCCATCACGATCGCGCGCCGGATCTCGCGCTCGCTGCCGGTGATGCGGCTGCGCGCATGTTCGTACAGCATCCGGTAGGCGATGCGGACCAGGGCCACACCCATCAACGCCACCACCGGATGCAGCGCGAGCACGGCGCGCGGCACCTCGCTCAACCCGGCGCCCATGACGACCGCCGCACTGACCAGGCCGGCCAGCGTGCAGGCCAGGGTCAGGCGCTTGACCTCGCCGAAACCCGAGAAGCGCCACAGGCTGAGCGGCACCCTGAGTGCGACGAAGGCCAGGACGTAGAGCCCGACGATGCCGGCCAGCACCGCACTGTCGTAGGCCGGCCGCGCGCTGATCCAGCGCTCGAAGCCGAGCCTGAACAGGTAGGTGACGTTCCAGGCCAGCGCCACGACCGCCGCGTCGACCAGCAGCGTCAGAGGCTGGCGGTACGGCCGCAGGCGCGCCAGGACGAGGTCGAGGCGGTGCCAGACGGTGGGCCTGGCGGCGCTGGCCGGGTCACCATCCCGATCCGGGCCGCGCCTCATGCCAGTCTCACCAGGGTGCGCAGCGTGCGCGCCAGCACCTGCAGGTCGGTCCACCAGGTGGCCTGCTCGGCGTAGTCGGCCGCGGCCTGCAGCTTGCGCGGCAGGATGACCTCGACGTACTCGCGCTCCGGATCCGCCGCATGGGTCAGTTGCTCGGCCTCGTCGATGAAGGCGAGCGAGGCCGGGTCGGTGATCCCGGGCCGCATCGCGAGCGCCCGTTCGCGCAGCGCCGGCGGGTACATCGCCACATAGCGCGGCACCTCCGGGCGTGGCCCGACCAGGCTCATGTCGCCCTTGAGCACGTCGATCAGCTGCGGCAGCTCGTCCAGCCGCAACCGGCGCAGCCAGCGGCCGCTGCGCGTGATGCGGGGATCGGCGCCGACCGTGATCGACAAGCCTCCGGCGCCATGCACCATCGTGCGCAGCTTGTGGATCGAGAACAGCTTGCCATGGCGGCCGACCCGTTGCTGGCGGTACAGGACCGGGCCCGGCGTGTCGAGCTTGATCACCGCCGCCAGCACCACCAGCAGCGGCGCGAACAGCACGAGGGCGAACGCCGCGCCGAGCAGGTCGAACAGGCGCTTGCCCATCGCCATCAGGCCAGGACCGAGCGCACGCCATCGACGACACGTTGCACGTCGGCGGCGCCCATGCGGGTGTAGATCGGCAGGCTGACCATGCGCTCGAACGCGCGCTGGCTGTGCACGAAGTCCCTGGCCTCGAGCGCGTAATGCTCGCGCCAGTAGGGCTGCAGGTGGAGCGGGATGTAGTGCACGCTGCAGCCGATGCCGAGTTCGAACAGGCGTTCGATGAAGCGGTCGCGCTCGATGCCGGCACCGTCGCCAAGGCGCAGCACGTACAGATGCCACGCATGCACTTCACCCGGCACCGGGCCCGCCGGCCGGATCAGCGGCAGGTCGGCGAAGGCCTGGTCGTAGGCCGCCGCAATCTGCGCGCGCCGCTGCTGGAAATCGCGCGCCTTCTTCAACTGCTGCAGGCCCAATGCGGCCGCGATGTCGGTCAGGTTGTACTTGAAGCCCGGCGCCACGATCTGGTAGGCCCAGCTCGGCGTCTTGGCCGTGAAGCGGTCGAACGCGTCGCGGCTCATGCCATGCAGCCGCATGACCTGGGCCCGCGCAGCCAGCGCCGCGTCGCGTGTCACGAGCATGCCGCCCTCGCCGGTCGTGATCGTCTTGTTGGCATAGAAGCTGAAGACCGTGGCGTCGCTGTCGAGGGTTCCGACCAGTCGCCCGCCGCAGGTCGTCGGCAGCGCATGGGCCGCATCCTCGACCACCTTGAGGTCATGCCGGCGCGCGATGTCCAGGATCGCCGGCATGTCGGCTGCCAGCCCGGCGTAGTGGACCGGAAGAATGGCCCGCGTGCGGGGCGTGATGGCAGCCTCCACCGCCTGCGGGTCGATGTTCAGCGTGATCGGGTCGACGTCCACCAGGCGCACATCGGCGCCCAGGTAGCGCACCACTTCGGCGGTCGCGGTGAAAGTGTGGGTGGTCGTGATCACTTCGTCGCCGGGGCCGATCCCGAGCGCCTCGAGGGCCAGGTGCAAACCGGCCGTGGCCGAGTTCACCGCCACGCAGTGCAGCGCGCCATCGCCGAGAAAGGCAGCGAAGTCCTGCTCGAAGCGACGTGCCTTTGGTCCGGTCGTGATCCAGCCGCTGCGCAGCGTGTCGACCACCTCGGCGATCTCGTCTTCGCCGATCTCGGGCAGCGCAAAGGGGATGAAGGGGGCGTCGTTCATGCGGGCTTCTCGATCCAGGCCAGGCGATGGGTGCGCAACTGCGGCACGCGGTTCAACAGGGTATAGAACCCGGGGTGCCAGCGGCAGATCCGGCGCGCCAGGGGTGGCGCCAGGGTGACGCGCCGGATGTCCGCCCGTCCGTGGGCAAACAGGGCCCGGATGCGCGCCGCCGGCAGACCCCGCACGTCCGGGTTGTGCGGATTGTCGAACGCCATGTCGTACCAGACGATGGCGCCGCCCGGTTTGAGCCAGGCCCACATGGCCGCCGCGAGCGTCTCCTGAAAGGCCGGGTCGAGCAGCGACGAGAACACGGTCGACTGCAGCACCAGGTCCTGGCTGCCGGCCGCGATGTCGGCCTGGACCGCGTCGCCGAGCCGGACCTCGGTGGCCGCGGGCAGCATTTGCCGCGCTTGGGCCTGCCGCTCGGGCAGCAGCTCGAGTCCGATCAGGTGTTCGGGCCGGAACCCCAGGCGCAGCAGCTCGAGCAGATTGCCTCCGCTGCCGCACCCGACCTCGGTCAGGCGCAGCGCAGCCAGGTCGGTCGCGCCATGGCGCCGCATCAGATCGAGCAGGACCCGCTGCCGCTCGTGCAGGGTCTGCCAGACCTCCGGGCGCCAGGCGGCGTAGCGATCGTCCAGGCCGGCCACCCGACGGCGGGCGTAGCGTTCGACCACGGCGTCGGGCTCCGACCTCACGCCAGGGCCTCCAGAAAGTGCCGTGCCAGCACCGGGTAGGTGTGGTGGGCCTGCACGAAGTCCCGTCCGCGTTCGCCCAGCGTGCGCCGTTCGTCCGGCCCGAGGGCGGCCAGCTCGCGCAGGCCGGCAGCAACCGCCGCCGGATCCTGCGGCGCCACCGACAGGCCACAGCCGCTCTCGGCGACCGGGTCGTTGCCGGCCTGCACCGAATGCAGGACCGTGCAGCCCGCCATCATGTAGTCCATCAGCTTGTTCGGCGCAATGCCGAAGCGGTAGGTCGGCGCCCGGCGCCAGCCGATGTAGGCGATGTCGATCGCCGCCAGGAAGCCCGGGATCATCGCCTTGGGCACCGGCGCCAGCATCGCCACGTTGGGCAAGCGCCGCGCCTGCTCGGCCAGTGCAGCCCGTTCGAGCCCGTCCCCGACGAGCACGAAGCGCACCGGCTCGCCCTGCATCAGCGCGGCCGCGTCGAGCAGCACCTCGAGCGCATTGGGCCGGCCCATCGACCCTGCGTAGCCGACCACCAGCTGCTGCGCCGCGCGCGCGGCGGCGAACGCCGCGGCGACATCGGCGCGCAGCGGCATCGCCTCGAGCGACCAGTCGTCGGGTGCGACGCCGTTGGGCACGATGTGCAGCTTGCGCAGGTCGAGGCCGCGCGACGCCATGTAGTCGTGCACCTTGGGCAGCATCGAGACCACCACGTCGGCATCCCGGTAGGCCGTGTCCTCGGCCCATTGCACGAGCCGGATGAAGAGGTGGTGGCGCGACATGCCGGCCACTTCCATCGGCGACAGCGGCCACAGATCGTGGACTTCGTAGACCAGCCTGGCGCGGGCGCGGCGCGCGATGCGGCGCGCGACCCAGATGTCCATCGGGTAGGTGCTCGAGGCGATGACGATGTCGGGCTCGAACTCGCGCACCAGACGGTGCGTGTCGCGCCAGACCTTGCGCAGGAAGGTCCAGATGTTGCGCACCCGACCCAGCCCGTTGCCCTGATAGGCCGGCGTGCCGATCCAGCGGTAGTGAATGCCGTCGACGACCTGATCGCCGGCGGCCGGCTGCAGGGTGCGCACATGCGAGTGGTCGGCGGCCACGATCTGCACCCGGTGCCCTGCGCGCACCCACTCGCGCGCCAGGTAGTACGGGCGGTACTCCATGCCGAGCTCCGGGCTGCCGGCGTAGTGGTTGAGGTAGAGGATGTTCATGCGGCGATCGCGCGCAGGCGCTGCACGAAGGCCTGCACGCAGGGCCCGAACATCGCGTGGCGTTCGACCCAGTCCCGATTGTCGGCCGCGATGGCCCTGGCACGCGCCAGCAGCGCCTGCAGCGCCGCGGCTGTGGGTCGCTCGCCGGCGCCAAGCAGCAGGCCGTTGTCGCCGCTGCGCACCAGTTCGCGGTTCGCCGGCAGGTCGGACAGGATCGGGATGCAGCCATGCGCCATCGCCTCCAGCACCGATACCGCGACCGAGTCGCTCTGCGGCAGGCTCAGGTACCAGCGCGCCGCCGCGTAGCGACCGGCCTGGTCGACCGCGTCGACCCGGCCGATCCATTGCACGCCGGCCGGCGCCGCGCGTTCGAGCGCAGCGCGCAGCGAACCCTCGTTGGCCATCACGAGCCTGGCGCCGGGCATGGGCCAGTGGGCGAAGACATCGAGCACGCGCGCCGGTGCATAGAGCGGCTCCAGGGCACGGTTCGCGAACACGAGGCCGTCGTCCTTGTGCTCCGCTGGCGGCGGCATCGATTCGAGGCCGAACGGAAACACCATGACCTCCTGCGCACCCAGCGCCTGCATGCGGGCGGCCATCGCGTGCGAGTCGCTCGTGGTCAACGCACAGTCGGCCAGGACACGGCGTGTCAGCCAGCGCAGCGGCGCGCTCCTGGCCGGTGTCACGAGGATGTCGCTGCCCCAGGCCGAACCGACCAGGCGCCCACCCACGCCGCACAGGCGCTGGGCCAACCAGGCCAGAGTGCCGTGCGAGCTGAGGTAATGCGCATGGATCCAGTCGGCATCGACCCTGCGCAACCAGGCCGCGAGCCTGGGCAGCTGCCGCAGCAGGCCGACATTGCCGCCCGCGGTCCTGGGTCTGGTTTGCAGCGCCAAGCGCCGCTCAAGGGGCACCAGCGCATCGAAGCCCGCCAGGCAGCCGCGGCTCGACGCAAGCCACAGCTCCAGCCCCGGTTCGTTGGCCAGCGCACGCGCCCACTTCAGCAGGTGCGGGCTCTCGCCGTCGCCGAACAGCACGTAACGCATCTAGGGCCTGTTCACGCTGCGGGACGGGTCGCGCAGGCCGGCCCAGGCATCGTAGTCGGCGCGCTCGCCTGGGTGGGCGGACAGCCAGGCGGCGTCGGACTCGCGCGTGTCACCCACGACGCGTGCCGGCTGGCCGGCCACGATGGCAAAGTCGGGCACCTCGCCATCGACATAGCTGAAGGCGCGCACCAGCACACCGCGCCCGATGCGGCTGCCCGGCGCCACCACGCTGTGCGGCCCGATGAAGGTGTAGGCACCGATGGTCGTCGACTTGCGCTCGAGGCCCGGTGGTTCGGCCGCTCCCCAGTAGGCGCGGCCGGCCAGACGCAGCGCCTGGTGGCTCGAATGGGTCAGCAGCGCGCAATGGGTCGTGATCTGGCAGCCCTCGCCGATGTCCAGACCGGCCGAGGCATCGATCAGGTTGAACGGTCCGATGTAGACATGGTCGCCGATCGTCAATCGATCCGCAGCCTCGATGCGGGTGGCGTTGCTGATCCGGGTGTGGGCCCGCCAGGCGCCGTCCGCCGCCCTCCAGCCGTAGAGCATGCGCGGGCCGAACAGCGTGCGCCAGGCGCGTTGAATCCAGTCGGGCATGCCTCAACCTCCTCGTCGCAATGCTAGCGTCCGCAGGTCGGCCCACAGCTGCGGCCCGGGCCGCAGCACCTGGCTCAGTGGCAGCCCGGCATGGGTCGCGAAGCTCCGGGCCAGCAGGAGCACGGCCAGGACGTAGGAGACCGACGCGGCCAGCGCCGCACCTGCCATGCCGAGCAGCGGCACCAGGCCGACCGCGAGGCCCCCGTTGAGCAGCAGGGACAGCATCGCCACGCGCGCCGGGACCTGCGGCTTGCCGACGTGGTTGGTGAAGTAGGCCGAGAGCGCCGAGGCCCCGCCGAACAACAGGACACCGGGCAGCAACAAGGCCAGCAACGGCAGGCTGGCCCGATAGGCCTCCCCGAGGGCCCAGGGCACGACGAGGTGCGCGGCCAGCCAGAGCAAGGGCGACAGCAGCACCAGCGCGGTCACGCTCAGATGGACGACACGCAGCGTGGTGGCCGCGGCCCGCGCCCGGTCCGGCGTCCCGATGCGCCCGTAGACCGCCTGCGTGAGCGAGCCCGAGACGAACCAGAGCAGTTCGACCACCACCACCGCGATCGAGTAGACCCCGGTGGCCGACAGGCCGAGCCAGCGCTCGATCACGAACAGCCCGACCCGGTAGTTGAGCAGTCCGATCAGGTTGGCCACGCCGATCGTCGCGATGAAGGGCCACTGCGAACGCAGGCCGGCGAAGTCCGGCGCCGCCAGGCGGGCAGCACGCCACAGCAGGACGACGACCCCGGTGCCGACGACCACCTTCGCACCCACCCAGGCGCCCAGCACCAGTTCCAGCGCGGGTGCCTGCGTGATCAGCAGGACGGCCAGACCGAGCAGCGCCAGCAGCGGCGGCGCGAGCGACACGCCCGCCATCGGTGCCATGCGGCCCTCGCCCAGCCACAAGCCGGCCAGATTGGGTGCCAGCAGCAGCACCGGCGCGGCGATCGCCAGCCAGCCCAGGCTGGCGTAGGCCGGTGACCCGAACGAGGAGGCGATCCACAGCGCCCCCGCCGCCACGACGCCGATGCCGACACAGGCCACGATGACCGCGCCGGCCATCGCCCGCGGGGCCTCGCCATGGTGCGAGACCTGGCGCGCGAGCGCGATCCCGAAGCCCGAACAGAGTGCGAGCAGCAGGCCCTCGACGCTGGTGAACAGCGCGAACATGCCTTGCCGATCGGGTCCCAGACGCGCCGTGAACGCGGTGATGAGCAGCAAGAGGCCGACCGCAGCAAGCCTCGAGACCAGGTTGATGGCGGTGCCGCGCGCGACGCTCATCGGGTCAACGTGACCTGCATGATGTCGCCCCAGCCGAGCGCGCGCGACAGCGCCAGCGATGCGCGGTTGCGCCACAGCAGCCCGTCACCGGCGACACCGTCGCTGCGGAACGCGAGCACGCGCAGACCCGCCTTGTGCGCGGCCTGCGTCAGGGAGCGGCGGTCGAACATCGTGAGGTGCCAGGGGGGCGTCATCAGATGCCAGTTCGCGCCATGGCGCTGCGCATACGCACTGCCCCAGTCCCCGGTGGTCAGCACCAGGTGCCCGCCGGGCTTGAGCACGCGCGCCGCCTCGGCGAGCAAGGCCACCGGGTCGGGCACATGTTCGATGACGTCCCACAGCGTGATGACGTCGAAGACGGCCGGCGGCAGCTGCGCCTGGCCCAGGCTGCCGGTGAACACGGGCAGCCCGAGCCGTTCGCGCGCGTAGGCCGAACTCCAGGCCGAGAGTTCGACACCCTGGACTTCGTAGAACGATCTTGCCTCCGCGAGGAAGAACCCGGCCGCGCATCCGACGTCGAGCAGACGCCCGCGCGCTGCGATGCGCGGCGCGACATGCCGCAGCCACCAGAGCTTGCGTCGCGCTTGGGCGCGCCGCGCCCGCTCCTGGCCGACATAGTCGGCAAACACCGACTCACTGCCGCCGTTGTAGTAGGCCTCGCCATAGAGCGCTTCGAAGTCGATCGCGGCCGGGTCGTCACCGACGTAGACCAGCCCGCAGCGGTGGCAGGACACGAGATCGTGACCGTCCTTGTGGAACAGGAAGTCGGGGTCCGCACTGCCGCAAACGACACAGGCACGCGGCGTCACCGCAACATCCGCGGCGGGCCGTCGGCGACCCGTGCCACGCGATGCGCACGTTCCACGACAGGGAGAGAGGCGCTCATGCAGGACGGTCCGAAAGACGGGGATTCTAGGGCTGCGCCTAAAATTCAGGCAGCTTCAACGAGTTGACGATGACGACCCCAGACCAGACCCCGAGCGTGGACACCAATCAGCTGATGCAGGAGCGGCGCGACAAGCTCGTCGCGATCCGCGCCCAGGGCGTGGCGTTTCCGAACGACTTCAGGCCCCGCCATCACGCCTCGGACCTGCACCACAAGCATGGCCAGGTGCCGAACGATGAACTCGAGCCACAAGGCGTGAACGTTGCCGTGGCCGGGCGCATGATGCTCAAGCGGGTCATGGGAAAGGCCTGCTTTGCCACCTTGCAGGACGGCACCGGACGGATCCAGCTCTACATCACGCAGGACGCGGTCGGGGCCGAGTTGCTGGCCTCGTTCAAGCACTGGGACCTCGGAGACATCCTGGGCTGCGAAGGCACCTTGTTCCGCACCAAGACCGGCGAGTTGTCGATCAAGGCCACGAGCGTGCGGCTGCTGACCAAGAGCCTGCGCCCCTTGCCGGACAAGTTCCATGGCATGACCGACCAGGAACAGAAGTACCGCCAGCGCTACGTCGACCTGATCGTCGACGAGACGGCACGCGCGCGCTTCGTGGCGCGCAGCAAGGCCGTCAGCTCGATCCGCAACTTCATGGTCGAGCATGGCTTCCTCGAGGTCGAGACGCCGATGCTGCACCCGATTCCGGGAGGCGCCAATGCCAAGCCCTTCGTCACCCATCACAACGCGCTCGATCAGCAGATGTTCCTGCGCGTCGCGCCGGAGCTCTACCTGAAGCGACTGCTCGTCGGCGGCTTTGAACGTGTCTTCGAGATCAACCGCAGCTACCGCAACGAAGGCATCTCGGTCCGCCACAACCCCGAGTTCACGATGATGGAGTTCTATGCGGCCTACTGGACGCATGTCGAGCTGATGGACTTCACCGAACAGGTCCTGCGCCACGCCGCGCGTCTGGCCACCGGGTCGGCGATCGTGTCCTATGGGGGTCGCGAAGTGAACCTGGACCAGCCCTTCGAGCGGCTGACGGTGCGCAACGCCCTGGTCGCGCATGCTGGGCTGACGGCGGCCGAGGCCGCCGATCCGGCGCTGCTGCATGCACGGCTCAAGACGCTCGGCGAAGAGCCGCCCGCGCACTGGACCCTGGCCGAGCTGCAGTTCGGCCTGTTCGAAGCTGCGGTCGAGCATCAGCTGTGGCAGCCGACCTTCATCATCGACTATCCGGTCGAGGTCTCCCCGCTGGCGCGCGCTTCGGACGCCGATCCAAGCGTCACCGAACGCTTCGAGCTCTTCGTCACCGGGCGCGAGATGGCCAACGGTTTCTCGGAGTTGAACGATGCCGAGGACCAGGCGGCACGCTTCCTGTCTCAGGCCGCCAACAAGGACGCGGGCGACGAAGAGGCGATGTACTACGACGCCGACTTCATCCGCGCGCTCGAGTACGGCATGCCGCCGGCCGGCGGCTGCGGCATCGGCATCGATCGCCTGATCATGTTGCTGACCGACAGCCCGAGCATCCGCGACGTGATCCTGTTCCCGGCCCTGCGTCGCGAAGGGTGACGGACCTTCGAAACGCCCTGCCTCTGCGCCATCGGGCATGATCAAGCCATGATCGCGCGCATTGAATCGCTGCACATGGTCGAACGCGCCTGCTGGCTCGAACTCGACCACGCTGCCCATGACCGCGCGCATGGCTGGCGCGTGCTCACCCTGGCCACCTTCGACGGCGAGCGTGCCGACGCGCGCTCGGTGGTGATCCGCGACACCAACCCGGATGAACGCTCGATCCTCTTCTACTCGGATTCGCGTGCGCAGAAGGTCGCGCAGATGCGTGCCCATCCCCAGGGCACCATCGTGGCCTGGTCACCGAGGATGGGCTGGCAGTTGCGGCTCAGCGTCCGCCTGAGCGTCGAGGACGACGGGCTCGACGTGTCGTCGCGCTGGGCCAGCCTGAAGATGTCACCGTCGGCACAGGACTACCTGTCGCCACTGCCTCCCGGCACGCCGGTCAGTCAGTTCAGCCCCGAACGGGGCTCGCGCGAGTTCTTCGCCGTCGTGACGGCGCAGGTCGACGCCATCGACTGGCTCGAGCTCCATGCGGACGGCCACCGCCGCGCCAGATTCGACCGCGAAGGGGCGCGCTGGCTGACCCCATAGCGGTCGGTTCAGCGGTGTCGGAACACCGGCGCGCGCTTGCTCAGGAAGGCATCCATGCCCTCCTTCTGATCCTCGGTGGCGAACAGCGAGTGGAAGACCTGGCGTTCATGCGACACGCCCTCGGTCAGCGAGCCCTCGAAGGCCCGGTTCACGCAATCCTTGGCCAGGGCCACGCTCGGCGCGCCGAGCGCGTTGATGAGCTCGGCGACCGCAAATGCCTCGGCTAGCAGTTTGTCCGAAGGCACCACGCGCGACACCAGACCTGCCCGTTCGGCCTCGGCAGCGTCCATCATGCGGCCGGTCAGCACCATGTCCATGGCCTTGCTCTTGCCGACTGCACGCGGCAGACGCTGGGTTCCGCCCGCACCGGGAATGATGCCGATCTTGATCTCGGGCTGCCCGAACTTCGCCGACTCGGCAGCGATGATGAAGTCGCACATCATCGCGAGCTCGCAGCCGCCACCGAGCGCAAAACCGCTGACCGCCGCGATCACGGGCTTGCGCACGCGCCGGATCGTCTCCCAGTTGCGCGTGAGGAACTGGTTGGCGTGCACTTCCATGTAGCTGAACTTGGCCATCGCGGCGATGTCCGCGCCGGCGGCAAAGGCCTTCTCGCTGCCCGTCAGCACAATGCAGCCGATCGACGGATCGGCATCGAATCGCAGCAGGGCCTCGCCGAGCTGGTCCATCAATGCGTCGTTCAGCGCGTTGAGCTGTTTGGGGCGGTGCAGGGTGATCAGCGCGGTGCGCCGCTCGGCCTCGCCGCGGATTTCGGTCAGGATGGAAGGCTCGCTCATCGTGATGTTCTCCTCGCTTTGGGATCCACTATAAGCGGGGCGCATCGGGATCTGTTCCGATACACAAGGCGCCCCGAAACCAATAGGCTTCGCTCTTCGTCCTCATTGGGCGGTCATGTCCCCCTACCGAGGGACCTGCCGCAATGCATGGTCAGTGTTTATCGCAAGACTGCCAAAGGGCAGTCCGAGATCGAGACGCGCGCCCACCGTCTGACACCACGACAGCGCAGCGCGCTCATCCTGGTCGATGGCAAACGAAGCAGCGAAGACTTGAGCAAACTGGTGCTCCAGGAACCCGATCAGATTCTCGGGCACCTGCTGCACGAGGGCCTCATCGAGGTGATCGCCGAGCTCGCATCAACAACCCCGGCGGCTGCGCTGGCCCCGGCAGCGCCCGTGGCTGCGCCAGCCGAGGCCACGCCGCGGCCCAAGTTTGTCCCCTTCGAGCAGACCCGGCGCGACGCCGTCCATGCCCTGACCGACCTCGTCGGCCCGCTCGGCGAGGCGCTGGCGATCCGCATGGAGCGGGCGCGCCATCCGGGCGAGCTGCGGCCCCTGATCGTCGTGGCGCAGCAGGTGATCGGGAACACGCGCGGCCAGCAGGCGGCCAACGACTACGGCGCTCGTTTCAGTCTCGATTGAGCGCCCGCTTCGTCCGGCCTCGATGCAGGCTGGATCGGCTCGGGCGTCGCCTGTTGCGGCAGGCGCTCGATGAGCAGGTCGACATAGGTCTGTTCATCCTGCCGGATCACGATTCGCACCGGCAGGTACTGCAGACTGGGCGCGAACCAGGGCTCGGCCACCAGGTCTCCACCCAGACTGGCTGATTGCCTTGGCAGCAGGCGCACTGCCTGCACCGGCCCGGCCGGCGTCCACAGCGTCTGTGCGGGCTGCACTTCGTAGGACAGGAAGTGCACCTGCCGCGGCAGCGCGAGTGGAAGCTCGATCACGCGCCCGGCTTGCAGCAAGGACGGGTCGCGCGTGAACTGCCAGGTGAGCTGGACGAACTGGCTGACAGCGTCCTGCACCCCCGCGGGCCGCGGCGCCCGACGCCGGCCCGCCAGCTCGATCCACTCGGCACCGAAACGCAAGGTCGTCCGGACCGGATCGCGCAGCAGCCACTTCGTGCGTTCGTCGTAGCGCTGTGGTTGCAAGCCGTCCGGACCGAGCGTGCCGTCGCTCGACATCTGGCGTGTGATCAGGGGCGCCAGCGAGGCCCCGATCACCACGTCGAGATGGACCTGGTAGTGCGAACCGTCGCGAACCCACTCGACACTGGCGCTGCCTTCGACTGGGCCACGGTAGTTCCCGGTCAGCGAGTAGCTCAGCCGGGTCGAGGGCGGCCATTCGAATGGCGGCCGGTCCGGATCCGCGGGCAACGACAGGTCGAGCGCCAGGTCGAGTGCCAGGTCGATTGGCAGCTCGGCCGGCGCCGACGGGGCTGGAGCAGGCGCCGGCGGCAGCGCAGGTTCGGGCTCGACTGCCGGCGGCGCCGAGGCCACCGCTTCGGGCGGCACGGGGGGCGGCGCGGTGCGCGCGACGGGCCGTGCAGCCGGCCTCGACCGGCTGACCACGGTCGGCGGCGTCGCGGGCTTGAGCTCGCGCACGAAGGCAACCTCGATGCGCCGCGGCACCCTGTCTGCGCTGCCCGGGCCGATGCGCTGCTCGGCCACCCACTGGCCGGCCCACAGATGCCACAGCGTGACGACCGCCACCAGTGCCAGCGCCGCGCTGCGGCGTCCTGCACGGGGCGGCACGTGCGGCTCCGGCGTCAGCTCTTCTTGGCGGCGTCGACGAGCAATTTCTCGACTTGCGCGGCCGGCAGAGCACCGGGCTTGCGCACGCCATTCTCGAACACCAGCGCAGGCGTGCCGTTGACCCGGTGCTTCTGTCCGAGTGCCACGTTGCGCTCGATCGCGCTGCTGTCGCATGCACCGCTGACCTTGGGCGGCGTGACGTTATCCAGCATCCACGCGCGCCAGGCCTTGCCAGCGTCCTTGGCGCACCAGATGTCACGCGACTTGACGTCCGAGTCGGGGCCGAGAATCGGGTACAGGAAGACATAGACCGTCAGATCCTTGATCGACTGCAGGTCGCGCTCGAAGCGCTTGCAATAGCCGCAGTTGGGGTCTTCGAAGATCGCCAGCTTGCGCGCGCCGTTGCCCTGCTTCAGGACGATTGCGTCCTTGATCGGGAGGGCGGCGAAGTCGATCGCGGTCAACGCATCGATGCGCGCCTCGGTCAGATTGACCCGGTTTGCCGTATCGATGATTGAACCCTGGATCAGGTGGTTGCCGGACTCGTCCGAGTAGACGATGTTGGTGCCGATGCGCACTTCGAACAATCCCGGCACCGGCGTCTTGCTGATCTCGTCGATCTTGGGGAAATTCGGCAACCGGTCCGCGAGGTTCTTGCGAATTGCGGCGTCGTCGGCCAGCACCGCAGTGGACCCCAACAGCGTGGCAGCAAGTGTCAGCAGCCAGCGCTGCAAGGTCTTGGAAGGCAACATGGAAATCCTTGGGGTCGGGAAGAAATCAGAGATCGACGGCGCGCGAGGTGAGCAATCGCTTGAGCACAGGCGCGTGATTGACGAGACTCAATCCGCGGTTGCGAAGTTCCCTCACGACGGGCCTCTCGCTCGCGAACAGGTGAAGCAGTGCATCCGTCACGCCGGCCATCGCGCGCGTCGGTCCGGCGCGCCGTCGGGCATATCGGCGCAGCAGTCTTTCGTCACCGACACTTCGCCACGACTCACGGGAGCGCAGCGTCTCGTCGAGCGCTGCCACGTCTGCAAGTCCGAGGTTGAGCCCCTGGCCGGCCAGCGGGTGCACCAGGTGTGCTGCGTCACCGAGCAGCACCCAGCCCGGCCCGGACACGGCATCGGCCTGGCCCAGGGCAAGCGGCCACGCTGCGCGCTCGCTGGCCAGGCGCAGCTGGCCTGCGGCGGCACTGGTCGCATCGGCCAGCACCTGTTCGAAAGCCTGCGCCGGCATCGCCAGCAGTTCCTGCGCCTGGCGCTCGGGCGCCGACCAGACCAGGCCGTAGCTGTGTCCCGCAAGCGGTCGATCGAAAGGCAGCAGCGCGAGCACGTCGGGCGAGCGGAACCACTGGCGCGCCAGACCTGCATGCGGCAGATCGGCCACCAGCCTGGCCGCGACGCCACGCTGTCCGTACGAGAACACCGGCATGTGCACGCCCAGACGTTCGCGCTGGGCCGAATGCCTGCCTTCGGCCAGCACGGTCAGGTCGGCCTGCACGCCCTCGTCCTCGACAACCTGGACATGCGGCGCATAGCGCACGGCGTCGCGCAGGACCTGTTCGAGTTCGGAGGCATCGACGATCCAGGCCAGCGCCTCGACCGTCTGCGCCCAGGCCGAGAACATCAGCACGGCGCCCGCATCGCCTTCGATCCGCATGTCGTGCACCGCAGTGCGCGCATCGACCGGCAGCGCCTCCCACGCCTTCAAGGCGCTCAGCAGCGCGACCGACGCAGCATTCAGTGCATAGGCTCGCACATCCTCGCGCGCCGACGCCTGGCCGAAGCCAGCGCCAGCCTGAAGCGCGACCCGCAAGCCCTGGCGCCCGAGCGACAACGCGCTCGCCAGGGCGACGCAGCCCGAGCCGCGTACGCAGACGTCGAAAGTGCTCATGCGGCGATTGTAGGGAGCGCTGCGGTGCACAATCCGCGCACGCCGCCAACCATCACGCCCTTGTCCGACCTTGCCTGCACCCTGTCTGCGCTGCACGTCTACCCGCTGAAGTCGGGCGCCGGTCTGGCACCGCGCGAGGCGCGCCTGACCGACACCGGACTCGAACTGGATCGCGACTGGATGGTCGTCGACCGCGCAGGTGAGATGCTGACCCAGCGCGGCCATCCCCGCCTGGCACTGATCCGTCCGGTGCTGAAGGTGAGCGAACTCGTGCTGCGCGCGCCTGGCATGCTGGCCCTGCATGTCGCACTCGACGCACAGCGCCTGGCACCGACCCGTGTCCGGATCTGGGGCGACATCGTCAAGGCGCGTGAGCTGGGCGCGCTGGCCGACCAGTGGATCAGCGACTTCCTGGGTCTGCAGGCCCAGCTCGTGCGCTTCGACCGTTCGCAGACCCGGGCGTCGGACCGGCACTGGACGGCGGGCGCGGAAGCGCTCAACGCGTTCAGCGACGGCTTCCCGCTGCTGATCACGTCGACCGCCTCGCTCGCCGAGCTCAACGCGCGCCTGGCAAGCAAGGGCCAGGACCCGGTCGGCATGGCGCGCTTTCGGCCCAACCTGGTGCTCGACGGTCTGGAGGCTTTCGACGAGGACCATGTGGACAGGGTCGAGTTCGACACACCGCAGGGGCCGGTCCGGCTGAAGCTCGTGAAGCCCTGCGTGCGCTGCTCGATCCCCAACGTGAATCCCGACACGGCCGAGCCAGGCAGCGAGCCGGGGGCCACGCTGGCGCAGTTCCGTGCCGATCCGCGAATGAAGGGCGGCATCACCTTCGGCATGAATGCGATCGTGCTGGAGGGCATCGGCTGCGCGCTGCGACCAGGCCTGAGCGGCCGCGCACGGCTCGACTTCTGAACCGGGCGCGCGCATGACCCGCCTGCCGAACTGGCAGCTCTTTGCAGCGGCCGTGCTGATCTGGGGCACGACCTGGCATGCCATCGTCTATCAGCTCGAAGGCGCGCCGCCGGAGTTCAGCGTGGCACTGCGCTTCTCGCTCGCGGCGCTCGCGGTGCTGGCCCTGGCGGCCTGGCGCGGCGACCGCTGGCGCTTCAGCGCGCGCTCGCATGTGCTGCTGGCGGTCCAGGGGCTCTTCATGTACAGCCTGTCCTACCTCTGTGTCTACCACGCCGAGCAGCATGTGCCGTCGGGCCTGGTTGCCGTCGGGTACTCGGCATCGCCGCTGATTGCCGGCCTGGGCGCCCGTCTGCTGTGGCAGGCACCACTGCCATCCCGGTTCGTGATCGGCGGGTCGCTTGGCGTGATGGGGGTGGCACTGATCTTCGGGCCCGAGCTGATCAGTGCCGGCGCAACGCCGACCTCGGCGCTCGGGCTGGCCTTCACGGCCGCGTCGGTCATGTTGTCGGCCATCGGCTCGCTCGCCGCCAGCCGCAACAGCAGCCATGGCCTGCCGTTCTGGCCGGCGCTCGGAATCGGTCTGGCCTGGGGTGCTGCCGCGTCCTGGTGCGTCGTGCTGGTGGCGGGACCGCTGCCCCCGCTGCCGACTTCGGCCTCCTGGTGGATCTCGCTGGCCTATCTCGTGCTGGCCGGGACCGTGCTCGCGTTTGCCGCCTACCTGACCTTGCAGCAGCGCCTGGGTCCGGGCAAAGCGTCGACGGTCGGCGTCATGACGCCGGTGCTGGCGCTCGGCGTCTCGGCCGCATTCGAAGGCTATCGTCCCGGCGCCCTGGCCTATGCCGGTGTCGTGCTGGCGATCGTGGGCAACCTGATGATGCTCAGGCGCAGCGCCTGAATCACAGGCTCGTGGCCAGCGCCTGGGTTTCGACCCGGTTGCGGCCGCGCTTCTTCGCACCGTAGAGCGCACGGTCGGCGCGGTGCAGCAAGGAATCGATGCCATCTCCCGGCTTGGCCTCGGCAACGCCAAGGCTGAGTGTCACCCGCTCGTCATGCGCAAACGGCCAGGCTGCCACGGCCTGACGGACCCGTTCGGAGACCTCCACCGCAGCCTCCTCGGTCGTGCCTGGCGCGATCACCAGGAATTCTTCGCCGCCCCAGCGCCCGACCCGGTCCGACGCCCGGACATGGCTCTGCAGCAGCACGCCCAGTTGGGCCAGCACGGCGTCGCCGGCGGCATGACCATGGCGATCATTGATGCCCTTGAAGTGATCGACGTCGATCAGCACCACGGACAGCGCTTGAGTTCCCCGATGCGCCAGTGCGAGTTGCGCCGCCAGGCCATCGCTCAGCGCACGTCGATTGGGCAACCCGGTCAGCACATCGGTCACGGCGAGCGCGCGCATCAGGCCGGCCCGTTCCTGGGCGCGGTAGTAGCCGTCGCGCAGGCGCGAGATGGCGATCATCATGACGACGAACGTGAGCTGTGCCAGCCCGAGATTCATCAGCAGCGGCGCCAGTTCCGAGGTCCAGTGCGCCGGTGCCCCGACCAGGGTCGCGACGACGATCGGCAACACCCAGCCCGAAATCGTCAATGCCGAGACGGCGATTCCCGCCCTGAGGCCCAGGAACATGAACGTGCACCCCAGGCCGAGTGGCATCCAGAAGCCCACGGTCGCCAACGAGTACTGCGCCACGGGCCCGTCGCCGGCGAACAAGGCCAGATGGAAGGCAGCCACGAGGTAGGCGTTGAGCGTTACGTTGGCGGCAACCCGGGCGGCCGTGACCCAGCGCGTCGCCACGAACAACACGGTCGAACTGGCCACGAAGACCACGATCAGTAAGGGATAGAACCAGCGATCCCACTCGGCAATCACGCCTGTCCAGGCCTCGAATGCCCAGATCGCGCCAAGAGCGACGCTGCCCACGAGCAGCAACCAGCGCAGCACGCGCAGGTCTGCCGCCGGTGCCTGTTCGGTGCCTTGGGTCAGGAAGGACGAGATTGCGGTCACAGCGAGGGTGGATGGGATCACGTCCTCTATCGGCCGCGTCGCGTTCGACTTGAGCGCTGGCTTCGGGCCGGTGGCGGCCGGCACAAGGGCAGCGGCATGAAGTCGCGTTCAGCGGGGACAGCGTCGGTGCCCCGTCCGTCGCTGTCCTGACTTGAAGCCTGCCTACACTGGGGGCATGACCGTGCCCCCCTTGCTCGAGCGCGAGCTGTCGATGCTGGCCTTCAACCGGCGCGTGCTGGCGCAGGCCGAGCGGCCCGATGTGCCGCTGCTGGAGCGCCTGCGCTACGTGACGATCGTGTCGTCCAACCTTGACGAGTTCTTCGAAGTCCGGATGGCGGAACTGGCCGAGGCGGCACGCTCCGGGCAGGCCGCCGCGATCCGCAAGCTCGAAGCGGTCTCGAGCGCCGCCCACGCGCTGATCGACGAACAGTACGCCGTGTTCAACGATGTCGTGATGCCGGCCCTGGCCCTCGAAGGCATCGTCGTCATCAACCACGCCGAACGCTCGAAGCAGCAGCGCGCCTGGGTGGAGCAGTTCTTCGAACGCCAGGTGCGCCCACTACTGGTGCCGGTCGGTCTCGACCCTTCGCACCCGTTTCCGCTCGTGGCCAACAAGGCGCTGAACTTCATTGCGCGCCTGAGCGGGCGCGACACGTTCGGACGTGCGAACCGGATCGCGATCGTCAAGGTGCCGCGCGTGCTGCCGCGCGTCATCCGTCTGCCCGACGAGCTGTGCCCGGGAAAGCAGGGCTTCGTGTTGCTGACGAGCGTGATCCGGGCCCATCTGGAGGCGCTGTTTCCGGGACGCACGGTCGAGGTGTTCTCGCAGTTCCGCGTCACGCGCGACTCGGAACTCGACGTCGGCGACAGCGAGGTCACGAACCTGCGCCAGGCCCTGCGCAGCGGGCTGAGTACGCGCCATTTCGGCGATGCGATCCGGCTCGAAGTGGTGCAGAGTTGCCCGCAGGAACTGGCCGACTTCCTGCTTCAGCAGTTTGCCCTGGCGCCGGCGGCGCTGGTGCGCGTCGACGGCCCGGTCAACCTGGTCCGTCTGAATCAGCTGATCGACCAGACCCGGGCCGATCGCCTGCGTTTTGCGCCGTTCGAACCGGCCTGGCCGACGCGCAAACTGGGCCGCGCGAAGTCCATGTTCGAGCGCCTGCGCAAGCGCGACATCCTGCTCCACCATCCGTTCGAGAGCTTCGAGCCGGTGGTGCAGTTCCTGCACGAGGCGGTGCACGACCCGGATGTGCTGGCGATCAAGCAGACCATCTACCGCACCGGGGCCGAATCGGCGCTGATGGACCTGCTGATCGAGGCGGCTCGGCGCGGCAAGGAGGTCATGTGCGTCGTCGAGCTGACGGCACGCTTCGACGAGGAGGCCAACATCAACTGGGCCGAACGGCTGGAAGCGGTTGGCGCGCAGGTCGTCTATGGCATCGTCGGCCTGAAGACGCACGCCAAGCTGCTGCTCGTCACGCGCCGCGAAGGCGAGCACCTGCGCCGCTACGTGCACCTCTCGACCGGCAACTACAACCCGCGCACGGCCCGCCTGTACACCGACATCGGCTATCTGAGCGCCGATCCATCGCTCACGGCCGACGCCGACGAGGTCTTCCTGCAGCTGGCGAGCCAGGTCAAGGCGCGCCGCGCCCATGTCCTGCTCGCAGCGCCGCTGCGCCTGCACCGGCGCCTGATGGAGCATCTTGCGCAGGTGACGGCCGCCGCGCAGGCGGGCGCACCGGCACGCATCGTCGTGAAGACGAATGCCCTCACCGAACCGGCTCTCATCGCCGCCCTCGTGCGTGCCGGACAGGCTGGCGCCTCGATCGACCTCATCGTGCGCGGCGCCTGTCTGCTGGCACCCGAGGTGCCCGGATTCAGCGACCGCATCCGCGTGCGCTCGGTGGTCGGCCGCTTCCTCGAACACTCGCGGATCTTCTACTTCCGCTGGGGACCGGGCGACGACGAGGAGGTGCTCTATCTGAGCAGCGCCGACTGGATGGGCCGCAACATGTTCGGCCGGATCGAGATCGCCTGGCCGGTGCGCGACCCGGCACTGCGCCAGCGTGTCATCGACGAGGGTCTGGTCCCGTATCTGCACGACGAACGTGACGCCTGGCAGCTGAAGGCCGACGGCCGGTACCTGCGCGTCGCCGAACAAGGGCTGAGCGCCCAGGAGGAACTGATGCGGCGCTCGGCGGCGATGGGCTGACGGTGCGCAGCGACCTGATCCTGTGGCGCCACGCCGAGGCGGTCGACCTGCTCGAATCGGGCGACGACCTGGCGCGCGCCCTGACCGCCAAGGGTGAACGCCAGGCGCAGCGCATGGCGGCCTGGTTGAACCACCAGCTGCCCGCCGGCACGCGGGTGATGGCAAGTCCGGCGCGGCGCGCGCAGCAGACCGCGTCGGCGCTCGATCGGCGTGTCGAGACCGTGGACGCCCTCGATCCGGCAGGCAGCGTCGAAGGCCTGCTCGGCGCCGTGCGCTGGCCTGCCATGCGCGAGCCGGTGCTGGTCGTCGGCCATCAGCCGACGCTGGGCATGACGGCGTGCTACCTGCTCACCGGTTCGGCGATGCCCTGGGCCTTGCGCAAAGGCGCGATCCTGTGGCTGCGCGGGCGCGAACGCGACGGCGTGCTGCAAGTGCAGCTTCATGCTGCGCTTGGCGTCGATCTCCTGTAGCCGCGCCGTGGCTACTGCGGCAGGGTCAGCCGCAGCACACCGCTGCGCTCCCAGGCCTGTGCCTCGTTGCGCAGCAGGAACGCCGTGCGCGGCCGCGCCTCGGGCCAGCCTCGGCGCCAGACCAGCCGGGCCTCGGCGTCCATCGCGTGCAGCGTGAGCGCGCGCCGGTCGACGTCGGCGCGCGCATGGCACTTGATCACGGCCAGGCGCAGGCACAGGAGTTGCCAGGCAAAGATGCGGCGCGCAAGCGGCCCCTCGACCTTGCGCAGGCCTCCGCGCTGACCCATCACGAGTTCACCGATGCGTCGCTGCTCGCCTTCGGAGAATCCGGGCGCATCGGCATGTGCGAGCAGGTAGGCGCTGTGGCGGTGATGGTCATGGTGCGACACCATCAGACCGATCTCGTGCACCTCGCAGGCCCAGCCCAGCTCGCGCCGGTCCTGCAACGGTGCGTCGGGGCAGACGGCGTCGAACCAGTGCAGCGCCAGGCCCTGGACGCGCTCGGCCTGGACGGTATCGACCCCGAACCGGCGTTGCAGCTCGGACGCGGAGCGGTCGCGCATGTCCTCGGGCCGGGCGCTGTGCAATGCGGCCCGGCGTTCATGCAGGTCGACGATCACCCCTTGGCGCAGCGCACCCTTGGCCGGCCACAAGGTGCGGATGCCGAACTGCATCAGCAGCGTGTACAGGATCGCCAGGCCGCCCGGCAGCACCGCACGCCGATCGGCCTTGAGTCCCGGCAGGTCCAGCTTGTCGACATGGCGCGCCTCGAGACAGCGTTCGATGCACCAGCGCAGCGCAGCGGGAGTGATGCGTCCGTCGGTCACGCCAGCGGCGGCAAGCACCTGCGAGACGGCGCCAGCGGTTCCGGACGATCCCAGCGCCTGGCGCCAAAACGACGGCGCGAACGGCTGCAGGCCCTCTTCGAGCTCGGCACCGGCGGCAACCTGGGCCGCACGGAAAGCATCGGCGTCGATCCGGCCGTCGCTGAAGTAGCGCATCGACAGACTCACGCAGCCGATCTGGAACGATTCGGCCACCTTCGCCACGCGACCTCGTCCGAGAATCATTTCGGTCGAGCGTCCGCCGATGTCCACGACCAGGCGCGACTGTGCCGACGGCTGCAAGTGGGCCACGCCGGCATAGATGAGACGCGCTTCCTCTCGCCCCGAGATGACTTCCACCGGATGCCCCAGGACGTCGCGTGCGCGCTCCAGGAACGTGTCCCGGTTGTGCGCCTCGCGCAGCGTCTGGGTGGCCACCGCGCGCACCTGTCCGGGCTCGAAACCGCGCAAGTGCTGGGCGAAGCGCTGCAGGCAGTCGAGTCCACGCTCGATCGCCGGCTCGGTCAGGCGCCCCTTGTCGTCGAGCCCGGCCCCCAGCCGCACGAGTTCCTTCTGATAGCGCAGGCGTCGGTAGCGCCCTCGCACGAGCTGCCCCGACTCGAGCCGAAAACTGTTCGAGCCCAGGTCGATGGCGGCGAGCGGCGCGGCCGCGTCGGGCAAGTGCTCCTGCATGCACCGATTGTGCCCGTGCCCCTTCGAGCGCCAGAGCGCGGTGCTCGAGGCCGGTGGTCCGCGCCGCTGTCTAGAATGACCCGAACCCACGCTGGAGCCCCCGCAATGCCGATACCGGAGATCGAATCCCTGCTGCCGAGCCGTGAGTTCAACCGACGCGACTTCGTCCGCACGTCGCTGGGCAGCGGATTCGCGGCTGCCGTGCTGCCGGTTTCGGCGCAGACGGTGATCCGGACCAGCCACGAAGGGCTGGTCGAAGGCGAAGTGACGATCCCGGTCGGCGACTTCAAGATGCCCGCCTACCGTGCCATGCCGGCTGGCAAGACTGGCGCGCCGGTCGTGCTGGTGGTCAGCGAGATCTTCGGCGTGCACGAACACATTGCCGACGTCGCGCGCCGTTTCGCACGCGCCGGCTACTTCGCGATCGCGCCCGAACTCCTGGTGCGCCAGGGTGATGCGGGGTCCTACGGCGAAATCGGCAAGCTGCTGTCCGAGGTGATCGCCAAGGTGCCCGACGCCCAGGTCATGGGGGACCTCGACGCCACGACCGTCTGGGCCAAGTCGCAAGGCGCAGACACCGGCCGGCTGGCTGTCACGGGCTTCTGCTGGGGTGGGCGAGTCACCTGGCTCTACGCGGCCCACAACCCGGGCGTGAAAGCGGGCGTGGCCTGGTACGGCCGGCTGGTCGGACCGAGCAGCGCGTCGCAGCCGGCGCATCCGATCGACCTAACCGCCAGGCTGCGCGCGCCGGTGCTGGGGCTCTATGGCGGCCAGGACGGCGGCATTCCGCTCGCGACCGTCGAGCAGATGAAGACCGCATTGGCTTCGGGCAGCGCGGCCGCGCAGCGTTCGCAGTTCCATGTCTACCCCGAAGCGCCGCATGCGTTTCACGCCGACTACCGTCCGAGTTATCGCAAGGACGCGGCCGAGGACGGCTGGAAACGCTGTCTGGCCTGGTTGGCCGCGAACGGGGCGGCTTGACAGTCTGGTTAGCATGCCGGGTTAAAGCGGCGTCCCGCTTGCCGCCGCCCGAACCATGATCCTTGCCTACATCATCATCGCCACGCTGGTGGGCGGCTTGCTGTCCGTGCTCATTGCCGCCGCACTGACCACCGCGGTCCTGAGCCGCGTCGTCAAGAGCCTGGTCAGCCTCTCGGCCGGCGTCTTGCTCGGCACCGCGCTGCTGCACGTGTTGCCGGAGGCTTTCGAAAGTGGTGCTGGCGCGCACGAACTCTTCCTGACGCTGCTGGCCGGACTCATGTTCTTCTTCCTGCTCGAGAAGGCCGAGCTCTACCGTCACGGCCACCACCACGAAGGCGACGATCCACACCACCACCACCACGACGGCTTCGACGCCGACCAGGCGGGGCGCGGTGGCTGGTCCGTGCTGGTGGGCGACAGCATCCACAATTTCTGCGACGGCATCATCATCGCGGCCGCCTTCCTGACCGATGTGCGTCTGGGCGTCGTGACCGCGGCAGCGATCGTCGCGCACGAGATCCCGCAGGAGGTGGGCGACTACATCGTGCTGCTCAACGCCGGCTTTTCGCGCGCCAAGGCCCTGCTGTTCAATGCCCTGTCGGGATTGGCCGCCGTGGCCGGCGGGGTGCTCGGCTATTTCCTGGTCGGACCCTGGGAGTCGCTGTTCCCCTACTTGCTGGTCGTCGCGGCGAGCAGCTTCATCTATGTCGCGGTGGCCGACCTGATGCCCCAGTTGCAGCGGCGTCTGCCGCTCGGGCAGACGCTGTCACAACTGGCCTGGCTGGGCGGCGGGCTGGTGGTCGTGGTGCTGGCCAAGGCTGCCCTGCAGGCGCATTGAAGCCAGCCTGCAGGCCTCAGCGCACGACGAGCACGGGCAACGGGCCGTGCGTCAGGACCTTCTGCGTTTCGCTGCCGAGCAGCAGGGCGGTGACGCCACGCCGGCCATGCGAGGCCATCACGATGAGGTCACACTGCTTGGACTTGGCGTGGTCGATGATCGCCTCCCAGGGATGCAGCGCCTCGACCGTGTGACCCTGCGCCGTCAGTCCGGCCGCCTTGGCGACGTCGAGCGCGGCCTTGACATGCTGGCCCGCGATGCGCTCCTGCGCATCGAAGAACTCCTGCGGCGGCACCGGCTGCATTTCCGAGATGGCGCTGTAGGGAAACGGCTCCTTGACGCCGATGGCGAAGATCTCCGCGCCCGTCAACTTGGCCAGCGACACGGCCGTCTCGACCGCCTTGCCAGTGATCTCGGAGCCGTCGGTGGGAACCAGAATGCGCTTGTACATGGTCAATCTCCTGTCGTCGCGGATCCCGGTCTGGGCCCCGCCTTCAGCTTGTCAGTGTTCCGCAAGCGGACCGCGCCGTTTTGACCAAGATCAACCGACTGCCACGGGCCGCGAGGGATCGGCACACCATTCGCTCCAGGACCCCGGATACAGGCGGCTGCCTTCGATCCCCGCATGCGCCATCGCCAACAGGTTGTGGCAGGCGGTGACCCCCGAGCCGCACTGGTGAACGATCTGCGCCGCCGATGTCGCGAGCGCGTCGAACTCGGACCGCAAGGCGGCCGCGGACTTGAAGCTTCCATCCGCATTCAGGTTGTCCTTGAAGAAGCGCAGCGTGGACCCCGGGATGCGACCGGCGACCGCGTCGAGCGGCTCGACCTCACCCCGGAACCGCTCCGCCGAACGGGCATCGAGCACGCACAGATGGCCCAGCTGGGCCTGGAGTTCCTGCGCGTCGATCGTCGGCATGGCGGGCTGCGGGCTGGCCGGGTAGACGTCGGCGTCGACCAGCCCGACCGGCCCAACCTCCAGGCTGCCCCCTGCCGACAACCATGCGGTCGGGCCACCATCGAGCATCGCGACCGCCTGGTGGCCCATCCAGCGCAACATCCACCAGGCGCGTGAGGCGTACGGCCCGCCCTGGGCGTCGTAGGTCACGACCTGGGTCTGCGGCTGAATGCCCCAGCGGGCCAGCGTCGATCCGAAGCCGGCACGCGACGGCAGCGGATGGCGGCCGTTCGATCCGGTCTTGGGGCCCGACAGGTCACGGTCGAGGTGCGCGTAGTGCGCACCGGGCAGATGGCCCAGGCGATGGGCGCGCTCGCCGGCACCGGGATCCGCGAGGTCGAATCCGCAGTCGAGCAGGACACAGGGCCGCGGCGAAAGCAGCAGGGCCTTCAGCGCGTCGGGGTCGATCAGGGTTCGGTGGTCGTTCATGCAGTCATTCTCGGCTGCTGTCGGAGGGCGTCAAGACCACCGCCACCCGCTGGCGCAACAAGGTCGCGGACAAGCCCGCGCCGGCGATCAGGACGATGCCGACAAGCGCCGGCGGCGTGATGCGCTCGTCGAACAGCAAGACGCCGTAGATCAGCGCAAACACGATTCCGGTGTACTGGAGGGCCGCATTCGACAGCGTGCGCCCGATCGCATAGGCGCGCGTCATCATCAGCTGCGCCATCGTCGCCAGCACGCCGATGGCCAGCAGCAGCAGCGCGCCCTGGACACTGTGCCCCTGAGCGCCACTGACGCCCGTGTAGAGGGCCCCCGCCAGCACGCCCCCGACCGAGAAGTAGAAGACGATGCGGTAGTCCGGCTCGCCCGAACGCCCCAGTGCCGTGACCTGCAGATAGGCCAGCGCAGCCAGGACGCCCGAGAACAGCCCTGCCAGACCGTGCCACAGCTGTTCGTGGGCGACGGTCGGCCGCAGCACCAGCGCGACCCCGGCAAAGCCGACCAGCACCGCCGCCACCAGCCGCCCGTCGACGCGCGCGCCCCCGGCCACGATGCTGCCGCCGATCAAGAACAGCGCCATCCAGACCGACGACATGTAGTTCAGGGTCATCGCGGTCGCCAGCGGCAGCTTGCCGATGGCGTAGAACCACAGCACCAGCGCGCAGACCCCGCTGATGCTGCGCCAGAAGTGCATGGCCGGAACCGTGGTGCGCAGCGATCCGCCGCGCAGCCGCACCAGGACCAGGATGAAGACCATGCCGACCAGGCCGCGGTACATCACGATTTCGCCTGCGCCGTATTGCTCGGACGCGAGCTTCACGCAGACCCCCATGCTGGCAAACAGAAGCGAGGCGCCGAGCATCAGCCACGGCGCCTGCCGGTGCGGGTTCACTCGCTCGCGAGCCCTGCGCCCATGGCGCGCCGGTACCACTCGTGGAAGTGCTGCATGCCATCCTCCATCGGGCTCTGATAGGGGCCGACCTCGTCGTCACCGCGTTGCATCAGCGCGCGCCGTCCGGCGTCCATGCGCAGCGCGATCTCGTCGTCCTCGTCGCAGGTCTCCATGTAGGCCGCCTGCTGCGCCTCGACCAATTCGCGCTCGAACAACGCCACCTCCTCCGGATAGAAGAACTCGACGACATTGATCGTCTTCTGCGGCGTCACCGGGTGCAAGGTCGACACGGTCAGGACACCCGGATACCACTCGACCATCACGGTCGGGTAATGGGTCAACCAGATGGCGCCTTGCGCCGGCTGGCGTCCCATCAGGTAGCGCGCCAGGGCATCCTGGTAGCGCTGGTAGACCTCGGACCCCGGCCGGACTGAAGCGCCATTGAGACCGACGGTCTGGACCGAATGGTGGGCACCAAATTCCCAGCGCAGGTCGTCACAGGTCACGAACGAACCCAGTCCGGGGTGGAACGGGCCGACGTGGTAGTCCTCCAGGTAGACCTCGATGAAGGTCTTCCAGTTGTAGTCGCACTCGTGAACGATGGTGCGGTCATAGACATAACCTGCGAAGTCCAGTTCCTTCGCGGGCCCGAGTGCAGCGAGGTCCTGACCCACCACGCGCGCTCCGGCCTCGAAGAGCAGACCGTTCCAGCGCTGCAAGGGGTAGTTGCGTAGATTCAGGCAGGGATCCTGCTCGAAGTGCGGCGCACCGGCCAAGCGGCCATCCAGGTGATAGGTCCAGCGATGCAGCGGACACACGATGTGCCCGGCGCTACGGCCGCGCCCGGTCAGCATGACGGCCTGCCGGTGGCGGCAGACGTTGGAGATGAGTTCGACGCCGGCCGCGGTCCGCACCAGGGCGCGCCCGTCGGCCTCGTGGCGCAGCACATGATAGTCGCCCGGTTCGGGTACCAGCAGCTCATGGCCGACATAGCGCGGCCCGGGCTCGAAGATCCTTTGCTGCTCCGTGCGGAACAGGGTCTCGTCGAAATAGCTTGCGACGCCGAGCTGCGAACGACTGCGTTCGAGAGCTTCGAGACTGATGCTCAGGTCCGACATGATCCGGAAGGATCCTCCAAGGACAAGGTCGTGAACCTTCCGTCCGGTGGCCCCGCGGACGGAAATCTGGACTCGTGGGAAGAAAGCCGAACGGCTTCGGCTGCACAGCGGGAGTCGAATTGTACCCAGCGCCACTGGGTGTCAGCCCCTGCGGCCGGTTGGAGAAGCCTCTCCAACCGCCGGTGCTTGCCCAGGGGCTCGGTGATTGCCAGACTAGAATTCAGGGTTTCTTTTCACCCTCTGGAATGGCGAAGCCCTCAGCCTCCCCGGCCACACCCGAACTCAGCTACGAACAGGCGCTGGCGGAACTCGACCGCCTGGTGCAGGCGATGGAGGCTGGGCAGATGCCGCTCGATCAACTGCTCGACAGCTATCGACGCGGCGCGGAGTTGCTGCAACTGTGCCGCTCGCGTCTGGAAGCGATCGAGGCCCAGGTGCAGGTTCTCGAAGACGGTCAGCTCAAGCCCTGGGCTGCGCCATGACGGCGCAGGAGTTCGAGCGTTGGAGCCGGTCCGAGCTGGATGCCACGGAGTCGGCGCTGCAGGCCTGGGTGCCCGAAGCGGCGCCGGCGGGCCTTGGCGAAGCGATGCGCTACGGTGTGCTGGACGGCGGCAAACGCCTGCGCCCGCTGCTCGTCATGGGCGCCTGCGAGGCCTTGCAGGGCCGGCGCGACGCCGCCCGGCGGGCGGCCGTCGCGGTCGAGCTGATCCACGCCTACTCGCTGATCCACGACGACATGCCGTGCATGGACAACGATGTCCTGCGGCGCGGCAAACCGACCGTGCATGTCAAGTTCGGCGAAGCGCAGGCCATGCTCGCGGGTGACGCGATGCAGGCGCTGGCCTTCGAAGTGCTCACGCCGGAGGGCAGCGACATTCCGCCCGCGCTGCAAGCGCGCCTGTGCGGACTGCTGGCGCGATCGGCGGGCCAGGCCGGCATGGCCGGTGGCCAGGCGATCGACCTGGCGAGCATCGGCAAGGCGCTCGAGGAACCCGTGCTGCGCGACATGCACCGTCGCAAGACGGGCGCACTGCTTCAGGCCAGTGTGCTGATGGGTGCTGCCTGCGGCGAGCCGGGAGCCCAGGTCTGGCAAGCGCTTTCGGAGTACGGTGCGGCAGTCGGGTTGGCTTTTCAGGTGGTCGACGATATCCTCGACGCGACGCAGGCATCGGAGACCCTCGGGAAGACGGCCGGCAAGGACCAGACCGCCAACAAACCCACCTATGTGACCGTACTCGGCCTGGATCTGGCCAGGCGCCATGCCCGGGATCTGCATGACCAGGCCCAGCAGGCCCTGGCGCGCAGCGGTCTGGTGCAGGTGGACGCCTTGATGCACCTGGCCGATCGGGTCGTGGACAGGGACTGCTGAATGACCCGCTCAAGCCGCGACAACTCAACCGCATCGCCGAACCAGCGCTGCGCTCGCATCGCATCGGTGCAGGACTGACATGCCCAAGAGTCATCTGCTTCAATCGATCGAGAGCCCGGCCGATCTGCGCCGCCTCAGCCGCGCGGATCTGCCAGCCCTGGCCGGCGAGTTGCGCCAGTTCATGCTCGACAGCATCAGCCGCACGGGTGGCCACTTGTCGAGCAATCTGGGGACCGTCGAGCTGACCGTCGCGCTGCACTATGTCTTCAACACGCCCCACGACCGCCTGGTCTGGGACGTCGGCCACCAGACCTATCCGCACAAGATCCTCACCGGGCGACGCGACCGCATGGACAGCTTGCGCAAGCTCGGCGGCATCAGCGGCTTCCCGCGCCGCGACGAGAGCGAGTACGACACGTTCGGGACGGCCCACAGCTCGACCTCGATCTCTGCGGCGCTGGGCATGGCGCTGGCCGCCAAGCTCAAGGGCGAAGAGCGCAAGGCGGTGGCGGTCATCGGTGACGGCGCGATGACCGCCGGCATGGCCTTCGAGGCCCTCAACAACGCCGGCGTCAGCCACGCCGGCGTGCTCGGTGACCTGCTCGTCGTGCTCAACGACAACGACATGTCGATCAGCCCGCCGGTCGGCGCACTCAACAAGTACCTGGCACGCCTGATGAGCGGCAACTTCTATGCGGCCGCACGCGAAGGTGCCAAGGCGGTGCTGAAGAACGCCCCGCCGTTGTTCGAGTTCGCGCGCCGGTTCGAGGAGCATGCCAAGGGCATGGTGGCCCCCAGCACGATCTTCGAGGAGTTCGGCTTCAACTACGTGGGCCCGATCGACGGACACGACCTCGATGCGCTGATCCCGACCCTGGAGAACCTGCGCGACAAGCGCGGGCCGCAGTTCCTGCATGTCGTGACCAAGAAGGGTTACGGCTACAAACTGGCCGAAGCCGACCCCGTGAAGTACCACGCGGCGTCCGGCAAGTTCAATCCGGCCGAAGGTTTTGCCAAGAGCGCGCCCAGCAAGCCGACCTTCACGCAGGTCTTTGGCCAATGGCTGTGCGACATGGCCGAGGCCGATCAGCGCCTGATCGGGATCACTCCGGCGATGCGCGAAGGCTCGGGTATGGTCGAGTTTCACCAGCGCTTTCCCAAGCGATACCACGATGTCGGCATCGCCGAGCAGCATGCGGTGACCTTCGCAGCCGGCCTCGCCTGCGAGGGCCTCAAACCTGTCGTGGCCATCTATTCGACCTTCCTTCAGCGCGGATACGACCAGCTCGTGCACGATGTGGCGATCCAGAACCTGCCCGTCGTGTTCGCGCTCGACCGCGCAGGCGTCGTCGGTGCCGATGGCGCCACCCATGCCGGCGCCTATGACATCGCCTACACGCGCTGCATCCCGAACATGAGCGTCCTGACGCCGGCCGACGAGAACGAGTGCCGGATGGCGCTGACCACCGCCTTCCATCAGAACCATCCCGTCACCGTGCGCTACCCGCGCGGCGCCGGCATCGGCGCGCCCATTGCCGAGGGGCTTGTTTCCTGGCCCTGGGCCAAGGGCGAGATCCGCCGCAAGGGGCAGCGGGTGGCCATCCTGGCCTTTGGCACCTTGCTCTACCCGGCCCTCGCCGCCGCCGAGACACTCGACGCGACCGTCGCCAACATGCGCTTCGTGAAACCACTCGACCGCGAACTGGTGCTGGAACTGGCGCGCACCCATGACGCGCTGGTCACGGTCGAAGAAGGCAGTCTGATGGGCGGCGCCGGCAGTGCCGTGGGGGAATGCCTGGCCGAAGCCGGTGTGACGGTGGCCCTGCTGTCGCTCGGATTGCCCGACCAGTTCATCGAGCATGGCGACCAGGCCAAACTGCTGTCGATGTGCGGGCTGGACGCGGCCGGCATCGAATCCTCGATCCGGCGCCGCTTCGGCAGCCGGCCGGCGCTCGTGCGCCCTGCCGTCAACAGCTGACCCGGTGTTGGACCCCGTGACACCCGTGCGACGCCAGGGTTGCGTGTTTGATGTCATGCTCGGGGTCGCATCATGACCAATCTCACCGACGCCCTGCACATCCCCGACACCCAGAGTGAGCGGGACGACCGCCATCTCGACATCCAGCGTGTCGGGCTGCGTGACGTGCGCTACCCGGTTCAGCTGAAGGTGGCTGGCAATGTGCAGACCAGCGCGGCGAAGTGGACCCTCGATGTCGCGCTGCCGGCCGAGCAAAAAGGCACCCACATGTCGCGCTTCGTGGCCTGGCTCGACTCGCTCGACGCGCCACTCGACGCCGCGACCCTGCGTGCACAGCAGGCCCGGATGCTCGAGAAACTGGGGGCCAGCGAGGGCCGGGTCGAGGCGGCCTTCACCTTCTTCATCCGCAAGCAGGCACCGGTGTCGGGCGTCACGAGCCTGCTCGACTACCAGGGCCGCTGGATCGCCGAGACCCGGACCGGCGTCACGACCCTGTGGGCCGAGGTGGCGGTGCCGGTCAAGAGCCTGTGCCCCTGCTCCAAGGAGATCTCGGACTACGGCGCGCACAACCAGCGCTCGGTGGTGACGGTGCGGGTCGAACTGCTGGAGCCGATCCCTTGGCACGAACTGGTCCGGTTCGCCGAGGACGAGGCCTCGAGCGAGATCTGGCCAATGCTCAAGCGCAGCGACGAGAAGTGGGTCACCGAGCGGGCCTACGAGAACCCGAAGTTCGTCGAGGATCTGGTGCGCGACGTGGCCCTGCGGCTGAACGGCGACGCCCGGATCGGGCGTTACCGGGTGGATGTCGAGAACTTCGAGTCTATTCACAACCATACCGCCTACGCACGCATTGAGCGCGCGTAGGCCCCGCCATACGGCGGGCGCGACGAAGTCGCGGGAATGATTGCGGCCTCGTGGATGTCCCCCGGACATCCACGAGGTCACAATCACAGCGTCGTCATTGCGCCCGCGCGCATAGAACCTACGTCGGCACGCACGGGCCGCGGCGGGGCCTCAAGCCGCCCCGATAGAATCGAAGGTCCCCCAGAACCCTAGCGAAAGCCCCCGATGAGCCTCAAGTGCGGCATCGTCGGACTGCCCAACGTCGGCAAGTCCACCCTCTTCAACGCGCTGACCAAGGCCGGCATCGCGGCCGAGAACTACCCGTTCTGCACCATCGAGCCCAATGTCGGCATCGTCGAGTTGCCCGATGAACGCCTGACGCAGCTGGCGACCATCGTGCAACCCGAACGGGTCGTCCCGGCGATCGTCGAGTTCGTCGACATCGCGGGGCTGGTCGCAGGTGCGTCCAAGGGCGAGGGCCTGGGCAATCAGTTTCTCAGCCACATCCGCGAGACCGACGCCATCGTCAACGTGGTGCGCTGCTTCGAGGATGAAAACGTCATCCACGTGGCAGGCCGCGTCGACCCGGTGTCGGACATCGAAATCATCCAGACCGAACTCTGTCTGGCCGACCTGGCCACGGTCGAAAAGAGCCTGGTGCGCTACACCAAGGTCGCCAAGGCCGGGCAGGACAAGGATGCGCAGCGCCTGGTGGATGTCCTGCGCAAGTGCGAGGTCGCGCTGAACCAGGCACTCCCGGTGCGTGGAATCGATTTCAGCAAGGAAGAACTGGTCGTGCTCAAGCCGCTGTGCCTGATCACGGCCAAGCCGGCCATGTTCGTCGGCAATGTGGCCGAGGACGGCTTCGAGAACAACCCGTTCCTCGATCGCCTGACCGAATACGCCGCAAAGCAGAACGCCCCGGTGGTGGCGATCTGCGCCAAGACCGAGGCCGAGCTGGCCGACATGGAAGACGAAGATCGCACGATGTTCCTGGCCGAGATGGGCCAGGTCGAACCTGGCCTGAACCGTGTCATCCGCGCCGCCTTCCGCCTGCTCGGGCTGCAGACCTACTTCACGGCCGGCGTGAAGGAGGTGCGTGCCTGGACGATCCACGTCGGTGATACCGCACCTCAAGCGGCCGGTGTGATCCATACCGACTTCGAACATGGATTCATCCGCGCCCAGACAATCGCGTTCGACGATTTCGTGGCGTTCAAGGGCGAACAAGGGGCCAAGGACGCGGGCAAGATGCGCGCCGAGGGCAAGGAGTACGTCGTGCACGATGGCGACGTGATGAACTTCCTGTTCAGCCCCTGACGGTGCTCTCCGAACTGGTTGCCGGCACCTGGCGGCTGGCCGACCGCGGCTGGAACGCGGCGCAGACCCTGCACTGGATCGAGCAGTTCGCGGACCTCGGCGTGACCAGCTTCGATCACGCCGACATCTACGGTGGATACCGCGTCGAGGCGCTTTTCGGTCAGGCACTGGCGCTGCGCCCGGCCCTGCGCGACCGGCTGCAACTGGTCTCCAAGTGCGGCATCCGCTTGCCCGGCCATGCGCGCGGAGCGAAGCAGGTCAAGCACTACGACGCCACAGCCGCCCACATCGTGGCAAGTGTCGAAGCGTCTTTGCGTTCCCTGCGCACCGACCGGCTCGACCTGCTGCTGCTGCACCGTCCGGATCCCTTAACGGACATCGCCGAAGTGGCAGACGTGTTCCAGACCCTCGAGGGCGACGGCAAGGTGCTCGGATTCGGCGTCTCGAATCACAGCGCGGCACAGTTTGCGCTGCTGAATTCGGCTGTTCCCCTGGTCACGAACCAGGTCGAATGCCATCCGCTGCATCTGGCGCCGCTGCACGACGGAACACTGGACCAGGCCCAGCAATTGCGTCGCCGTCCGATGATCTGGTCCCCCCTGGCCGGCGGAAGGCTGCTGGGCGGCGACGACTCCGCAGCAGCCCTGCGCGTGCGCGCGACTCTGGTCGGGGTCGCCGCCCGGCTCGGCATCAGCCCCGCCACCCTGGCCTACGCCTGGCTGCTTCGCTTGCCGTCGAGGCCGCACCCGGTTGTCGGCACGATGAGTGCGCAGCACCTGCGCGATGCGCTCAAGGCCCGGGAAGTGGCGCTCGACAGCGAGGCCTGGACCGAAGTGCTGCAAGCGGGGCTCGGGCACGAAGTCGCTTGAATATTATAGTGAGCGAGTGCTCACCTCTTATGCATTCCTCTTGATACGGAAGCCCTCCACGAGTGATCTTGAGCACGGCCAGCAATCAGCACTCGATCTGATCGAGTGCTAATATATGGAACAAATGAGTTCCCTACCGCTCCAACCCCGCATGAACAAGACTTCGTCCTCTGCTCTCGCACTGCGCGATCCCTGGTCAGTGGTGCCGTCACTCGGCAACCTCGATGCCTATATCACTGCAGCGAATCAGCTTCCCCTGTTGACCCAGGAGGAAGAGGTGTCGCTTGCCAAGCGCCTGCGCGAGCATGGTGACATCCAGGCCGCCGGGCAGCTGGTGCTGTCGCACCTGCGGCTGGTGGTGTCGATTTCGCGTCAGTACCTGGGCTACGGACTGCCGCATGGTGATCTGATCCAGGAAGGAAACGTCGGCCTGATGAAGGCCGTGCGTCGCTTCGACCCCGAACAGGGCGTGCGCCTCGTCAGCTACGCGATGCACTGGATCAAGGCCGAGATCCACGAGTACGTCCTGCGCAACTGGCGCATGGTAAAGGTCGCCACGACCAAGGCCCAGCGCAAGCTATTCTTCAATCTGCGCTCGAAGAAGCATCTGCTCAAGGGCGATGCGGACGACGCGCACACCCACCGGTCGACGCTGACAGCGGCCGAAATCGAGCGCGTGGCGAAGGATCTGAACGTCAAGCCGAGCGACGTGGTGGAGATGGAGACGCGCATGTCGGGCGGTGACATGGCGCTCGAAACCCAGAGCTCCGATGGCGAGGAGACCTTTGGCCCGCTCGCCTATCTGGCCGATGAAGGCGCCGAGCCGACCCAGTCGATGGAAGCCCGCCACCGCGACTGGCTCGCCGGGGAAGGCATTGCGCAAGCGCTCGAAGTGCTCGATCCACGCAGCCGGCGCATCGTCGAGGCGCGTTGGCTCGAGGTCCAAGACGACACACGCGGTGGCCTGACCCTGCACGATCTCGCCGACGAGTACGGTGTCAGTGCCGAACGCATCCGCCAGATCGAGGTCGCGGCGATGAAGAAGATGCGCAAGGCGCTCGAAGCCTCGGTCTGAGGCCGACACCCGGCGTCGCGAAAACGGCTCCTGCGGGAGCCGTCTTCATTTCTCGTCGAGCAGCAGCCTCAGGTCATGGGCCAGCGCGTCGGCGCCCGCGCCGTAGCGCGTGAAGAGCCGGACCTGGCCCTTGGCGTCGAACACATAGGATCCGGCCGTGTGGTCCATCGTGTAGCTGGTGTCGGTCTGGCCGGCGGCCTTCGCGTAGTAGACCTTGAACTCCTTGGCCACCGCCTGGGTCTGCGCCGCGTCGCCGCGCAGGGCCACGAAGTCCGCACCGAAATTGCCGACATAGGCCTTCAGGACTTCTGCGCTGTCCCGTTCGGGATCCACCGTCACGAAGACGCCTTGCACGCGCGCCCCGTCGGCACCGAGACCATGCTTGACGGCCGCCAACTCAGCCAGCGTCGAGGGGCAGACGTCCGGGCATTGTGTGTAGCCGAAGAACACCACGACCACCTTGCCCTGGAAATCCTTCAGGGTGCGGACCTGTCCTTGTGCGTCGGGCAGGCTGAATTCGCGTGCGTACTCGGCGCCCGATATGTCGACCGCCCTGAAGGCGGGTTTGGAACAGCCCGCCAGCACAAGCACGGAGGCAGCCACGAGTACGAAACGTCGATTCAGGAGAACAGCCATGGACTCAGGTAGTGGTCGACCAGCAGCGCCGCAAACAACAGCGACAGCTGCCAGATGGAGAATCGGAATGTCTTGCGCGCGAGCGCGTCGCTGTACTCGCGCCAGAGCTGGAAGGCATAGAGGATAAAGCCTGCGCCCAGCACCACGGCGGCGACCAGGTAGATCCAGCCGCTCATGCCCCAGGCGAAGGGCAGCAGCATGGCCGCGAAGAGCACCAGCGTGTAGAGCAGGATCTGCAGCCGCGTGAACTCCGGTCCATGCGTGATCGGCAGCATCGGCAGCCCTGCCTTGCGATAGTCCTCGGCCCGATACAGCGCCAAGGCCCAGAAATGCGGTGGCGTCCACAGAAAGATGATCAGGCACAGGATCAGCGCCTCGGGACCGACCTCGCCGCGCATCGCGGCCCATCCCAGCACCGGCGGCATCGCGCCGGAAGCGCCACCGATGACGATGTTCTGCGGCGTCAGCGGCTTGAGCACCACGGTGTAGACCACCGCGTAGCCGACGAAGGTCGCGAACGTCAGCCACATCGTCAACGGATTGATCCAGAAGTACAGCAGCGCACTGCCCGCGCCACACAGCAAGGTCGAGAAGGTCAGCGCCTGGAGACTGCTCAGTTCGCCCTTGGCGGTCGGTCGCCAGGCGGTGCGCGCCATGCGGGAGTCGATCCGCTGTTCCACCAGGCAATTGAACGCCGCTGCGGCGCTGGCCACCAGCCAGATGCCGAGACTGGCTGTGAGGACACGGGCCACATCGGGCCAACCGGGCTCGGCCAGCAGCATGCCGATGAGCGCGCAGAAGACGATCAATTGCACGACGCGAGGCTTCGCCAGCACCGCGTATTGCGACCATCGCATACGCATCGACGCGAACGAGGACGTCAGTGTGGTCATCGAATCAATGCTGTGCCGCGAGCGGACGCCCGCCGCGCACGAGCAAGCTGGTGAGAACAAGCACCATGGCAGCGGCCCCGGCCGAGTGGCCCAGCGCCGCCACGATGGGCCAACCGAGCACGACATTGGACAAGCCGCTGGCCAGCTGAAGCAGGCCCAGCAGTGCAATGACCAGACCATATCGGCGCAACGCCGGATCCCGATGGAGTCGCCAGGCCAGGGCCCACAAGGCGACCAGGGCCAGTACCGCGAACAGCCGATGCATGTAGTGAATGCCAACCAGCGCATCCAGGGACAACAACCCCCCTTGAGCGGTGTGCCCGAGTTCTCGCAGCAGGGCGAAACCCTCCGCGAGCGCCATCGGTGGCCACCACTGCCCATTGCACTGAGGGAAACCTCGACAGGCCAGCACTGCGTAGTTGGAGCTCACCCAGCCACCCAGCGCGATCTGGATCACGAGCATGGCCAACACGGCCGCCCCGAAGTTGCGCAGCGGGCGCGCCAGCGCCAACCCGCGGTCGCGGAAGGCCTCGTGCTGGACCGTCAGCAAGGCGAGCAGCCCGAGACCGCCGAGCAGGTGCAGCGTGACGATCACCGGGTACAGCTTCAGGGTCACGGTGTACTTGCCGAACAGGCCCTGCACGATCACCCAGACCAGCGTCACCGTCGGCCACCAGGGCGAATGCAGAAGGCGCGCGCGCTCGCGCCAGCTGACGACTGTCATGACGATGATGAGCACCCCGACCGCCATCGCCAGGTAGCGGTGGATCATCTCGATCCAGGCCTTGCTCCAGGTCACCGGTCCGCTTGGCATCGCAGTCTGCGCCGCATCGATGTCGGCACGCGCCCCGAACGGACTGGACTCGCCGTAGCAGCCCGGCCAGTCCGGGCAGCCGAGCCCGGAATCGGTCAGGCGCGTGAACGAGCCGAACACGATCAGATCGAAAGTCAGGAACATGGTCAGCGCGGTCAACGCTGCCAGGCGGCTGCGTGTGCTCGCGCCGCGGGCGCGCAACCACAACCAGCTCAGCGGCAGCAAGGCGATCACGACCGCCAGCAGCGCCATCCGGGCCAACGGGGCAAAGTCGACGAGCGTGGTGCTTGTTTCCATGATTCAGCGGCCGGCCCGGTCCCACGACGCCGACGCGCGCAGCAGGCGGTCGAGATCGCGCTTGAACTTGGCAGGGTCGGCGTCCACCGGCGCACGCATCATCCACTGCCCCATCGGATCGACGATGTAGACATGATCTTCGAGCGCCTGCCCGCTGGCAGGCTCGAGCCAGCGCGCCAGAGCCGCCCGCTCGACGCGCAAGGTCGTCAGTGCGCCGGTCGCTTGCGCCGCATCCATCAACGGCGCCCGCGGCATTCCTTCGTCGGTGACCAGCCACAGGCGGTCGACCCGGTCGCGTTCCTTGCCGAGCATCTCGCGCAACTGCCGCTGCAGGTAGATCCGCTGCTCGCAAGCTGGCTCGCAGGCTGCGGCGCCGACGACCACGAGCAGCCACTGCCCATGCAGGTCGGCGCTCGCCACCGAAGTGCCCTGCAGCGTGCGCAGACCGAGGTCCGCCGGCAGCGGGCGCGTGGGCAGGATCAGCTGGCTGTAGTTGGTGCGCCCTTCGGGGCGCACGACGTAATACGTGAAGTAGGAGACCACGACCGGTGCCGCGCAGGCCAGCAGCACCAGCAGCATGCGCAGGCGTCCGCTCGTTCGCCGCTGTTGCCGCAGCGCCGGGTCGGGCGTCGGCATCGAGTGCACGGTCAGGCTGAGCGCTTCAGCGTCGTGCAAGGCGTCGGGGGCGGATGAGTTGGTACCAGACATAGAGGCCCAGGATCAGAGCGGCCAGGGCAAACCACTGGAAGGCGTAACCGTAGTTCTTGTGCACGCCCGTGGAGGGGCGCGGCCAGTCGCGGCGCAACGTCGATGGCTGCGGGCCGGTCTGCAGGATCGAGACTGGTCGCAGGTCCAGCCCGGTCTCGCGTGCGAAGTCGGCCAAGTCGACATTCTGCCGGATCACACCACTTGCCGCTGAATCGAACTCATATAGGCGTGAGGGATGTGCAACGATGCGTCCTTCGACATCGACCCGACCGGGTTCGGCAGGGGGCGCCGCGAGCCGCGTCCGGTCCATGAAGTCACGCGCCATCCAGCCCCGCTCGACGAGCACCGCGCTGCCGTCGTCGAGGCGCAGCGGCGTGAGCACGACGAATCCGCTCTGGCCACCCATCTGGCGGTTGTCGAGATAGACGGTGTGTGCATCGAGCCAGGTTCCCGACAGCCGGACCACGCGCGACAACTGCCGTGCGGCCTGCAAGCCGTCGCGCGCCAGGTCGGTCGACAGCAGTGCAGGCATGGCGTGGCGGGCATCGATTTCGGCCTGCAGTGCATTCTTCTGTCCGGCGCGGTCGAGTTGCCACAGGCCAAGGCGCGCGGTGCCTGCTATCGACGCCACCGTGGCCAGCAGAACAATGAAAGGACGCAGCGTCATCGACGACCAGCCCCGGTGGAATAATCGACATCGATGAAGACGATCATGGTGCTGATGTTGGTGGCGGTGCTGGTGGCATTGGCCAGCGCTGGGTTCTTCATGCTTCGCAAGGGCCGCACGCCAAGCGGCACCGACCGCCAGATGGCACGCGCGTTGGCAATCCGGGTCGGCCTCTCGGTGGCTGTCTTTCTGTTCATTCTGCTGGGCTGGCGCCTTGGCTGGATCAGTCCGACGGGCATTCCCATCGGATCCTGATCCGCCGGCGCAAAGCACAAACGCCGCTCAGCGCGGCGTTTGTTGCAGGCGCTCGAGCGAACCGACTCAGAGCCAATAGACCAGGATGTACAGGCCCAGCCACACGACGTCGACGAAATGCCAGTACCAGGCAGCGCCTTCGAAGCCGAAGTGCCGCTGTGGCGTGAAGTGACCGCTCATCAGGCGCAGTGTGATGAACAGCAGCATCAGCATGCCCACCAGCACGTGGAAGCCGTGGAAGCCGGTCAGCATGAAGAAGGTCGAGCCAAAGATGCCGGAGCTGAGCTTGAGGTTCAGGTCCTGGTAGGCATGCATGTACTCGTAGGCCTGCACGCAGACGAAGGCGGCGCCGAGCACGACCGTGATCCACATGAAGCCGATGGTCTTGGCGCGCTGGTTGGCAATGAGTGCGTGGTGCGCGATCGTCAGCGTCACCCCCGAAGTCAGCAGCAGCGCAGTGTTGATCGTCGGCAGCCAGAAAGGCCCCATGGTCGTGAACGGCTCCACGATGCCGGCCGGCGAGGCGGTCGCACCACCACCGGCGCTGGGCCAGATCGCCTTGAAGTCCGGCCACAGGATCTGGTGGTCGAGGTTGCCCAGCATCGGCAGCGCATGCACGCGGGCCCAGTACAGCGCGCCGAAGAAGGCCGCAAAGAACATCACCTCCGAGAAGATGAACCAGCTCATGCTCCATCGGAACGAGACGTCGACGCGGTCGGAGTACTGACCAGCCTCGCTTTCGCGGATCGCCTCGCGGAACCACTGGAACAGCACCGACAACCAGACGACGAAACCCAGCAGCAACGAGTAGGCGCCCCAGCCAGCACCGTTGACCCATTGGCTGGCCCCCAGAATGACGAGGAACAGGCCGAAGGCCACCAGCACCGGGTGGCGCGAAGGGCTCGGGATGAAATAGTACGGGGTGCTTCCCGCTGGAGTGGTGGCCGCCATGTCTTGGATTCTCCTGACTCTGATCTTTCTGGATTCTTGGTGGCCCGATCAGGCCGCAATTCCACTGTCGATGACCCAGCGCACAAGCCCGACCAGCAAGGCGATGAACAGCGCCGCGCCAACGAGGCCGGCAATGATCACATGCACCGGGTTCAGTTTCTGCACATCCTTGCGATGGTCTGCCGCGCGTCGGATGCCCAGGAACGACCACGCCACGGCGCGCACCGTCTGCAGAAGCGACATCGGCCGCGCCGCGGCGTCTTTCAGGTCCTGCGCCATCATCCGCCGGCCTTCCGCGCGGACGCAATGCCGGCGGTCTGGTCTGGCGCCGCAGGCACCTTGCCGCCAACTTCGAAGAAGGTGTAGGACAAGGTGATCGTGCCGATATCGCGCGGCAACTTGGGATCGATCACGAACGCCACCGGCCAGCGCTTGGATTCACCCGGGGCCAGGGTGTGCTCGGTGAAACAGAAGCACTCGAGCTTGTTGAAGTGGGCCGTGGCCTGCATCGGTGCGTAGCTGGGCAGCGCCTGCGCGACCATCGTCCGGTTCTGCACGTTGCGAAACTCGTAGACCACGGTCGTCAGCTCGCCCGGATGCACCTTGACCGATGCCACCTCGGGCTTGAAGTCCCATGGCCCGCGCGCGTTGGCGTCGAACTCGACCGTGATCGTGCGCGATGCATCGACCTGGGTGTTCCCGGCCTTGGCCGTCGAACCGCCGAACCAGCCTTGCGACACCCGCTGCTCGGACAGGCCCAGCACGTTGATGCCGAGCGCGTCGCAGATGGCCCGGTACATCGGCACCAGCGCGTAGCCGAAGCCGAACATCACCAGTGCCACCACCAGCAGGCGTACAAGCAACTGCCGGTTGGCGGCGAGCGCACGGCGCGCGAGATTCACACTCATCCGAGGCTGCTCACTGCGGTCCGAAGAACACGATCTTGGCCGCAAAGCCGAGTCCGAACATCAGCGCCGCCGATGCCAGGATCAGCGCCAGCTTCAGGTTCGCCTTGCGTTGCTGCTCGGATTTCGACATTGCCAGTCCTCAGCCCACGACCTTGGTGGCGTTCGCGTTCAATTTGGGTGGGGTCTCGAAAGTGTGCCAGGGTGCCGGCGACGGCACTTCCCACTCCAGGCCTTCGGCGCCACGGCCGTCCGGATCGTTCCACGGACGCTGCGGCGCCGGTTCGCCCTGGCCGCGCATCATCGGCAAGACGACGAACACGAAGAAATAGACCTGTGACAGCCCGAAGCCGAACGCACCAATCGACGCCAGCATGTTGAAGTCGGCAAACTGCATCGGATAGTCGGCATAGCGGCGCGGCATGCCAGCCAGCCCGAGGAAGTGCATCGGGAAAAAGGTGATGTTGAAGAAGATCAACGAGGCCCAGAAGTGGATCTTGCCGCGCGTCGGATTGAACATCACGCCGGTCCACTTGGGGGCCCAGTAATAGTAGCCCGCGAACATCCCGAACAGCGAACCCGCAACCAGCACGTAGTGGAAGTGGGCGACGACGTAGTAGGTGTCCTGGAGCTGGATGTCGATCGGCGCCATCGCCAGGATGAGGCCGGTGAATCCGCCCATCGTGAAAACGAAGATGAAACCCACGGCCCACAGCATGGGCACCTCGAAGGTCATCTCGCCGCGCCACATCGTGGCCAGCCAGTTGAAGATCTTCACACCGGTGGGCACCGCGATCAGCATCGTCGCGTACATGAAGAAGAGCTGACCCGTCACCGGCATGCCGGTGGTGTACATGTGGTGGGCCCACACGATGAAGGACAGGATCGCAATCGACGCCGTCGCGTACACCATCGACGCGTAGCCGAACAACGGCTTGCGCGCGAACGCTGGGATGATGGCGCTGACGATGCCGAACGCCGGCAGGATCATGATGTAGACCTCGGGGTGACCGAAGAACCAGAAGATGTGCTGGTACATCACCGGGTCACCGCCGCCGGCGGGGTTGAAGAAGCTGGTGCCGAAGTGGCGGTCCGTCAGCGTCATCGTGATGGCACCGGCCAGCACCGGCATCACCGCGATCAGCAGGTAGGCGGTGATCAGCCAGGTCCAGCAGAACAGCGGCATCTTCATCAGCGTCATGCCGGGCGCGCGCATGTTCAAGACCGTGACGATGATGTTGATCGAGCCCATGATCGACGAGGCGCCCATGATGTGCATCGCGAAGATGCCGGCGTCCATCGACGGGCCCATCTGCAGCGTCAGCGGCGCATACAGCGTCCAGCCCGCGGCGGGTGCGCCGCCAGGCATGAAGAACGAGCCGACCAGCATCGCAGCGGCCGGAATCAGCATCCAGAAGCTCAGGTTGTTCATGCGCGCGAACGCCATGTCCGCGGCACCGATCTGGAGCGGAATCATCCAGTTCGCAAAACCCACGAAGGCTGGCATGATGGCACCGAACACCATGATCAGGCCGTGCATGGTCGTGAGCTGGTTGAACAGCTCCGGGTTCACGTATTGCAGGCCGGGCTGGAACAGCTCGAGGCGGATCAGCAGCGCAAGCACGCCGCCGACCATCAGCATCGCGAACGAGAACAGCAGGTACATCGTGCCGATGTCCTTGTGATTCGTCGCGAACAGCCAGCGCCGCCAGCCGTGCGGGTGGCCGTGATCATGCTCGTGTGAATGGTCGCCAGGGCGGTCGAGGACTGCACTCATGGGAATCTCCGGAATCTCGATCGGTTACTTGCGGGCGGCAACGATGTCGGACGGCTGAACCAGCTTGCCCGTCTTGTTGCTCCACGAATTCTTGGTGTAGGTGATGACCGCGGCGATCTCGGTGTCCGAAAGCTGCTTCCAGGCCGGCATGGCGCCAGCGGCCGCGCCGTTGAGCACGACCTTGATCTGTGCTGCCGGATCACTCAGGACGAGTGCACTGCCGTCCAGGGCCTTGATCGGGCCGGCGCCCTTGCCATTGGCCTGGTGGCAGGCCGCGCAGTTGGCGGCGTAGACCTTCTGCCCGCGGGCCACAAGATCGTCCAATGCCCAGATCTTGCTCGGGTCGTCGGCCAGGGCCCGCATCTCGTCCTGTCGGGTCTTGACCCAGGCCGAGTAGTCGGCATGCGACAGCACCTTGACGTGGATCGGCATGTAGGCGTGCTCCTTGCCACAGAGCTCGGCACATTGGCCGTAGAAGTCCCCCGTCTTGCTGGCGCGGAACCAGGTGTCACGCACGAAGCCGGGAATGGCGTCTTGCTTGACCCCGAGCGAAGGCACCATGAAGGCATGGATCACGTCGTTGGCCGTCGTCACGATGCGCACCTTGCGGTCCACCGGTACGACGAGTGGATTGTCCACACGCAGCAGGTAGTCGTCGCCCTCGGGCTTGCCGCTGTTCGACATCTCGCGCTGGGCCGCGTCGAGCGTCGACAGGAAGGCTATGCCTTCGCCTTCGCCCCTCAGGTAGTCGTAGCCCCACTTCCATTGATAGCCGGTGGCCTTGATCGTGAGGTCGGCATTGCTCGTGTCCTTCATGGCGACCACGGACCGGGTCGCCATGGCCCCCATCGCGATGACGATCAGGAACGGCACGACGGTCCAGGCGATCTCGACCGCGACGCTTTCGTGGAAGTTGGCGGCCTTGTGACCGACCGACTTGCGATGCTTGAGGATCGAATAGAACATGACGCCGAAGACGGCGACAAAGATCACGACGCAGATGATCATCATCACGTCGTGCAGCCACATCTGCTGCGCGGCGATCTGCGATGCGGGCTCGTGCAAGTCGAGCTGGTTGACCTTCGGCCCGCCTGGCAGGTCGTTCACCGCGAGGGCCGCGCCCGCGAGGGCCGACAAGGCCGCTGCCGTGAACCAGGCTCGAAGGCCCTTGATCTTCGTCATCGTCATCGTTGCACTTCCATATCAGATTCATGCACTGGCGAACCCGCCTGAGCGTTCACACCTGCGCGCCTGGGTTCACTGACTCTCGCGCACCACCCGTGCCGCCTTGCACTTGCAACGCTGGGAGGGCTTGGTGTCGAGGCTGCGCTCATGAGGTCTTCCGAGTTTTATGGTCTCGATGCGAAGACCCAGGAGCACCACATCGCTCGCCCGACACCAGGGCGTCGAGCTCCGATGAACATCAGTGTTCGCGGATTCTACGGGATGCTTGAGGCGCATCAGAGATCGCGCTGATGGCGCAGTATAGAGCGCATGTCTTGCAGCTCGACCCGGGTCTCCTGCGTTACCCTGGCGCTCGGCACCGGGCGAAAAGCGTGGCCGTAGATCACCTCGAAGTCCAGACTTGGGCGTTGATTGCCAGCCATACCCAGGGCCTCGACGAGTGCACGCCGCCAGCGCGGTGTGCGCAAGCCCGGATACCGATCGAGGTCGGCATTGGCACCGAGGGCGTGCAGTTCCCTCAGCAGCGCATCCCCATCGGCCCAGTTCAGGGTCAATGTCTCCTGGTCCATCACCGGATCGGCGAAACCCGCGTGCAGCAGCATGTCACCAAGATCGTGCATGTCGACGAAAGGCGCGTGGGGCGTGGGCCAACCCTGCGCCGCATAGATCGCGCGCAGCGAGCTCAGGGTGCCCGGTCCAAGGGTCGAGAACATCAGGAATCCATCGACCGCGAGCGCGTCCAGCCAGCGTGACATCTCGGCCTGCGGGTCATCGACCCAGTGCAGCGTCATGTTGGCCCACAGCAGCTGGGCCTGCGCGCGAGGCACGTCCCGAGGCCGCAAGACAGGCGCAGGCGCAGGCTGCAGCGCCTGCCACAAACGCCCCAGGCCCCGCCTGGGGAGGCCGGGCGCCATCGCGACCGGCTCGACCGGCCTGCGCTGCGCGCGTGGATAGGCCTTCGCCAGGCAGTCCGCACTCCCGCCAGCGCGCGCCCACCAGTCCAGCACGACGCGCGGCTGCAGGACGATGACCGGCAGGCGCTCGGCCATGCGGCGCGCAACCTCGCCGTGCAACCATGGGGCTTCGGGGGCTCGCGCGAGCCGCGCCCGGACGCGGCTCAGCGCCGCCGCATCGACGGGGCGCAGGGTCGAACGTGCTGCACTCGGTGAGGCCTGATCGGACATCGGAACAGTATATTGAGGGGTGTTCTCATCCGTCGCCCCGCGCGCCCCTGGCCAATGCGAGTTGTGCCGAGGCTGGAAGCATGGGCCCACGCTCTGCCCGGATTGCCTGAAGCAGTTCGCCGCGCCCGCCAGCCGATGTTCCCGCTGCGCGCTTCGTCTGCCGGACGGGCAGACCTTGTGCGGACTCTGTCTGCGCGATCCGCCGCCATTCGAGCGCACGGTGTGCGCGGCCGACTATGGATTCCCCTGGGACGGGCTGATCAGGGGGTTCAAGTTTCACGGCCGGGTTGAACTGGCCGGCACCCTGGCCCCATGCATGGCCGAGGCGCTCGGGCCGCATGCGCGATGGCCCGAGCTCGTCGTGCCGGTGCCGCTTGCAGCCGAGCGCCTGCGCGAGCGCGGCTACAACCAGGCCTGGGAGCTGGCGCGCCGAATCGCCCGCCACGTCGGCTGCAAGGCACACCCGCACGCGCTGACCCGCCCCGTCACCGGCAGCCATCAGGTCGCGCTCGACCGGACCTCCCGGCTGCGCCAGATGCGAGGTGCCTTCGTGGCCGAACGACGAACGGCGTTCGAGGGCCGGCGGGTCGCGCTCGTGGACGACGTATTGACCACCGGTGCGACCGCGGCCGAGGCCGCGCGAACCTTGCTGCACGCGGGGGCCGCGGCAGTCCAGGTCTGGGTCTTCGCCCGCACCCCCTGAGCGATGGGCAGCACTTGAATCGAATCGATCCCATGTTCCACATCGTCCTGCACGCCCCCGAAATCCCGCCCAACACCGGCAACGTCATCCGGCTCGCCGCCAATACCGGCTGCGACTTGCACCTGGTCGAACCGCTCGGCTTCACGATGGACGACAAGCTGCTTCAGCGGGCAGGCCTGGACTATCACGAATATGCATCGGTGCGGCGCCACGCGAGCTGGGCAGCCCTGCTCGCGTCGGAACAACCGGACCCGGCACGCTGTTTCGCATTCACGACGCGCGCCACGACAAGAGCACTCGGACATCGGCTGGCGCGAGGGGGACTGGCTGGTCTTCGGCAGTGAATCGGCCGGATTGCCGGCCGAATTGCGCGACGCCTGGCCCCCGGCCCAACGGCTGCGGCTGCCGATGCGCCCGGGTCAACGCAGCCTGAACCTGAGCAATGCGGTGGCGGTGGCGGTGTTCGAGGCCTGGCGCCAGCAGGGCTATGCCGGCGCAGACTGAGCTCGGATCGTGGCGCCGGTGGGTGCTCAGGTTTCGGCGCGCGGTTGACGCCCCATCAGCCGGGCCATCGCGTCGTCCGGCGCCAGGCGTCCTTCGATCACCTCGACCACCGATTCGCTGATCGGCATTTCGACACCCATGGCGCGCGAGCGTGCGACCACGGCGGCCGCACAGTAGACACCCTCGGCGACATGCCCGAGCTCGTGCAGGATCTGCGGCAGCTTCAATCCGCGTGCCAGCAGCTGGCCGACGCGGCGGTTGCGCGACAGGTCCCCGGTGGCCGTGAGCACCAGGTCGCCCAGGCCCGCCAGTCCCATGAAGGTGTCGGCGCGCGCGCCCAGGGCCACTCCCAGCCGCGTCATTTCAGCCAGCCCGCGGGTGATGAGGGCCGCACGCGCATTCAAGCCAGGCAGCGGCATGCCGTCGACGATGCCGGTCGCGATCGCCAGCACGTTCTTGACCGCGCCTCCCACTTCCACGCCCACGACATCGTCGGAGGAGTAGACGCGCAGGGTTTCGCTGTGCAAGGCGTCGACCGCCGCCTGGGCCAGTCCGGCCTCGGTGCTGGCCGCCACCAGCGCCGTGGGCTGACCGCGCGCGACCTCGAGCGCAAAGCTCGGCCCCGACAGCACGCCACAGGGGTCGCGTGGCCGAACCTGCTGGGCGATCTCGTGGCCCAGTGCACCGCTGCCTTGTTCGAGCCCCTTGCACAACCACAGTGCCGGCATGCCGGCAGGCAGGACGCTCAGCATCTGGCGCAAGGCCGTCATCGGCGTCGCAATGACGAGCAGCCCGTCGCGCGCATGCGCCAGCGCGACCGCAAGGTCATCGGTGAGCTGCAGCGCCGAAGGCAACGACACTTCCGGCAGATAGCGTCGGTTGCAGCGCGCAGCCTCGATCTGCGCGGCCTGGGCCGAATCGCGTGCCCACAGCAGGGTCGGGCATCGTTTGCTGGCGGCAACCGCCAGCGCCGTGCCCCAGGCGCCTGCCCCGAGCACGGTGATCCTCATGGCCTCAGTTGGGCGAGGTGATGATGGGCGAGCCGTTGCCCTTCTGTGCCGCAGCGACCTGCTGTTGCTGGGCTTCGAACATGGCCTGGAAGTTGACCTCGGTCAGCATGATCGGCGGGAAGCCGGCACGCGTGCAGATGTCCGAGACGATGGCACGCAGATAGGGGTAGACCATCTGCGGGCAGACGATGCCGATGATGCCCTGCATCTGCTCTTCAGGCACGTGGCGGATCTCGAAGATGCCGGCCTGCTTGGCCTCGACCAGGAACAGCGTCTTGTCCGCAACCTTGGCAGTCACGGTCGCCGTGACGGCCACTTCGAAGACACCGTCGGCAACCGACTCGGCCGACATCGCGAGATTGATGTCGATCTTCGGTTGTTGCTGCTCGAGCAGGATCTGGGGTGAATTCGGTTGCTCCAGCGACAGGTCCTTCAGGTACATGCGCTGGATCTGGAAGATGGGGGTCTGCTCTTCGGCCATGGTGTTTGGGGGGGTCAGAAGTGGGCGTGCCGCGCCACCGTCGGCGGCGCAGTTCGAATCCGGATTATCGCCCGACCGCCATGCGCGGTCCGGCAGCTGACATCCTCAGCCTGCTTCAGCGGCGCCGAGCAGCGACGCCAGGCCCCCGCGCTGGTCGAGCGCGATCAGGTCGTCGCAGCCGCCGACATGGGTGTCGCCGATGAAGATCTGCGGCACCGTGCGCCGCCCGGTCACCCGCATCATGTGGTCGCGCGCCTGCGCGTCGAGGTCGATCCGGATTTCCTCGATCTGCGCCACGCCGCGTTGCTTGAGCAATGACTTGGCCCGAACGCAGAAAGGGCAGATCTCGGTCGTGTACATCTTGACGGGGTTCATGCCCGGATTGTCCGGCACGATCCAAGTCCCCAGCACGCGTGGGCCGATTTCAGCTGGACTTCTCGACCGGCAGGCTCGCCTCGCGCCAGGCCTTCATGCCACCCGCGAGCACCAGCACCCGCTCGAAGCCCTTCTTGCGCAACGCCGACGCGGCGCGCGACGCGCGCATGCCGGTGGCACACATCACGACGATCGGCAGCGCCTTGTTGGTGGGAAGCCCCTTGGCGGCGTCAAGCGTCGCCATCGGAACGTTGCGCGCGCCAGTGGCGTGGCCGGAGGCGAATTCCACCGCATCGCAGACGTCGACCAGGACGGCCTTCTCGCGGTTGATCAGGCGAACGGTCTCCGACGCCGACACGCGCCCGGCGCCTGCGCCATTGGCGCCGCCGAACGACTGCCACAGCAGCATGCCCCCGGAAGTCAGGGCCAGCAGGATCAGAAGGACGTTCTCGGTCAGGAATTCCACGGTCGCGCCAGGGAGGTCAGAAGGGGCTGGATTATAGAATTCAGCGGCCATGCACAAACTTGTCCTCATCCGCCACGGCGAATCCACCTGGAATCTCGAGAACCGCTTCACCGGCTGGACCGACGTCGATCTCACCGAGACCGGCGTTGCACAGGCCCGCGAAGCCGGCCGACTGCTCAAGGCGGACGGCTTCGAGTTCGACGTCGCCTACACCTCGGTCCTGCGGCGTTCGATCTGGACCCTCTGGCATTGCCTGGACACGCTGGACCGGACCTGGGTCCCGGTTCAGAACCGCTGGCGCCTGAACGAACGCCACTATGGCGCCCTGCAAGGGCTGAACAAGGCCGACACGGCACGCGAGTACGGCGACGAACAGGTCCTGGTCTGGCGCCGCAGCTACGACACGCCGCCGCCGCCGCTCGCGCCGGACGATCCGCGCTGTGAACGCGGCGACCCGCGCTACGCGTCGCTGGCGGCCGACGACGTGCCGCTCACCGAATGCCTGAAAGACACCGTGGCGCGGGTCATGCCGCTGTGGGACAGCGAGCTCGCACCGGCCATCCGCAGCGGGCAGCGGATCCTGATCGCGGCGCATGGCAACAGCATCCGGGCGCTCGTGAAGTACCTCGACCAGGTCAGCGACAGCGACATCGTCGGGGTCAACATCCCGAATGGCATTCCGCTGGTCTACGAGCTCGATGCCGACCTCAAGCCGATTGCGCGCCGCTACCTGGGGGACCCCCAGGCCGCCGCCAAGGCCGCCGCCGCAGTGGCCAGCCAGGGCAAAGCCTGAGCCGTCGGATCACGCGGGCGGCGTGCCCGGCCCTGGTCAGCGGTCGCGGTAGAGCTCCGCCAGCGCCTGCCCCAGCATCGGCGCCAGCGCGATGACATTGCTCGCATGGGCAACGCTGTCGGTGCTCCAGACATTGCGCACGCCGGCATCGATGATCTGCTGCAAGGCGTCACCGACGAACAGCCCATGCGTGACAACCACGTCGACAGTGGCCGCACGATGGGCGAGCGCCGCACGTGCAGCGGTCACCAGCGTGCGGCCGGTGCTGGCCACATCGTCGACCAGCACGACCGCGCGCCCGGTCACGTCGACCGCGGGCATCGTGACCGTCACGTCGCGGTCGCCGTGGCGCGTCTTCAGGCACACACCATGGTCGAGTGCATGCGCCGCGGCCGCGGCGTGGACCCATTGACCTGACTCTTCGTCGGGCCCCAGCAGCAGGGCCTTCGGAATCCGGGCCGCCACGAATTCACCGATCGATCCCGCAGCGGACAAGGTGATGGCCTTGCGGCCGGGCACGACTTCGGCCAACGAGCGCACGCGGTGCAGATGCGGGTCGACCGTGACCACCGCGTCGAACCAGGCCGCCAACGCCACGCCGAGATGGCGCTGGCTGACCACCTCACCAGGGTGGAAAGCAATGTCCTGGCGCATATAGGCCAGATACGGTGCCACCAGGGTCAGGTGGCGTGCTCCTGCCTCGCGCAGCGCGGGAGCGACCAGCATCATCTGCGCCAACTTGGAATTCGGCTGGTCCAGGCTGCGGTACAGGATCACCTGCCCGGGGATTGAAGTCGGCAGGGTCAGCTTGACCTCGCCATCGGGGAATCCATGGCAGCCGATCACCGCAGATGGCCAGCCCAGCACTGCCGCCACGGCCTCGGCGGGCGCACGTTCGTCCTCGAAACACAGCAGCAGGCTCACAGCGACATTCCGTCCAAGCGCGCAAAATCGTGCGGCAGATCTTCGGCCCTGCCGATCCGGCAGGCACTGTCGGCATCGGACAGGTGGCGCGCAAAGGTCAGATCGGCTTCGTACTGCGCGTGCAGACGGTAGAGCGTCTCGCCCCGACGAACCGGGTCGCCGAGCTTTTTCATCAGGTCGACACCCGCACCAGGCACCTGGGGCGCGCCGGCCAGGCGTGCGATGCGCGCCATGCGCAGGTTGTCGATCGCCACGATCACGCCGTCGATCGGCGCCTCGACCTCGTGTGTCAGCGCGCCCAGCGCGGGCGGATCTGTGCGGCGGCCCTGCGCGTCGATGATGGCATTCATGCTGGCCAGGGCGCGGCCCGACTCGAGGATGTCGCGTGCGATTCGCCAGCCGTCCCCGCCGCGCACATCGGCATCGAACTCGATCATTCGGCCTGCCAGGTGGAGTGCCTTCTGGCGCAAGTCCTGCGCCGCCTCGGGGTGGTTCTCGAGCACGCGCATCACGTCGCGCGCTTCCAGCACCGGCCCGATGCCGAAGCCGATCGGCTGACGCCCGTCGGTGATCACCGCGTCCAGCGTCAGGCCGAGGTGGCCAGCCACGTACTCGAACAACCTCTTCAGACGCTGCGCCTCGGCCATCGAACGAACCTTCGCGCTCGGGCCGACCGGAATATCGAGCACCAGATGGGTCGACCCGGCGGCCACCTTCTTGGACAGGATCGAGGCGACCATCTGGCCCGGCGAATCGATCGCCAGCGGCCGCTCGACCGAGATCAGGATGTCGTCGGCCGGCGACAGCCCCGCGGTGCCGCCCCAGGCCAGGCAGCCGCGTGTGGCGCGCACGATGTCGGTCAGTCGCTCAATCGGCAACTCGACACGCGCCAGCACTTCCATCGTGTCGGCGGTGCCGGCGGGCGAAGTGATCGCGCGCGATGATGTCTTGGGGCACCACATGCCGTGCGCCGCGACGATCGGCACGACCAGCATCGACGTGCGGTTGCCGGGAATGCCGCCGATGCAGTGCTTGTCCACCACCGGCCCGGCGCCGACGTCGTGATGCCAGTCGATGCGATGCCCGACGGCGATCATGGCCTGGGTCAGGTGCAGCACCTCTTCACGGTCGAGCTCGAACTGGTTGGTCGCGACCACGAAGGCGGCCAGCTCGATCTTCGAATATCGGGCGTCGGCGATGTCGCGCACGATGGCCAGGAAGTCCTCGCGCGTCAGCCGTTCGCCGCCGATCTTGCGGTGCAGGGCGGCGATTGAGGGCGCCGGCTCGGCGTGTTCGATGCGGGCCACGCGCCCTTCGGGAATCGCAAGACGAGCGAACGCGTCCTCGCTCAGCCCGAGGTCGCAGGGCGCCACGATGCGTTCATCGTCCACCACGTTGAGCACGGCGGCGATCACGGTCCCGTTGGCGTGCACCGTGACCTTGGACAGGGCCTGGAAGCCGGCGGCGCGCACCACCGGGCAGTCCCGGTGCAGGTAGGCCACGTTCTCGCGCCAGGTGTCGATGCCCACGCGCCGAATGCGAAGCGACTGTTCGTCCATCCGGCAACTCTAACCGGGCGAACCGGGCCAATCAGGCAACCGCTCGCGCAGCAGCTCGCGCAGATGCCCCGCGAGAGCGCGCCGGTCGGCGTGCGCCGAGCCTTCGGCTGCCAGCAGTTCCACGTGCACGATCAGCCCATGCGTGCAAACGACGCGCCAGACACTTGCCATCAGGGTCATGTCGCCGACGAACTCGACGGCGCGGCTGAACGGCCCCTGCCCATCGGCATAACGCAGCAGCACCGGCTGCACCGGTGTCGACGTCGCAATGGCCGCCTGAATCAGGTTGGCGTGAAAGGGCAGCAGGTCGTGGCCATCGCTGGTCGTGCCCTCCGGGAAAATCGCCACCGTCTGGCCATCGCTCAGTGCCTCGGCGGTCTGGTGCACGACCCGCATCGCGTCGCGCTTGCGCTCACGTTCGATGAAGAGCGTGCCCGCGCCCCGGATCAACCAGCCGAGCAACGGCCAGCGCTGGACATCGGCCTTGGACACGAAACGTGCATGGGGTGCCACTGCGTGCAGTGCGGCGATGTCGAGCCAGGAGACATGGTTGGCCACGATCAGGGTCGCGCCGGCGCGCGGGGTTCCGGACGCCTGAAGCTCGAGTCCCATCACCCTCAGCAGCCCCGCCGACCACCAGCGGATGCATTCGTGGCGGCCAGTATCGTCGAGCGCCGGGAAGCGCAGCGCCATCACGAGCGCGCCATGCACCAGGTGCAGCGCTGCGCGCAGCAGCCGCCAGGACCCGCGCAGACCCGCCATCAATCGATGCGCGCCTCGAAGGCCACCGTCCCTGCCACCAGCGTGGCCCGGACCCGCCCCGGCAGTTCCATGCCACTGTGCTCGAAGGCGAACGGCGTGTGCTTGCCCTGGCTGCGCAGCGAGGCCGCCGTGACCGGCCAGCGTTGCGCCGGGTCGAACACGCAGATGTCGGCCACACCACCTTCGACCAAGGCGCCGGCGCTGGCCGCGAGCGAGCCCAGCGCGCTGCCGAGCACCCGGACCGGGCCGCGGGTCACGACTTCGAGTGCGCGGTGCAGGCCGGCCTGCTTGTCGTCGCCCCAGGCGAGCGCCAGGCCGAGCAGCAGTTCGAGCCCGGTCGCGCCCGGCGTCGCCTCGGCAAACGGCAGGTTCTTTTCATCCGGACCGACTGGCATGTGGTCGCTCACCAGCGCATCGATCGTGCCGTCGGCCAGCGCCGCACGCAGCGCGTCGCGGTCGCGCCCGCTGCGCAGCGGAGGCTCCAGCCGCATCGACGAGTTGAAGTAGCCGATGTCGACATCGGTCAGGTGGAGCGAATTCATGCTGACGTCGGCCGTCACGGGCAAACCTTCGGCCTTGGCCGCGCGCAGCAGGGCCACGCCGGCCGCGCTCGACAAACGACAGAGGTGGACACGGGCCCCGGTGCCACGAATCAGCTCGAAGATGGTTGCCAATGCGATCGTCTCGGCCGCCACCGGCACGCCGGACAGGCCGAGCCGGGTCGCGATCGGACCATTGGCGGCGACGCCCTTGCCGAGCCACCGGTCGAGCGGGCGCAGCCACACCGTGTAGCCATAGGTCGAGGCGTACTGCAGTGCGCGCATCAGCACCATGGTGTCGGTGATCGGCTGATCGGCCTGCGAGAACCCGACGCAGCCAGCCTCGGTCAGCTCGGCCATCTCGGTCAGGACTTCGCCGCCCAGACCACGCGTCAATGCTCCGAGCGGGAACACGCGGCAGCGGCTGAGCTTGCGGGCCCTGAACTTCAGCATCTCGACCAGTCCGGGCTCGTCCAGCGTCGGGTCGGTGTCGGGCGGGCAGACCAGACTCGTGACCCCGCCGGCAGCCGCCGCCGCGAGTTCGCTCTCCAGCATGCCCTCGTGTTCGTGCCCCGGTTCGCGCAGGCGCGCCGCGAGGTCGACGAGCCCGGGGGCGACGACGCAGCCGGCCGCGTCGATGCGGTGATCGGCGGCGAAGTCGCCCGCACGCCCGATCGAGACGATGCGGCCGGCCGCGATGGTCAGGTCGGCAACCTCGTCACGGCCCGAGGCCGGGTCGATCACGCGCCCACCCAGGATGGCGATGTTCATGCTCATGAATCGTTCCCCGCGATGATCGACATCACTGCCATGCGCACCGCAATGCCGAAGGTCACCTGGGGCAGGATCACGGAGTGCGAGCCGTCGGCCACTTCGGACGCGATCTCGACGCCGCGGTTGATCGGACCGGGGTGCATGACGATGGCATCCGGACTGGCCAGCGCCAGCTTCTCGGCCGTCAGGCCGAAGCTCTTGAAGAACTCGCCGGCGCTGGGCAGCATGGCGCCGCTCATGCGTTCGTTCTGAAGGCGCAGCATGATGATGACGTCGGCACCGCGAATGCCCTCGGCCATGTCGTGACACACACGAACGCCCATTTCGCGCAGGTCGCCCGGCACCAGGGTCTTCGGCCCGACGGCGCGTATCTCGGGCACGCCCAGGGTCGTCAGGGCATGGATGTCGGAGCGCGCGACGCGCGAATGCACGATGTCGCCCACCACGGCCACCGTCAGCTGGCTGAAGTCCTTCTTGAAGTGGCGGATCGTGTACATGTCGAGCAGCCCCTGGGTCGGGTGGGCATGGCGACCGTCGCCCGCGTTCACGACCCGCACATGGGGCGCGCAATGCTGGGCGATCAGGTAGGGCGCACCACTCTCGCCGTGGCGCACGACGAACATGTCGGCGTGCATCGCCGACAGGTTGGCGATGGTGTCGAGCAGGCTCTCGCCCTTGCTCGTGCTGCTGCGCCCCACGTCGAGGTTGATGACGTCGGCGGACAGGCGCTTGGCGGCGATCTCGAAGGTCGTGCGGGTGCGCGTGCTGTTCTCGAAGAAGAGGTTGAAGACACTCTTGCCGCGCAGCAAGGGGACCTTCTTGACGTCGCGGTCGTTGACGCTGAGAAAGGTCCCCGCGGTGTCCAGGATCTGCGTCAGGATGGTCCGCGGCAGACCCTCGATCGACAGCAGATGGATCAGCTCGCCATGCGAGTTCAACTGGGGGTTGCGGCGCGAGAGCATCAGGCGCCCCCGTGCGCGGCCGCGGCGCAAGCTTGCGGGTTCATGGCCTCTCCTCGATCTCGAAGCTGAGCGTCCCGGTCTCGCTGCGCGCCAGGCGCAGCTTGCGGTTGGCCGGCAGGCTGACGCGGGCCGCCGCGAAGGCCGCCTCGATCGGCAACTCGCGCCCGCCACGATCGACCAGCACCGCCAGCCGTACGCGCGCCGGCCGCCCGTAGTCGAACAACTCGTTCAGCACCGCCCGCACGGTGCGCCCGCTGTTGAGCACGTCGTCGATCAGCAGCAGATCGGCATCGTCAATCGAAAACGGCAACGAGGTCGCGTCGGCGCCGGCCGCCAACCCGCGGGCACCGAAATCGTCGCGGTGCAGGCGGCTGGAGATCGTGGCCGCGGCACCTGCGGCATGCAGATCGGCCTGCAGCCGCTCGGCAAGCCAGGCGCCGCCTGACCAGATGCCGACCAGCTGGGTCGAAGGCGCGAGCAGGCCGCGCACACCTTCGCGCAGCTCGGTGTAGAGCGCCTCGGCATCGAGGGTGAGGTTCATGCGTGTTCTCTGAAGTACTGGTCGAGGATCAAAGCCGCCGACGCTGCGTCGAGGTCGCTTGCGCCTGCTGCTTGAGCCTCGGTCGTGGTGTAGCGCTCGTCGACTTCGTGCACCGGCAGCCGAAAGCGGCCGCGCAGCTGGCGCGCAAAGCGGCGCGCGCGGTCGGTATTGTCATGCGGCGCGCCGTCGGGGTGGAATGGCACACCCACCACCAGTTCGTCGGGCTGCCATTCGCGCACCAGCGCTTCGAGGGCAAGGAACCTCGCCGGCCCGGTCGCCGCCACCGTCTTCAGGGCCTGGGCCCGGCCAAGCAACGAGTTGCCGCAGGCGACGCCGACCCGCCGGGTGCCGAAATCGAAGGCCAGGAAGGAGACCGTGCGACCGCGGGGGACCGCAGGCGCAGGCTTGTTCATGAATGCCCGGCCTCCTGGCTGAGCATGCCCGGGTCGAAACCGAGCAACGAGACCGCACGGTCATAGCGTTGTTCGACCGGGGTGTCGAAGATGATGGCGGGGTCGGCCTGCACCGTGAGCCAGCCGTTGCGACCGAGTTCCTCCTCAAGCTGGCCGGCCGACCACCCACTGCATCCGAGCGTGATCAGGACCCGTTTCGGACCCGCGCCATCGGCCAACGCCTCCAGCACATCGCGGCTCGTGGTCATGGACAGGCCATCGGGCACGGTCATCGTGGAACTGAAGGGTTCCGTCTCGCCCATGCGTTCGTGCAGGACGAAACCGCGTTCGGTCTGGACCGGACCGCCGTAGAAGACGGGTTGTTCGCCCAGCCCCTCGCGGTCGAGCGCCAGTTCGACCTTTTCGAACAGACTCTTGAGCTTGATGTCGATCGGTTTGTTGATCACCAGGCCGAGTGCACCGCGCTCGCTGTGTTCGCACAGGTAGACCACCGACCCGGCAAAGGTCTCGTCGGCCATGCCGGGCATGGCAATCAGGAACTGGTTCGTCAGGTTCATCGGGCCGATCTGCATTCCACTATCTTATTCTCGCGGCACACTGGAGGCGACATGCACGAGTCCAACCCTAACAGGATCGACCGCGCCCTGGTTTGGTTCCGGCGCGATCTGCGCGTCGACGATCATGCGGCGCTGCACCATGCGCTCAGGTCGGCCCGCCAGGTCTGGTGTGCCTTCGTTTTCGACCGCTCGATCCTCGATCCGCTGCCGCGTGCCGACCGCCGCGTCGAGTTCATTCGCGACAGCGCGGTCGGACTGGACGCCGCGCTGCGCGGACTGGCCGCCTCGCATGGTGTCGAAGGCGCCGGTCTGATCGTGCGCCATGGCTTTGCCTGCAGCGAACTGACCGCACTGGCGGTGTCGCTGGGCGTGCAGGCGGTCTATGCGAACCACGACGACGACCCCGCCGCCCTGGTGCGCGACCGGGATACCAGGGGACAGCTGGCCGACCGGGGCATCGCGCTGCACACGAGCAAGGACCATGTGGTCTTCGAACGCAGCGAAGTCATGACACAGGGCGGCGGCCCTTTTTCGGTCTTCACGCCGTACAAGAACGCCTGGCTGAAACAGGTCGGCGCCGAACACCTCAAGGCCTATCCGGTGGCCACCTACGCACAGTCACTGGCGCCCCGGCCAGGCTCCGAGCCGGGCGTGCCCACGCTGGCAGCACTCGGCTTCGAGGCCACGAATCTGCACGACATGCGCCTGCCGAGCGGGTCGGCTGGCGGCGAAGAGCTGCTGGCGGACTTTCTGGACCGCATCGACCGGTATCACGAGACGCGCGACTTCCCGGCCCTGAAGGGCCCGAGCTACCTGAGCGTGCATCTGCGCTTCGGCACCCTGTCGATCCGCCATCTGGCGCGCGAGGCCCACGCTCGCATGCAGGCCGGACAGCGAGGGGCCGAGGTCTGGCTGTCGGAGCTGATCTGGCGCGACTTCTATCACCAGATCCTGCACCACCATCCGCAGGTGACCACACAATCGTTCAAGCCAGCCTACGACCGCATCCGATGGGCGCACGGCAAACTCGCCGACGCGCATTTTGCCGCCTGGTGCGAGGGCCAGACCGGCTACCCGCTGGTCGACGCCGCCATGCGCCAGCTCAACCAGACCGGGTACATGCACAACCGGCTGCGCATGCTCACGGCCAGCTTCCTCGTCAAGGATCTGGGCATCGACTGGCGCCGCGGCGAAGCCTACTTCGCCACGAAGCTGAACGACTTCGACCTCGCCGCCAACAACGGTGGCTGGCAATGGGCCGCGTCGAGCGGCTGCGACGCACAGCCCTACTTCCGGATCTTCAACCCCGTGACCCAGAGCACGAGATTCGACGCCGAGGGTCGCTTCATCCGGCGCTATCTGCCACCGCTCGCCGGACTCCCGGACAAGCTGATCCATGCACCGTGGCTGGCACGGCCCGTGGACCTGGCGGCGGCGGATCTGACCCTGGGACGCGACTACCCGATGCCGATCGTCAGGCACGACGAGGCCCGCAAACGCACCTTGGAGCGCTACGCAGTGGTCAAGCGGGCGGGATAAACCGGTCCGGGCCGTCCGGGGCCGCTGCACGCCTGCGGCGCGGCCTGGGCCGAGGACTCAGAAGAGCTCGATGTCGCCGGTGTGGGACTGATCGGCGGCCAGCCCGGCCCGGACCAGCTCTTCGTGGTGGATCACGCGGTTGCGGCCGTTGTGCTTGGCATGGTAGACCGCCTTGTCGGCGCGTTCGAACGCGCTCGACGGCGTGTCCCCGCGGCGCGCGGCGGTGAACCCGATGCTCACCGTCACATGTTCGACGCGCGGGAAGCGGTAGCGCTCGACATTGGTGCGCAGGCGCTCGAACGCGAGCCGCGCCCCCTCTTCGTCGCCGCAGTGCAGCAAGACGACGAACTCCTCGCCACCAAAACGGTAGAGGCGGTCGTGGTAGCGGAAGCAGCTGCGCATCAGGCGTGCCAGCAGCACCAGCACCTCGTCGCCGATCAAGTGGCCGTGGCTGTCGTTGACGGCCTTGAAGTGGTCGATGTCGATCAATCCCAGCCAGGGTCCGGCCACGGACTCGGAACGCCGCTCCTGGGGCAACGCGGGCGCGGCGGGCGCCTGGGCTGCGGCACGCAGGAAGGCCTCGTCGAAGGTCTTGCGGTTGAACAGGCCGGTCAGCGTGTCACGTTCGCTGTAGTCGAGCAGATCCTCGAAATTGCGATAGATGCGCAGCACACTGACCACCATGCGCATCAGTTCGGGTGACAGCGGCTCATCGCTCTCGAGTTCGAAGACGCCGACCGCCGAACCCTCGGTGTTCACGACGAAGCGGGTCGTCCAGGGAGGGCCTTCGGTGGCGATGATGCGCTGCTGGTCCAGGCAGGCCTTGCGTTCGGGCTGCGTCTCGAGCAGAGGCAGGTCGTCGAGCCCAGCGCTGAGCGGGTCCGATGCGGCAGCACCGTCTCCGGCAGCCAGCCTCGCGCGCAGGATCCAGCGCCGGGTCGGCGCCTCGCCGACCACGCGGTAGATCGCCGCAGCGCGTGGCCGAAGCATGTCGACCAGGGTGCCGACCAGGGTCACATCCAGCAACTCACGGTCTCGTGAGCCGGTCAGTTCGGCGAGATGGTCGGCCAGGGGTTCCACGTTGAGCACCTGTGCGTCAGTGAAGCGCCGCAGCGTTCACGAAGCCGTTGACGATCGCCAGCAGTTCTTCTTCAGAGTACGGCTTGCCAAGGTAATGGTCGACCCCCAGTTCGGCCGCATGGTCGCGGTGCTTCTGGGCGATGCGGGAGGTGATCATGATCACCGGCAGCCCCGCCAGCCGGGCATCGGCCCGCACGTTGCGAACGAGGTCGAAGCCGTCCATGCGCGGCATCTCGATGTCGCTCAGCAGGACTGCGGGCCGCTCGACCGCGAGGCGTTCGATCGCTTCCAGGCCGTCCTTGGCGAGCGTGACACGGTAGCCCTCGCGCACCAGCAGACGCTGCGTCACACGACGCACCGTCAGCGAATCGTCGACCACCATGATGAGGGGCGCCAGGGTTGTCTCGGCTTGCGCGGTCGGCTGCGCCAATCCATCGGAGGCCGGCGGCGCCAGCTGCGCCTTGCGCGCCTCCGCGCCGTAGACCGCCGCCAGGGCGACCGGGTTGTAGATCAGTGCCGCGGCGCCCGAGGGCAGCAAGGTGATGCCGGCGATACCCGGCAGCCGCGACATCTGCGGGCCGAGCTGCTTGACCACGACTTCCTGGCTGCCGATCACCTCGTCGATGTGCAGCGCCACGCGCTGTGACGCGCTGCGCACCACGATCACCGCCTGGGCCCGGTCCTCGACCTGCCCTGGGGAACTCTGCTGCAACAGTGCCCCCAGCCAGTACAGCGGGACGCTCTCGTCCGCATGCTGGAGCGTGCCGCTGGCGTACGCCTTGCGCAGATCGTCTGCGCGCATGCGCAGCACGATCTCGACCAGCGTCGACGGCACCGCCACCCGCTGCGCGCCAAAGCGCACGAGCACGACCTGGGTGACCGCGGTCGTCAACGGCAGCACGAGACGGATGCGGGTGCCGCGGCCAGGCTCGCTGTGGGTCTCGATCCGACCCCCCATCGCGACGACCTCGGAGCGCACCACATCCATGCCGATGCCACGGCCGGCCAGCTCGCTCACGCCTTCGGCGGTGCTGAAGCCCGGCTGGTAGATCAGCTGAAGCAATTCCTCGTTCGATGGCCGGTCCTTGGCGGACAGCAGCCCACGGGCGATCGCCTGCTTGCGCACGCGGTCCAGATCGATCCCGGCGCCATCGTCGGCGAACTCGACGCTGACGTCATTGCGCTCGTGGGTCACGGTCACCAGGATGGTGCCGGCGTCATCCTTGGCGGCCGACTTGCGACGTGCCGGCGCTTCGATGCCATGCGCGACGCTGTTGCGCAGCAGGTGCTCGAAGGGACCGACCATGCGTTCCAGCACCCCGCGGTCGACTTCGATGGAACCACCGACGATGTCCAGCCGGACCGACTTGCCGGTGTCCTTGGCGGCCTGGCGCACCACGCGGTAGAGGCGGTCGGCCAGACTCTCGAACTCGACCATGCGCGTGCGCAACAGGTCGTCCTGCAGGTCACGGGTCAGCCGGGCCTGCGCCGCCAATTCGTCCTCGGTAGACTGCAGCGTGCGCTGCAGGCCGCGCTGCACGGTGGCGACGTCGTTGACCGACTCGGCCATCATGCGGGTCAGTTCCTGGAACCGCGTGAAGCGGTCCATCTCGAGCGGGTCGAATGTCTGCGCCGCTGCCTTTGCGGCCTCGATGCGCGAAGTGATCTGGGTTTCGGCCTGCAGCTCGAGGTCGCGCAACTGGCGGCGCAAACGCTCAAGGTTGTCCGTCAGATCGTTCAACGAGCCCTGCATCGCCCGCATGTCGCCTTCGATGCGGGCCCGCGTGATGCTGACCTCACCGGCCTCGTTGACCAGGCGGTCGAGCAGCGTTGCCCGAACCCGGACCGTTGGAATTGACTGTGTGCCCGGCGCGGCGTCCGCGCTGCTGGCATCGACCTCGGCGGCCGCAGCTTGCGCCGTGAATCGACTCCAGTCGATCGAAACCTCGGGCGGCGCCGGGGGTGCTGTCTCGGCTTCGGGTTCAACGCCCGCTTCCGGCGTGACGGCCTGCGGCAGCGGCAGGGGCTGCGCCTCTTCGAGCACGGTTTCGCCAGGCGTCGGCGTCGGGATTTCACTTGGCGCGAGCGGGGCTTCGAGCACCGCCAGGCCGGGCACGCCGCGTTGACGGACCTGCTCGAGTGCAAACGCCATCGTGTCGGCGCGCGCGAGCAGATGCTCGACGTCGGTCGCGCTCACGTCACCGCGCGAGCACAGCTGCTCGATCGCGGATTCCAGGCGGTGCGCCATCTCGCCGACCCGCATCGCCCCCGCCAGGCGCGCGCCACCCTTGAAGGTGTGCAGCGTGCGCAGGCAGGCGGTCGGAGCACCGGTGTTCGAAGGGTGCCGGCTCCATTCCGTCAGGCGTGCTCGCAACTGCGGCAGCAACTCGTCGGCCTCCTCTTCGAAGATCGGGAACAAGTCGGCGTCGATCGCGTCGGTCGCGTCCAGATCCTGGTCGAAATCGGCGTCTTCGGGCCGTTGCGCGGCCGGCTCCAGCGCGGCGAAGCGCGAATGTGGTGGCGGCTCGTCGTCCACTGGCAGCACGGGCTCTTCCTGCGGCACCTGCAGGCGTTCGTGCTCAGCCAGGCGCGGCATCAGGTCCGGACGCACCGTGTTCAGGAATCCGGCCGCAAACTGATGCAGCAGGCGGCGGATCTCTTCGCCGGCGTCGACAAAGAGTTCGGCTTCACCCGGGCTGCCGCGTCCGGCATTGCGGCTGCGCATCAGCGCATGTTCGAGCGCACGCGCGAGGATCGACAGATCGACGAAACCCACGGTGCCGGAGTTCCCGGCAAGCGAATGGGCCAAGGCAATCGTGGACTCGGCCATCGGCTGGTCCTGCTCCAACGACCACTCCGCCAACTCGACCACCAACCTGCGCGACTGCTCGTCCGCCTCGTTCAGGAAGATGTTGAACAAGGGGATCGCGATGCGCAGCGAGCCGACGACCTTGAACTCGTCCTCTGCCGGCGACTCGGCCATGGGCTCGTCTGTCGTCTCGGGCAGCGGTGCAGGGGCCGTGTCGATCGGCAGGTCGACTTCGTCGGCAGGCGTCTCGGACTCGTCCGCAATGTCCAGCGACAGCATGTCGCCCACGTCCACGAGCGGCGCGGACGCCGACTCGACCAGGTCCCGCGGCAGGCCGTCGGTCGTGGCGGCGAAGTCCGTCAAGGTGTCCTGCGTGAGGTCCTCGACCTCGACCGCAGCAGTCGACTCCGGTACGACATCGGGCACCGGCAGCAGCGCCTCCAGATCGTCGAGCGACAGCTCGGTGACGTCCGGCTCGGCGGGCGCCTCGGCTGCCGTCGGCTCCAATTCGAGGATCGGTTCGAACGTGTCGGTTGCCGACTCGGGTGCCGCGGCCTCCATCAGGTCGAGATCGAGATCGAAGCTGGCGGTCTCGTCGATCTGCGGCTCGGGTTCTGCCGCAGGTTGGGCATGTTCGAGGACGATCGTCGGCTCGTCGTCGAGCACCGGCAGACCAAGGTCCAGATCGTCTGCACTGGGCAGGTCCGGCACCAGCGCCTGCAAGGTCGCCGGGGCGTCGATCGCGGCGTCCTGCGCGCTCCCGCCGATCGGCTGACGCTTGCCATCGAGTCGCAGCGCGTCGGCCGCGCTGCTCAACTCCAGCGATCTGCGATCGTGGTCCGTGCCCTCGGCAATCTGATCGACCCACGCCGAGAGGTAGTCCAGCGCCTCGCCGGTGAATCCGAGCAGATCGGCATCCATGCCGCCGGGCTGTGCCAGGTGCGCGTTGTAGAGCTGCTCGCAGCTCCAGGCCGCGTCGCCAAAGGCCGTCAGCCCGACCATGCGCGAGCTGCCCTTGAGCGTGTGGAAGGCGCGCCGCAGGGCCGTCATTTCGTTGACGTCGTTCGGCAGGTCGGTCAGTCGCGCGATGCAGCCCAGTGCGTCGGCCACCACTTCGCGCGCTTCTTCCAGGAAGATGTCGCGCATTTCCTGGTCGTCTTCGAGGCCGCTGACCAATTCAGGTGCTGGGGCAGGCGCCGGCGCCGCGGCCGGCGTTGCGGCCGGCACGGGCAACGCGATGTCCAGCTCCGCGAATGCAGACGCCCGTTCGCTCTGCCCCATGACAGCGCTGAGCGAACCGGATTCGGGGTCGAATCGGAACAGCGTCTTGGCCAGCTGCGGCTGCACGCTGATCATGTCGATCAGGAAGCTCAGGGCGCCGAGATTGTCGGCCAGGCGCTCGAACGTTCCGGTCTGAATCGCAAGGTGTGGATCGACCTCGGTCTGGGCCAGTTCATCGACGGCCTGGCGCATGTGCAGCACCGCCTGCGAGGCCTGTCCCAGCCCCAGCACCGACAACACGCCGCGCATGGCGGACAACTGGTTCGGCACCGGAATCAGCAGCTCACGTTTGGCTGGATCGCGGAAGTACTGGTCGATCTGCTTCTCGATCTCCGACAGCGATGCGCGCAACTCCTGCACCACACTGCCCATCGTCTGGCGGTCCGAAACCCGGCGATAGAGCTCCTCCATCCAGGCTTCGAGCGGTTCGGCGTCGGCGCCGCTTGCCACGCGCTCCATGCGCTCGGCGAGCCGGCCCATGCGGGTCGGCAGCTCGGCATTGTCCAGATCGCCTTCTTCGAGCGCTGCCTCGAGGTACAGCAGGCCCGTCGCGACCTCCATCGCGAGCGCCGGCGCGGGTGCAGCGCCACTGTTGAAGACGCGCGCGGTACTGGTCTTGAGCGCCTGAACCAGACGCTCTCCGCCGGGGAACAGTCCGGCAATCGATTCACTCAGCAGCGACACGGTCTCGGGCAGCGCGCTCATGCGGTGCATCTCGCCGCCGGCCAGCGCGGACCAGAGGTCCTTGGCGGCCCCGACCCGCCTGCGCGCCTGGACAATGACCGCCGGATCGTGGCGCCCCAGGCGCGACGAAACATAGTCGGCACTCGCCTGTTCATCGCGCGGCCACACGGTCTGCACGGCACTCAGCCGCGGCGCAAGGGTTGCGTCGTGGCAGTCCTGCGCGCGCGAACAGAAGAACTGCAGATCCTGCGCCAGCCGATCCGACACGGTGGTTTCGCCGCGCACCGACTGGCGCAGCTGGGCCAGCAGACGCGACGCCATTCTCTTGGTGTGCACGTCGGCGTCCAGCAATCCGACGAATTGGGCCTCGAACACGGCAGCCGCGAGCTTCCACAACGCGCGCAGGTCACCCCCGGCGGTGGCGCCGAGCCCGGCGCACAGATCGCTCATGGCCTTGGCCGCGGCCGGCTCGGTGCCACGCATCAGGAGCAGGACCAGCGCCTCCATGCGCTCGCGCGCCTCGTCGTCGGCCACGATCTCCACTGCGGTGGCGTCGTCCGGCAATTCGCGCCACTCGGCATCGTGCGGCCACAGGTCCGCCGGATGCGCGCGCTGGGCCCCGGCCAGCAGCTGCGCAGCCTCGAACTGTGGGAACAGCTCGAGCGCCGCGACCGGCTTGCCGGCCAGCATGCGCGCCAGGTAATCGAGGACGGCAAACGACGCACGTTCGACCACCTCGACACCGGCCGCATCGGCCAGCTTGGGCTTGGCAATGAACCGCTGCACCACAGCCTCACCGGCCCGAAGCACCTGGGCCGGCAACGGCAGCCCGACCAGTTCGAGCGCGCCTGCACCCTGGTGGAGATTGACACGCGCCGTGCGCAGCACGGCGGGGTCGACCTCGTCGACATCGGATCCGGTCGCCGTTTCGGCTTCGCGCAGATAGCGGCGCAAGGCCTTGTGCGCGGCTTCGAGCGAACGACGCAATTCGTCGTTCACCCAGGCCAGCGCACTCAGGTCATCGGCTCGGGTCGGTTGGGCGCTGTTGGACATCGGCGGGATCCTTATGGGCGGGCCAAGGGGCGCCGTCAGCTCACTTTGAATCGAGCCACCGACAGCCGCAGTTCCTCGGCAGTCCGTGACAGCTCGCGCACCATCTGCGCGGTGGATCGAGTGCCCTCACCGGTCTGCTCGGTGACGGCGAAGATGTGCTGGATGTTCTGGGCCACCACGTTGGCGTTCGAGGCCTCCGTCGACGCCTGCGTCGAGATGCCGACGATCAGGTCCGACAGCTCGCGCGTGACCCGGTCGATGTCGCCCAGTGCGGCGCCGGCGGCGTCCGACAGCCTTGTCCCCTCGACCACACCCTGGGTCGAACGTTCCATGGCGCCCACCGCATCCTGGGTGTCGGTCTGAATTGTTCGCACCAGCGCCGCGATCTGCCGCGTGGCATCGCCGGAGCGTTCGGCCAGCCGCTGCACTTCCTCGGCGACGACCGAGAAGCCGCGTCCCGCCTCGCCCGCCGATGCGGCCTGGATGGCGGCGTTCAACGCCAGCACGTTGGTCTGTTCGGTGATGTCCGAGATCAGTTCGGTGATTTCCCCGATCTCCTGCGACGATTCACCGAGGCGCTTGATCCGCTTGGAGGTCTCCTGGATCTGGTCGCGGATCGAGTTCATGCCGCCGATCGAGTTCTGCACTGCGGTCAGCCCGGACTCGGCCGCCTCGAGCGACTGGCGCGCCACATCGGCGGTCTGCTGGGCCTGCGCGGAGACGTCGTTGATTCGACCGGCCAGCTGGAGCACCGAATCGCCCGTGGCGCGAATCTCGCGCAGCTGTTCGGTGGACGCCGCCAGCAGTTCGGTCGAGGTCTGCTCGACCTGCTGTGTCGTATCGGTCACGCGCGCCACGGTCGATGTCACCACCGACACCAGGGAACGCAGTTCCTCCACCGTGTAGTTGACTGAGTCGGCGATGGCGCCCGTGATGTCCTCGGTCACCGTGGCCTGCTGGGTCAGGTCGCCCTCGGCCACCGTCTGCAGTTCGTTCATCAGGCGCAAGATGGCCGCCTGGTTGGCGTCGTTGACGCGTTTGGCCTCGAGCTCCTGGCGCTCGGCCTCCTGACGCTGTGTTTCCGCGATGCGCGAACGCGTCACCTGTTCGGCCACGAACAGGCGCAGCAGCCCGAGGCCTCCCAGCACCACCATGGCCAGTGTCAAGGCACCGCCGAGAACGTAGACCAGACTCAAGCCGCCGGCCGACGTCAGCCGTTGCTGCAGCTCATCCAGACCGCGCCGGATCGGCTCGCTGTCGGCGACGATCGACGTATGGGCTTCGCGTGCCGCAACCAGGCCTTGCAGGTTGCCCAGAATGGCGCTCGCCTGCGTGCGGGTCTGCTCGTACTGCTTCAGCAGCACACCGAGCATCTCCTTGGTTTGCGGATCCCGGGTCCCGGGCAGACGCAGCTCGGGGCTGCCGGCGTCCAGGCCTTCGGCAATCTCGCGGAACGAGTTCAAATCCTTGCCGAGCAGAAAGACCGCTTCGGGGCTCACGCCTTCGACCGTCAGGAATTCGTTCGCGCTCTTGCCGATGCGCTGGGTCAACATGACCAGCTGACCGACGGCGGCCAGCTCGGCAGCCGAGGCGCCTTGCTGCAGCTTGAGCGACGACACCGTCTCGGCGACCTCGAGCAGATCGGAAGACTGGCGGTTGATGTTGCGCAGCGCTTCGCCGACCTGGGTCAACGTCTTTTGCTGCGTCAGCACGACTGCGGTGCTCTTCTCGGCACGGTCCACCATGGGCAGCAGCGGGTCGAGCAGTTCCTGCAGCCCCGCGCTCACCGCCGGCGCGCCACCACTGCCATCCTTGAGCGTGCGCACGTTGCGCGCCAGCAGGTCAACACTCTCGCGAACCTCCGAGAACGCCTTCTCGCTGCCGACCACGGCCTGCGAGACCGATTTCGCCAGCCGCTGGGACTGTGTCTGGCCCTGGCCGGCAGCCGCGACCTGCGCGCCGCTGCGATTGGACGCGTTGAGGGCCAGCAAGGCCACGACGACCATGCCGACCAGGCCCAGTGCGAACAGCCACAGCAGCGTTCTTTGCTGCTGTTCGGTCGGCATGTGGCCGATCAGCGGCAGACCGGTGCCGGTCCCGGCCTCGTCGATCGATACCCGCCCGGCGTGTTCGCCTGCCATTTCGGACGGTGCCGCTTCAGAAATGATCGACGAGTCGCCCATCCGGTCGGCCAGCGCGTCGGATGCGATGGCTTCACCGTCCGACGTCAATCGGACCGTCTGCTCCATCGTGTTGTCGGACTGCACGAGTTCGTCGAACGGCACCAGAGGCACGGAGTCCTCGGCGTCGTCCCGCTGCGATTTGCCCTTGATCCTGTCCAGGAAGCTCATGTCGACCTCGTCGGTTCGATTTAGGTTCGGCGCTGCGACGGTTAGGCAGCGATGTCGAGAAACTGCGGATGCCTGGCCAATGCGGACAGGTCGATTTCCTGCCAGCACCGGCCCGCTTCATCACGCCAGCGTCGACCGGCGAACGCGGGCCGTCCCGCGGCGCCGTCGTCGACCTCGGCTGTCAACTGCTCTTCACTTCGCAGGCCGGCCAGGCGGTCGACCAGGATTGCGCTGTGGCTGCCCGAGGCAGCGTTGAGCGCCAGGATGCGGGAACCCTCGCGCATCGGCTCGCCGGGCGCGCGCGGCGCGCGCAGGCCCAGGAAGGCAGCCATGTCGACCACCCCGTGCAGGCCGCCGCGCAAGTTGGCCACGCCGGCAAACCAGGGCAGCGCATGCGGCACCGGCAACAGCGGCGGCACCGCGAAGATCTCGCCGGCGCTGGCCAGGGGGAACAAGAGGCCCGCCTCGGCACATTCCACCGCAAGCCAGGCCGATCGGCGCGAGTCGGTCTGCGCCGCCTGCAACCTTTCGGCCAGGCGGGTCTGAAGCTCACGCAGCGCTTTGCGTTTTGCCATGATCAGGGCGCGTCGAACGCCTTGATTTTCGAGAACAGCTCATTGCCGTCGACTGGTTTGACGATGTAGTCGCTGGCGCCCTGGCGCATGCCCCAGACGCGGTCGGTCTCCTGATTCTTGCTGGTGCACATGATGACCGGCACCTTGGTCCAGCGCGGGTCGCGCGTGATCGTCCGGGTCAGCTGAAACCCGTTCTGCCCCGGCATCACGACATCCATCAGGATCAGGTCCGGCGTCTCTTCGGCCAGCCGGCGCATGGCCTCCTCGCCGTTCTCCGCGGTGCGCACTGCATAGCCCTTCTTGCCCAGCAGGTCGGACAGGTGGTGGAGTTCGGTCTTCGAATCGTCGACGATCAGGATCTTTTGAATCGGCATGGCATCGGTCCTAGGGAGGTGCGCGGCTCAACTCGTCCGCGTGCGTTCATTCAGTTCAGCGGTTGCCGGGGCGGAAGCTCTCGACCGCGCGCAGCAACTGCTCCTTGGTGAACGGCTTGGTCAGATAGTCCTCGGAGCCCACCATGCGGCCACGCGCCTTGTCGAACAGCCCGTCCTTGGACGACAGCATGATCACCGGCACATGGGTGAATTTCGGGTTGCGTTTGATGATGGCGCAGGTCTGGTAGCCATCCAGGCGTGGCATCAGGATGTCGCAGAAGATCAGCTCGGGGTCGTGGTCGTTGACCTTGGCGAGGGCGTCGAAACCGTCTTCGGCCAGCAGCACTTCGTGACCGCCTTGCTTGAGGAAGATCTCGGCGCTGCGCCGGATGGTGTTGCTGTCGTCGATGACGAGCACCTTGGCGCCGGCCGCGGCGGGCGCGGGGCCTACTTCTTGATTTGTCAGGGCTACCTCCACACGATCACTCCTCAACGGATTCTTCTGGACGCGGCCCTGAACCCCTGTCAGAGCTGGACCATCTCGAAGTCCTCCTTGCGCGCACCGCACTCCGGACAGGTCCAGTTCATCGGAACGTCGCCCCAGGCCGTGCCAGGGGCGATGTCATGATCCGGGTCGCCCGCCGCCTCGTCATAGATCCAGCCGCAGATCAGGCACATCCAAGTTCGAGGTTCGCTCACAGTCAGACAATCAGATCACTACAATGGTCCACGATTGTAGCGACGGCAATCAGCAGAAAAGCAAGGAATAGTCGGCACATACGCAACATTCCTCACCTTCCGCTAGAAGTGTGCAGCGCCCTCTTTCAAGCTCGCGCCGGCCAGCCCAGGATCCCCCATGACCCCCGACCCACAGACGGCGCCCAGCCCTCCCGACCAGGCCCAGGACGCGCCTTCGCCCGCCTGCGTCATGAGTTTCAATGCCAGTGACCCGAGCGGTGCCGGCGGCCTGGCCGGCGATATCGCCACCATGGCCGCGATGGGCGCCCATGCCTTGCCCGTGGTGACCGCGATCGTGATGCGCGACACCGCAGAGGTGTTCGACCAGCACCTGCTGGACCCCGATCTGGTGGTGGAGCAGGCGCGGTCGATTCTCGAGGACGTCACGGTCTCCGGATGGAAGGTGGGTTTCCTCGGCAGTGCGGACACCGTGGCTGCCGTGGCAGAAGTGCTGTCCGACTACACCGAGATCCCGCTCGTGGCCTATCTGCCCAGTCTGGCCTGGATGGAAGAGGACGACCAGGCCTCCTACCTGGATGCCTTTCGCGAACTGATCCTGCCCGCCGCCGAAGTGCTGCTGGGCAACCACAAGACACTCACCGACTTCCTGTTGCCCGATTGGGAAAGCGAGCGCCCGGCCTCGCCACGCGAGCTGGCCGTGGCGGCGGCCGAGCATGGAACGCGCTACGTGCTGGTGACCGGCGTGCTGCTGGCCTCGAAGGGAAACGAGCAGTACATCGACAACGTGCTGGCGTCGCCCCAGGGCGCGCTGACCGGCGAGAAATTCGAACGGTTCGACGCGGCCTTCGTGGGCAGCGGCGACACCCTGTCGGCATCGTTGGCCGCCTTGCTGGCCGCCGGCAGCGAGTTGCAGGCGGCGGTCGGCGAGGCGCTCGCCTTTCTCGATCAGAGCCTGGACGCCGGGTTTCGACCTGGCATGGGCAACATCGTCCCCGACCGCTTCTTCTGGGCGCTGCCCCCTCCCGAGGAGGGTGAGTCGAGCGAGGTCGAACCGGGCAGCGAGGAAAACCCGCTCGCTGCCGACGACAGCAACAGCCGTGGAGGCCCGCGCCGTGTCCATTGAACGCAGCAACCTGGCCGCATTCGAGCGCTCGCAGCAGGTCATTCCGGGCGGCGTCAATTCACCGGTGCGCGCGTTCCGCGCCGTCGGTGGCACACCACGATTCATCCAGCGTGCGCAGGGCCCCTACCTGTGGGACGTCGAAGGTCAGCGCTACATCGACTACATCGGCTCCTGGGGCCCGATGATTCTCGGCCATGGCCACCCGGCCGTGCTCGAAGCGGTCATCAGGGCCGCGCGCGACGGACTGAGCTTTGGCGCCCCGACCGAAGCCGAGGCCGAGCTTGCCGAGGCCATCATCTCCCTCGTGCCCAGCATCGAGCAGCTGCGCCTCGTGAGCAGCGGGACCGAAGCCGGCATGAGCGCGCTGAGGCTGGCGCGCGGGGCCACGGGGCGCTCCAAGATCATCAAGTTCGAGGGTTGTTACCACGGCCATGCCGATGCACTGCTGGTCAAGGCCGGCTCCGGGCTGGCGACGTTCGGCCACCCGACCAGTGCCGGCGTGCCGCCCGAGGTCGTGCAGCACACGCTGGTGCTCGAGTACAACAACCTGGTGCAGCTCGAGGAGACCTTCGCTGCCTGTGGCGACGAGATCGCCTGCGTGATGCTCGAACCAATCGCCGGCAACATGAATTTCGTGCGCGCCAGCGTCCCCTTCATGGCCAAGCTGCGCGAGCTGTGCAGTCGGCATGGTGCCTTGCTGATCTTCGACGAGGTCATGACGGGATTCAGAGTTGCGCTCGGTGGTGCGCAGAGCCTGTACGCCCAAGCCATCCCGGGCTTCAAGCCGGACATGAGCGTGTTCGGCAAGGTCATCGGCGGCGGCATGCCGCTGGCCGCGTTCGGCAGCACGCGCGACATCATGAGCCAGCTCGCCCCGCTCGGCCCGGTCTACCAGGCTGGCACGCTGTCGGGCAATCCGGTGGCCACCGCCTGTGGGCTGGCGACCCTGGCCGAGATCCGCAAACCGGGCTTCTACGAGGCCCTGGCCGTCAAGACCCGCACCGTCGTCGACGGGCTGGCCGACGCGGCCCGCCAGTCCGATGTGCCGTTCTCGGTCGATTGTGAAGGCGGCATGTTCGGCTTCTTCTTCGACGCCAGCCTGCCGCAGAACTACGCCCGTGTGATGGCGACCGACCAGGCACGCTTCAACCGCTTCTTCCACGGCATGCTCGAGCGCGGCGTCTACCTGGCGCCAGCCCTGTATGAAGCCGGATTCGTCAGCGCAGCCCATTCGACCGAAGACATCGACGCCACGGCCAAGGCTGCCACGGCGGCGATGGCTGCATTGCACGACTGACCCGGCCTCGATGCACATCCACGTCCTGGGCATCTGCGGCACCTTCATGGGCGGGCTGGCGGCACTGGCGCGCGAGGCCGGCCACCGCGTCACCGGCTGCGACGCCAACGTCTACCCGCCGATGAGCGACCAGCTGCGAGCGCTCGGCATCGAGCTCATCGAAGGCTTCGCACCCGACCAGCTCGCGCTCGCGCCCGACCTGTTCGTGATCGGCAACGTCGTGTCGCGCGGCAATCCGCTGATGGAAGTCATCCTCGACGCGGGCCTGCCCTACACCAGCGGTCCGCAGTGGCTGGCCGAGCATGTGCTGGCCGGCCGCCATGTGCTGGCCGTGGCCGGCACGCATGGCAAGACCACCACGACCTCGATGCTGGCCTGGATCCTCGACCAGGCCGGGCTCGAGCCCGGCTTCCTGGTCGGCGGCGTGCCACAGAACTTCGGCGTCTCGGCTCGACTGGGGAAAGGCACCGCCTTCGTCATCGAGGCCGACGAGTACGACACCGCGTTCTTCGACAAGCGCAGCAAGTTCGTGCACTACCGCCCGCGCACCGCCGTGCTGAACAACCTCGAGTTCGACCACGCCGACATCTTTGCCGACCTGAGCGCAATCGAGACCCAGTTCCATCACCTGGTGCGCACGGTCCCGGCGAGCGGCCGCCTGATCGTCAACGTGCGCGACGAGGCCTTGCAGCGCGTGCTCGACCGCGGCTGCTGGAGCGAGACCCAGTTTTTCGGCGCACGCAAGGACGAGCCCGGCGTGCTGCGCGCACGCGGCGATCCGCACGACTTCGACCTGCTGCGCAGCGGCCTCAAGCTCGGCCATGTCGACTGGTCGCTGCTGGGCGAGCACAACCAGCTCAACGCGCTGGCGGCGATCGCCGCCGCCGAGCACCTGGGCGTCGACCCCGAAGGCGCGGCCACGTCGCTGTCAGGGTTTCAGAACGTTCGCCGTCGTCTGGAGGTCTGTGGCGAGGCCGCCGGGGTGACCGTCTACGACGACTTCGCGCACCACCCGACGGCCATGCACACGACCATCGACGGCCTGCGCCGCAAGGTCGGCCCGGCGCGCATCCTGGCGGTCTTCGAACCACGCTCGAACACGATGAAGCGTGGTGACATGGCCGCCTTGCTGCCATGGGCGCTGGAAGAGGCCGACCTGTCCTTCTGCCACGCCGCAAACCTGGGCTGGGACCCGGCCGCCGCGCTGGCCCCGATGGGCAACGAGGTGGTCATCGTCGACGGCATCGAAGCGCTGGTGCGCGCCGTCACCCAGGCCGCGCGGCCCGGAGACCATGTGCTGTGCATGAGCAACGGCGGCTTCGGCGGCGTACACGCCAAGCTGCTCGCCGCACTCGCGGCGAGCCCCACCTGACGACTCAGGACCGCTGCATCGTCGCGCGCAGCGCTTCGGTCAGCGAGCCCAGGCTGTCCTGCAGATGGGCGCGCGTCTCGACGCTCAGGCCACGCTGGCCCACGGCCTTGCGCAGCGCCGCCTGCAATTCACCCGCCTGAAGGCGGGCCAGGCTCAGCGCATCGGCGGGCAGCCCCGGGGCGCCCTTGGTCAGCAACTGCTGCACGCGCTTGAGGTGCTCGCGCTGCAGGTTGCGGCGCAGGGCATCGATTTCGCCACCGGTCTTCAGTTCGGCCCACACCGCCGATTGCAGGGTTGCGTAGACCTCGTTCAGCGAGATCGCGCCTTTGCGCTCGGCCTCGGGCAGGTAGTAGGGCAACTCCAGCAGGCGGCGCGCGGCGCCCGAATCCATCAGGCGGTTCATGGCCTGGGTCTGCAAACTGAGCACGGCGTCAGGGATCGACAGCGGTGCGCTGCGCTCCCACTCGATGTAGTCGGGGCCGACGCTGGTCAGGAACTCGGGCTTGAAGCGGAAACTGTCGATGCTGAACAGGCCGCTGGTGAGGAACTGCAGGGCCTCGCGCTGGCGCTCCGGCTCGACGGGGCGGTAGGCCGGGCGCGCGCCGGGGCCGGCCGGATCGCGCTCGGTGTACATCCCGCCGACGTACTTGGCCGCGAACTCCGGCGCGCGCCCGAGCTGTCGAAAGCCAGAGGTGATGCTGCGCCGCAGGCGCAGCGCGTCGTCGCCGACCTTCGGCCCACGCTGCTGCATGCGCGCCCACAGCTCGCGCGACAGGGCGAGTCGCTTCTTCGAGTAGGCCAGTGGATCGTCGCCGAGGTCGAAGCGGTTGTCGCGCGGGTCCAGACCCGCGAGGCCGCCGAAACCGCCAGCGTCGGCGTCGTCAGCAAAGGCAAGCTGTGGCTCGGTGCTGCGCGCGGCGATCTTCGCCAGTTCGGTGGCCTCTTGCGCCGGTTCTATCTGGCGGTAGGCGTATTCGATGGCCCAGTAATCATATGGGCCGAGAGTCGTGACGTTGAGGTTGCCCTTGGCTTCGCCTGCGAGCGGGATGTTGTAGGGGGTGTAGTCCATCACCGAGCCGCTGATCGCGTTCGACTCCGTGAAGGCCTTGTCCTGCAACTGCGCGCGCGTGATCACGGTGGACGACCTGAAGTTGTGCTTGAGGCCCAAGGTGTGACCCACCTCGTGCATGATCGTGTCCTTGATCTGGGCCTGCACGAAGGCCTCGGCCTCGGGGCTGTCGGGCGCGATGTCACCGCGCGCCTCGAGCAGGTCGAGCGCGAAGTTCATCTCCTGGGCCGACTCCAGCGCGTAAGTGCAGAACGCCGCTTCGTGGTCGTCGTGACCATCGAGACGATGCGCCGCCAGCGCACCGGCCACGTCCTCGCGAATGAAGCGGCGTGCGCCGCGGCCGAACACGTCACTCATCTGGATGTCGGCGTCGAGGATCTCGCCGCTGCGCTGGTCGCTATGGCTCGGTCCACGCGCGAAACCGACGTCAGCGCCGGTGAACCAGCGGATCGACGCATGCTCACCGTCCATCGTGTCGAAGTCGGCGTCGTCAGGCTGCTGCTTGGCCACGATCGCATTCGTGAAGCCGGCCTTCTCGAAGGCCTTGTTCCACTCCAGGATGCCCGCGCTGACGGCGGCGCGGTACTGCGCCGGGATATTGCGGTCGAGCCAGAAGGTGATCGGCTTGACCGGCTCCGACACGGCAGCCGCCGGGTCCTTCTTCTCGAGCCGCCAGCGCTTGACGTAGTGGACCTTGTTGATTGCCTTCAGGTCGTCGCTGAGGTCGACGAAACTGTTCGTGAAGTGACCCAGGCGGGCGTCGGCCAGGCGCGGCGCCATCAGCTTGTCGGGCAGGGCCGTGAAGTTCACCACCATGCCGATGAAGAAACTGCGCGGGTCGGGCGTGGCCTTCGGCGGCTCGCTCTTTGGCGCGCCCGGAGGCGGTGGAGTCTGTGGCGGCGCCGGGATGCGCGCGGTGGCGAAATGCAGCTGTGCCGTCAGCGAGGTGGCGCGTGGGCTGGCGCGCACCGTATCAATATAGGAATTGCCCTTGTCGAGGGCGAACGGCAGCCTGAATGCCGCCTCGATCGAGGTGCCGAGGCCGCGCAGGTCGGCCAGCAGGAAGGACGCGTCGATCAGCACTGACTTGCGCTTCGGGTGCGGTGCGCTGACCACCTTGCCGGCGCCCAGCAAGCTGTCCGAGAACGACTGCTTGACGGTGCGCTGCATCGCCGGGTTGCGTTCGGCACGAAACTCGGTATTGAGCGCGATCAGCTGCACGCTGGTGCTGCCAATCAGACGGAACTCGGCGGTCCAGGCGGGGCCCATCGAACTCGCGTACAAACCTCGCTCGCCGACCGAGTTCGACACGTTGGCCGCGAGATAGAAGGGCTGGTTCAGGCGCTCAGGCGCGATCTCGAGCCAGACCTTGTCGTCCTTGCGCCAGACCGGGACGAATCCGTCGTCGACCCGTGCGCCCTTGATGATTTCGGCAAAGGGCTTGGGCGCCGCGGGATCGGGCCGCGCCGCACCCGAGGCCGCCGAGGCCGGCGCGGCCGCCGCACTTGGGGCGCTTGTCGCCACCTTCGTGTCGGCACCTGCGGCAGGCCCCTGCAACGCCGCGCAACCTGTCAACAGGACGGCACCTGCCGCCGTGGACAGGCACCGAAGCGCGTTCTGACTGATCTGGAATGACATGGGTTCAAACGTTCGCTCGAAAGCACGCATTCTGCCGCCTGCCGTCCGACCCCTTGCGCAGCGCCGATAAACTCCCCCGATGCGAAAGCCCCGCCAAGCGCCCAGTCATCTTCTTTATCTGCACGGATTTCGCTCCTCGCCACAGTCGTTCAAGGCCCAGCGCCTGCAGGCCTGGCTGGCGACCCACCGCCCGGACCTGCACTGGTGGTGCCCACAGTTGCCACCGTCACCACGCGCCGCGATGGCACTCATCGATTCCGGACTGGCCACCTGGCCTGCGGACCGGTTTGCGGTCGCCGGCAGTTCGCTCGGTGGCTTCTACGCGACCGTGGTGGCCGAACGCACGGGTTGCGCCTGCGCGCTGCTGAACCCCGCGATCGACCCTGCACGCGACCTGGCCGCGCAGATCGGCGAACAGACGGCCTGGCACGACCCCGAACAGCGCTTCGACTTCCGTGCCGAAGACGTCGCAGCACTGCGCGAACTCAAGCCCGGTCCGATCACCCACCCCGAGCGCTACTTCGCCGTCATCGCCAAGGGCGATGAGGTGCTCGACTGGCGCGAGATGGTCGCGCGCTATCCCGGCGCGCAGGTTCGCCTGCTCGACGGCAGTGACCACGGTCTGTCGGACTTCGACGACCACCTGCCTGCCCTCCTCCACTTTCTGAAACTGGACTCATGAGACTGAACAACCGCATAACCATCGTCACCGGTGCCGCCCAAGGAATCGGCCTGGCCACCGCCAAACGCCTCGCCAGCGAAGGCGCGCATGTGATCGTCTGCGACAGGCGCCTGGACGGGCTCGATGCCGTGGTCGAGGCCTGCACGGCGGCCGGTGGCGCGGGGTCGGCCTATGCCGTCGACGTCACCGACCGCGCCCAGGTCGACGCCATGGTCGAGGCGGTGCTGGCCCGCCATGGCCACGTCGACGTGCTGATCAACAACGCCGGAATCACGATGGACGCGCGCCTGATCAAGATGACCGAGCTGCAGTTCGACCGCGTCGTCGACGTCAACCTGCGCGGGGTCTTCAACTGCTCGCAGGCAGTGGCGCGTCCGATGGTCGAACGCGGCATTGGCGTGATCCTCAACGCCAGCAGTGTCGTCGGCATCTACGGCAACTACGGCCAGACGAACTACGCAGCAACCAAGTTCGGCGTCATCGGCTTCACGAAGACCTGGAGCCGCGAGCTTGGCCCGAAGGGCGTACGGGTGAACGCCGTCGCGCCGGGATTCGTCGAGACGTCAATCCTCGAGTCCATCCCGCCGAAGGTGCTGGCGCAGATGCGTGCACAGGTGCCGCTGCAACGGCTGGGCCGGCCCGAGGAGATCGCCAGCGTCTATGCCTTCCTGGCCAGCGATGACGCCAGCTACATCAACGGCGCCGTGATCGAGGTCTCGGGCGGCATGACGGTCTGACCGGCTTGCCCTGCAGCGCGGGCATCCCCTGAGAGACAATCCCGGGTGTGACCTACGCTCTGTTCGACGACTCCGGAAAATTCCTGGCCGGCCGCGTGATGTCCGAGTCCGAGGCCTCGATGCAAGTCGAGCTCGAATCGGGCAAGCGCGTCAAGGTGAAGGCCGCCAACGTCCTGCTGCGCTTCGACAAGCCGGAGCCTGCGGCCCTGATTGCCGCAGCGCAAACCATTGCGCCCGAGATCGATCTCGATCTGGCCTGGGAATTCGCGCCCGACGAGGACTTCGGCTTTGCCGACCTGGCGCGTGATTACTTCAGTGCCAAGGCCGGGGTCGACCAGCAAGCCGCCGCACTGTTCAGGCTGTTCGAAGCGCCGCACTACTTCCGCCGGGTCGGCAAGGGCCAGTTCCGCAAGGCCCCGGAAGATACCGTGAAGGCGGCCTTGCTGGGCATCGAGCGCAAGAAGCAGACCGCGCTCGAGATCGAGGCCTGGGCCACACAGCTGGCCGCCGGCGAATGCCCGCCGGCGGTGCGCGAGCAGCTCTATCGGATCCTGTTCAAGCCCGACAAGAACGCGCCCGAGTACAAGGCTGTCGTCCAGGCCAGCAAACTCGCCCAGCGTGCCCCATTGGACCTGTTGCAGGGCGCCGGTGCGATCGACAGCCCCTACCAGTTCCATTGGCGCCGTTTCCTCTTCGAGCAGTTCCCGCGCGGGCCTCAGTTCCAGGAACTCGAAGTTCCCGTCCTGACCGAGGAGCTGCCACTCGGGCCGGTGCCAGCGTTCTCGATCGACGACTCCGCCACGACCGAGATCGACGACGCCCTGTCCGTGCAAGGGCTCGGCAGCGGAACCGTGACCCTGGGCGTCCACATCGCAGCGCCAGGACTGGCGATCGAACCGGATTCGCCGCTCGACAAGGTCGCGCGCGAGCGACTCTCGACGGTCTACATGCCGGGGCACAAGATCACGATGCTGCCCGACGACGTGGTGCAGGCCTATACGCTGGTCGAGGGCCGCAACTGCCCCGCGGTGAGTCTGTACCTTCGCTTCGACGAGGCCAGTCTCGAATTGCTCGGCCATCACACGACGATCGAGCGTGTGCCAATCGCAGCCAATCTGCGCCACGATCAACTCGACGACGTCATCACGGAAGCGACGCTGACTGGCGAGGCCGCGGCAGACTACGCGTTCGCCGCCGAACTGGCCTTCGCCTTTCGCCTGGCGCGTGAACTGAAATCCCGCCGCGAGACAGTGCGCGGCAAGCCCGAGGTCTTCAACCGGCCGGACTACAGCTTTCAACTCGATGGCCCTGGCGGCGAGCCGGTTGGCAGCGAAGCGGTGACCATCTCGCAGCGGCGCCGGGGCGCCGCGCTCGACCTGGTCGTCGCCGAAACGATGATCCTCGCCAACAGCACATGGGGCGGCTGGCTCGATCAGAACAACGTGCCGGGCATCTACCGCAGCCAGGCCAGCATGCTGCCCGGCGTCAAGGTGCGCATGGGCACCAGGGCGGTGCCGCATGCCGGCATGGGCGTGCCGCAGTACGCGTGGTCCACCTCACCGCTGCGTCGTTATGTGGACCTGGTCAACCAGTGGCAGATCATTGCCTGCGCCCGCCACGGTCACACCGCCGCCCTGGTGGCGCCGTTCAAACCCAAGGACGCATCTCTGTTCTCGGTCATCTCGGCCTTCGATGCCGCGTACGCCGCCTACGCCGACTTCCAGCGCAACATCGAGCGCTACTGGGCCCTTCGATGGTTGATCCAGAACGATGTCTGTGAACTCGACGCCACGGTGATGAAGGACGGGCTGGTGCGCGCCGATACGCTGCCGCTCGTGTTTCGCGCCTCCGGGACCGAGTCGTTGCCACGCGGCGTGCACGTGAGGGTGCGCCTGAACGGCACCGACCTGCTGACCCTTGATGTGCACGCGACCCTGGTGGCGCGCATCGATGTCGCCCAGAGTGCCGATGACGCCGCCGACTCGACCGATTCGGACCCTGACGAGGACAGCGCCGCCTCGGGTCCGCTGACGCTGGCCATCAATCTCGAGGACAGCGACCCGAGTGGCAACGCGGCCTGAGTCCATGTCCTGGCTTGCCAAGGTCACCGCACTTCACTGGGCTCTGGCAGTGTCGTTCGCAGTGCACGGCGTGGCGCTCACGGTGCGATTTGTCAATCCCGAGGGCTTCAACCGGGTCTTCAAGGACACACCGCTCGAGGTCATTCTCGTCAATGCGCGTTCGAACGAGGCACCCGTCCAGGCCCAGGCCATCGCCCAGGCCAACCTGGCGGGCGGTGGCGAGGCCGAGCGTGGCCGCGCCACGTCGCCGCTGCCACCGTCGCCGACGATCGAGATCGGCGACGCCCCCGAACCCTCGCGCCGCCGGGTCGACGATCTTCAACAGGAACAGCAGCAGTTGCTGACGGCACTTCGGCGCGAACTGGCGCTGCTGCCTCCGCCCGACCCGCAGCGCGAAGCCGGCACCCCGCGCGAGCGCGACCTTCAGGAGCGCCATCGGCAGCTCGTTCGTCTGCTCGCCGAGATCGAAAAGCGCATCAACGACGAGAACGCGCGCCCGAAGAAGCGCTACATCAGCCCCGCGACGCGCGAAGAGGTCTATGCGATCTACTATGACGGATTGCGTCGCCGCATCGAAGAGCGTGGCACGCGCGACTTCCCCGAGGTCGGCGGGCGCAAGATCTACGGCGAGCTGACCATGAACGTCACGATCGACAGTGCAGGGCGCGTCGTGGACGCCGAGATCGTGCGGCCGTCCAAGTCGCGCCCGCTCGACCAGCGCGCCCTGGCCATCGTGCACGCCGCCGCGCCGTTCGGAACGTTTTCGGATGCCATGCGACAACAGGCCGATCAGATCGTGGTCACGTCGCGGTTCCGTTTCACGCGCGACGAGAGCCTGGAAACCACCTTGTCGGCCCGGCCACCATGAACCCGACCGCACCTGTGGACCGCTACGCCGTGATCGGCAATCCGATCGCGCACAGCCTGTCGCCCTACATCCACGGCGAATTCGCTCGCCAGACCTCACAGCACATGGACTACGGCCGCCTGCTGTGCCAGCCGGGTGAATTCGACTCCTGCCTGCTCGAGTTCGCGAACGCGGGCGGGCGTGGCTGCAACGTCACGATGCCGTTCAAGTTCGATGCCTATCGGCTGGCCACCCGCCGCACGGCCAGGGCGGATCTGGCCTGCGCCGCCAATGTCATGACGCTTGCCGAGGGCGGCTGGTCGGCCGACAACACCGACGGCAGCGGCCTGCTGCGCGATATCGAATCGGGCGCCAAGGTGACGGTGGTTGGTCAGCGCGTGCTGCTGATCGGTGCCGGCGGTGCAGCTGCCGGTGTGCTCGGGCCCTTGCTCGACGCGCGGCCGGCCGAGCTGACGCTGGTCAACCGAACCCTGGACAAGGCCGAGGCGCTCGCACTTCGCCATCAGCCATTGGCTGCCGAACGCGGTGTGCATCTGCAGGTTGCCCCGATCTCAAGTCCCGGCCTGGACCACGACATCGTCATCAACGCCAGCGCCAGCAGTCTGCAAGGCGCCGCCTCGCCGGTCCCCACGGATGTCTTTCGGCCGGGCGCGCTCGCGGTCGACCTAAGCTACGGAGCGTCGGCACTCCCGTTCCTCGCCTGGGCCGAAGCGGCGGGCGCCTGCGGGCGTGACGGGTTGGGAATGCTGGTCGAGCAGGCCGCCCTCGCGTTTCAGGCCTGGCGCGGGGCGCGGCCCGACACGGCGCCCGTGCTGCAGGCCTTGCGCCAGCGGCTGGCGCAGGCCCGGTGATGCGGCAGCTCGGTCGCCTGCTGGCACTGCTCGTGTTGTGCTTCGTGACATTGCAGCTCGTGTTTGCGCTGCGCATCGCAGCCATGGCCGTGGTCGACCCATCGTCGACCGCATTCCAGCGCAGCGAAGCCTGGCGACTGCTGACCACGCAACATCGAATCGTCTGGGGCCAACGCTGGGTGCCCTACGAGGCCATCTCGCCGAACCTCAAGCGGGCCGTGATCGCAAGCGAGGACGCCGGATTCGCGGACCATGGCGGCATCGACTGGGACGCCATCGAGCGTGCCTGGGAGAAGAACCGTCAGGCCGAACGGCGCATCGAACAGGCGCCGGCGACGGTCCGGCCCAAGGCAGTCAAGCTCGTCGGGGGATCGACCATCACGCAGCAACTGGCCAAGAACCTGCTGCTGTCGGGCGAGCGCACGGTGCTGCGCAAGGCGCAAGAGGCGGTGTTGACCTTGATGCTCGAGGCCTTTCTCCCCAAGTCCCGCATCCTGGAGATCTACCTGAACCATGTCGAATGGGGTGAGGGTCTGTTTGGCGCCCAGGCTGCTGCACGCTATTACTACCGCACCGACGCGCTGCGACTGGGCACGGAGGCGTCGGCCCGACTGGCGGTGATGCTGCCCGCCCCCAAACGGTTCGAGAAGCGGCCCGCATCGGCCTACGTGACCGGTCGCGCCGCGACCATCGTCGCGCGCATGGCTGCGGTAGAGTTGCCCTGATGTCGACCGTGAGCGATCAGATCGCGGTCGCCGCAGCCCGGCTCGTGGCGGACGAAGGCATGGAGTACGGTGCCGCCAAGCGGCGCGCTGCGCGCGACCTGCTGCGGCGCGGCGCGCGGGGCGCCGAGCTCCCGCCCAATGAACAGATCGAGGATGAGGTGCGCGAGCACATTGCCCTGTTTCTGGCCGACTCCCAGCCTGCGGAGTTGCGCGCGTTGCGCAGCTGTGCGCTGCAGTGGATGGAGCGGCTGGCGCCGTTTCGCCCCCACCTTTCGGGTGCCGTCTGGCGCGGCACGGCGACTCGGCTTTCGGCGGTCCACCTCGACCTCTATTGCGACGACGCCAAGGGCGCCGAGATCGCAATGGTGAACCTGGGCATTCAGTTCGATGGGGATGCCCTGGACCGGCCCGGGCGCGAGCCGCTTCCGGTCCTGACGCTGGCCAGCCCCTGTCGCGATCTCAAGGACCCGGTGACCGTGCATCTGCTGGTGCACGATCTCGATGAACAGCGCGGCGCACTCAAACCTGACACGCGGGGACGCTCCTGGCGTGGCGATGCAGACGCCCTGCGCCGCTTGCTGCAGGAAGACGGGGGCGCATGATCGATCGTCGCAAATGGGCCCTCGGAAGCGTCGCGCTGGCGTCCGCAGCCGGTGGCCTCGGGTGGGCGCTGCTGGGCGATCGAGCCGAGTCCAACACGCTCTGGTCGATGCGCTTCCCGACTCCGCAAGGGGGTGAACTGCGCATGAGCGAGTTGCGCGGGCGCCCCTTGATCGTGAACTTCTGGGCGACCTGGTGCCCTCCCTGCGTGCGGGAGATGCCCACGCTCGATGCCTTCCAGCGCCGGTGGGCCGGGCGTGGCTGGCAGGTTCTGGGCCTGGCCCTGGACAATGCGCAGGCCGTGAGAGAATTCCTGGGCCGAACGCCAGTGTCGTTTCACATCGCGCTGGCCGGAATGGCCGGCACCGAGCTGTCGCGCCAGCTGGGCAACAGGACTGCGGCGCTGCCCTTTACGGTGGTCCTGGATGCGCAGGGGATCGTGCGCCATCGAAAACACGGCGAAACGCAGGAGTCGGAACTCGAAGCCTGGGCCCGCTCGATCACGCCCTAGCCCACACTTCATTGCCTTGCAATTGCGCACAAAACACCGAAACGTCGTCTAAGTTTCGGCAAAAAAGTGTAAAGTTCGCGCCATTGAGGGGCCGTGGTCTCGCACCGATCCTCAGTACGCCTGTTTCTCCAGCGCATGTCGAGCGCGCCGCAAAGGACATCCATGGACCTTCGTAAGCTCAAGACCCTGATCGACCTGGTCTCCGAGTCAAACATCTCCGAGCTCGAGATCACCGAGGCGGAGGGCAAAGTGCGCATCGTCAAGTCCAGCCCTGAGCTGGTGCAGCCGGTGTATGCCGCAGCCCCGGTACCGGCCCCCGTGATGGCCGCAACGCCGGTGGTGGCCAGCGCTGCCGCGCCGGCCGAGCCCGTGCCGGCGGCCGAGATCGGCCAGACGATCAAGTCGCCGATGGTGGGCACCTTCTACCGCTCGACGACCCCTGGCGGCAAGGCGCTGGTCGACGTCGGCAGCCCGATCAAGGAGGGCGAGCCGGTCTGCATCATCGAGGCGATGAAGATCATGAACGAGATCGAGGCCGACTGCAGTGGCCGGATCACGCGCATCCTGGTCGAGAACGGGCAGGCGGTCGAGTTCGGTCAGCCGCTCTTCATCGTTGAATAGCGGCCCCATGCCTCAGCCCGCCGGCCAAGACATCAAGGCGACAGCCATGTTCAAGAAGATCCTGATCGCCAACCGAGGCGACAACGCCAACGGCGTTCAGGAACCGCCAAATCGCCCGGCAAGCGCAGCTTGCAGGGGCGATTGAGCCGAGGCACCCATGTTCAAGAAGATACTGATCGCCAACCGAGGCGAAATCGCCCTGCGCATCCAGCGCGCCTGCCGCGAGATGGGCATCCAGTCGGTGATCGTGTACTCCGAGGCCGACCGCGAAGCCAAGTACGTAAAGCTGGCCGACGAGGCCGTGTGCATTGGGCCACCCGCGTCGGCCCTGAGCTACCTGAACATGCCGGCCATCATTGCGACTGCCGAGGTCACAGACGCGGAGGCCATCCACCCGGGCTACGGGTTCCTGTCCGAGAACGCCGACTTCGCCGAGCGGGTGGAGAAAAGCGGCTTCACCTTCATCGGCCCGACCTCGGAGTCGATCCGGACCATGGGCGACAAGGTCTCGGCAAAGCAGGCCATGATCCGCGCCGGCGTGCCCTGCGTGCCCGGATCGGAAGATGCACTGCCGGACGAGCCGAAGGAGATCATCAAGCAGGCCCGTGCCATCGGATACCCGGTCATCATCAAGGCGGCTGGTGGAGGCGGCGGGCGCGGGATGCGCGTCGTGCACACCGAAGCGGCGCTCCTGAACGCCGTTCAGATGACGCGCAGCGAAGCCGGCGCGGCGTTCGGAAACCCAGCGGTGTACATGGAGAAGTTCCTCGAGAACCCGCGTCACATCGAGATCCAGATCCTGGCCGACACCCATCGCAACGCAGTCTGGCTGGGCGAGCGCGACTGCTCGATGCAACGGCGCCACCAGAAGATCATCGAAGAGGCGCCTGCGCCCGGAATCGCCCGCCGCGCAATCGAGAAGATCGGGGACCGCTGCGCAGCGGCGTGCAAGAAGATCGGTTACCGCGGTGCGGGAACATTCGAATTCCTGTACGAGAACGGCGAGTTCTTCTTCATCGAGATGAACACGCGCGTCCAGGTCGAGCATCCGGTGACGGAGATGGTCACCGGCATCGACATCGTCCAGATGCAGATCCGCGTCGCCGCCGGCGAGAAGCTGCCGTTCTCGCAGCGCGCGATCCAGATGCGGGGCCACGCCATCGAATGCCGGGTGAATGCCGAGCATCCCTACAAGTTCACGCCGTCGCCGGGCCGCGTGACGATGTGGCACCCCCCGGGCGGCCCCGGCGTGCGCGTCGACTCCCACATCTACACGAACTACTTGGTGCCGCCCAACTACGACTCGATGGTTGGCAAGATCATCGTGCACGGCGACACCCGGGATCAGGCGCTTGCGCGCATGCGCACGGCGCTGCAGGAAACCGTCGTCGAGGGCATCCAGACCAACATACCGCTGCATCGCGAACTGATGGTCGACGCAAACTTCATCGACGGCGGCACCAATATCCACTACCTCGAGGGCTGGCTCCAGCGCCACCAGCGGTAGCCGACGAACCGCCGCCTTGCCATCGGAGCGCCGTCGAACATGTTTGAACTGATCCTGCGCGCGCCGCAGGCCGTCGTGGAGGCACTGTCCGACGCCTTGTCCGACGAGCTCGATGCACTGTCGGTGTCGGTCGAGGACGCCGACGCCGGAACCCCTGCCGAACGCGCCCTGTTCGGCGAACCGGGGATGAGCCCGCCGCCGCCCGGCTGGACGCACTCCACGTTGCGCGCGCTCTTCGAGACCGAAGCCGCGGCCCAGGCCTCGGCCACCTTGCTGCTCGCGCAGCCCTGGGCCAAGGGCCTGCATCTGCAAGAGCTGCGTCAGGTGGTGGAGCAGGACTGGGTGCGCCTGACACAGTCGCAGTTCGTGCCCGTGCCGATCACGCCGGATTTCTGGGTCGTACCCAGCTGGCACGAAGCGCCCGCCGGTGCGAAGCGCATCCTGCGCCTCGATCCGGGGCTCGCGTTCGGCACCGGGACCCATCCGACCACCCGCATGTGCCTGCGCTGGATCGCGACGATGGCGTCAGCCCACGCGGCGTCCTGGCGCCGCGTCCTCGACTACGGCTGCGGCTCCGGCATCCTCGCCATCGGGTGTGGCCTGCATGGGGCCCTCGGGCTCGACGCGGTCGACATCGACCCGGCCGCAGTTCGGGCCACCGAGGACAATGCAAGGGCCAATGGCGTCGAGCTGTGCGCAGGTCTTCCCGACACTGCCGTCGGGTCGTACCCGCTCGTACTGGCCAACATCCTCGCCACGCCGCTCAGGCTCCTGGCGCCGCTGCTGGCGGGTCACGTCGGGGCCGGCGGGCACCTCGTGCTGGCCGGGATCCTGGACCGCCAGGCCGATGAACTGAAGTCCTCGTATGCGCCGTGGCTGTCGATCGATGTGGCCGACGCCGAAGACGGTTGGGTGTTGATGACGGGCCGACGGCCGACTTCGGAATGAGTCTGGCCACGCGTTGCAGCGCATGCGGAACCGTGTTTCGCGTGGTCAAGGATCAGTTGCGCGTCTCGGACGGATGGGTGCGCTGCGGTCGCTGCGCCGAAGTCTTCAATGCGATCGAGAGCCTGGTCGATCTCGAGCTCGACCGCCCGGCCGAGGACACGACCTTGAGCGCGAACAGCTCACGTGTCATGAGTGAACTGGCCCATCTGACCCATCCGACACCGCTGCTGGATTCCGACCCGCCACCCGAGCCAGAGCCGGAACCAGAGCCGGAACCAGAGTCGGCGCCCGAGCCTGAGCCCGAAACCGAGACCGAGCCCGAGATCGACCAGGTCGAACAGGTCGCGCCGTTGCCCGAAGAGATCGCTTCCGAGCCCGCGGTCGCGCCGCTGGACGAGGATCCGGTCGAGCCGAAACCGCTGCGCCCCAAGGCCTCGCGCCGCGGCCGGTCCAAGCGTGCATCGGCCGACGCCGAGCGGTCGCGCTCGCGCACCGCAGGTGGCGGCGCAGACGAGCCCGACCCGGATCTGGACCTGCGCGGCCAGCCGAGGCGCACCGTCACGCCCCAGTTCGTGCGCGTCGCAGAACGCGCCGCCGTCTGGCGCCGCCCATGGGTGCGCTCGGCGCTTGTGCTGACCGGCATCGTGGCCGCACTCGGACTCGGGTTGCAGACCATGCTGACCTGGCGCGATCTGATCGTGGCGCGCTGGCCGGGCACTGCACCCGTCGTCGATCAGTTGTGCAAACTGCAGGAATGCCGCGTCGAGCCCCCGCGCCGCATCGAGAGCCTGACCGTCGACAGCAGTGGTCTTGTCCGCATCGGTCCGTCCATCAGCTACCGTCTGGCAATCGTGATGCGCAACCGCGATCCGTCGATCGCGCTGCGCGTGCCAGCGGTGGACCTGACCGTCACCGATGCAACGGGCCAGACGATTGCGCGCCGCGTGCTCGAGCCAACGGCGCTCGGCGCGACCAGTGACCGTATCGCAGCCGGCGCAGAGCTCGCGTTGAACCGAACCCTGCTGATCGAGAACGGTCCCGTCGCCGGCTACACGATCGAGCTCTTCTACCCCTGAGCCGGTTCCCCGGATCGGGGGCCGTGCCGAACCCACTGCGGAGATTTCCTACATGCCTGCGCTGATTTGCGGCTCCCTTGCCTTCGACACCATCACGACCTTTCCCGGCCGGTTCGCGCAGCAGATCCTGCCCGATCAGGTCCACATCCTGAATGTCTCGTTTCTGGTGCCCACATTGCGCCGCGAATTCGGCGGCTGCGCCGGCAACATCGCCTACAACCTGCGCCTGCTGGATGGGCAGCCGGTCGTGCTTGCAGCGATCGGCACCGACGGCGACGAATACAAGGCGCGACTCGATGCGCTGGGGGTCGACACCTCACTCGTGCGCACCGTGCCCGATCACTACACGGCCCAGGCGATCATCATCACGGATGCCGACAACAACCAGATCACGGCCTTTCATCCCGGCGCAATGCAACTCGCGCACGACACCGAGGTGCCCGCCAGGACGGATCTGAAGATCGGGATCGTCGCGCCCGATGGGCGGGACGCAATGCTGACCCATGCGCGTCAGATGAAGGAGGCTGGCTTGCCCTTCATCTTCGACCCTGGCCAGGGGTTGCCGATGTTCGACGGCGAAGAGCTGCGCGCTTTCGTGGATCAGGCGACCTGGGTCGCGGTCAACGACTACGAGGGCCGCATGCTGTGCGATCGGATCGGGATGAGCCTGGCCGATCTGTCCCGTTCGCACCTGCAAGGCGTGATCGTGACACTCGGCGCACAGGGCTGCGAGCTCTGGGTCCAGGGCGAGCGAGAGCATGTGGCAGGCATGCCCGCACAGGCGATTCTCGACCCGACCGGATGCGGCGACGCGTTCCGCGCCGCCTTGCTCTTTGGTCTCGAGCATGGCTGGGACCTGGCGCGATGCGCGAAGCTGGGCAACCACCTGGGCGCACTCAAGATCGCCAGCCGCGGCGGACAGAACCACTCACTCGATCGAAGTGCGTTGGGGCTCGACGACTGAAAAGAAAAAGCCCGGCATGGCCGGGCTTGAAGAACCGGGGCGGGGCGCTTCATGGCGCCGGCCGCCCCATTCTTTCTTAGGGCTTGTTCCCGGTTGGGAACGGCCATGCGGCCGCCGGGCTGAGCGCGGTCTTGGCCGCTGCCGGTGCTGCCGGGGCAGGCTTCTTGGCGGCTGGCTTCTTCGCCGCAGCCTTCTTCGCTGCCGGCTTCTTGGCCGCAGCCTTCTTCGCCGCCGGCTTCTTGGCCGCAGCCTTCTTCGCTGCCGGCTTCTTGGCCGCAGCCTTCTTCGCCGCCGGCTTCTTGGCCGCAGCCTTCTTCGCTGCCGGCTTCTTGGCCGCAGCCTTCTTCGCCGCCGGCTTCTTGGCCGCAGCCTTCTTCGCCGCTGGCTTCTTGGCCGCAGCCTTCTTCGCCGCTGGCTTCTTGGCCGCAGCCTTCTTCGCTGCCGGCTTCTTGGCCGCAGCCTTCTTCACTGCCGGCTTCTTGGCCGCAGCAGCTTTCTTCACGACGGCCTTCTTAGCGGCCGGTTTCTTGGCTGCCGACTTCTTCGCCGGTGCCTTCTTTTTCGCAGTTGCCATAACGATCTCCTTGATCAAGTTGCAAAGAGCACCGCGCTGTTCGATTCAGCGCGGCAATTCACCGTCCAGCGGTCTGCCCGGCACAAGGTGCGCCTGGCTTTCGCCCCGGTACGGTGAACGGGGTTGCAGGCCGTCACTCCGATTCTGTTGTCGGATGTTTCGTCCTGCGAATCCTGATGCCCTGCCGTTGGCAGGGCATCCAGTTCTTGCGGTCAACGTTCTCAGTCCCAATTGAGCGCGCCTCCGGTCTGGTAGTCGATGACGCGGGTCTCGAAGAAGTTGCGTTCCTTCTTCAGGTCGATCATTTCGCTCATCCAGGGAAACGGGTTCTCGGCATTCGGGTACAGCGCTTCGAGGCCGATCTGCGTCGCGCGCCGGTTCGCGATGAAGCGCAGATAGCCCTTGAACATCGATGCATTCAGACCGAGCACGCCGCGCGGCATGGTGTCCTCGGCGTAGCGGTATTCGAGCTCGACCGCCTTTTCGAACAGCGCCTTGATCTCGGCCTTGAACGTGGCCGTCCAGAGATGCGGGTTCTCGAGCTTGATCGTGTTGATGAGGTCGATGCCGAAGTTGCAGTGCATCGATTCATCGCGCAGGATGTACTGGTACTGCTCGGCCGCACCGGTCATCTTGTTCTGCCGTCCGAGCGCCAGGATCTGCGTGAACCCGACGTAGAAGAACAGGCCTTCCATCAGGCAGGCAAAAACGATCAGGCTCTTCAGCAGCACCTGGTCGTTCTCGGGCGTCCCGGTCTTGAAGTGCGGGTCCATGATCGCGTCGATGAACGGGATCAGGAATTCGTCCTTGTCACGGATCGAGGCGACCTCGTGATAGGCGTTGAAGATCTCGCTTTCGTCCAGACCCAGTGACTCGACGATGTACTGATAGGCGTGCGTGTGAATCGCTTCTTCGAACGCCTGGCGCAACAGGAACTGCCGGCATTCGGGCGCCGTGATGTGGCGATAGGTGCCAAGCGTGATGTTGTTCGCGGCCAGCGAATCCGCCGTCACGAAGAAGCCGAGGTTGCGCTTGATCAGACGACGTTCGTCTTCGGTCAGACCGTTCGGGTCCTTCCACAAGGCGATGTCACGCGACATGTTGACTTCCTGCGGCATCCAGTGATTCGCGCAGGTGGCGAGGTACTTCTCCCAAGCCCACTTGTACTTGAACGGCACCAACTGGTTGACGTCGGTCTGGCCATTGATGATGCGTTTGTCGGCAACGTTGACGCGGCGCTGCGCAACCGCCGGAGTGGCCAAGGGGGAGCGAGGGGATTGCGACAACACCGGCGCTTCACTCATCGATGATGAGGAGCCGCTCGGGCGTTTGATCGGCGACGGTGCTTTGACTTCTTCTTCCCAGACAAGCATGTGTGTGTTCGTCCTGTGCGTTCGGATTATCCGAGTGTTGTGAGAGAACACCAAGTGATTCTTGACATTCGCGCGCTCACGATGTTGCGGTGTTGCATCGCGGCCGTGTGACGTCGAACCATCTGGTGTCTTCGTTCGATCAAGGTTGCGCGATCACTGACAAGCTTCGCAGTCGGGGTTGTCGATCGAGCAGTACTTCATGTCGGTTGCCGGTGACTCCTGCTCCGGCGTCGATGCGCGCATTGACGATCCACCCTGATGCGTCACCGCGTTGTGCGAGCCGGCCTGCACGGTCGACTTCTCCGCGTTCGTCGCACTCATCGTGCGCAGGTAATAGGTCGTCTTGAGTCCGCGTTGCCAGGCGAGTCGATAGGTCTCGTCGAGCTTCTTGCCGGATGCGCCTGCCATATAGATATTGAGCGACTGCGCCTGATCGATCCACTTCTGGCGCCTTGCGGCCGCCTCGACCAGCCACTTCGTCTCAACTTCGAAGGCCGTCGCATACAGGCGCTTGATCTCGACCGGCACTCGATCGATCGATCGCAACGAACCGTCGAAGTGCTTGAGGTCCATGACCATCACGTCGTCCCACAGATCGAGCTGCTTGAGGTCGCGAACGAGGTACTCGTTGATCACGGTGAATTCACCGGACAGATTCGACTTCACCGACAGGTTGCCGAAGCAGGGTTCGATCGAGGCGTCGACGCCGATGATGTTGGAGATCGTCGCTGTCGGCGCGATCGCCACGCAGTTCGAGTTGCGCATGCCGTGCTCGCGGATGCGGGCACGCAGCGCCTCCCAGTCGAGCGTCGAGCTGCGGTCCACGTCGACATGCCCGCCGCGCTCTTCGGCCAGCAAGTCGAGCGTGTCGAGCGGCAGGATGCCCCGGTCCCACAGCGAGCCCTTGTAGGTCGAGTAGCGGCCGCGCTCGGCGGCCAGCTCGGTCGACGCCCAGTAGGCGTGATAGCAGATGGCTTCCATCGATTGGTCGGCGAAGGCGACCGCTTCGTCGCTGGCGTAGGGGACACGCAATTCATAGAGCGCGTCCTGGAAACCCATCAGACCGAGCCCGACCGGCCGGTGGCGCAGATTCGAGTCACGCGCCTTCTTCACTGCGTAGTAGTTGATGTCGATGACGTTGTCGAGCATGCGCATCGCGGTCGCGATGGTGCGCTTGAGCTTGGCTTGATCGACGACCCCGTCCTTCAGATGCTGGACGAGGTTCACCGAGCCGAGGTTGCACACCGCGATCTCGCTGTCGCTGGTGTTCAGCGTGATCTCGGTGCACAGGTTCGACGAATGCACGACCCCCACATGCTGTTGCGGGCTGCGCACATTGCAGGCGTCCTTGAACGTGACCCAGGGATGCCCGGTCTCGAACAGCATCGTGAGCATCCGGCGCCACAGATCACGCGCCGCAACGCGCTTGAAGAGCTTGATCTCACCCCGGTCGGCCTTGGCTTCGTAGTCCACATAGGCCGACTCGAAGGCACGCCCGAACTTGTCGTGCAGGTCGGGGCAGGTCGACGGGCTGAACAGGGTCCAGTCCGCGCCATCGAAGACGCGCTTCATGAACAGGTCCGGAATCCAGTTCGCGGTGTTCATGTCATGCGTGCGCCGGCGGTCGTCACCGGTGTTCTTGCGCAACTCGAGGAACTCCTCGATGTCCAGATGCCAGGCCTCCAGATAGGCGCACACGGCACCCTTGCGCTTGCCGCCCTGGTTGACCGCCACGGCGGTGTCGTTGACGACCTTGAGGAACGGCACGACGCCCTGGCTCTTGCCATTGGTCCCCTTGATGTAGGACCCGAGCGCACGAACACGCGTCCAGTCGTTGCCGAGGCCGCCGGCGAACTTCGACAGCAATGCGTTGTCCTTGAGCGACTCGTAGATGCCGTCGAGGTCGTCGGCCACGGTCGTCAGGTAGCAGCTCGACAGTTGCGAGCGCCTGGTGCCGCTGTTGAACAGGGTCGGCGTGCTCGACATGAAGTCGAAACTGGACAGCACGTCGTAGAACTCGATCGCCCGCGCCTCGCGGTCGATCTCGTTCAGGGCCAGCCCCATCGCCACGCGCATGAAGAATGCCTGCGGCAGCTCGATGCGGCGCTCGTCCTCGTGCAGGAAGTAGCGGTCATAGAGGGTCTGCAAGCCGAGGTAGTCGAACTGCAGGTCGCGTTGCGGCTTGAGCGCGGCGCCGAGCCTGGCGAGGTCGAACTGAGCCAGTTTCTCGTCCAGCAGTTCGGCTTCGACGCCTCGCTTGATGAACTGAGGGAAGTACTCCGGATAGCGCTCCCCCATCTGCTCCTGCGTCACCTCGCCACCGAGGATCTCGCGACGGATCGTGTGCAGCAGCAGGCGTGCCGTGGCATGCGAATAGGCCGGGTCCTTTTCGATCAGGGTCCGGGCCGCCAGGATGGAGGCCTTGTAGACCTCGTCCATCGGCACGCCGTCGTACAGGTTGCGGCGGGTCTCGGCGAGGATGGGGGCGGCATTGACGTCGGCGCCCAGCCCCTCGCAGGCCGCTTCGAACAGCGCGCTCAAGGCCGCCAGGTCGAGCGGCACCCGCACGCCTCGATCGGTCACGAACAACTCGACCGTCTGGGCCGCGGCCGGCTTGCCCTGTTTGGCACGCTCCTGCGCGCGACGCTCCCGATACAGCACGTAGGCGCGCGCCACCTCATGGTGGCCGCTGCGCATCAGGCCGAGCTCGACCTGGTCCTGCACATCCTCGATGTGAAAGGTGCCGCCTGCCGGGCGCGACCGCAACAAGGCGCGTGTCACGGTCCCGGTCAACTCGTCCACGGTCTCGCGCACGCTGGCCGACGCAGCGCCCTGCGTGCCATGGACGGCGAGAAAGGCCTTCATCAGGGCCACCGCGATCTTGTTCGGCTCGAACGCCACGACGGCTCCGTTGCGGCGAATGATCTGGTAACCGGCAAACGCCGACACCGCCGCACTGTCGGGACGGAGCTTCGGGGGCGGATTGGTGTGCTCGTCTGCTGCGGGGCTGGTCATGGATGGCATGGATTTCCTTGTCGGTATTGCGTTGCGGCTGCGCGGGAGCCTTCGGGCAGCCGTCATTCGGTCAGGTCTCGGTTGGCACGGTTCGCATCTCTCGCGACGCGACCTGCCTTGGCGCTTCGCGTGGCCCGCCGGATGCATGCGCCCCAGCGTCGACCGGGTCGATTTCTGGCTGGCATCGTGTCGTGGTGGCGGACTGCGCGTTCATGGTGTGTCGCGAGCAGACACACTATATATGGGGTTAGCTCACCCTACAAGACACTACCGGTAGTGGCTGGATCGGTACCTTCCCGGTTGACGACCAATGCAAGCCGGTTCACGCCAGGTGTGGCGCCACGTTGGCGTCGGGCCCTCGCAGTGCACCTGCGCTGGCGGTCGGAATCAGCCTCTTGGCCGCATGCGCGCTGGCCCGCCGCCGGCCAGCAAGAGGCCCCGGCCGCGCCCGGAAAGGCGCAACAACCTGTGCAACTGACGCCACGAAAAACCCGCACCGGGATCGGCTTTTCGACCGGGCGCCACATGCTCATGTCCCACCACCGAGGCAATTGGATAGCGTCGCGCAAGCGCACTCAGCAAGCGCGCCAGGCCAAGGTATTGCGCAGGCTCGAAAGAATCGCCCTCGAGTCCCTCGAGTTCGATGCCCACCGAGAAGTCATTGCAGTTCTCGCGACCACGCCATTCGGACCGGCCAGCGTGCCAGGCGCGGTGATCACACGAGACGAACTGAATCAGCGCTCCGTCGCGCCGGATCAGGAAATGCGCCGACACCTTCAGCTCGCGCAGTGCGTCGTAGTAAGGGTGCGCGTCGCAGTCGAGCCGATTCGTGAACAGGCGAACGATCTCGTCGCCGCCGTAGGCACCTGGCGGAAGGCTGATGGAGTGCACCACGACCAGGTCCACCACCGTTCGCGGCGGTCGCAGGCCATGGTTGGGTGAGGGGCACCGCTCGGCACCACGCCACCAGCCCGATCTCCACCCGAGTCCGTCAACCGCCGTCGGCACGGTCTGTCTGCCCGTCCGCCACCGCCACGTCCACGCCCAGTCGGGCCATCCGGTAGCGCATCTGGCGCAGCGACAGGCCCAGACTGGCACCCGCCGCCGTGCGGTTGAAACGGTGCCTCTCGAGCGCGCGCTCGAGGATGTCGCGCTCGACCGCATCGAGGTAGGCCTCCAGGCTTTCGGGCAGCGCCGGGGCAACGGACTCGGATGGGCCGACAGGCGCCGCCGCAGGCGGCTCGGGAGCAATCGCGCGATCCTGATCAGGTGCTTCATCGCCGAGGCCCAGATCGTCGGCTTCGATGATCGAACCACCCGACATGGCCAACGCACGATGGAGAAGGTTCTCGAGTTCGCGCACATTGCCTGGAAACCTGTGCATGCGCAGTCGCTGCAGCGCGTCGGACGCAATCGTAGGCGCCGGTTCGATGGCGGTGTCGTTCGCAATGCGCGCCAGCAATGCAGCGCAGATGGGCGCCAGGTCGTCGAGGCGTTCCCTCAGCGGCGGGACCGCGATCCGGATCACATTGAGCCGGTAGTACAGGTCCTGCCGGAATCGACCCGTCTGCACCTCGCTGCCGAGATCCTTGTGGGTCGCGCTGACGATGCGCACGTTGATGGGGGTCTCCGTGACCGATCCCAGGGGCCGGACGGCTCGCTCCTGGACCACGCGCAACAACTTGCTCTGCATGGCCAAGGGCAGATCGCCGATCTCATCGAGGAACAAGGTGCCGCCCTGGGCCGCCTGAAAGAACCCCTCGCGATCGTCCTGTGCGCCCGTGAAGGCTCCCTTGCGATAGCCGAAGAACTCGGCCTCCAGAAGTTGCTCCGGGATCGCTCCGCAATTGACCGCCACGAAAGGCTGCGCGCTGCGCGGCGAGACGTCGTGAATGGCGCGCGCCACGAGCTCCTTTCCGGTGCCGGACTCCCCTTGCACGAGCACCGGTGCCATGCTGCGCGCCACCTTGCGCACCATCGATCGGACCTGCTGCATCGCGCCCGATGGACCGACCAGGCGATCGAGCGACGCATGGTCGGAGTCGATACGGGGCCGGCGCGTGCTCGCCTGGCCAGGGGCGGCAACCACCGGCGCGGCCGGACTGGGCGCGCCGCCGAGCGCCGACGCGACCGCGGCGCGGAACTGACGCAAGTCGACCGGCTTGGTCAGGTAGTCGTAGGCTCCGGCCTTCAGCGCCTCGACCGCGTTCTCGGCCGAACCATAGGCCGTGATGATGATGGCCTTTTCGCTTCGCCCATGGCTGTCGAGCCGCTCGAGAAGATCCAGCCCGGAACCGTCGGGCAGGCGCATGTCGGTGATGAGCAGGTCAAACGGGTGCGCGTTCAGCAGTTCCCACGCTTCTTCGACGGTCCCGGCGCTGTCCACCGAGTACCCCTCGCGTACCAGGGTCAGCTCGTAGAGCGTGCGCAGGTCGGGCTCGTCATCGACGACCAGCAGACGCTTCTCCGCAATGTGATGAGTCATGGGTTCAGAGGCAGGGACGATGCAATGGACGGCAAGGGCGAGCGCCGCAGCACGACCGCAAACTCATTGCCGGGCGTGGACTCGGACGAACCCGGGCGAAACTCGATGCTGGCCCCGTAGCGCTCGCAAAGCTCGCGGCAAATATACAGGCCGAGTCCGGAGCCGCGACTGCGCGTCGAGAAGAACGGCTCGAACAGGTGTCGCTCGATCTCGGCGGGAATCGGCGCGCCGTCGCTGACGACCTGCAACAGCGCCGTCGACTCGTCGCGTGCCGACAGGCGGACAAAGATGGCCCCTGGCGCCTGACTTGCATGGCGCAGCGCGTTGTCGAGCAGATTGACGAGCACCCGGCGCAGGTGTTCGGCGTCGAACACGATGCCAAGCGCCTGGTTCGGAAGCTCGACGCGCAATCGGCTGCTCGCTGCGAGCGGCAACTGGGCCGTCTGTGCCCACTCCGCCGCCGCCGCACCCACGCTGGCCGTCGCGTCGAGTGGCGCGGGGTCGGCGGCAGCGTCGCCCGGGGCAAGTTCCATCACATCGTCCACCAGCCGCTTGAGGCGCTGGACGTTGTCGGCCACGATTCGCGCCAGGCGCCGCTGCGTCTCTTCCAGAGTCCCTTCGAGCAACAGCGCGTTGGCCTGCGAGATGGCCGCCAGCGGATTGCGGATCTCATGCGCGATGCCCGCCGACACGCGACCCATCGCGGCCAGTTTCTCCTGCCTCGTCCTGGCCAGCGCGGTGCGCACATCCTCGAGCAACAACACCCCATAGGCTTCGTCGGTCGGGGCGCTGTCGACACTGTTCACGGCGCGCGTGAATCGAACCCGCATGCGCAAGGTACGCGTCGCCCCGCCCTCGAACACGAGCTCCAGCTCACGTCCCGCAGGTGGCCAGCGCCCGGCGTCGAACGACTGTTTCACGGCATCTGCCAGGGGCAACCAGGCCTTGCGTTCGTCGAGCCCGAACGGGGCATGCGGCGCGACCCCCTTGCCCACGAGCAGCGCCCGCGCGGCCGGGTTCGCAACCCGCACACGCAGGCTGCGATCGACCACCATCACGCCGTCCACGATCTCCTTGATGACGAGCCGATTGAGCTGCGCCTGCTGACGCGCCAGGTTGAGGCTGCCGCGCGCCGATTGTTCCTCGCGCGCCAGACGTGCCGCCAGTTCGCCGGCAAGCAGCATGATGGCGAAGAAGCCCATGCCGGCCAGGCCCGACTGGGCCAGCCGCAATGTCAGTTCGGCTTCGTCACCGGAGACGCGCCAGGCACCGAACAGCAGGACGAGCCCTGCCGCTGCGGCGCAGGCCAGCGCCAGCAATCGAGGCATCAACACGCCTGCCATCAGCACCGGGAGCACCAGCAGTGCCGCGAAGTTGAATCCGACCGGCGTGGCGATCAGATGAAGCACCGAGAATGCGACCAGGTCGACGCCGATGGTCGCCACCCAGTAGCCCCTTGTGCGGCTGAGCGCAACGATCTTGGCTGCACCTGGCCCCTCGTCGTCATGTCGCCCGTTCAAACGAAAGCGCGGCAGCAGCCACATCAGGATCGCCTGCGCGGCGTACGCGATCGACACGAACGCCGCCAATGGTGCGGCGCCGCCACCGATCTGGCTCGTCGCACCCAAGGCGATCACAAGGCCCACGCCGACCGCCGCACGCGCCGCTGCATGCAGGGCCACGACACGCGCAAACGGGCCGCCGGTCGAGGAGGCCTCCTTGTGCAGTGCAAATCGGGAGTCCGCGGCCTGCGTCTCCGGCCCGAGCCAGGACGACGGCAGGTCCTCTACCCCGCTCTCACCGTGTCGGTGATCTCCAGCGCGACGACCTTGCGACCGCGGGCCCGTGGTCATCGGGGACCGGAGAGTCGATGGGCATCGCTGCAGTAGGACCTGCCCGCGCCATCGACGACGGCGTCGCCCTTGGGCAGGTGCAGCCCGCAGTGGCTGCACGGCACCATCACGTTCGCGTCATGTGATGCTGGACGCGACGGTTTGCTCGACGCACCCCCTCGATGGCGTCCGAGCAAGAACCACAAACCGACCCCGACGACCAGCAGCACGAGCAAGTACTTCATGTCTTCATGTGCGGTGAAGCACGACCTCCATCACGAAACGCGATCCGGCGTAGGCCAGCAACAGAAGCAATGCGCCACCGTAGAGCCAGGCAGTGGCCCTTCGGCCTCGCCACCCGCGCCAGTGACGCCCGATCAGCAGCGCAGCGAAGACGGCCCATCCCAGCAGCGACAAGACAGCCTTGCGATCGAGCCAGCTCCAGCTGGAGCTGGTCAGCAAGCCGAGCAGCAAGGTCGCGGTCAAGGCCGCGAAGCCCGCGCCCACGAAGCGGAACGTCAGCTTTTCAAGCTGCAGCAGCGGCAGCCCGAAGGCCCCCGGGGCACGGCGCTCGCGCAGCCGTCGCTCGGCCGCGTCCAGCATCAGGGCATGCAGCACGGCCACCCCGAACAAGGCATAGGAAGTGACGCCCAGCACGAAGTGCAATGGTGCCCACGGGTTGTGAATTTGCCGAACCTCGCCCGGGAACAGCGCTGTGAGCAGCACCGCCAGGGCACCGATCAAGGCCAATGCGCGGCGCACCGCCGGCAGTGGCAGCAGGCGGCTCTCGATGGTGTGCACGGCAATCACGATCCACACCGTGATCGACAGCACGGGCGCGAACCCGAGGCGGGCGCCGGCAAGCTCCTGCCCCCAGCCACCGATGTCCAGCACCAGCAGCCCCATGTGCATGCACCAGCCCACGACGAAGGCCACCGTGGGCCCGTCCAGCGCCACTGGCGACGGCCCTTCACTGTTCGGCGTCGACCCGGTCCCCCTCGGCAGCAAGGCCAGCAGGTAGGCCAACAGGGCACCCGCGCTCAACCACCAGGGCGCGGCGCCCATCCAGGAAGAGGACCCCGACGATAGAATCATCCAGACAGTGTACTTTCGCGAGCCCGCTCGACCGGGCCGCTCCTTGCCCATGGCTTCCGCCCTCACCGACCGCCTGACGCGCCTGGTCAAGACCATGCGCGGGCAGGCCCGCATAACCGAAGACAACGTGCAGGACATGATGCGCGAGGTGCGTGTCGCGCTGCTCGAGGCCGATGTCGCGCTGCCCGTGGTGCGCGACTTCATTCAGCGCGTGAAGGACAAGGCGCTCGGCCAGGAAGTCATTGGCTCGCTCAACCCCGGCCAGGCACTCGTGGGCATCGTCAACCGCGAGCTCGCCGCCACGATGGGCGATGGCGTGGCCGACCTGAATCTGGCCGCGCAGCCGCCCGCCGTCATCCTGATGGCGGGTCTGCAGGGCGCAGGCAAGACCACAACCACCGCCAAGCTGGCACGCCATCTGATCGAGAAGCGCAAGAAGAAGGTGTTGACCGTCTCGGCCGACGTCTATCGGCCGGCCGCAATCGAGCAGCTCAAGACCGTGACGCGGCAAGCCGGCGCCGAATGGTTCCCGTCGTCGGCGGGAGAACAGCCGCGCGACATCGTATTGGCCGCCCTCGACCATGCCCGCAGGCACTACTTCGACGTGCTGCTGATCGACACTGCGGGCCGCCTGGCCATCGACGAGGCGTTGATGGAAGAGATCCGGTCGCTCCATGCGGCCGTCAACCCGATCGAGACGCTCTTCGTCGTGGATGCCATGCAGGGCCAGGATGCGATCAACACGGCCAAGGCGTTCAAGCAGGCGCTGCCCCTGACCGGCATCGTGTTGACCAAACTGGACGGCGACTCACGCGGCGGCGCAGCGCTTTCGGTGCGCCAGATCACCGGCGCGCCGATCAAATTCGCGGGCGTGTCCGAGAAGCTCGACGGGCTCGAAGTCTTCGATGCCACGCGCCATGCGGGCCGCGTGCTGGGCATGGGGGACATCGTCGCACTGGTCGAGGAAGTGCAGAAAGGCGTGGACCTGAAGGCCGCTCAGCAACTGGCAGAGAAGGTCAAGACCGGTGGCTTCGACCTCAACGACTTCCATGCCCAGATCTCGCAGATGAAGAAGATGGGCGGCCTGGCCGGCCTGATGGACAAGCTGCCCGCGCAGCTGACGCAGAAGGCGGCCGGTGCCGACATGGACCGCGCCGAGCGTGACGTGCGCCGGATGGAGGGGATCATCTGCTCGATGACGCCGTTGGAGCGCCGCAAACCCGAACTCCTCAAGGCCAGCCGCAAGCGCCGCATCGCGCAGGGCGCCGGCGTGCAGGTGCAGGAAGTCAATCGACTTCTGAATCAGTTCGGGCAGATGCAGGGCATGATGAAGAAGATGAAGGGTGGCGGCCTGATGAAGATGATGAAGCGCATGGGCGGCATGCCCGGCATGCCGCGCTGAACATCCCCTCCAACCGGGTGTGGCGGGCCGTGCGGTATTGCCGGCATTGCTGACCTTGGCCCATCGCTGAAACCGATTGATACCTATTGCACGCCCGAGCCGTTGACCGGCGCAGAGCCGGGCACTAGGGTTCGTACTCGCGAACCTTGGGCTGCAGTACGCAATGGACTACGTCACCTCTCTATCGTCCACCGGATTGGCCGCGGCCGCTGCCCTGCTCCTGAGCCTGTTGCTGGTACGCCTGCGCACCCGAGGCCCAGGTTCACGCAAGGCTCGCCAAGAGGCACTCGACACGGTGATGGATTGGAAGCCCGAAGCCGCTCGCGTGCTCACCATCGACGAACGCCAGGCCCACGAGTTGCTGCGCCGCGCATTGCCCCATGATTTCTTGATCCTCGCCCAGGTCCCGCTGTCGCGCTTCCTGCGCGTGCCGATGCGCCACTCCTACGCCGATTGGCTGCAACGGGTCGGGCGCCTCAGTGCCGACCTGCTGGTCTGCGATGCCAGCTCGCATGTGCTGTTGGCGATCGACATCCGTGGCGCGCAACAGGGCTCGTCCGAGCGCAGCCGTCGCCGGCACGACCGACTGGCGCGCGTGCTGCGCGCTGCCAACGTGCGTGTCCTCGTCTGGGACGAAGGAAGCCTGCCGACCGTGACCGAAGTCCGCGCGCTGGTGGCCGCCATCCTGGGCGAAAGTGCGCAACCCATTGGCGTCAAGGGCGCAATGCCGCTGATCCCGGTTGCGGACATGTCGGAGATCCTGGCCGAGGGTGACCTTCTCGACCGGGACATGGAACCCGTCGCCTCGGGGTTCTTCGACGACTTCGACGCCACGCCGCAGTCGGCCCTGAAGTAGCGCGCCAGGGACCTCAGGCCAGCAGTGCCTGGGCGAATTCCTGTGCGTTGAAGGGTTGCAGGTCCTCGATGCCCTCGCCCACGCCGATGAAATAGACAGGCACGACACGCTTGTTCTCGGCACACCATCCCGCGATGGCCGCCAGCACGCCACCCTTGGCGGTGCCGTCGAGCTTCGTGATCACGAGGCCGGTCAGCCCGAGCGCCGCGTCGAACGCCTTGACCTGCGCAAGTGCGTTCTGTCCGGTGTTGCCATCCACCACCAGCAGCACCTCGTGCGGAGCGCCCGGCATGGCCTTTGCGATGACACGATGGATCTTCTTGAGTTCGTCCATCAAGTGGAGCTGGGTCGGCAAGCGCCCAGCGGTGTCGGCAATGACCACGTCGTGTCCGCGCGAACGGCCCGCGTTGACCGCATCGAAAGTGACCGCCGCCGGGTCACCCCCCGCCTGGCTGACGACCTCGACCTTGTTTCGATCGGCCCAGACCTCAAGCTGTTCGCGCGCCGCGGCCCGGAATGTGTCGGCTGCGGCCAGCAGGACGCGGCAATTCGCCGCCGCCAGATGGCGGGTCAGCTTGCCAATGGTCGTCGTCTTGCCTGCGCCGTTGACGCCCGCGACCATGATCACGGTCGGCATGTGGGCCCCGATCGGCAAGGCGCGCTCCAGCGGCCGGACCAGTTCAGCCACCGCGTCGGCGAGCAGGCCTCGGACGGCCGCAGGTTCCGTCGCACGCGCCGCCTTGACCCGCCGACGCAAGTCGTCGAGCAGCCAGGCCGTGGCCGTTACGCCGGTGTCTGCCATCAGCAGCGCCGCCTCGAGATCCTCGTAGAGGGCCTCGTCGATGCGAGTTCCGGTGAAGACCTGGGTGATGCCCGATCCCGTGCGACGCAGCCCCTGGCGCAAGCGGCTTGCCCATCCAACGGCAGGCACAACGGCGGCCGGCACACCGGGACCGTCTGGCAGCGTTTCCTCCGGCGTCGTTGCCTTTGGCGGGTGATCGGTTTCGGCGGGCGGTTCGGCCTCGGGCCGGGGTTTCTTGCGGAAGAAGCTGAACATGTGGGAAACAGTACGGGGCATGAAACCCGAGCGCGCATGACGCTCCGGACGGACGCTATAATTCTGGGCTCAGGCGCTTTAGCTCAGTCGGTTAGAGCGACGGAATCATAATCCGCAGGTCCGGGGTTCGAATCCCTGAAGCGCCACCAGATTGTGCGGCCCGAGGCTAAACCCTCGGGCCTTTTCTCTCCCACAGCCCCTGGATCCACACCATGAACCGCTGTGCTATCGCCGCCCTCGCGCTGCTCGCCTTCGCCTTGCCATGCTCGGCCCAGCAAGGGCTGCGCGCCTTCCCGGCCCAGGCCTTGCGCGGAGAACTCCTGATCGGCCAGCCGCCGCAGGCGACACTCAATGGCCAGCCGGCAAGGCTCGCACCCGGCGCTCGCATCCGGGGCGAGAACAACCTGCTCCTGATGTCCGGCGCGGCTGCGAATCAGCCCCTGGTGGTCCACTACACACGCGACGAGTTCGGCCTGCTGAAGGACATCTGGGTGCTGACGCCCGAAGAGCGCGCCCGTCGGCCCTGGCCTTCGACGCCAGCAGAGGCAAGCAGTTGGCTGTTCGATCCGGTGGGCCAGACCTGGCGCAAGCCATGACGGCGCCGCACGCCAAGAAGGTATTCGTGCGCACTTTCGGGTGCCAGATGAACGAGTACGACTCCGACAAGATGACCGACGTGCTGCGCGCGGCGGCCGGCTACGAACCGACCACGGACGTCGAAGAAGCGGATCTGATTCTGTTCAACACCTGCTCGGTGCGCGAGAAGGCGCAGGAGAAGGTCTTCAGCGATCTGGGGCGCGTCAAGCACCTCAAGGCCAAGGGCGTGTTGATCGGGGTTGGCGGTTGCGTGGCGAGCCAGGAAGGTGCGGCGATCGTCGAGCGCGCCCCCTACGTCGACCTCGTCTTCGGCCCACAGACGCTGCACCGGCTCCCGCAGATGATTGCCGAACGCCAGCGTCAGCAACACGCGCAGGTGGACATCAGTTTTCCCGAGATCGAGAAGTTCGACCATCTGCCGCCGGCGCGCGTCGAGGGCGCATCGGCCTTTGTCTCGATCATGGAAGGCTGCTCGAAGTACTGTTCCTATTGCGTCGTGCCCTACACGCGAGGCGAGGAATTCAGCCGTCCATTCGATGACGTGCTGACCGAAGTTGCGAGCCTGGCCGATCAGGGTGTGAAGGAAGTGACGCTGCTCGGCCAGAACGTCAATGCCTACCGCGGCACGCTGGGCACGACCTCCGAGATTGCGGATTTCGCCCTGCTGCTGGAATACGTGGCCGAGATCCCCGGCATCGAACGCATCCGCTACACCACCAGCCATCCGAACGAGTTCACGTCGCGCCTGATCGAAGCCTATGCCCGCATCCCGAAGCTGGTGAACCACCTTCACCTGCCGGTGCAACATGGCAGCGACCGCATCCTGATGGCCATGAAGCGAGGCTACACGGGGATGGAATACAAGAGCACGATCCGCAAGCTGCGCGCCGTTCGGCCGGGGATCAGCCTGTCGAGCGACTTCATCGTCGGTTTCCCGGGCGAGACCGACGAGGACTTCGGAAAGACCATGAAACTCATCGACGACGTCGGATTCGACGCGTCGTTCAGTTTCATCTTCAGTGCCCGCCCGGGCACCCCGGCGGCCAACCTTCAGGACGACACGCCGCATGCGGTCAAGCTGGCGCGACTGCAGACGCTTCAGGCCAGCATCGAAGCCAATGTTCGCAAGGTCTCGGCCACACGCGTCGGGACAGTGCAGCGAATCCTCGTCGAAGGCCCGTCGCGCAAGGATGCAAACGAGCTCATGGGGCGCACCGAGTGCAACCGGATCGTCAACTTCGACGGCGGCCCGAACACCCCCCGTCTGGTCGGTCAGATGATCGACGTCAAGATCACTTCGGCGCTGCCCCATTCATTGCGGGGCGCCGTCTTGATCACCGACCCGGCCCAAAACCTCGCCACCACAGCGTGAGCGCGCAGGTCGCCACCATCACACCGTAGGTCAGCGTGCGACCGTCCTGACCCAGGACCACGAGGCCCGCGACGGCTGCGAGGCCGCACAGGATGGCCGCTGGAATGGCCAGTCGTCGCCAGCTCACCGAGCGCAATTCCACTCGCCAGATCAGTTTGGCCAGTCCGGCCGACAGCGCCGCAAGCCCAAGCGCAGGCACGAACAGGTTCAACAGGTGCCAGACGGCGTCCAGTGGGCCCATGGGTTCAGGGATTCAGTTGATCAAGGTCAAGTTCGCAGATGTCCCTGCGAGCGCGCTGGAATCTTACAATCGATCCGTGAGCGTGTTCGCCCTAGGTCTCAACCACACCACCGCGCCGCTGGACCTGCGCGGCAGGTTTGCGTTCGCCCCCGACCAGCTCCCACAGGCTCTGCGCAGCCTGAGCGATCGCTTGCGACGCGATGCGCCGGAAGCCGCGCTGGTGTCGACCTGCAACCGCACCGAGCTCTATGTGGCGGCCGCCGACGCCCGGGCCGTCCCGGAGTTGGTACGCCCCACACTGGACTGGCTTGCCGAGCAAGGCGGTGTCGAATCGGCACAGTTGCAGGCGCACAGCTACGTTCGTGAGCAACGTGATGCGGCACGCCACGCCTTTCGGGTCGCGGCCGGTCTCGACTCGATGGTGCTCGGCGAACCGCAGATCCTCGGTCAGCTGAAACAGGCCGTGCGCCAGGCCGACGAGGCCGGCACGCTGGGCAGCACGCTGCACCAGTTGTTCCAGCGCTCCTTCTCGGTGGCCAAGGAGGTCCGCACCTCGACCGAGATCGGTGCCCATTCGGTCAGCATGGCCGCCGCTGCGGTTCGCCTCGCCTCGCAGCTGTTCGAGGATCTGTGCGAGGCGCATGTCCTGTTCGTCGGCGCCGGCGAGATGATCGAACTCGTCGCGACCCATTTCGCGGCGCGCAATCCCAAGTCGATGTCGCTCGCCAACCGGACCCTGGAGCGCGGCGAGAAGCTGGCGAGCCGGTTCGGCGCGCATGCGGTCCGGCTGTCGGAGCTGCCCGCGCGCTTGCACGAGTTCGACATCGTGATCTCCTGCACCGCGAGCTCGCTTCCGATCATCGGGCTCGGCGCAGTGGAGCGCGCGTTGAAGGCACGTCGTCAACGGCCGATGTTCATGGTCGACCTGGCCGTGCCGCGCGACATCGAGCCGGAGGTCTCCCAGCTCAGCGACGTCTATCTGTACACGGTCGATGACCTGTCGGCACTCGTGCAAACAGCGGGCGAGAAGCGCCAGGCCGCGGTACAGCAGGCCGAGGCGATCATCGACGCAGGGGTCCTGAGTTTCACGCACTGGCTCGATCAGCGCGCAGCGGTCCCGCTGATCCAGGCCCTTCATCGTCAGACCGACGACTGGCGCGAAATCGAATTGCAGCGGGCGCGCAAGCGCCTTGCGCGCGGCGACAACGTCGACGACGTGCTGGAGGTCCTGACGCGAGGATTGACGCAGAAGATGCTGCACGGCACATTGGCCGAGCTTCACGCCGCTGACAACCAGGAGCGCGACCAGCTCGCGCAGACGGTCTCACGCCTGTTCCTGCGCCGCGAAGGGCGTTAGCCCGGTTCAATTCCGCCGGAGACCGCGCGAGCCCGTCGCGCCCCCCACGCCATCCTGCCCATGAACGAATCCCTGCGCCACCAGTTCGATCGCCTCGCCATGAGGCTTGCCGAACTCGACGCCAACCTGTCGGATCCCGCGGTGGCCGCCGACATGACACGCTACCGAAAGCTCTCGCAAGAGCAGTCGGAGGTCGCCGGCATCGTGCTGCGATATCGCCAGTTCCTGCAGCGCGAGAGCGATCTGAGCGCGGCCCGTGAGTTGCTCGATGACCCCGAGATGGCGGCCATGGCGGCATCCGAGATCGAGGAAGCGTCGGCCGACATGGAAGGGTTGCAACAGGCGTTGCGCACGGCACTGATTCCGCGCGATCCGGACGACGCACGCAACGCCTTCCTCGAAATCCGCGCCGGCACCGGAGGCGATGAGTCCGCCTTGTTTGCCGGCGACCTGGCACGCATGTACCAACGCTGGTGCGAGCGGCAGGGATGGCGCACGGAGGTCATGAGCGCGAGCGACGCAGAACTCGGGGGCTACAAGGAGCTTGTGCTGCACATCCAGGGCGAGCGCGTGTACGAACAGCTGCGCTTCGAATCGGGTGGCCACCGCGTGCAGCGGGTGCCGGCCACCGAATCGCAGGGCCGCATCCACACGAGCGCCTGCACCGTCGCCGTACTGCCCGAGCCGGACGAATCGGAGGAGGTGACGCTCAACCCGGCAGACTTGCGCATCGACACCTATCGGGCCAGCGGAGCCGGCGGCCAGCATGTCAACAAGACCGACAGCGCGGTGCGCATCACCCACCTGCCGACCGGCCTGGTCGCGGAATGCCAGGACGATCGATCGCAACACCGCAACAAGGCCAAGGCGATGGCAGTGCTAAGCGCCCGCCTGCGCGACAAGGAGCACGGTGAGCGGGCTGCCAAGGAGGCCGCCACGCGCAAGGGCTTGATCGGCAGCGGGGACCGCAGTGACCGGATTCGCACCTACAACTTCCCGCAGGGGAGGCTCACCGACCACCGCATCAACCTGACGCTGTACAAGCTGGGGCAGGTGATGGACGGTGACCTGACCGACGTCGTGGCCGCGCTTCGGGCGGCCAGGGCCGAGGAACAACTCGCACAGCTGGAATCGGGCCGGCCGGCGTGACCACGGTCGCGGACGCATTGGCCGCGGCCCGCGGGCTGGGACTTGATCGGCTCGACGCGCAGTTGCTGCTGACCCATCACCTCGGCAAGCCGCGCAGCTGGCTCCTGGCACACGCCGACGCGCTGTTGCCTCCCGACGTCGGGCAAAGATTCGACAGTGACTGCGTGCGCCGCGCGAGCGGCATGCCGTTGGCGTACGTCCTCGCCCGCTGGACGTTTCGAGGCCTGGCGCTCGATATCAACCCTGCCGTGCTGGTGCCGCGCCCGGAAACCGAAGTCCTGGTCGAGTGGGCGCTCGCCTTGTTGGCCACGGATCTGTCCACACGCGAGGCACCGGAACTCGTTGATCTGGGCACCGGCAGCGGCGCGATTGCGCTCGCGGTCGCCCATGAATGCCGGCGGGCGTGCGTCGCGGCAGTCGACGCGAGTGAAGGGGCACTCGAGGTCGCGCGCACCAATGGCCGGGCGCTCGGCCTGACGATCGAGTGGTTGCAGGGCCACTGGTGGAAGCCGCTGGAGGGCCGTCGATTCGACCTCGTGCTGTCGAACCCGCCCTACGTCGCGCTAGATGACCCCCACTTGCGCGATCTCTCACACGAACCATCCATGGCACTGACCTCCGGCCCGGACGGGCTCGCCGCGCTTCGCGAGATCGTCGCCGGAGCGCCAGCGCATCTGCTGGATGGCGCCTGGTTGTTGCTGGAACATGGCCACGATCAAGGAGACGCGGTGCGCGCGATGCTGCTTGAGCAGGGTTTCGAGGATGTTCAAACGCGTCCCGACCTGGCCGGCCTGCCGCGCTGCACCGGGGCACGCCGCCCTCGCCGTTGATTCGGGCGCCAAGCGCGGAAAAGACCGCTATTGGAGCCGTGTTCGATACACACAGCCACAGCGAAGAGGTCTACGATGGTCTCGAGGGTGATGTACCCGCCCTGGGGAGCCTGTCATGAGTCGTTGCGTACGAAGGCATGTCTGGACCTTGATGCTGCTCACCGGCGGCGCATGGGGTGGCGAGGGTCTATCGCTGCCGGACAGTGAGCCCCTTTGGCCGCGCTGGCAGGCACGCGTCGAGTTGTCGGCGTCGCACAGCCTGGGCGGCCTGACTTCGACTCCCGGCATGTCGGCGCGACGCATGGCCCTGCTCGGTGACTTCTACCCGGACTTGCCGTGGTTGGCGCCGTCCAAGACCTGGCACGGTGGCGTTCGCGCCTCGGGGGGATTGCTGATCGGGCAGCCTGGGCAGGCCGTGGCGACCGTCTGGCCCTACTTCGGCGTCGGCTACACCGGATTGTCCCGGCGCAGCGGCTGGGGCTTCGCGGCCGACCTCGGCCTGGTCGTCCAGAACCCACGCGAGGCCACGCTGTCGGGCGGCACCGTTGGCGGCCCACAGAGCCTTGACGACGCCATGCGCGAGATCCGCCTCGCGCCTTTCCTGCAGCTCGGCGTACGCTATTCTTTCTAGGGTCTTGCGCCCGATTGCAGCGCCCGGCACAGGCTTGCCGTATAACCTCCCTTTGGCAATCATCCATCCATGAGGAACAGGCAATGAACGAGGTGCAAAAGCGCATCGACGAGCTGGTCAAGAACAATCGCGTCATGCTGTTCATGAAGGGCACGGCGCAGTTTCCGATGTGCGGCTTCTCCGGTCGCGCAATCCAGGTGCTGAAGGCCTGCGAGGTCCAGGATCTCAACACCTTCAACGTCCTGGAGGATGAAGAACTCCGCCAGGGCATCAAGGACTACTCGAACTGGCCGACCATCCCCCAGCTGTACGTGAACGGTGAGTTCGTCGGCGGCTCGGATATCGTGATGGAGATGTACCAGTCAGGCGAACTGCAGCAGATGCTCGGCAAGGCCTGAGGTGCCGCCGCGCCTGGTCGTCGGTATCACCGGCGCCACCGGCGCGGTCTATGGTGTGCGCTTGTTGAAGCGGGCCCGCGCCTTGGGGCTGGAGACACACCTTGTCGTCACACCCGCCGGGGTATTGAACGCCCATCATGAGCTCGACATGGACCGGGCGCAGCTGGAGTCGCTGGCCGACCACAGCCATGCGCCCGGTGCCGTGGGTGCATGCGTGGCGAGCGGCAGCTTCGATACCGCGGCGATGGTGGTTGCCCCATGTTCGATGCGATCGCTGGGCGCCATCGCCAACGGCCTGGGTGACAACCTGCTGACCCGCGCTGCGGACGTCACGCTCAAGGAGCGGCGGCGTCTGCTGCTGATGGTGCGAGAGACGCCGCTGAATCTGGCCCACCTGCGCAACATGGTCGCCGTCACCGAGATGGGCGGGATCATCTTTCCTCCGCTGCCGGCGTTCTACCATCGCCCCACGACGATCGATGCCATCGTCGACGAGACCGTGGAACGGGTCCTGGCGCTGATCGGAATCGACGGCGCTCTGCCGAAGTCCTGGTCCGGCCTTTGACGGCTCAGCGGCCGGGCGCCGACGGCACCCAGTCCTTGCGTGCCGCAAACACCATGTTCGGATACTCGGGCCTGCCGCGGCTGCCGTTGTAGCGGCCGAGCGCCATGAACAGGTCCCCGTTCTCGCGGTCCAGGTAGTGGCGCAGGATGACGCACCCGAAACGCAGGTTGCTCTGGGTGTGGAACAGGCGGCTGGCGTCACCGTCGCCGATCAGGCGCGACCAGAACGGCATCACCTGCATGTATCCGCGTGCGCCGACCGGACTGATCGCGTACTTGCGGAATGCACTCTCGACCTGGATCAGCGCCAGCACCAGTTGCGTCTCGAGTCCGGCGCGCCGGCTCTCGTACCAGACCGTCTGCAGGAACTCGATGCGGGTGCGGTGTTCGGACTTTCGCCGCTTGAGTCGCTCGCTCATGGCCCCGAGCCAGCGAAGGTAGGACAGCCGCTCCTCGATGGACGCGAATCTGGGCTCCGGAGGCGCCGCCTGCGAGACTGCCGCCGCGAGGGCGCTTCGGACCGAGTCGGCCAGTGGCTCCTCGACCTGCGAACCCGCGCGCGCGCAGGGGCGCCACGCCAGCAAGGGCAGCGCGACCAGCGCGCGCCGCCGCATCATCCTTCGATCCGTCCCTTCACGAAAGCGAGCGCATCTGCCAGTCCGACCGGGGTGGCGGCCAGTTCACTGCGGCCCTGGACCTCGACCGTGCCTGCCTTCAGGCCGCGATCGGAGAGAACCACACGGATCGGCACGCCGATGAGCTCCCAATCGGCAAACATCACTCCCGGGCGTTCGCCCCGATCGTCGAGCATGACGTCGACGCCGGCGTCCGACAGCTGTCCGAAGAGGGCATCGGCGGCCGCCTTCACGTCGGCGCTGCGGTCGTAGCCGATCGGGCAGATCACGACCGTGAATGGTGCGATGGCCGAGGGCCAGACGATTCCCCGGTCGTCGTGGTTCTGCTCGATCGCAGCGCCCAGGATGCGCGTCACACCGATTCCGTAGCAACCCATCACCATCAGCTGGGGTTTGCCGGTCTCGTCCAGGTAGGTCGCATTCATCGGCGCGCTGTACTTGGTGCCCAGCAAGAAGACATGGCCCACCTCGATGCCACGTTGAATCGCCAGCGGCCCCTTGCCGTCCGGGGACGCATCGCCTTCGACCACGTTGCGGATGTCGGCCACCAGATCGGGCTCCGGCAGGTCGCGGCCCCAGTTGGCGCCGGTGAAGTGGAAGTCCGCGTCGTTGGCGCCGCAAATGAAGTCGCTCATGGCATTCACGGTGCGATCGGCGACGATCGTGACCGGCTTGACCGGTGCCAATGGCCCCAGATAGCCGGGCTTGCAGCCGAAGTGCGCATCGATCTCGGCCACCGTTGCGAAACGATATCCGGACCGGAGGCCCTCCACCTTGCTGGCCTTGATTTCATTCAGACTGTGGTCCCCTCGCACGAGCAGAAGCCAGACCCGCGTCTCGGCGATGTCGCCCTTTTCGTCTTTCTGGTCGGTCGCCAGCACGAGCGATTTCACGGTCGATGTCAAGGCAACGCCGAGCAGGCTGGCGACGTCCTCACAGGTGCTCTTGCCGGGTGTCGGTGTCTTGACGAGCGCTTCGCCAGGCTTTGCACGGGCAGCGGCGGGCGCCACGGCCTCGGCCAGCTCGATGTTCGCCGCGTAGTCACTGTCGGGGCAGTACACGATCGCGTCTTCGCCGGTCTCCGCGATGACCTGGAATTCCTGCGAAGCGTCGCCGCCGATCGCACCGCTGTCGGCCGCCACGGCACGGTAGGCGAGACCCATGCGATCGAAGATGCGGCAGTACGCATCAAACATGGCCTGGTAGCTCAGCATGCCGCTGGCCATGTCGCGGTCGAAGGAATACGCGTCCTTCATCGTGAATTCGCGCCCTCGCATGATGCCGAAGCGCGGCCGCCGTTCGTCGCGGAACTTGGTCTGGATGTGATAGAAATTGCGCGGCAGTTGCTTGTAGCTGCGCAGTTCCTGCCGCGCGATGTCCGTGATGACCTCTTCGCTGGTCGGCTGGATGATGAAGTCCCGGTCGTGCCGGTCCTTCACACGCAGCAGTTCAGGCCCCATCTTCTCGAATCGACCCGTCTCCTGCCAGAGCTCGGCCGGCTGAACGACCGGCATCAAGAGCTCGACGGCGCCGGCGCGATCCATCTCCTCGCGAATGATGGCCTCGACCTTGCGGATGATGCGCAAGCCCATGGGCATGTAGCTGTAGATGCCCGCCGACAAGCGCTTGATCATGCCGGCGCGCATCATGAGCTGATGGCTCGCGACTTCGGCGTCGGCGGGCGCTTCTTTCAGCGTGGAAATGAAGAATCTGGAGGCTCTCATGGGGGGTGCGAATGCTGCGGCGCCGCGACCGCGGCAGCCCTGTGCGGGAAATCGTGGGTTTCCCCATTGCACCGGTCCGGTGCAATAATGAAACCAATCAAGGAATTGGGGTCAGATTATGCTCGACCGGGAAGGCTTCAGGCCCAACGTCGGCATCGTTCTGCTCAACTCGCGCAATCAGGTCTTCTGGGGAAAACGGCTGCGAACTCATTCGTGGCAGTTCCCTCAGGGTGGCATCAAGCATGGCGAGTCTCCCGAGCAGGCCATGTACCGGGAATTGCACGAAGAGGTCGGTCTGTTGCCTGAGCAGGTGCAGATCATTGCGCGCACGCGTGACTGGTTGCGCTATGAGGTGCCAGACCATTTCATCCGCAAGGACGCGCGCGGTCACTACAGGGGCCAGAAACAGATCTGGTATCTGCTGCGCCTGATCGGCCGTGATTGCGACATGAACTTGCGCGCGACCAACCACCCGGAGTTCGATGCTTGGCGCTGGAACGAGTACTGGGTGCCGCTGGACGTGGTGATCGAGTTCAAGCGCGGGGTCTACGAGATGGCACTCACCGAACTTGCGCGCTACCTGCCCCGGGTGAACCATCACAACCGATACCTGCGTGCCGGCATGCGCGGGCACCGCGGAGATGAGCGTCGTGAAGCGGAACCGACGACCTCGGATCCTCGGACCTGATGCTCAGGTGCGCACGAGGTTCGTGCGGTGGATCATCTCCAGTTCGTTGACATAGCCGAGCACGGCGGCGATCTGCGCGGATGGCTTGCCTGCGATGCGCCTGGCCTCTGAAGCCGAGTAGTTCGCCAGGCCGCGTGCAATCTCGGCGCCCGAGGTTGTGCGCACCGCAATCACGTCGCCACGTTCGAAGTCACCCGACACCCCGGTGATCCCGACCGGCAGGAGACTCTTCCCCTCGTCACGCACCTTGGCTGCCGCGCCGTCGTCGACCACGACCGCGCCGCGCATCTGGAGGTGGTCCACCATCCATTGCTTGCGCGCCGCCAGCTTGGCGGTGCCGGCGATCAGAGCGCTGCCGATCGATTCGCCAGCCGCCAGTCGCAACAGCACATCCTCCTCGCGCCCCCAGGCGATCACGGTGCTGGCCCCGCTGCTGGCGGCGCGTTTCGCGGCCTGCACCTTGGTCAGCATGCCACCGCGCCCGAGCGCACTGCCAGCGCCGCCGGCCATTCGTTCGAGTTCGGGATCGCCTGCGCGCGCCTCGGTCACGAGGGCAGCCTTCGGGTCCTTGCGCGGGTCGGCAGAGTACAGCCCTGGCTGGTCGGTCAGGATGATCAGCACGTCGGCTTCGACGAGGTTGGCCACCAGCGCACCCAGGGTGTCGTTGTCACCGAAACGGATCTCGTCGTTGACGACCGTGTCGTTCTCGTTGACGACCGGAATCACGCGCAGGCCGAGCAGCGTGAGCAGGGTCGAGCGCGCATTCAAGTAGCGTTCACGGTCAGCCAGATCGGCATGGGTCAGCAGCACCTGCGCGCTCGCCATGCCATGCTCGCGCAGCTTGCTCTCGTACATGTGGATGAGGCCCATCTGGCCGACCGCGGCAGCCGCCTGCTGGTCGTGCAGCTCCTTGGGCCGCGTGGTCCAGTTCAGGCGCTTCATGCCCTCGGCAATGGCGCCGCTGGAAACCATGATCACCTCGCGGCCCTGTTGCGCCAGCGCCGCCAGCTGCCGCGCCCAGTTGCCGATGGCCTCGGCATCGACGCCGCGGCCATCGTTGGTCACCAATGTCGAGCCCACCTTGACGACGATGCGGCGCGCGGCGCCGACAACGCTGGTCACGGCGCCGCTCCTTCAGGGTCGAACCTCTGGTCCGGCGCGGGCGCGGGGCGCTGGTGCTGCGCGACGTGGCCGTAGATCGCGCGCACGAGCGGCTCCAGCCCCTCGCGGGTGAGGGCGGAAATCTCGAACACCGGCCCCTTCCAGCGGAACCGTCGAACGAACTCGCTGATCCGCTTTGCCCGTTCCGGCGCCGGCACCATGTCGAGCTTGTTCAATACCAGCCAACGCGGTTTGGCGTGCAGCGCCTTGTCGTACTTCTTGAGCTCGTTGACGATTGCACGTGCCTGAGCGACAGGATCGACCGAATCGTCAAACGGCGCCATGTCGACGATGTGCAACAGCAGCCGTGTTCGTTGCAGGTGCCGGAGAAACTGGTGGCCCAGGCCCGCGCCCTCGGACGCCCCTTCGATCAAGCCCGGAATGTCGGCCACCACGAAGCTCTGCTCAGGGCCGACACGTACCACGCCCAGGTTCGGGTGCAATGTCGTGAACGGATAGTCGGCGATCTTCGGCCGCGCGTTGGACACTGCGGCGATCAAGGTGGACTTGCCCGCATTGGGCATGCCCAACAGGCCTACATCGGCCAGCACGCGCAGTTCGAGCCGCAACTTCTTGCCTTCGCCGGGCCAGCCTGGCGTCTTCTGGCGCGGCGCGCGGTTGGTGCTGGTCTTGAAGTGCAGGTTGCCGAAGCCGCCATCGCCGCCCCTGCAGATCAGGACCTTGTCGTCGGGTGTAAGCAATTCGGTGATGCGTTCTCCGCTTTCGTGGTCGATGACGATGGTCCCGACCGGAACTCGCAACACGATGTCGTCGCCAGCAGCGCCAAACTGATCCGATCCGCGCCCGGCCTCGCCATTGCGCGCCTGATGGCGCCGGCGGTAGCGGTAGTCGATCAGGGTGTTCAGATTGACGTCGGCAACCATGAAGACGCTACCCCCACGCCCGCCGTCGCCCCCGTTCGGTCCGCCGAACGGGATGAACTTCTCCCGCCTGAAGCTCATGCAGCCGGCGCCGCCGTCACCGGCGGCGACGTCAATGGTGGCTTCATCAACGAATTTCATGGATATGGATGTTAGCTGGGGGGCAGAAACGACGAAGCCCCGGCTGGCCGGGGCTCCGATGTCCGCGAGCGCCGGTTCAAGCCGGGGTCACGAACACCGTCTGCCGATTGCGCGGGCCTTTGACGGCAAACGACACCGCGCCGTCCTTGAGTGCGAACAGCGTATGGTCCTTGCCGACGCCGACATTCGTGCCAGCATGGAACTTGGTTCCGCGCTGGCGCACGATGATGGCGCCCGCCGTGACCGTCTGGCCACCGAAGACCTTGACGCCGAGCATTTTCGGCTGCGAGTCGCGGCCGTTGCGGGTTGAGCCGCCGCCCTTTTTCTGTGCCATGGTTCAGTACTCCTTCAGACGTTGACCGTGCCGATCTGCAGCTCGGTGTAGTTCTGGCGGTGACCGCCATGCTTCTGGTAATGCTTGCGGCGCCGCATCTTGAAGATGCGGATCTTGTCGTGCCGGCCATGCGCGACCACAGTCGCGTTGACACTGGCGCCCGCCACCCAGGGAGCCCCAATCTTCAGGTCAGCGCCGCTTCCGACTGCCAGCACCTGATCGATCACGATTTCCTGGCCAACGTCCGCAGCAATCTGTTCTACCTTGATCTTCTCGCCAGCAGCAACCTTGTATTGTTTGCCGCCGGTTTTTATGACCGCGTACATATGAGCCCTTTCATCGAAGTCCGTCCGCCCTGCACCAGAGATGGCGAAGATGATGGGCGCGGCTTCACTGCAAGGGACACAATGAGCGACGCGCAATCGCGGACAGCCTTGGAGTATAGCATGCCGATGAATTCAGCCGGGATGCCGCCCCTCTCCCCTTGACGATGGGTCAAGGGCGGACGACGCCCCGTCTTGGCGGCACTTGCGCTTTCTATAATCTTCGATCCACCGTACGGCTCGTCGTGCTCGAACCAATCGTCCCTCCCCCATCCGACGCGGACCCCATGGTCGACGACCTGTTGAAGGTCGACGCGGTCATTCGGACCCGTCTGGCCTCCCGTGTTGCGTTGATCGATCAGATCTCGCGCTACATCGTGTCGGCCGGCGGCAAACGAATCCGGCCGCGTCTGGTTCTGCTGTTTTCGCAGGCGTTGGGATATCACGATCCGACGCGCTACGAGTTGGCCGCGATTGTCGAATTCATTCACACGGCCACCTTGCTGCACGACGACGTCGTCGATGAGTCGTCCTTGCGCCGCGGTCGTGCCACGGCCAACAGCGTGTTCGGGAATGCGGCCAGCGTCCTGGTGGGCGATTTCCTCTATTCGCGTGCCTTTCAAATGATGGTCTCCGTCGACCGCATGCGCGTTCTCCAGGTGCTCGCGGACGCAACGAATGTCATCGCGGAGGGTGAGGTCCTGCAGTTGATGAACATGCATGACCCGGATCTCGCCGTCGACGAGTACCTGCGGGTCATCCGATTCAAGACAGCCAAGCTGTTCGAGGCCAGCGCCCAGCTTGGGGCCGTGCTTGCCAATGCGGGTGTGGAGATGGAAGAGCGCTGCGCCGACTATGGACGCTCGCTCGGAACTGCGTTCCAGCTTGTGGACGATCTGCTCGACTATGAAGGCGACAGCCAGGCATTGGGGAAGAACGTTGGCGACGACCTGCGCGAAGGCAAGCCGACATTGCCGTTGCTGATCGCGATGTCGCGCAGCGGCCAGGACGATCGGGCTCTGCTGCGAAGTGCGATCGAGAACGGTGAAATCCACCGTCTCCCGGACATCATCCGGATCGTGAGGCAAAGCGGCGCACTGGATGCAACGCGTGACGCCGCCAAGAGTGAGGCGGCGAAAGCGCGCGCCTGCGCGACCGATTTGCCCCCCTCGGAGGCGCGGGAGGCTCTGATAGAATTATGTGTTCGGGCTGTGGACAGGTCGTTCTGAGCGATCTGCAGCCCATGCGGCAACGTCGTTGTCGTCCAATCGGGGTGTAGCTTAGCCTGGTAGAGCGCTACGTTCGGGACGTAGAGGCCGGAGGTTCGAATCCTCTCACCCCGACCAGGAACTTGACGGTACGACCACCCTGCGTTTGCGGTGTCATGGGGTCGCCGACTGGCACCGCTGCCATTCGCCCCTGCTTTCGATCGCTGGCCTGTGGGTCGCCCAGCCGGGGCGATCTGCCGAGATTGCGGGCGTGAACCGTGCTTATGTTCCGTTTACAGTGCCCCCGGGATCAGCGATGATGACCTGCTTGCCTTGAAGCTATAGCAAACCCCATGGCGGTCGATTCCATCGTCGAGACAAACAAGTCGGCGCTTTCCGGTGTAGCGCGGGTGCTGGTGCACGCTGGAAAACTCAATGCCAAAGCCGCCGAGGATCTGGCCAAGGGCGCCAAGGAACGCAAGGGCAGCTTCGTCTCCGCGCTGATTTCCGCCGGCGCGATGCAGCCTGCGGATCTCGCCCACACCTTGTCTAGCGCACTGGCATTGCCGCTGCTCGATCTCAACGCGGTCGACCTTCAGCGCCTTCCACAGGGTCTGGTCGACAACAAGATCACCTTGCAGTACCAGTTGATCGTGCTGGGGAAGCGGGGCAACCGACTGTTCATCGGCGCCGCCGACCCGACCGATCAGGAGGCCGCCGAGCGCATCAAGTTCGCGACCCAACTGACGCCTGAATGGGTGATCGTCGAGTACGACAAGCTCATGCGTCAGCTCGAGCAGCAGAGCACGAGCGCTTCGGCCGCCATCGAATCGCTGGCGGGTGAGGACTTCGAATTCGATGTCACGGAAGAGGACTCCGGATCGGCCGAAGCCAACGAGGCTGCCGCCGAGGTTGAAGACGCACCGGTGGTCCGTTTCCTTCAGAAGATGCTGGTCGACGCGATCAACATGCGTGCCTCGGACCTGCATTTCGAACCCTACGAGTACCACTACCGCGTGCGCTTCCGGATCGACGGCGAGTTGCGCGAGATCACGCAGCCCCCGCTGGCGATCAAGGACAAGCTGTCCTCGCGCATCAAGGTCATCTCCCGCATGGACATCGCCGAAAAGCGAGTCCCGCAGGACGGGCGGATGAAGCTCAAGTTCGGCAGCAAGGCGATCGACTTCCGGGTCAGCACGCTGCCCACCTTGTTCGGCGAGAAGGTCGTGATCCGGATCCTGGACCCGTCGAGTGCCAAGCTGGGCATCGAAGCCCTGGGCTACGAGAGAGCGGAGAAGGATCGGCTTCTGGCCGTGATCGGTCGTCCGTACGGAATGATCCTGGTGACCGGTCCGACCGGCAGTGGCAAGACGGTGTCTCTGTACACCTGTCTGAACATGCTGAATCAGCCCGGCGTCAACATCGCGACTGTTGAGGACCCGGCGGAAATCAACCTGCCCGGAATCAACCAGGTCAACGTCAATGACCGTGCCGGCCTGACCTTCTCGGCCGCCCTCAAATCCTTCCTGCGCCAGGATCCCGACATCATCATGGTCGGCGAGATCCGTGATCTGGAAACGGCCGACATCGCGATCAAGGCCGCTCAGACCGGGCACTTGGTCTTGTCCACGCTGCACACCAACGACGCTCCCACGACCCTGACCCGTTTGATGAACATGGGCGTGGCACCTTTCAACATCGCCGCCAGCGTGCTGTTGATCACGGCGCAGCGTCTCGCGCGAAGGCTGTGCGAGAACTGCAAGCAACCCGCGGAGTTCCCTCGCGAAGCGCTGTTGAAGGCGGGTTTCGTGGAGACCGACCTGGATGGATGGAAGCCCTACCGTGCGGTCGGCTGTTCGGCATGCAACAACGGTTACAAGGGGCGAGTCGGCATCTATCAAGTGATGCCGATCACCGAGAATATCCAACGCATCATCTTGTCCGACGGGTCGGCGCTGGACATCGCCAAGCAAGCGCAGGTCGAGGGCGTGCGCGATCTGCGCCAATCCGGCCTCGTCAAGGTACGCGCCGGTGTCACGACGCTCGACGAAGTCATCACAGTCACTAACGAGTAACGCCAATGGTCACAGCAGCTGCCACCGCGAGAAGTTCCAAGGATCTCGTCTACGAGTGGGAGGGAAAGGACAAGAACGGCAAGATCGTTCGCGGCGAGATTCGCGCGGGCGGCGAGGCCATGGTCAACGCGAGCCTGCGCCGCCAGGGCATCCTGGTCAACAAGATCAAGAAGCGCCGGACCAGTGGCGGCAAGTCGATCAAGCAGAAGGACATCGCGATCTTCACGCGCCAGCTGGCGACGATGATGAGGGCCGGCGTGCCACTGCTGCAGTCATTCGACATCGTCGCGCGGGGAAGCACCAACCCGCGCATGACCAAGCTGCTCAACGACATCCGCTCGGATGTCGAAACCGGCACCAGTCTGTCGACCGCCTTCCGCAAGCATCCGCTGCACTTCGACTCGCTCTATTGCAACCTCGTCGAGGCCGGTGAGGCCGGCGGCATCCTGGAGGCCCTGCTCGATCGGCTCGCCATCTATCAAGAAAAGACGATGGCGATCAAGTCGAAGATCAAGTCAGCCTTGATGTACCCGATCGCCGTGATGGTCGTCGCGTTCGTGGTGCTGACCGTGATCATGATCTTCGTGATCCCGGCGTTCAAGGAAGTCTTCAGCTCATTCGGTGGCGAACTTCCGGCGCCGACGCTCTTCGTCATCGCGCTGTCGGAGTTCTTCGTCAGCTACTGGTACCTGATCTTCGGACTTCTCTTTGGCGGCCTCTATTTCTTCTTCGAGTCGTGGAAGCGCTCGGAGAAGATGCAGATCTTCATGGACCGGTTGCTGCTGAAGCTGCCGGTCTTCGGCGACCTCATCAACAAGTCCGTCATCGCTCGTTGGACGCGCACCTTGTCGACGATGTTCGCGGCCGGCGTGCCCTTGGTCGAGGCGCTCGACTCCGTCGGCGGCGCCTCCGGAAACGCGGTGTACCGCATTGCGACGGAGCAGATCCAAAGAGACGTCTCGACCGGCACCGCGCTGACGACATCGATGACGTCGACCGGCGTCTTCCCGACGATGGTGCTGCAGATGGCCTCCATCGGCGAGGAGTCCGGTTCGCTTGACCACATGCTGGCCAAGGCGGCCGAGTTCTACGAGGATGAAGTGGATGAAATGGTCAAGGGCCTATCGAGCCTGATGGAGCCATTCATCATCGTCATCCTGGGCGTGCTGATTGGTGGCATCGTCGTCTCGATGTACCTGCCCATCTTCAAGCTCGGCGCAGTCGTCTGAACGTGCTCGGAGATCTGCCTCTGGATCTTCTGCTGTCGCCTTGGACCCTCGGGTTGCTGGGTCTGGTGGTCGGGAGTTTCCTCAACGTCGTCGCGCACCGCCTGCCGCTCATGCTCGAGCGGCAGTGGTGGGGCGACGTCGCATCGCAACTGCTCGACCAACAGGGATTCCAGCGCACGTTCGCGTCCGCCCCCGTGCCGGCGGTGGCACAGGTTGGCGAGAGCCTGCAACGCCAGCTCGACGCCTTGCCCCCGCTGAACCTCGCCAGGCCGGCTTCACGCTGCCCGGCCTGCGGCCATCAGATCCGCTGGCACGAAAACATTCCTCTAGTCGGCTGGCTGCGCTTGCGCGGCCGCTGCTCTGCGTGCCGCGCGCCGATCTCGGCCCGGTACCCCGCCGTGGAGCTGCTCACCGGCAGCCTGTTTGCGGCAATCGCCTGGCGATTCGGCCCGGCGCCGGTGGCTCTGCTCTGGTGCGCCGTGGCAGCCACGTTGGTCGCGCTGTCGGCGATCGACTGGGACACGACCGTGCTGCCCGACGCGCTGACCTTACCGCTGCTCTGGGCCGGATTGGCGACGGCCGCATTCGGCCATGGCTTGACGCCAGCCGCATCCGTCACCGGTGCCGTCGTCGGCTATCTGTCGCTGTGGTCGGTCTACTGGCTGTTCAAGCTGACGACCGGCAAGGAGGGCATGGGCTATGGCGACTTCAAGTTGCTGGCGGCGCTCGGCGCCTGGCTGAGTTGGCAGGCGGTCCTGCCGATCGTGCTGATGGCGTCGATCATCGGTGCCGTTGTCGGGCTCGTGATGAAAGCCACTGGCGCCCTGCGGGAGGGCCGGTACGTCCCGTTCGGACCGTTCCTGGCTGGCGCAGGCTTGGCCGTCATGCTGATCGGCCTGGGCCCCATTCTGTCGTTCATGGGTTGGGCCTGATACGGTGCTGCGCATCGGTTTGACCGGCGGTATCGGCAGCGGCAAGAGCACCGTCGCATCGATCCTGGTCCGTTGCGGCGCCGGCCTGGTCGACACCGATGCAATTGCGCGCGAACTCACCCAGCCCGGCGGCGCGGCAATTCCCGCATTGCGAGCACATTTCGGGGAGGCTGTCGTGGGCGCCGATGGTGCGCTTGATCGCGGCCGCATGCGGGCCCTGGTCTTCTCGGATGCGTCCGCCAGGGCAAGTCTGGAGCAGCTGCTGCACCCCTTGATTGCGGCTGAAGCGTCGCGCCAGGCCACCCACTGTCCACACCACGCAATCGTGTTCGATGTGCCGCTGCTGGCCGAGTCGAAGCATTGGCGCGCGCGTGTCGACCGGGTCCTGGTCGTCGATTGCCCCGAGTCACTGCAGATCGAGCGTGTCGTCGTGCGGTCTGGGTGGACCGAGACGACGGTGCACGAAGTCATCAAGAGCCAGGCCACGCGTCAAGCTCGGCGCGCGATCGCAGACGCCATTGTCGACAACGGCCCCGAGGTCTCGCGCCCGTCCCTCGCCCAAAGCGTCGAGCGGCTATGGATGCATTGGATGCGCGGGGCCTGAAGGCGATCGCAAGGCGCTGTGGAACAATCGGCCGCGCCAACCCTCCATATGCCTGTGGTCCTCTACGAACACCCTTTCAACGAAAGCATCCGCACGATGTTGCGGCTGGAGCATCTGTTCAGGCGCCTCGCATTGCTCACCTCGCGCGACGATCCTGTCGATCATCACTTCGCACTGGCGACGTTGTTCGAGATCATTGACGTGGCGTCGCGCGCCGACCTGAAGTCCGACCTTCTCAAGGACCTCGAGCGTCATCGTGCACAGCTCGAGAGCTACCGTGGCAACCCGAACATCGCCGAGGCCGTCCTGGACCAGGTGGTGGCTCGCATCGACCACGCCTACAACGGGCTGAACTCGCTCGCCGGCAAGGCCGGCCACGCCCTGACGTCGAACGAGTGGCTGATGAGCATTCGCAGTCGAATCCACATTCCTGGCGGCACCTGCGAATTCGATCTGCCGGCCTACTACGCCTGGCAACAATACGGCGCCGACCAGCGCCGTGCCGACCTGGGCCGCTGGATCTCGAGCCTGATGCCGTTGTCGGATGCGCTCAATGTGCTGCTTGGCCTGGTGCGCGAGACCGGCCGGCCGCAGCGCATGGTCGCGCGCAATGGCCAGTATCAGCAAAGCTTGGCGCAGGGCAAGTCCTATCATTTGATGAGAGTTCAGATCGACGGCGATGCCGATCTCGTGCCCGAGATCTCGGGCCATCGGCTGATGGTGTCGGTGCGCCTGATGCGATCCGATATGGAAGGCCGCCTGCGTCCCTTCGTCGGCGATGCGTCGTTCGAGTTGACGCTGTGCGCGTAAGCGCGGCGCCCGACGACGTGCCGCCGGCCAGAGAGGTCGTCTGCCCTGCCTGCCACGGCCCCGCCCTGTATTCGCCCGCGAATCGGTGGCGCCCGTTCTGCAGCCAGCGCTGCCGCGAACAGGATCTGGGGGCCTGGGCCAGCGAGGGTTACCGGGTTGCCGGTCCTGACGCCGATACCGATCCGTCCTTGGGGCCAGACCCCGACTCAGTGCCCTAAGTGCTTGAAAATCGCAGCTTGGCCCATATAATGAGATTGCTAGCACTCGACTCCATTGAGTGCTGACGGCCAAAGCGAGGTCGATGACCTCCCGTCCAGCCGTTCCGACGCAAGCAGTCACTTACGTGACAGACCAACTGTTGTTTATAAGCCGTTCCACAGGAGATGAGATGAAACTTCGTCCGTTGCACGATCGTGTGATCGTCAAGCGCCTCGAGCAGGAAACCAAGACCGCTTCCGGCATCGTGATTCCCGACAACGCCGCAGAGAAGCCCGATCAGGGTGAGATCTTGGCCGTCGGCCCGGGCAAGCGCGATGACAAGGGTGATTTCATTGCTCTGAATGTCAAGGTCGGCGACCGCGTCCTGTTCGGCAAGTACAGCGGCCAGACCGTCAAGGTCGATGGCGACGAGCTGCTCGTGATGCGCGAGGAAGACCTCTTCGCCGTCGTCGAGAAAAAGTAAGCCCCCAGGCTGCGGTCGCGGCAGCGCCGCGATCCTCGCCACCCCCCAAGGGGGCTCGAACCCACCCGGGTTACCCGGATCGGGGTTCGGGTCCCGCTAGCGACAACCTTCAGATTTCGGAGAAATTCACATGGCAGCTAAAGACGTCGTCTTCGGTTCCGACGCCCGCCACCGCATGGTGGAAGGCGTGAACATCCTGGCCAACGCAGTCAAGGTCACCCTTGGCCCCAAAGGTCGCAACGTGGTCCTCGAGCGTTCCTTCGGCGCCCCCACCGTCACCAAGGACGGTGTGTCGGTCGCCAAGGAGATCGAACTCAAGGACAAGCTTCAGAACATGGGCGCCCAGATGGTCAAGGAAGTTGCTTCCAAGACCAGCGATGCCGCGGGTGACGGCACCACCACCGCCACCGTGCTGGCGCAGTCGATCGTGCGCGAAGGCATGAAGTTCGTCGCCGCCGGCATGAACCCGATGGACCTCAAGCGCGGCATCGACAAGGCCGTCATCGCGCTGACCGAGGAGCTGAAGAAGGCCTCCAAGGCCACCACGACCAGCAAGGAAATCGGCCAGGTCGGTTCGATCTCCGCCAACTCGGACGAGTCGATCGGCAAGATCATCGCCGACGCGATGGACAAGGTCGGCAAGGAAGGCGTCATCACCGTCGAAGACGGCAAGAGCCTGGACAACGAGCTCGACGTCGTCGAAGGCATGCAGTTCGACCGCGGCTACCTCTCGCCCTACTTCATCAACAACCCCGAGAAGCAGAGTGCGCTGCTCGAGAACCCGTATGTGCTGCTGTTCGACAAGAAGATCAGCAACATCCGCGACCTGCTGCCGATCCTGGAGCAGGTGGCCAAGGCCGGCCGCCCGCTGTTGATCGTCGCCGAGGAAGTCGAGGGCGAAGCCCTGGCCACCCTGGTCGTCAACACGATCCGCGGCATCCTGAAGGTCGTCGCCGTCAAGGCACCGGGCTTCGGTGACCGCCGCAAGGCCATGCTGGAGGACATCGCCGTCCTGACCGGCGGCAAGGTCATCGCCGAGGAAGTCGGTCTGACGCTCGAGAAGGCCACGCTGGCCGACCTGGGCTCGGCTGCCCGCGTCGAGATCGGCAAGGAGAACACGACGATCATCGACGGCGCCGGCGCCGCGGCCGACATTGAGGCCCGCGTCAAGCAGGTCCGCATCCAGATCGAGGAAGCCACCAGCGACTACGACCGCGAGAAGCTCCAGGAGCGCGTGGCCAAGCTGGCTGGCGGCGTCGCCGTCATCAAGGTCGGTGCTGCCACCGAAGTCGAGATGAAGGAAAAGAAGGCCCGTGTCGAAGACGCGCTGCACGCCACGCGTGCTGCTGTCGAAGAAGGCATCGTCGCCGGTGGCGGTGTCGCCTACCTGCGTGCGCGCCAGGCCATCGGCAGCAAGCTCAAGGGCGACAACCACGACCAGGATGCCGGCATCAAGATCGTGATGCGCGCGATCGAGCAGCCGCTGCGCGAGATCGTGGCCAACGCCGGTGACGAGGCCAGCGTCGTCATCAACAAGGTGCTCGAAGGCAAGGGCAACTTCGGCTACAACGCCGCCTCTGGCGAGTACGGCGACATGATCGAGATGGGCATCCTGGATCCGACCAAGGTCACGCGCACTGCTCTGCAGAACGCAGCCTCGGTCGCCAGCCTGATGATCACCACCGAGTGCATGGTTGCCGAGTCGCCGAAGGAAGAGTCGGCCGGCGGCGGCATGCCAGGTGGCATGGGCGGCATGGGTGGCATGGGCGGCATGGGCATGGACATGTAAGTCCAGGCACCAGAAAGAGCCTGTTCAAGGCCTGCATCCGAGAGGGTGCAGGCCTTTTCGTTTGTGAACATCTTGACCCTGTCGCGCACCGATAATGCGAGCCATGGACGCGAACCGACGGCCAGCCGCCCAGCAACGCTTCATCGAAGACGAGTTGCTACGCGTGCCCATGCTTGCCGGGCAGGTACTGGATGCGACGCTCGAGTCGCTGCGAACCGGCGCCCCTTCGGCCAGCCCGCATGAGCGCATGATCGTGGCCGACCTGGCCCGCAGCGTGCTGGCCCAGCGCGCACGGCTGGTGGACCGGTTTGCCGATTCGGTGCGCGCCCAGGTCATCCCGGCGCAAGACCGGGCCTCACGCGCGGCGGCCCTGCAGCCGGTGCGCGCCACATTGGCATTGCTCGACGAAGCGGAAGTTGCCGCAGATGTCGAGGTCTCGCGCGCGATCGAAGCAATACAGAGCGTCGCCGAGCACGAACTGCGCGAACTGGCGACCTTCACGTCGGCGCTGGTCGGTGACATGGATCTGCGCAGCGATCACAACCCCTTCGGGGCCGAGACCTATGCCAAGGCCTTGTGGGACGCGTCGCTCGATCTGCCGGTCGCGCGCGGCTTCCAGCTGATGTTCATGCGAAGCGCCAGTGCACCTCTGGCGCAGCTGCTTCGAAAGGCCTATGCCGGCGCTTGTTCCAGGCTCGAGTCGGCCGGCGTCGAGCCCGCCGTCTATCGCACGGTCATCCTGCCAGCCGGAGCGCGCGCGACCCGTCCGGGCGAGTCCTGGCTTGGGCGCGGCCCCGATCTGAATCAACTGCGCGAAACGATGCCCGCGCCCTTGACCGAACGTCGAGACCCGGGCAGTTCGCAGATGCCGCTCGACAAGCTGTTCAGCGATGCCGACCAGGCACTGCGCGCGTTGCCCGCCGACGCCCCCTTGGCCGAACGGTCGCGCCTGTTGTCGGCGCAGCGTTCCCGCATTGCCCGCCACACCGACAAGGTGGTCGACCAGCAGTTGATCGAACTGCTGAGCCGCCTGTTCGACGCCATCGTGGCCGATTCGCGCGTCGGTCGGGATGTCCAGGTATCGCTGTCACGCCTGCAGCCGGCCGTGATGCGTCTGGCCCTGCGGGACCCGGGCCTGCTCGACAACTACGCGCACCCTGCCTGGCGCTTCATGGACGAGATCGCCCACCAGGCCTCACTTCTGCCGCCGGACAGCCAGGTGCGCAGCGCGGCCATCGCAGGTGTCGAGCAATTGATCGATGGGCTGGCGCGCGAAGTTGCCCCGGACGCGCGCTGCTATCGCAAGGCCCTGGATGACCTGGCGGCCGCCAGCCATCGCAGGCTCGAGGCCAGGGTCCAGCGCGCCGGACCGGACCTCGCCGCCCTGGAGACACTCGAACGTCGTCTGTCCGAGCGTTCAGAACCACTGGCCACGGGCGTCGGCCCATTGGACGAAACACAGCTGGACACGGTGCCGGCAGATCTGATGGATGATCTGAAGTCCCCCGGCGCGAGCGCGCAGGACGCGGCAGCTTGGTTGAACGAGCGCAGGCCCGGCGACTGGGTCCGCCTGTTCCAGCAAGGCCAATGGATCCGGGCTCAATTGCTGTGGCAGGGCCCCCTTGGCGATGCATGGCTGTTCGGTCGAGTCAGCGGTGACGCCACTTGCGCCTTGCGTCGGCGGGCGCTCGAGCGCCTCTACAACGAGGGGCTGGTCTCGTCAGTCCTGCCCCGCTCGCTGGCCAAGTCGGCAGCGGTACAGCTTGCACGACAAGCCCAGGGTCCTTCCGGTCGCTGAAGACCGGATGCGCTGAATGGCCGCGCATGCGGTCAGGTGGGCTGGGGATGGGTCCATTCATGCAGGCACGCCGCGGCGTCCTCGACCCCCTGGCGCGACAAGGCCGAAAACAGCGCGACGCCAACGTCGGAGGCTTCGCCGCTGATGGTGCCAAGGAATTCCCGTGCCTTGAGCAGCGCCGCCTGTGCGTCACTCCGATTGAGCTTGTCGGACTTGGTGAGCAGCACGAGCAAGCGCACCTCACCCGTCACGATGCGCGGCGCCATGAGGTCGAGCAGGCGTTCGTCCAGATCGGTGAACCCGAGCCGCGAGTCGATCATCAGGACCACTCCCGACAGGCTGCGCCGGTCTTTCAAGTAGGCCGCCATGACCTGCTGCCAGCGCAGCTTGGCGGAGCGCGCCACTGCCGCGTAGCCATACCCTGGTAGGTCGGCAAACAGGGCATCCGGTGCGCCCTTGGGACCGAGCTCGAACAGGTTGATGTGCTGCGTGCGACCCGGCGTGCGCGATGCAAATGCCAGTCTGCGTTGCTGCGCCAGCGTGTTGATTGCCGTCGACTTGCCTGCGTTGCTGCGCCCGACAAAGGCGATTTCCGGACCCTCCTGCGCCGGCAGTTGATCAAGCTGGCTGGCCGTGGTCAGGAAGCGTGCGCCGTGCAACCACGCCAACGCGCGTTTGGCCGAATTCTCGGACGTCGTGGCGGGAATGCTGGTGCTCGTCATGGGCCATTGTAAAATCAGCCGGTTTGATTCGCAGACCCGTTGTGCATTCACTGCCGACGACAACCCAAGGCTTGTTCATGAAGTTGCCTGCCCCCATCGCTATCGCCCTTGTGGTGGCCCCTTGGTTTGCCACCTCCGTCTGGGCTTCCGACGGCGCTGCCGCCAAGGTCGATCTGGCCAAAGGCGAAGCCGCCGCGGCCATTTGTGTGGCCTGCCACAGCGCCGACGGAAGCCGTGGCGCGCCCGCCAATCCGATCCTCCAGGGCCAGTTCCCGGAGTACCTCGCCAAGCAACTGCACGAGTTCAAGTCAGGCAAGCGAGCCAGCGCCATCATGCAGGGCATGGCCGCGGCCGTGACCGATGAGGACGTGCCGCATGTCGCCGCCTTCTATGCGTCCAAACAGGCCAAGCCGGGCGCCGCAAAGCACAAGGACACCGTGCTGCTCGGCGAGAAGATCTACCGCGGCGGCATTGCCGACCGGATGATTCCGGCCTGCGCCGGCTGCCACGGGCCCAGGGGATCCGGTATTCCGTCGCAGTACCCGCGCCTGTCCGGGCAACATGCGGACTACACCGAAGCGCAACTGGTGGCGTTCCGTTCCGGCGAACGGGCCAACAGCGCCCAGATGACCGGTGTCGCAGCGAAGATGAACGACCGCGAGGTCAAGGCCGTGTCCGACTACATTGCCGGCCTGCGTTAGCCAGCACCTTGCACGATTGCCCGGGCCGGTCACTGACCGGCCTTTTTTCTGCTCAGGCACTCTGGAAAGCGCGGGCCGGGTAAGGTCGGCATGGTTGGACCGACCCCCCTTGATCGACCTGTGGAGCGCCCATGAGACCCCCGAACCACCCTCGTTTCGACCACGCCGTGCCGAGCGACATCACACCACGCTCGGTCTACCTCCAACGACGCCAGTGGATGCAACAGGCTGCCGCTTCCGGTGCCGGTCTGGCACTCGCCCTGTGGGCCGACCGCCCGGCGCTCGCCCAGGCACCAAGACCTGGCAAGCGCGCACCGCTGCCTGCTGCGCGCAGCCCGGTGGCCGGCGCCGTGACGATGGAAAAGCTGACCGACTTCTCGCACGTCACCGGCTACAACAATTTCTATGAGTTCGGGACCGAGAAGTCGGATCCTGCAGCCAATGCGGGAGCGCTCAAGACGCGACCCTGGACGGTGTCGATCGAAGGCGAGGTCAAGAAGCCCGGCGTCTGGGACATCGATTCCCTGCTCAAGCTGGCACCGATGGAAGACCGCATCTACCGGCTGCGATGCGTCGAGGGCTGGTCGATGGTGATCCCGTGGGTCGGCTACTCGCTGGGCGAACTGATCCGGCGCGTGGAGCCCACCGGAAACGCCAGATTCGTTCAGTTCGAGACCTTGGCGGACCGCACGCAGATGCCGGGGCTGCGCTCGTCGGTGCTTGACTGGCCCTATGTCGAGGCCTTGCGCATCGACGAGGCCATGCACCCGCTGTCGATGCTCGTTTTCGGGGTCTACGGCGAGTTGCTGCCAAGTCAGAACGGCGCGCCACTGCGGCTGGCGGTCCCCTGGAAATACGGGTTCAAGTCGGGCAAGTCGATCGTACGCATCCGTTTCGTCGAGCAGCAGCCCAAGACCAGCTGGCAGGTGGTACTGCCGGACGAGTACGGCTTCTACTCGAACGTCAATCCAACAGTAGACCATCCGCGCTGGAGCCAGGCCACGGAACGCCGCATCGGCCAAGACGGCCTGTTTGCGAAGAAGCGGCCGACATTGATGTTCAACGGCTACGAAGCGCAGGTAGGCCAGCTCTACGCCGGAATGGACCTGCGCAAGCATTTCTGACGCCCGTGGACCAGTGGCTGCTATCGCGCACAAGCAAGCCTGCACTGTTCGTGCTTGGCCTGCTGCCTCTGGCGTGGATGGTGTGGGCCGCCACGAACGACCAGTTGGGCGCCAACCCGGCCGAAGCCCTGATCCGCAGTGGCGGTGACTGGACCCTGAGGTTCCTGTGCTTGACGCTGGCCGTGACGCCACTGCGACAGATCACGGGCTGGCAGGCCCTCGCGCGCTTTCGGCGCATGCTCGGATTGTTCACCTTCTTCTACGCGGTCCTGCACTTCCTGAGTTTTGCCTGGCTCGACATGGGCTTTGACGTCGACGCGATCCTGCGCGACATCCCCAAGCGCCCCTTCATCCTGGCCGGCAGTGCCGCGTTGTTGTCGATGCTGCCGTTGGCCGCAACTTCGTTCAACCGTGCCATGCGCGCGCTCGGCGGCAGGAACTGGCAGCGGCTGCATCGTCTGGTGTACGTGACCGCAGGCCTGGCGCTGCTGCACTTCTTCTGGATGCGCGCCGGCAAGAACGATTTCGCCGAAGTCGCCGTTTACGCCGCATTGATCAGCATCATGATGGGCTGGCGACTTCGCCGATTTCTGATGCAGCTCAAGTCAGGGCGAAGTCGGGCCGGTGCTACAGGGTAACTGTTGAGCCGCGGTGCGGCGGCGCTTGCTAGCATGGTCCTTGGATCTTCCTGCTCCCGGTCAAGGATCCCAGCGCCGGGCCCCATTTTCCCCCGAGGATGCAAGCATGTTCAATCGATCTTTCAAACCCATTGCTGCGGCCTGCCTGATCGGGCTGTCTTCGTTGGCGCAAGCCGAGGTCACGCTGACCGTGTCGAGCTGGCTGCCCCCCACCCACCTGCTGTCGCGGGCCCAGGCCGACTGGTGCAGCGAAGTCACCAGGGCCACCGACAGCCGGGTCAAGTGCAATATCCTGCCAAAGGCGGTTGCGCCACCGCCAGCGACGTTCGACGCCGTGCGCGACGGGTTGGCCGATCTGTCACTCAGCGTGCAGGGCTATACACCGGGCCGCTACGTCCTGACCAAGATGGCCGAGATGGCCTTCCTGGGTGACTCGGCGATCGCCTCAAGCGTCGCCTACCAGCGCATGCACGTGAAGTACCTCGCCAAGCTGGACGAGCACCGCGGCCTGCACGTGATCACGGTGTTCACACATGGCCCGGGCAGCATCTTCAACAACAAACATCCAGTGAAGTCGCTCGCCGATCTGGACGGCGTCAAGTTCCGCGTTGGCGGCGGAGTCGTCAACGACATGGGCAAGGCGCTCAACGTCAACATGACGCTCAAACCGGCGTCGCAGTCCTACGAACTGATGTCGTCCGGTGTCGTCGACGGCGTCTGGTTGCCCGACGAGTCGATCATCTCGTTCAAGCTCGACAAGCTGGTCAAGTACCGCACCACCCTGCCCGGCGGGCTCTACAACACGAGCTTCGCCTTCGTGATGAACCCGGCCACCTGGGCCAAGATCCCGAAGGCCGATCAGGCCATCATCGAGAAGTTCTCGGGTGAGTGGGCGGCCCGCCACTACGGCAAGTACTGGGACGAAGACGACCTCAAGAGCCGCGCGCTGCAACAGGCCGGCGGCATCGAGTTCTACACCGCCGACGCCAAGTTCGTGGCCGACTTCAGGGCCAAGACCGCACCGGTCGAGGCGGCTTGGTTCAAGGAAGCCGAGGCCAAGGGGCTGAAGAACGCCGCCGCAGTGCTCAAGGAGTTCCGCGCCGAGATCGCCAAGCTGCAGTAATCGCGGCCGGCGGGGACGCAGGCGCGTTCCCGCATCCAGCCGACCGGATGCCGTTTCGGTAGCCGGTCGGCTTTGTTGTGTAATGGTCCTTCTATGAAGCGCATCCAAACGCTGTTCGCCACGGTCGCCGCACTCGCGCTGTTCGCGATGATGGGGCTGACCTTTGCCGATGTCGTCGGCCGCAAGTTCTTCGACAACTCGCTCACCGGTGCGGTGGAGTTGACCGAGATCTTCATGATGCTGATGATCTTCTTCGCGCTGCCGCTGGCATCGCTGGCTGGCGAGCACATTGCGTTCGACCTGCTCGACCGTTCGCTGCCGTCGGCGGTGCTGCGCTGGCAACGATCGCTGGCGCATCTGCTGACGGCTCTGATCTTCTGCGGCGCATCGTACGTCGTCCTGGAGCGCGCTGCGCGCACGATGGAATACGGTGACACGACCTCATCACTTCAGATCCGGCTCGGGCCCTTCCACTACCTGATCGCCGTCTTGCTGGCGGTAACGGCGCTCACACATGCCTGGATGGCCTGGCGTGACCTGCGCGCCAAGCGGAGCGAGGCATGACCGAAGGCCTCCTGGGCTTCGCGGCGATGTTCGTGCTGATGCTGCTGCGTGTGCCGATCGCCATCAGCATGGGCCTCGTCGGCCTGGTCGGGCTCGGGTTGATGCGGTCCTGGCCGGCGGCCATGTCATCCGCCGCCGGCGAGTTCGTCGACATCGGCGCCTACACCTTGTCGGTCGTGCCGCTGTTCGTGCTGATGGGCAACTTCGTCACGCGCGCCGGGATGTCGCGCGATCTCTACCAGGCGGCCTATGCCTTCATCGGCCACCGCAGGGGAGGTCTGGCGCTGTCGACGATCGCCGCCTGCGCTGGATTCGGCGCCATCTGCGGCTCGTCGCTCGCGACCACGGCCACCATGGCCCGCGTTGCGATGCCGGAGATGAGGCGGTTCAACTACGACCCGGCCTTCGCTGCCGGTTCGATTTGCGCTGGCGCGACGCTCGGCATCCTGATTCCACCGTCGGTGATCCTGGTGATCTACGGCATCATGACCGAGCAGAGCATCGGCGCGCTGTTTGCCGCCGGCGTCATCCCCGGTCTGGTGGCCACGGCGTTCTACATGCTGGCTTCGGGCTGGATCACACGCCGCCATCCGTCCTATGGTCCCCCCGGCGAGCGCGCGAGCTGGGCGACGCGGCTGAAGGCCATGCGGGGCATCTGGGGCGTGCTGGCGCTGTTCGCGATCGTCATGGGGGGAATGTACGGCGGCTTCTTCACGCCAACCGAGGCCGCCGGCGTGGGCGCCATGGGCGGTTTCCTGTTCGCGCTGGCCCGCCGCGCGCTCGACCTGCGGGCCATTCGGGATGTGCTGGTGGAGTCGTCGCGCACCTCGGCCATGCTGTTCACCATCGTCATCGGCGCGTCGCTGTTCGCCAATTTCCTCAACTTCACCGAACTGCCGAGTGCACTGCGCGAGTTCGTGGTCCAGTTCGACATCCACCCGATCGCCGTCATCGTGGCCATCTGCTTCATCTACGTCGTGCTCGGCATGGCCATGGAAAGCCTGTCGATGATGCTGCTGACGGTGCCGGTCTTCTTTCCGCTCGTCGTCGCACTGGGATTCGACCCGGTGTGGTTCGGCATCATCATCGTGTGCGTGATCGAGATCAGCCTGATCACTCCACCGGTCGGCATGAACATCTTCGTGCTCTCGAGCGTGTTGCCGGACGTGAAGACGACCGACATCTGGCGCGGCGTGATGCCTTTCGTGGCGGCCGACATCGTCCGCATGGGCGTGCTGATCGCATTCCCGGCGCTGAGCCTGTACCTGCCGCGTCTGTTGAACTTGTAGCGATCTCGAGCCATCGCGTGGGAAACTGCGGGTTCATGCTCGCAATCCGACATCCCTGCTGCTGGCGCCACCGATGAGTGAGCTGCGTGCCCTGCTGTTGACCGACGTCGTCGACAGCACCAAGTTGTCCGAGCAATTGGGTGACGCAGCCATGGCCGAGGTCTGGGCTGCGCACGACCGATTGGCGCGCGACCTGCTGCCGACATGGCGAGGGCGCGAGATCGACAAGACCGACGGCATGCTGCTGCTGTTCGAACTGGCAGACGACGCGGTCGGCTATGCCCTTGCCTACCACCGCGCGCTGGCCACCTTGCCGGTCCCGCTGCGCGCGCGCGCTGGCCTGCACGTGGGTCCGGTCATCCTGCGCGAGAACCTGCCCGCCGACGTGGCCAGAGGCGCCAAACCACTTGAAGTGGACGGCCTCGCCAAGCCAACCGCAGCGCGCGTGATGTCGCTCGCGCGCGGTGGTCAGACCTTGATCACCCCCGAAGCGAGAGCCGCCCTGAATGGCACAACGCTGGCGACCCAGTCGCACGGCCATTGGGTCATGAAGGGGGTCGCCGAGCCGATCGAGCTGTTCGAGGCTGGCGACGATCCGGCGCACTTCGCGCCACCGCCCGACGGCGAGAAGGTCTACCGCGTGGTGCGCGTCGACGACCGCTGGGTGCCGGTGCGCGAAGTCCCCAACAACCTGCCCGAACAGTTCACCCGATTCGTCGGCCGCGAGCGCGAGCTCGACGAGATCAAGGCCCAGCTGACCGACGTTCGAATGCTCACCCTGCTCGGCATGGGCGGCCTCGGCAAGACGCGGTTGTCCCTGCAGGTGGCGCTCGAACTGCGCGGCGAGTTCCCGGACGGGGTGTGGTTCCTGGATCTGGCGCCGCTGCGCGACGGCAACCTGGTCCTGGCCGAGGCCGCGCAGGTGCTGGGGCTGCGCGAGGAGCCGGGGCTGTCCTTGCTGCAGGCGGTATGCTCCCATCTGCGCAGTCGCCGCGTGCTGATCGTGCTCGACAACTGCGAGCATTTGCTCAAGCCGGTCGCGCAACTGGCCCATGCCATCCTGAGGGCCGCGCCGAAGGTGTCCTGCATTGCGAGCAGCCGGGAGGCTCTGCGCTTGCCGGGGGAGCGCTGTTATCCAATCCTGCCACTGCCGCTGCCCGGCCGGCACGACGATCTCTCGGCGCTCGCGCGGTCGACCGCCGTTCGGCTGTTCGTCGAACGCGCGCAAGAACACCAGAACGATTTCGCGCTGACCGAGGACGTGGCGCCAGCCGTGGCCGAACTGGTGACGCGGCTCGAGGGCATTCCACTCGCGCTCGAGCTTGCCGCCGCGCGCGTCCGCTCGATGACTGTGGCCGACATCAACCGCCGCCTCGATGATCGCTATCAGGTCCTGACCGAAGGCAGCATCTTTGTCGAAGAGCGCCAGCAGACCTTGCGCGCCCTGGTCGACTGGTCCTACGACCTGCTCAATGGCGATGAGCAGCGGGTGCTGATCCGGCTGGCGGAGTTCGCCGGCGGCTTCGACCTGGCCGCGGCCGAAGCGGTGTGCGGCGAAGTAACACCAAAAGCCAAGCCGATGCAGGACCTGCTCGCCTCGCTGGTCGAGAAGTCGTTGCTCGGCATGGAGTCACGCGAAGGGCGCGCCCGCTATCGACTGCTCGAGACCTTGCGCGACTACGCCGCCGAGAAGCTGGATGCCGCGGGCGAGCGTGAACTCATCGCAGCACGTCATGCCGAGCACTATTTCAGCTACGCCAAACAGGTCAAGTACGGCCTGATCGGTCCCGATCAGGCCTTGTGGGTCGGACGCGGCGAGACCGAACTGGACAATATGCGCGCCGCGATGGCGCTCGCGATCTCGGGCGGCGTCGACCAGATCATTGCGGTCAAGTTGGCGGTGGCGCTGCAGGGATTCTGGATCCTGCGCGGGTATGTCAGTGAAGGGCGCGCGGCGGCACGCGCCTTGCTGTCGCTGTCAGCCGTGCGCGACGCCGATCTTGCGCACGCCAATGCGCTGTATGTCGCCGCCGCGCTCGCGACGGCCCAGAGCGACCATGGCGACGCACGCAAGCTGCTCGAGGACTGCCTCCTGTTGCGGCGCAAGATCGACGAACCGATGGGGACAGCGGCGACCTTGTCCACGCTCGCCCTGGCCCAACTGCAGGCTGGCGATGCCGCGGCGGCGATCGAGAGCGAAACCGAGGCATTGCTGTACTTCCAGCAGGTGGGCAGCCGCGAGGGTGTGGCGATCAGTCACCTGCACCTCGGGCAGGCCGAGGCCTTCCTCGCAGATGACGAGCGTGCCCGGGCCCATCTTCGACAAGGCCTGGCCGAAGCGCGCGAGATCGGTCAACGCGAGATCGAGGCCGAATGCGGGCTCGTGCTGGGCGTGATGGCCTATGAAGCGGGTGACATGGACTCGGCGCGCGAGTGGTTGGCCGCGTCGCTGGCGAACTGCGAGCAGACCGGCAACTCGCGCGGCGTCGCGAGTGCCACTTGGCGCCTGGCGCAGGTTGACCTGCATTCCGAGGCGGCGGCAAGTGCCACGGGCCGACTGGCGGCCGCGCTTCCGGCCTTCCAGGCCGCTGACATGCAGGAGGAACTGCTGGGCTGTCTGGAGGACGTGGCGTGCCTGATGGGGCAAGGCACGCTCCAGGCCGTGGCCGAGGTCGCCGCGCCATTGGCGGGCTATCTGGACCCGGCGCGCCAGCGCCGCGGCCTCAAACGCAGTGCGCGCGCGGATGAGCGCTGGCGCGAGCAGCTTCAGATACTGAAACTTCGGCTGGCCGACGACGAGTTTCAGGCGGCCATCGCGCGTGGCCGCGACTGGACCGGCGCCGATGCGTTGCGCGCAGCGCGCGCGGCACTGGAGTCCACTGCGGCGAACCGGCGTTCGGCAGGCGAGCCGTGAACGCCGCGCGTTGACCGACCGGCAGAATCAGCGCCGAGTCCGTCGCGCCCAACCGAAGGCAACCAGCGCAACCAGCACCAGCGCTGCTGAGCCAGGTTCGGGCAGGGCGCGGGTCGGGACGACCGGGTCGTCGTCGAACGTGGGTGGCACGTAGGCTCCGTCGCGGCCGAGAAACCGGGTCATTGACACGGTGACCTCGCCGGTCGAGAACTGCCCGTCTCGTCGCGCGCGCTCGTCGATCGTCTGGTCTCGGACGTGAAGTGCATCAGTTCTGCGCCACGATCGTTCAGACTGAGCGAAAACCAGCTGCTGCCAGCGCCGGCGATCAGATCGAAGGCCTGCAAGCGTCGTGGACATCGTGGTCTTGAACAAATAGTGGTCCCACCCACTTCGGAGCGACGCCGCCCTTAGTTCTTGGGTCTCGCATCGTCAACGTTCCAAGGCAACGGCGTCGGATCCAGTGCCAAACGTCGCCGATCGTCAGCCGCTCGACTGTCGTCAACGGATCGGCGCAGGTTGTAGAAGTGCAGCACCGTGTTGCGCACCGCGCTGGCCTCGCAACCGCGGCGGAACGAAGCGGCGAACCAACGATCGGGGAGCGTGCAAGCCTCCGGCACAAAGAGGTCGGCGGTCACGCGCCAACCCAGATCGGGAAACGCTGCACCGTAGGCCGGATCGAAATTGAGCACGATCACTGCCGAGTGGCTGGGCGCAACAGCGCCGAACATGGCGCTGACCGCGACCAGGGCCGCCCCCAAGGTCTTGGAAATAGAAAGGTTCAAGACCTTCTCCGGCAGTTTTGATAGATCGTAACGATAAGCAACTTTTGCGCCATCAGCAAAAACTAAACCGCCTCGCGGCCGCTTTCATAGGGCGGTCCTCGCGCATGACGATTCTCAAGGGCCGCCGACGCAAGCGTCGTCAGATCGAAGTGTAAAGAACTCCGACACTGCCTGGTCGGCCCGGCACCCTTGCGATGTGTTGCGTTTCGATGATCCCCCCTCACCCCGGGGGGCATCGCACATGGCAGGACTTGCCTAGGATCGCGCGATGCGACTGACCGATCACCCCACGACACCACAATGGCTTTCGAGCTCGCCCGCCGTCTTGGACGAGATCGGCCAGGCGCTGCGCCAGGCCGAGGCCGGCGGTCAAGCGGCCGAACTCAGCGACGCCTACCTGGCCATGGGGCGCATCTACCGGCGCCACGGCGCCATTGAACTGGCCGTGTCGATGCTGGAGCAGGCGCTGTGCTGCTGCGATTCGGTGGTCGGGGTGGACCAAAACGTGGACATCCTTTGCGAGCAGGCCGAGATCCTCGCCCATCAGGCCGAGGCACTCGACGCACAGGATCGGGCGACCCTGCGCGCCGGCCGGGACAAGGCGCGCGACAGCGCCTATGAAGCGGTACAGCTCGCGTCACGGTCGACCGACCCGTTCTGGGAAGTCACGGTGCTGCTGCGCATGAGCGATCTGCTCGACCGCCTGGGTGACCACGAAGACGCCACCGAGCTGCAGGTTCGCGCGCTGCGGCATGGCGCGCCGGCCGTCGATCAGGTCAACCTCGGCACCGACGAAGCGCGCGCGCAACGCCATTGAGCGCGCGGCGCTGCTAACGCGCCAGCACGGGTGCCAGCGCCACGCCGGTGTGGGTCCCCGCTGCGATCACGGATTCCGGTTCACCTTCGGCTGCAATGCGCCCGCCGCCGTCGCCACCTTCGGGGCCCAGGTCGATGACCCAGTCGGCTTCGGCAATGACGTCGAGATCGTGTTCGATCACGACCACGCTGTGGCCACCGTCGACGAGCCGGTGCAGCACGCGGATCAGGCGCTCGACATCGGCCATGTGCAGGCCAACCGTGGGCTCGTCGAGCACATAGAGTGTTTGCGGCGCCCTGTTGCCGCGCCGCGTGATGTCGTCGCGCACCTTGGACAGCTCGGTCACGAGCTTGAGGCGCTGCGCCTCGCCACCCGACAAGGTCGGTGACGGCTGGCCCAGCGTCAGATAGCCCAGGCCCACGTCCTTCAGCAATTGCAACGGGTGCGCAATCACCGGCATCGAGGCGAAGAATTCGACCGCCTCGTCGACCTGCATCAGGAGCACCTCTCCGATGTGCTTGCCGCGCCAGGTGACAGCCAGTGTCTCGGGATTGAAGCGCTGACCATGGCAGGTGTCGCAAGGCACCTTCACATCCGGCAGGAAACTCATCTCGATCGTGCGCAGGCCCTGCCCATCGCATCCCGGGCAACGCCCCTGGCCGGTGTTGAACGAAAAGCGCGCCGCGTTGTAGCCGCGCGCCCTGGCCTCGAGGGTCTCGGTGAAGAGCTTGCGAATGGCATCCCAGAACCCGATGTAGGTCGCCGGACATGAGCGTGGTGTCTTGCCGATCGGCGTCTGATCGACCTCGAGCACGCGGTCGAGCGACTCGAAGCCGGACAGGCCCGTGCAACCGACCCAGGCCGGCCGGTTGCCGGCCGCCAGGGCATCGCGTCCGGCCTTGGTCGACTTCATCGCAACGGCAGCCTGCACATTGGCCAGCAGCACATCGCGCGCCAGGGTGCTCTTGCCCGAGCCGGACACGCCCGAGACGGCCACCAGCCGTTGCAGCGGGACACGCACATCGAGCGCCTGCAGGTTGTGCAAGGTCGCACCCTGCAGCTGCAGCGCTGGCGCGCCGTCGGTGACGGGGCGACGCGGCTGCAGCGGGTGCTTCAGCGGATGCGCCAGGAAGCGTCCGGTCACCGAATCCGGCGCTGCCGACAGGTCGGCCGCCGAGCCCTGGGCCACCAGCATGCCGCCACGTCGCCCGGCGCCCGGGCCGATATCGATCAGGTGGTCGGCACGCCGGATCGTGTCTTCGTCATGTTCGACGACGACCAGCGTATTGCCCTTCTGGCCGAGCTTGGCCAGCGCACCGAGCAGGATGCCGTTGTCGCGCGGGTGCAGGCCGATCGTCGGCTCGTCGAGCACGTAGCACACCCCCTGCAGATTGCTGCCGAGTTGCGCGGCCAGGCGGATTCGCTGCGCCTCACCGCCCGACAGCGTCGGCGCCGCGCGGTCGAGCGTAAGGTAACCCAGGCCCACGTCCTGCAGAAACTGCAGCCGGCTCGCGATCTCGGGAATGACGTCGCGTGCAATGCCCATCTCGCGTGGCGACAGGTGGCCCTCTGCACGCAGTGTCCCGATCCAGCGCGCCGCATCGGCGACCGACTGCGTCGCGACGTTGCCGATCGGCAGCCCGTCGAACTGGACTGCGCGCGCGGCCGGGTTCAGGCGCGTGCCGCCGCAATCGCCGCAGGGCGCGTCGACGACGCCGTCGACCTCCTTCTCCTCGGACGGAAAACTCTGTTCGCGGCCCTTGTTGTCCTCGTCGCGCACCGAGTCGTCGTAGGCCTTGCGCTGTTCGCGCGAGAGCTGCAGGCCGGTGCCCACGCAACCGCTGCACCAGCCATGCTTGCTGTTGTAGCTGAACATGCGCGGGTCCAGTTCGGGATAGCTGGTGCCGCAGACCGGGCAGGCGCGTTTGGTCGAGAAGACCTTCACCGCGCCGATGCCGGCTCCGCTGCCACCGTCCATCGCCGCGGCCAGTCCGTCGAGCGGGTGCAGCAAGTGCAGCACGCCCTTGCCGAGGTCGAGCGCGCGAATCAGCAGGTCGCGCAGTTCTTGTTCGTGCTCGGCGCTCACGACCAGGTCACCCACCGGCAGCTCGAGCGTGTGCTCCTTGAAGCGGTCGATGCGCGGGAAGGGCGACAGCGGCAGGAACTCGCCGTCAACCCGCATGTGGCTGTGCCCACGCGCCTTCGCCCACTTCGCGAGATCGGTGTAGACGCCCTTGCGGTTCACCACCAGAGGTGCCAGCAGGCCGACATGCTGGCCAGGGTGGTCGCGCAGGATCTGGGCCGCGATGCTCTCCACACTCTGCGCCTTGACCGGCGCGCCGTCACGGACGCAATGCTGGGTGCCGAGCTTGACCCACAGCAGGCGCAGGAAGTGCCAGACCTCGGTCGTCGTGGCCACCGTGCTCTTGCGCCCGCCACGCGACAGCCGCTGTTCGATCGCCACCGTCGGCGGGATGCCGTAGACCGCATCGACTTCGGGCCGACCCGCCGGCTGCACGATGCTGCGCGCGTAGGCATTGAGCGACTCCAGGTAGCGCCGCTGTCCTTCATTGAACAGGATGTCGAACGCCAGCGTGCTCTTGCCCGATCCGCTCACCCCGGTGATGACGTTGAACTTGCCGCGCGGGATGTCGACGCTCAGTCCCTTCAGGTTGTGTTCATGGGCGTTGACGATGCGGATCGACTCGTCGACCGCCGAGCGCTGGCGCCGCATCACCTGCTGCAGCGGCAGCCCCTCCTCGACGCGCAGGCCGTCCTGACCGAGCGCATGTTCGTAGTCGCGCAAGGCCTGGCCGGTGTGCGACGACGGATGCCGCTTCACGTCGTCCGGCGTGCCCGTGCAGACCAGCGCGCCGCCGCCCTCGCCGCCCTCCGGCCCGAGGTCGACGATCCAGTCGGCGGCCCGGATCACATCCAGGTTGTGCTCGATGACCAGCAGCGAATGCCCGGCGTCGAGCAGCTTGCGCAAGGCGCGCATCAGCTTCGCAATGTCGTCGAAGTGCAGCCCGGTCGTCGGCTCGTCGAAGAGGAAAAGCTTGCCGCGCTTGGCGGCAGGCTGCTTCGGCCCGGCGTTGGCCTCGGCCAGGAAACCGGCCAGCTTGAGGCGCTGCGCCTCGCCGCCCGAAAGCGTCGGCACCGGTTGCCCGAGGCGGACGTAGTCGAGCCCGACATCGATGATGGGTTGCAGGCGCGCGACCAGATCGCGGTCGGCCTGGAACCAGTGCGCGGCTTCGGCCACCGTCAGGTCGAGCACGTCGGCGACCGACAACTGCAGGGGTCCGCGCATGACCTTCACGTCGAGCACCTCGCTGCGGTAGCGGCGCCCATCGCAGTCGGGGCAGCGCAGATAGACGTCGGACAGGAACTGCATCTCGACATGCTCGAAGCCCGAGCCACCGCAGGTCGGGCAGCGCCCGTCGCCGGCGTTGAAGCTGAAGGTGCCGGCGTTGTAGCCACGTTCGCGCGCCAACGGTGCGTCGGCGAACAGCTTGCGGAACTCGTCGAAAGCGCCGACGTAGCTCGCCGGATTCGAACGCGCCGTCTTCCCGATCGGACTCTGGTCGACGAAGACCGCGTCGCTCAGCCAGTCAGCGCCGAGCAGGCGATCGTGATCGCCAGGCGTTTCGGTTGGCTTGCCAAAGTGGCGTGCCAGTGCGGGCACCAGCACATCCTGGATCAGCGTGCTCTTGCCCGAACCGGAGACGCCCGTCACGCAGACCAGGCGCTGCAGCGGCAACTCGACATCGATCGAGCGCAGGTTGTGCTGGCGCGCGCCCTCCAGCACCAGGCGCGGGGTACTCGCTTCGACCGGGCGCCGGAACCCGATCCCGACCTGCTTGCGCGCACCCAGGTAGGCGCCGGTCAGCGTGGCCGCGAAGCGCGCCTGGTCGGGCGCACCGTCGAACACGATCTGGCCGCCGCGTTCGCCCGGCCCGGGGCCCATGTCGATGAGCCGATCGGCAGCCAGCATCACCGCCGGGTCATGCTCGACCACCACCAGCGTATTGCCGGCGTCGCGCAGCCGGTGCATGGCCAGCACGATGCGCGCCATGTCGCGCGGGTGCAGCCCGATGCTGGGCTCGTCGAGCACGAACAGCGTGTTGACGAGCGAGGTGCCGAGCGCCGTCGTCAGGTTGATGCGCTGCACTTCGCCACCCGACAGCGTGCGGCTCTGACGGTCCAGCGTCAGGTAGGCCAGGCCGACGTCGCACAGGTACTTCAGACGCGTGCGGATCTCATCGAGCAGCAGTTTCAACGCGTCGTCGAGCATCGTCGACGGCAATGACAGACTGTCGAAGAAGCGCCGCAGGCGCTCGATCGACAGCTGCATCAGGTCGCTCAGGCACAGACCCGGCAACGCCTCCAGTTGCGCGCGCGTCCAGGCCACGCCGACCGGCAAGAACCGCATCGTTGGGTCCAGCACCGAATCGGCGTCGGCCTTCGACCCGATGCGCCATTGAAGGGCCTCAAGCTTCAACCGCGCACCGCCGCAATCGGCGCAAGGCGTGTAGCTGCGGTACTTGGACAAGAGCACCCGGATGTGCATCTTGTAGGCCTTGCTTTCCAGATAGCCGAAGAAGCGGCGCACACCGTACCACTGCTTGTTCCACTTGCCGGTCCAGTTCGGCGAACCTTCGATGACCCAGTCATGCTGCGCCTTCGTCAGCTGATTCCAGGCCGTGTCGCGCGGGATGCCGGCCTCGCCGGCGTACTTCAGCAGGTCGTCCTGGCATTCCTTCCAGGCCGGGGTCTGCAGCGTCTTGATGACGCCGTTGCGCAGCGTCTTGCGCTCGTCCGGGATCACGAGCCCGAGGTCGACGCCGATCACGCGGCCGAAGCCGCGACAGGTCTCGCACGCCCCATAGGCCGAGTTGAAGCTGAACAGCGCGGGCTGCGGATCGGCGTAGCGGATGTCGGACTCAGGGCAGTGCAGGCCGGTGCTGTACTTCCACTCGGTCCCGTCGTCGCCCGCATGCACGGTGAGCCGGCCACCACCGCGCTTGAGCGCGAGCTCGATCGCCTCCATCACCCGCACCCGCTCGACATTGGTGAACCGGAAACGGTCGGCAATGACTTCCAGGACCTTGCGATCGCCTTCGATGCGTTCGGCCTGCACACGCGTGAACCCGCTCGCCGCCAACCACTGCTCCTGCTGTTCGGGCGTGGTGTCGGCCGGCAGTTCGACCGGGAAGGTCAGCACGAGGCGGGCATCACCCAGGGCCGCAGCACGATCGGCCAGATCCGCGTAGATCGTCTCCGGCGTGTCGTGCCGCACGGGCAGACCGGTCTGGCGGTCGAAGAGCTGGGCCGCGCGCGCGAACAGGAGTTTCAGGTGGTCGTTCAGCTCGGTCATCGTGCCGACCGTGCTGCGGCTCGTGCGCACCGGGTTGGTCTGGTCGATCGCAATCGCGGGCGGCACGCCGTCGACGCGGTCCACCGCCGGCCGGTCCATGCGCTCGAGGAACTGGCGCGCATAGGCGCTGAAGGTCTCGACATAGCGCCGCTGGCCTTCGGCGTACAGCGTGTCAAACACAAGGCTCGACTTGCCCGACCCACTCGGCCCCGTGACGACGGTCATCTCGCCGGTGTGGATGTCGAGGTCGAGGTTCTTCAGGTTGTGCTGGCGCGCACCGCGGATGTGGATCGTGCCGGACATGGAAGGGCTGCGGACGAGGCGGAACCGGTCATTCTAGGATCCGCGGGCGCCCTTGCGCGCGGCCACTTGGGCCCTGCGCCGCCATGAGTTACCTTCAAGGCATCACGTCTTCACGAGGAAACCTGCGCCCCGATGTCCGCCCGTCTTTCGTCACAACGTCTTCGTTCATCGCTGTCGGCCTTGCTGGCCACCCTGGCGCTGGCCCTGCCCCTCACCGCCCCGGCGGCCACCACCATGGTCAGTGTCGACCGACCGGTGGTCCATCTGCGCGAGGGTGCCGGCACCCGCCACGACGCCGTCTGGAAACTCTCGCGCGGTTATCCGCTGAAGGTCGAGGCCCGGCGCGACGGCTGGCTCAAGGTGCGCGACTTCGAAGGCGACACGGGCTGGATCCTGGGCCGCCTGACCGCGCGCAAGCCGCACGTCGTGGTCAAGGTGCCGGTGGCCAACGTCCGCAAGCGCCCCGGCACACGCAGCCCGCGTCTGGGCCAGGCCGAGTACGGCGAAGTGCTGCGCACGCTCGAGCGGCGCGGCGGATGGGTCCGCGTGCGCCAGGACGGCGGGCGAACCGGCTGGATTGCGCGCCGCCTGGTCTGGGGCTGGTGAGGTCGGTGCTCAGGCTTGCCCTCGGGCCCTGACGGGGCGCGCACGCCCTGCGCACTGCTGCCGTCAACGCGTCGCCTGGTCCAGCAGGCAAACCATTGCTGCACAAGCGCGCGTTCGCGCCAGCACCACGGGTGTGGGCCCAGGCCGGGCAGCAGGACCGCGCTACGCGCATGATCCAGCGGTCGCGATCGAAGCGATGGGCGCACGCCCGAACCACCACTCTCGAGAGGCACACCATGCCGAAGTACGCCGCCGACCCCTACCAGGACATCCGCGACGCCGTGCGCAGCTTGTGCGCCGATTTCCCCGACGAGTACCAGCGCCGGATCGACGCGGCGCGCGGCTACCCCGAGGCCTTCGTCGACGCGCTGACGAAAGCCGGCTGGCTGGCGGCGATGATCCCGGCCGAGTACGGCGGCTCAGGCCTCGGCCTGGCGGAGGCCAGCGTCGTGATGGAGGAGATCAACCGCAGCGGCGGCAATTCGGGCGCCTGCCACGGCCAGATGTACAACATGGGCACCTTGCTGCGCCATGGCTCGTTGGCCCAGAAGCAACGCTATCTGCCGAAGATCGCCAGCGGCGAGTGGCGCCTGCAGTCGATGGGCGTGACCGAGCCGAGCGCGGGCACCGACACCACCGCGATCAAGACCACCGCGCTGAAGAAGGGCGACCGCTACGTCGTCAACGGCCAGAAGGTCTGGATCTCGCGTGTGCAGCACTCGGACTGGATGATCCTGCTGGCGCGCACGACAGCGCTGGCCGAGGTGACGAAGAAGTCCGAGGGCCTGTCGATCTTCATGGTCGACCTGCGCCAGGCGGAGCACAGCGGCATGACCGTGCGGCCGATCCCGAACATGGTCAACCACGAGACCAACGAGCTCTTCTTCGAGGACCTCGAGATCCCGGCCGAGAACCTGATCGGTGTCGAAGGCCAGGGCTTCAGGTACATCCTCGACGGCCTGAACGCCGAGCGCACGCTGATCGCCGCCGAGTGCATCGGCGACGGCCACTGGTTCATCGACCGCGTCACCCGCTACGTCGGTGAGCGGGTTGTCTTCGGCCGTCCGATCGGCCAGAACCAGGGCGTGCAGTTCCCGATCGCCGAGGCGCACATCGAAGTCGAGGCGGCGAACCTGATGCGCTGGCAGGCCTGCCATCTGTTCGACGCCGACCAGCCCTGCGGCGCCCAGGCCAACATGGCCAAGTACCTGGCGGCGAAGGCGAGCTGGGAGGCCGCCAACGCCTGCATCCAGTTCCATGGCGGCTTCGGCTTCGCCAACGAATACGATGTCGAGCGCAAGTTCCGCGAGACCCGCCTGTACCAGGTGGCGCCGATCTCGACCAACCTGATCCTGTCCTATGTCGCCGAGCATGTGCTCGGCCTGCCGCGCTCGTTCTGAGGAGGGAAACGATGAGACCGCTCGAAGGCATCACCGTGATCAGCCTCGAACAGGCGATCGCTGCGCCCTTCTGCACCCGCCAGCTGGCCGACCTGGGTGCGCGTGTGATCAAGGTCGAGCGCCCCGGCGTCGGCGACTTCGCGCGGGCCTATGACGAGCGCGTGCAGGGCATGGCTTCGCATTTCGTCTGGACCAACCGCTCGAAGGAGAGCCTGACGCTCGACGTCAAACAGGCACAGGCCGGCGAGCTGCTGGCGCGCTTGCTCGACCGCGCCGACGTGCTGGTGCAGAACCTCGCACCCGGCGCGGCCGCGCGCCTCGGGCTCGGCTACGACACGCTCAAGGACAGGCACCCGGGCCTGATCGTTTGCGACATCTCAGGCTACGGTGACGACCCGGATGCACCCGGCCCCTACCGCGACAAGAAGGCCTACGACCTGCTGATCCAGAGCGAGGCCGGATTCCTGTCGATCACCGGCTCGCCGGACGAACCCGCCAAGGCCGGCTGCTCGATCGCCGACATCGCCGCCGGCATGTACGCCTACAGCAACATCCTGGCCGCGCTGATCCAGCGCGGCAAGACCGGCCACGGTTGCCGCATCGACGTTTCGATGCTCGAGAGCATGGTCGAGTGGATGGGCTACCCGCTGTACTACGCTTTCGGTGGCGCTGCGCCGCCGCCGCGCGCCGGTGCCTCGCACGCGACGATCGTCCCCTACGGCCCCTTCGTGGCCGGCGACGGCCGCAGCGTGATGCTCGGGCTGCAGAACGAACGCGAATGGCAGCTGTTCTGCGCCAAGGTCCTGACCCAGCCCGAGCTGGCCACCGACGAGCGCTTCAACGCCAACGCCAAACGCGCAGCGCGCAAGCTCGAGTTGCAGGCATTGATCACAGAGGCATTCGCCAGCCTGACGCTCGAGCAGCTGGTCGCGCGGCTGGACGAGGCACAGATCGCCAACGCCAGCGTCAATGCGATGCACGACGTCTGGGCGCACGCCCAGTTGAAGGCGCGCGGGCGCTGGGTGCAGGTCGACACGCCGACCGGACCCGTGCCTGCCCTGCGCCCCCCCGGCGTGCCGGCGGCGTTCGACGTCCGCATGGACGCGGTGCCTGCGCTCGGCCAACACACGCGGTCGATCCTCGCCGAACTCGGTCTTGGCGACGCCGAGATCGACCGTCTCTATGCCGCACAGGCCATCTGATGGCGCGCACTTGCGCCGGCGCGCTGTCGGGCTGCACGGCCCTGCGGTGCAACGCCTGAGCACCACTGCAGCCACCCGCTCGACCGATCCCGTCCATCCCCCCGGTTCTCGAAGGGCCCTTCTCCATGCCAAGCCTCCCGATGCCCCGCCCGCGACAACTTCTGGCCCTGCTCGGCCTGCTGCTGTCGACCCTTGCGACCGCTGCGCCGGCGCCCGAGGTCAGGCAGCCGCAAGTCGACAACCCGACCCATGTGCTGTTCGTCGGCAACAGCTATCTCTATTACGGCAACAGCGTGCACAACCACGTGCGCCGGCTGGTGGAGGCGGCCCAACCAGGGTTTGAAGCCAAGGCCAAGTACAAGTCGGCGACCATCGGCGGCGCCTCGCTCGACCACCATTCGATCGAGCACCTCACGACGCCCGGCAAGATCGGCGTCAAGGAGCCGTTCCAGCTCGTCATCCTGCAAGGCGGCAGCAACGAGCCCTTGTCGGAGGCGCGCCGCGCCAAGTTCCGCGAGACCGTGGTCGAGTTCGACAGGGTCATCCGCGAGCGTGGCGGCAGGACCGCGCTCTACCTGACCCAGTCCTACGTCGCGCCGCACAAGCAAGCCAAGGATGAGAACCCGCGCCTCACCGAAGACCTCTATGTCTCGGTCGCCAACCAGGTCGGTGCCCTGGTGATTCCCGTCGGCCTCGCGTTCGAAGAGGCCTATCGGCGCCGGCCCGACATGAAACTGCATCAGCCCTACGACGGCTCGCACCCGACGCCGGCCGGCACCTACCTGGCCGCTTGTACCGTCTATGCCAGCGTCTATGGCCAGTCGCCGGTGGGCAATGCCTATGACTACCACGGCACGGTCGGCAAGGACACGGCCGCCTTCCTGCAACAGGTGGCCGAGGACACGGTCCGCAAGTTCTACGCGCGCTAGCCGGTCAGGGCCATCGCGCGCAGATCACGAACTGGCACTGTCTTCAGCCCTCGTCCAGTGGCACGAGACCGATGCCCCTGGTCCCACAGCACGCCCAGGTCCGCCAGGCCCTCGCGCACGTTGCGCACCACGTCCTGGCTCACCCGCTCCTCGAGCGTGACACGCACACCGGGATTGCGGCCGAGAAAGCCCGCCACGTCGCCCGGCAGGGCTTCGGCCAGCACCGATGGGCTGGCCATCACGCGCACGCTGCCGCGCACGCCGGTGCCGAGCTGCCCGATCTCGGCGTGCAACCGGTCGTGGGCTGCCACGACCTCGCGCGCGCGGCGCAGCAGCGCCTCGCCGGCGGGGGTCGGCTCGACGCCGCGCCGCCCACGCACCAAGCAGCTTCAAGCCGACCTGGGACTCGAGCGCCGCGATGCGCTTGCTCAGGCTGACGCCACCATCGCTTCGCGTTCGGCGGCGGGCGCCGTGCTACCGTCTTCGCAGTCAGCAATGAACAGACGCAGCGACAGGACGTCGAGGAGATTGCGCATGTGGTGTTCCTGGTTGCAACGTCAATCGGGAAAGATGGCCACGCCTGCCGACCCTGAGGAAAATCTAGAGTTCGCCCGACCATGATCTTCGACGACCACGACATCGACCACGACCCCGTCACGATCCGCGAGGTCGGCCTGCGCGATGGCCTGCAGAGCCTTGCGCGCACCCTTGCGACCGAACACAAGCTGAGCTGGCTGCGCGCCGCCCACCAGGCCGGTTTGCGCGAGATCGAAGTCGGCTCGTTCGTTCCGGCACGGCTGCTCCCGCAGCTTGCCGACACGGCCGCGGTGGTCGCCGTGGCACGCGAACTGCCCGGCCTCGTCACGTCGGTCCTGGTCCCGAATCTGCACGGCGCAATGGCCGCCCTCGACAGCGGGGTCGATCTGATGCTGATGCCGCTGTCGGTCAGCCACGCCCACAGCCAGGCCAATCTGCGCCGCAGCCCGCAGGAAGCCGTGGCCGAACTGGCCCGCGTGCGCGCGGCGCGCGACGCCGCCGGCTCGCGCTGCCTGATCGAGGTCGGCCTGAGCACGGCTTTCGGATGCACCTTGCAGGGCCGGGTCGACGAGGCCGATGTGCTGACGATGGTCCAGGCCGTCCTGGACGCCGGCGCCGATCGGGTCGGCCTGGCGGACACGGTCGGCTATGCCGACCCGCTTCAGGTCACCCACCTCTTCGAGCTGTGTTTCGAGGCCGCTGGCGCCCGCCTCGCCTGCGGCCACTTCCACGACACGCGCGGCCTCGGCCTGGCCAACGTGTACGCGGCCTGGCAGGTCGGCGTGCGCCGCTTCGACGCCTGCCTCGGCGGCCTCGGCGGCTGCCCGCACGCCCCGGGCGCCAGCGGCAACGTCGCGACCGAGGACCTGGCCTACCTCTTCGCCAGCATGGGCATGCCGACCGGGCTCGACCTTCAGGCATTGATCACGCTGCGCGGCCAGCTCGGATCGTGGCTGGACGGTGAAACCCTGCACGGCAGCATCGCGGCCGCCGGCCTGCCCAAGACGATGGCGCCAGCATGACCGAAGCCGACCGCGCCGAATCGCCCAAGGCACCTCAGCCGCTGGCCGGGCTGCGCGTGGTGGAGTTCACCCACATGGTGATGGGCCCGACCTGCGGCATGGTGCTGGCCGATCTCGGCGCCGAAGTGATCAAGGTCGAGCCGATCGACGGCGAAGGCACGCGTCGCCTGCTCGGCGCCGGCACCGGCTTCTTTCCGATGTTCAACCGCAACAAGCTGAGCATCGGCATCGACCTGCGCCAGCCCGAAGGCGCCGCCGCGGCGCGCCGGCTGGCGGCCACCGCCGACGTGGTGGCGGAGAACTTCAAGCGCGGCGCGCTGGCCAAGTTCGGGCTCGACTACGCGAGCCTGTCGAAGTCCAACGACCGCCTGATCTACGTCAGCCACAAGGGCTTCCTGCCCGGCCCCTACGACCACCGCACGGCGCTCGACGAAGTGGTGCAGATGATGGGCGGACTGGCCTACATGACCGGCCGCCCCGGCGACCCCCTGCGCGCCGGCACCAGCGTCAACGACATCATGGGCGGCATGTTCGGCGCCATTGGCGCCCTCGGCGCCCTGATCCAGCGCGGCATCACCGGCAAGGGCATGGAGGTGCAGTCGGCCCTGTTCGAGAACAACGTCTTCCTGGTCGGCCAGCACATGCTGCAGTACGCGATGAGTGGCCAGGCCCCGGCGCCGATGCCCGCGCGCATCAGCCCCTGGGCCGTCTACGACGTGTTCACGGTCAAGGACGGCGAGCAGATCTTCCTGGCCGCGGTGAGCGACGCCCAGTTCACCACCTTCTGCGATGCGCTCGGATTCGACGACCTGAAGTCCGACCCGCAGCTGGCCACCAACAACCAGCGCGTCGAGCAGCGTGCGACCTTGATCCCGCTGCTGCGCGAACGCCTGGCCGACCGGTCGGCGACCGAACTGACGGCGATCTTCGAGACTGCCGGCCTGCCCTTCGCGCCGATCCGGCGCCCCGAAGATCTCTACGACGATCCGCACCTGCAGGCCACCGGCGGCCTCGCCGACATCGAGCTGTCGGACGGCGCCAAGGCCGGGCAGACCGTCAAGACAACGCTGCTGCCGATCACGCTCCAGGGGCAGCGCCTGCCGGTGCGGCGCGACCCTCCGGTCTTCGGTGCCCACACACGCGAACTGCTGGCCGGGGTCGGTTACGCTCCCGGCGAGATCGACGCGCTGTTCGCACGGCGTGCCGTCGCCTGATCACACCTTCCATTCCGACAACGCCACAGGAGACTCCATGCACCGATCGCCGCCATTTCGCCCTGCGCCCCCTGGTCGCCGCCGTCGCCTCCCTCGGCCTGCTCGGCAGCGCCATGGCCGCCGACTTCACGATGCGCATCAGCCACCAGTTCCCGCCGACCCACCACACGGCGCTCAACCTGGACCAGTTCGCGAAGGACGTGAAGGCCGCCACCAAGGGCCGCGTCGAGGTCCAGACCTTCGGTGCCGCGCAACTGTTCAAGCCGAACCAGAACCACCCGGCGGTGGCCAGCGGCAAGATCGAAGCGGCGGCGATCCTGAGCTTCCAGTGGGGCGGCACGATCCCCGAGATGAGCGTCACGATCATTCCCTACCTGATGACTTCGGTGGCCAAGCAGAAGGCCTTCATCAAGAGCGATGCCGCCAAGCTGCTCGATGCCAAGATGGCCGACAAGGGCGTGACCAACATCGCCTGGATCGTCGACACCAATGACGGCATCTTCACGTCCAATGGCAAGGCCCTGGTCACGCCGGCCGACTTCGCCGGCGTCAAGATCCGCGGCCTGAACAAGCTCTTCGACGAGGGTCTGGTCGCGATGGGCGCGTCACCGTCGGCGATGCCCGGCTCCGAGGTCTACCAGGCGCTGCAGACCGGCGTCATCGACGCCGGCTTCACCGGTGTCGAGGCCGCCAACAGCCGCAAGTTCTATGAAGTGCAGAAGTTCGGCGTGGCGTCGAACATCATCCTCGCCTTCGACAACCTGGTCGTGAACCCGGCCTGGTGGAACGGCCTGCCGGCCGAACTGCGCAGCGCGATCCAGAAGGCCGCCGACCAGGCCGTCGCGCGTTCGATCCGCAAGAGCGACGGCATCCCGCCGGAGAACATCAAGGTGCTGAACGACAAGGGCATGACGGCCGTCGCGCTGACCAAGGCGCAGGAGAAGGTGATGACGGACGCGATGCAGCCGGCGGTCAAGAAGGAGTTCCTGCGCCAGACCGCACCCGACGGGGTCAGGCTGATCGAGGCGCTCGACAAGCTCTGAGACTTGAACCACCCCCGAAGCGCCTTCGGCGCCGCCCGTCGCGAGACGCGGCGGGCGTTCTTGCCGTCCATGTCCGCGCAGGCGGACATGGAGCCGCGGCAATCACCCCCCTCAATGGGCGCCACCAGCGGACCGGTAGAGCCGGATCCGCGGTGGCCGCTTGATGGCGTTGTCTGACCGCACCGGGCCCGCACTGACCGCGCTCGGCCGCGTGGTGTCGGTGCTGTGCTCGGTCGCGATGGCCGGCGCGGCGCTGAGCCTGCTGCTGTCCTTTGCGCTCATCGGCTGGGCGGTGCTGATGCGCTATGCATTCAACGCCGCACCGGTCTGGGTCGACGAGGTCGTCGGCTTCGCGCTCGTCGCCATCGTGCTGCTCGGCGCGGCGCAGACGCTGCGGCGCGACGAACACATCGGCGTCGACCTGCTGATCACCCGCCTGTCGACACCGGCGCGGCGCTGGGCCCGCATCTGGTCGGCACTGGCCGTCGGCATGATCGCCGGCGTGCTCATCGTCAACGGCTGGGGCACCGCGTCGCTGGCGCGCCAGCTCGGCCTCGTCACCGAGGGGTCGCTCGAGTGGCCGACCTGGTGGCTCATGCTGCTGATGCCGGTCGGTGGCACCCTGCTGCTGCTGGCCGCCGTCGAAGCGCTGTGGCGGGCGGCTGTCGGTGCGCCGCCGGTCGAAGCGAAGGCGCACGGCGAGTGATCATCGCGCTGCTCTTCGTCGCGCTGCTGCTGCTGCTCTTCACCGGGCTGCCGATCTTCGCCGGGCTGGCGCTGTTCGGCGGCACGATCCAACTCATCACCCAGGGCGAACTCGGCTCGGTGACCGAGGTGATCTTCGGCGAGATCAACCGCTACCTGCTGGTCGCGATACCGCTCTTCGCCTTCATGGCGCACCTGATGATCCGCGGCAGGATCGTCGACGATCTCTACAACACCGCCTACACGCTGACGCGCCACCTGCCCGGCGGCCTGGGCATCGCGACCATCGCCGCCTGCACGATCTTCGCCGCGATCTCGGGGTCGAGCGTCGCCACCGCATTGACCATCGGCGCGGTGGCGATCCCGCAGATGATCAAGTTCGGCTACGAGCCGAAGGCCGCCTATGGCCTGGTCGCCGCCGGCGGAACACTCGGCATCCTGATCCCGCCGTCGGGGCCGATGGTGCTGTACGGTGTGACGACCGACACCTCGATCGGCGGCCTCTTCATGGCCGGCATCGTGCCGGGCATGCTGATGGCGGGTGTGTTCGTCGCCTGGAGCATGGTCAGCACCGCGATCCACCATCGCCACATCGAGCGCGAGCAGCGCGCCACGTTGCGCGAGGCGGCGACCGCCATCCGCAAGTCGGTGTGGGCGCTGTCGCTGCCGGTGTTCGTGCTCGGCGGCATGTACGCCGGCGTCTTCACCGCCACCGAGGCCGCCGCGGCAGGCGCCTGGCTGGCGCTGTTCGTCGGTGTCGTGATCTACCGCAAGATCGGCCTGCGCGCGATCTGGGAGTCGGCGATCGACGCCTGCCGCGTCTCGGCGATGCTGTTCATGATCCTGGCCGGGGCCTCGGTGTTCGGCCATGTCATGACCAAACTGCGCATCCCGCAGCAGATCGTCGAGGCGGTGATCGCGGCCGACATCGGCGTCACCGGCTTCCTGATCGTGATGATGGCGCTGATCTTCGTGCTCGGCATGTTCCTCGAGTCGATCGCCATCATCCTGATCACCACGCCGGTGATCCTGCCGGCCATGATCCACCTCCAGATCAACCCGATCTGGTACGGCATCCTGCTCGTCATCAACCTCGAACTGGCGCAGATCACGCCACCGGTGGGCATGAACCTGTTCACCATCAAGGCGATCACGAAGTCGCCGCTCGGCCCCATCGTGCGCGGCGCCGCGCCCTATGTCGTGCTGATGATCGGCGTCATGGCGGCGGTGATGATCTGGCCGCAGATCGCGCTGTGGCTGCCGGGCACGAGATGCTGGGCCAGCGCTGACCGTGACTTCGGCAAGATCGCGCTGAAGCCGGCCGCCTCGGGGCCAGGCGGTGCTGTTCATCGGCTTTCGCCGAGTCTCCGAAGGCGTGTCGCGTGCGCGCCGGCCGGCTCACGTGCGCAGGTGATCACGGTCTCCAACAACGCCTGCGAGGTCGTCGGCTTCGCGCTCGTCGCCATCGAGCTGCTCGGCGCGGCGCAGACGCTGCAGCGCGACGAGCGCATCGGTGTCGACCTGTCGATCACCCGCCTGTCGACGCCAGCGCGGCGCTGGGCCCGCATCTGGGCGGCACTGGCCGTCGGCTGATCGCCGGCGTGCTCATCGTCAACGGCTGGGGCACCGCGTCGCTGGCGCGCCAGCTCGGCCTCGTCACCGAGGGGTCGCTCGAGTGGCCGACCTGGTGGCTCATGCTGCTGATGCCGGTCGGCGGCACCCTGCTGCTGCTGGCCGCCGTCGAAGCGCTGTGGCGGGCGGCGGTCAGCGCGCCGCCGGTCGAAGCGAAGGCGCACGGCGAGTGATCATCGCGCTGCTCTTCGTCGCGCTGCTGCTGCTGCTCTTCACCGGGCTGCCGATCTTCGCCGGGCTGGCGCTGTTCGGCGGCACGATCCAGCTCATCACCCAGGGCGAACTCGGCTCGGTGACCGAGGTGATCTTCGGCGAGATCAACCGCTACCTGCTGGTCGCGATCCCGCTCTTCGCCTTCATGGCGCACCTGATGATCCGCGGCAGGATCGTCGACGACCTCTACAGCACCGCCTACACGCTGACGCGCCACCTGCCCGGCGGCCTGGGCATCGCGACCATCGCCGCCTGCACGATCTTCGCCGCGATCTCGGGCTCGAGCGTCGCCACCGCATTGACCATCGGCGCGGTGGCGATCCCGCAGATGATCAAGTTCGGCTACGAGCCGAAGGCCGCCTATGGCCTGGTCGCCGCCGGCGGAACACTCGGCATCCTGATCCCGCCGTCGGGGCCGATGGTGCTGTACGGTGTGACGACCGACACCTCGATCGGCGGCCTCTTCATGGCCGGCATCGTGCCGGGGATGCTGATGGCGGGTGTGTTCGTCGCCTGGAGCATGGTCAGCACCGCGATCCACCATCGTCACATCGAACGCGAGCAGCGCGCCACGTTGCGCGAGGCGGCGGCCGCCATCCGCAAGTCGGTGTGGGCGCTGTCGCTGCCGGTGTTCGTGCTCGGCGGCATGTACGCCGGCGTCTTCACCGCCACCGAGGCCGCCGCGGCGGGCGCCTGGCTGGCGCTGTTCGTCGGTGTGGTGATCTACCGCAAGATCGGCCTGCGCGCGATCTGGGAGTCGGCGATCGACGCCTGCCGCGTCTCGGCGATGCTGTTCATGATCCTGGCCGGGGCCTCGGTGTTCGGCCATGTGATGACGAAACTGCGCATCCCGCAGCAGATCGTCGAGGCGGTGATCGCGGCCGACATCGGCGTCACCGGCTTCCTGATCGTGATGATGGCGCTGATCTTCGTGCTCGGCATGTTCCTCGAGTCGATCGCCATCATCCTGATCACCACGCCGGTGATCCTGCCCGCCATGATCCACCTCCAGATCAACCCGATCTGGTACGGCATCCTGCTCGTCATCAACCTCGAGCTGGCGCAGATCACGCCACCGGTGGGGATGAACCTGTTCACGATCAAGGCGATCACGAAGTCGCCGCTCGGCCCCATCGTGCGCGGCGCCGCGCCCTATGTCGTGCTGATGATCGGCGTCATGGCGGCGGTGATGATCTGGCCGCAGATCGCGCTTTGGCTGCCGGGCACGATGCTGGGCAACCGTTGAACTCGAGCCGATCTTCTCCTGGGAACGTTCGATCGCCGGCCTGGAGGGACGTTCAGCGAAAGCGGGGTCGGTTGCGCGCGCTGGCGGGCACTGCGTTCGCAAGTTCGTTCAGGGCCTGGGGCAGCCACTGGACCATCGATCCGACACCATCGATCGTCGGGCCGATCGCCGGCTGGTACAGGTAGACCTGACCCTGTTTCACGGCCAGGTAGGTCTGGGTCGACGCAAAGTAGTGGTAGCGGTAGCCGTCGAAGAGGCCTGGCTCCGGTGTGCCGACGAAGAGGTCCGGGAAAACCCCCTGGGCCCAGTCGAACAGCCGGTCGGCGAAGTAGTTCTCGGTCTCCGAACCGAAGGCGATCAGGCGGTCCGGGGCAATCTCGGGCTTGGTAGCGTGGCCGGCCAGACGATCGATCGCGAACACGATCGGGTCCAGGATTTCGGTTTCGATGTTGTCGACCGCTTCGCTGCCCTGTCCGGCGGGTGTGCCATTGCTCTGCACCAGCACCGTCAACATCGGACCGCCGACCTGCCTCGGCGTCATCCGGAATCCGTTGCGCGCGCCCAGGATCGCGCCGGTGTGGGCCAGCATCACGTCGTCGGGCGTCGACTGCGGCCAGGGGTTCCAGGCCTGGATCCCGAGTCCCCAGTAGCGGGTTCCGTCGGCCAGCACCTGTTCGGTGAACATCTGCTTGCGCGTGCTGGCGTTCAACAGCGCCGGCTGACGCTGACCGGCCATCCGCTGCAGAAAGCGCATGACCGTCAGCGGCGACATGACATAGCCGCCGGAGCCTCCATATCCCACCAGGGTGTAGGACCCGTCGGGTCGTTTCACGTTGGCCGGCACCGGCGAGGGATAGACACCGGGCACCGGCGGCAGCAGCGGCGCGCCGGCGTAGTCGGCGTAGACCGGTTCAGCCGGGGTCAGCTTGGACGGCAGCACCTCGCCGAAGCGGGCGCGACCGGTGGACAGGGGCTCGGGCCCGAGCGCCGATGTGATCTGCTGCTCGATCGGGATGCCGGCCACGCTCTCGGCGATCATCTGCAGCCAGACGAAGCCGGTGTTGTTGTAGGCATGGCGAGCGCCAGGGTCGAAGTTCAGCGTCATGCGCAGCAACTGGTAACGCAGCATCTCGCGCGCCGTGCTGACCAATGTCCCGCCGTCGAGAAACCACCCTCCCATCGGGTCGCTCGACACGGCACGGTCCAGGCCCCAGCTGTGCGTGAGCAGCTGGCGCACCGTGACCCGCTTCAGCCGCTGATCGACCGGTTCGGCCGCGCCGACCACAGGACCGATGTAGGTCCAGGCGGGTGCATCGAGCGCCACCTTGCCCTGCTCGACCAGGCGCATGACCATGGTGGCGGTGATGGGCTTGCTGACGCTTCCGATGCGGTACTCGAGCCAGGGCGAGGTCGGGATCTGCCGGACCGGGTCGGCCCAGCCGTAGCCCTGCGCATAGATGATCCGATCGCCGAAGCCGATGACCAGCGACGCGCCCGGGAACTTGCGCGTGGCCACGTAGTTGCGCATCAGCTGGTCGACTTCGGCGAAGGCCGGATCGACCGGCCCGACCTGTGTCTGCGCGCGCAGCGTCATCGGGCCCGACAGCGCCAGCATCAGCCCAAGCAGAACCTGGACACGGATGGTGGGGGAGAACAGACGCATCGGGTGACCTCGAAGTGCATGGATCGGGAGCGGCAAGCATAGGCGTTGCCCGCCGCGCCGTCACCGGCCCGACCCCGGGGACGACCCGGGGGCCTGCTGCGCCGATCAGGCGCCCAGAAAGCGTTCGATCAGCGCGAACTGTTCCGGCGTGTTCAAGGCCGGCGCATGCCCGCAGCCGGCAATCGTCACCACCACCGCGCGCGGTCCACGCGTGCGCATGCCTTCGGCCACCTCGGGCAGCAGCAGGTCGGAAGACTCACCGCGCAGCGCGAGCACGGGCAGCGCGAGCGAGTCCCAGGCGTCCCACTGCAGATAGTCGCGCGGATGGTGCACGAACTGCTGCACCATGGCCGGGTCGTAGTGAGGGGTGACCTGCCCGTCGGGCAGCCTGCGCATCGAGGTTTCGGTCAGCAGCCGCCACATGTCGTCGCTCAACCAGCCATAGGGCTCGTAGACGGTGCGAAAGAACTGTTCGAGCTCGCCCATCGTGGCGAACGCGGGCGGGCTGCCGGCGTAGGTGCGGATGCGCTCGACCGCTGCGTCCGCCAGTTGCGGGCCGATGTCGTTCAGCACCAGGCGCCGAATCCGCCCTTGCAGAGCTCCCGCCGCGGCCCTGAGACCGATCGCCCCGCCCATCGAGGTACCGAGCCAATGGCAATGTTCGATGCCGAGCTGGTCGAGCAGCGACACTGCCAGCCGTTCGTAGAACGCCAGGCAGTATTCCTCGCGCGGGTCCGGGCTCCACTGGCTCAGGCCGCGCCCCAGCGTGTCGGGGCAGATGACGCGGTAGCGCGACGACAGATGGGCTGCGATATGGTCCATGTCGCGGCCGGTGCGCGCCAGGCCATGCCAGGCGATCACCGGTTCGGCATGCTCGGCGCCCCATTGCAGGTAGTGGATCTCGCGCCCTTCGCAGGTCGCGTAGTGCGATGTGGCCCTGGTCATTGGCGCGCTTTCGTCGCCCACAGGCGCAATCGGCCGACGATGCCGGTCGGGAAGTGATAGACCGACAGCACGAACAGCACACCGAGCCAGAGCAGCCAGCGCCCCGGCTGCACGACCATCTCCAGCACCGGTATGCCCTGCACCCAGGTGGCGCCCACCGCCAGCAGGTCCTGCAGATAACTCTGCGCGAGCACGAACAGCGCCGCGCCGATCACCGCGCCGTACATCGTGCCCATGCCGCCGATGACGACGATGAGCAGGATGTCGAGCATGATCTCGAAGGACAGCGTGGTGTCCGGCCCGGTGTAGCGCAGGTACAGCGCCAGCAGGGCACCCGCCACGGTGGCGAAGAGCGCCGCCAGCACGTTGGACAGGGTCCGGTAGACGACCGTGCGGTAGCCGATCGCCTCGGCCCGGAAGTCGTTCTCGCGGATCGCCTGCAGGACGCGCCCGAACGGCGAGTTGACGATGCGCAGCAGCAGCAGGAAGAGCACCAGCACGACGACGAAGAGCAGCCAGTAGGTGAACAGCTTGCCGTCGAGCAGCACGCCGAACACCTCGGTCTCGAAGGGCTCGAACGACGGCTGCAACCACGCCGGATTGCGGAAGGTCAGGCCGTCCTCGCCACCGGTCAGCTCGCTCAGCTGCGAGGCCAGGGTCTGGAACGCCGACGCGACCGCAAGCGTGATCATCGCGAAGAAGATCGCCTTCACGCGCAGGCTGAACAGGCCGATGACCAGCGACAGCGCCAGCGACACCAGCCAGTGCCGCGACCAGGCCGACGCCGATCGCGGCCCAGCCCTCGCCCATGCGCGTGCTGGCAATCGCGATGCCGTAGGCGCCGATGCCGAAGAACATCGTGTGCGCGAAGCTGACGATGCCGGTGTAGCCGAGCAGCAGGTCGTAGCTCGCGACGAGCAGGATGAAGACCAGCAGCTTGGACGCCACGCCGAGCGCCTTGGCCCCTGGGAACAGGAAGGGCGTCAGCACCAGGCCGAGCACGATGACCACCAGGGCCGCGGCCAGCCAGCGGCTGCGCGGCAGGTCGTGCGAGAGCAGCGCTGATCATGTCCGGACTCCGATGGGCGCCCCAGGGAGGCCGGCGCCCTCGGGGGGCAGGAGCGAAGCGAGGTGGCGGCTCATCGCGAGGTCACCGGATAGAGGCCGCGCGGGCGCCACAGCAGGATGGCCACCATCAGGCCGATGTTCGAGAACAGCGCCACCTTGGGCGCCAGAAAGCCGGTGTAGTTGGCCAGCAGGCCGACCAGCAGCGCGCCGACGAAACAACCCAGCGTCGAGCCCAGGCCGCCGATGATGATGACGATGAACAGCAGCACATTGACCTGGCCGCCGATCTGCGGCACCACGGTCTGCTGGTACAGACCCCACAGCACGCCGCCCAGGCCGGCCAGCGCCGAGCCGGTGACGAAGACGCCGATGAACAGACGCTTGATGCGGTAGCCGAGCGACTCGACCATCTCGCGGTCCTGCACGCCGGCGCGCACGAGCAGGCCGATCTTGGTCCGGCTCAAGGTCCAGGCCAGCACGATGAAGACGATCGCCCCGATCACCATCGCCAGCACGCGGTACTTCTCGATCGCGGCGTCGCCGATCAGGAAGCTGCCGCGCAGCGCGGGCGGCAGCGGCAGCGGGATCTGCTGCGGCCCCCAGATCATCTTGATGATCTCCTCGCCGACCACCATGCCACCCATCGTGATCAGGATCTGCTTGAGGTGCATGCCGTAGACCGGCCGCACGATGATGCGCTCGAAGGCGAAGCCGAGCGCGCCGGCGACCGCCATCGCGGCCAGCATCGCGACGAAGATGGCGCCGAGGTTGAGCGTGATCGAGTCGACCACGGTCCAGTCGACCAGGCCGGCCATCACGCTGGTGGCGACGAAGGCGCCGAAGGCAATGAACACGCCGTGGCCGAAGTTCAGCACGTCCATCAGGCCGAAGACGAGCGTCAGGCCGGAGGCGATGACGAAGATGATCAGGCCCATCGCCAGCCCGGCCACGGTGAGCGTGAGCCAGGTCGACGGCGAGCCGATCGCGGGCAAGGCCAGCCCGGCCAGCGCCAGCACGAGGGCGAGCGGAATCCAGTCGAACTGGGCCTTCGGAATCACGAGCTTGCTCATGCGTGCGCTCCCAGCGACAGTCCCAGCAGGCGCTGTTGCAGCGCCTCGTTCTCGACCAGTTCGGCCATCGCGCCGGCGTGCACGACCCGCCCGTCGTCCATCACCGCGACGTGGTCGCCGAGCGCCTTGGCCATCATGAAGTTCTGCTCGACGAGCAGGATCGTGCAGCGCTGCGACTTGAGCTCACGGAACGCCGTGATCAGGTTCTGGATGATCGACGGCGCCAGCCCCTTGCTGGGCTCGTCGATCAGCAGCAGCGCGCGCGGCTCGACGATGGCGCGCGCCACCGCCAGCATCTGCTTCTGCCCGCCACTGAGCTTGCCCGCCGGGTAGAGCCAGAAGGTCTTGAGGGCGGGGAAGTGGCCGAAGATCCACTCCAGGCGATCGCGGTCGATCTCTTCCGCGCGGCTGGCCTGGCGGGCCGCGAGCAGCATGTTCTCGCGCACCGTCAGGTCGCCGAAGATGCCCATGCTCTCGGGCACATAGGCCACCCCGGCGCCGGCGATGTCGGGCGTCGGCCGGCCCTGGATCTCCTCGCCGCGAAAGCGGATGACGCCTTGCGACGCGGCCCACAGGCCCATGATCGTGCGCAGCGTGGTCGTCTTGCCGGCGCCGTTGCGGCCGAGCAGCATCGTGACCTCGCCTTCGGGCACCGCCAGGTCGACGCCGTGCAGGATGTGGTACGCGCCGATGTGGGTGTGCACGCCCTTGAGCGTCAGCACATGTGCTGCGCTCATGTCAACCCCCACAGGTGCGTTCGCATCCTGTGCCCCAAGGGGGCGATCGCCTGTCTTGAGGCGGCTCGGCGACCTGCTCATGCCGGCTCCTCTTCGGCCATGCCGAGATAGGCCTGCTGCACGACGGGCGAGGCGATCACCGTCTCCGGGTCGCCGTCGGCCATCAGACGGCCGTTGTGCAGCACGATGATGCGGTCGGACAGCTCGCGCACCACGTCCATCTTGTGCTCGACGAGCAGGATGGTGCAGTCGCTGCGCTGCTTGAGCGCCCGGATCAGGTCCAGCACCACCGGCACATCGTCCATGCTCATGCCTGCTGTCGGTTCGTCGAACATGTAGACCTTGGGTTCGAGCGCCATCAGCAGCGCCACTTCCAGCTTGCGCTGGTCGCCGTGCGGCAGCGCCGCGGCCAGGACCTCGTGCTTGTCGCCCAGGTGGACCTGGTCGACGATCGCCGCGGCCCGATCGATCCAGTCCTTGCGCGACAACCAGGTGCGCAGCAGCGACAACCCGCCGCCGTCGCGCGCCTGCACCGCCAGGCGCACGTTCTCCAGCACCGTCAGGTGCGGGAAGAGCTGGGTCAGCTGAAAGGCCCGCCCGATGCCGCGCCGCGTGCGCAGCGGCGCCGGCAAGGTCGTGATGTCCTTGCCGCCCAGCAGCACCTTGCCCTCGCTCGCGGCCAGTTGCCCGGAGATCAGGTTGAAGTAGGTCGTCTTGCCCGCGCCGTTGGGGCCGACGATCGACGTCAGCGTGCCGGGCTGGAAGACGCACGACACATGATCGACGGCCACATGACCACCAAATCGGATCGTCAGGTCTTTGGTTTCGAGCATGGCGTGGCGGGACTGAACCGGCCACTGGCCGGTCAGGCCCTTCTGTCCTTCTGACTGGAGCCCCCCTCCCGGAGGGGGGCTGGGGGGAGCGGAACGGTCGCGGGGACCGCAACAAACGCCTTCAGCGTTTGTTGCGGATCGGCACGTTCATCTCGGACGCCTTGATCTCACGCACCAGCTCGGGCACGCCCCAGGCGAAGGCCGGGTCGTCCTTGATCCTGAAGTGGTACATGTCCTGCATCGCCTGGTGGTCTTCGGCGCGGAAGGTCATCGTGCCCTTGGGGGTCTCGAAGCTCATGCCTTCCATCGTCTTGATCAGCTTGTTGGTATTGGTGTCGCCGTTCGTCTTCTTGAGCGCTGTCACCACCGCCATCGCCGACGCGAAGCCACCGGCGGTGAAGAAGTCCGGCGGGCTCTTGAACTTCGTGTAGTGGTTGGCCACCAGCCACTCGTTGACCGGGTTCTTCGGGATGCCGAAGTAGTAGTAGGTCGCGCCTTCCATGCCGGGGAACTGCTTGTAGGCGACCATCGCCGGCAGGATGTTGCCGCCGGTCGCGATCTCGATGCCGATAACGCTTGAGGTCGAGGTCGGCGATCTTGAACGGGTTGCCGCCACCGCCGGCCCAGATGATCCAGATCACCTTGCGCCCGGGCTTGTCCTTCAGCGCATCGATGATGCGCTGGGCGCCGGCGGTGAAGTCGGTGGTCGTCGTCGGCAGGTACTCCTCGTGGACGATCTTGGCCGTCTTGACCGACGTCCTTGAAGGCCTTCACGCCGTCACGGCCGAAGGCATAGTCCTGCGCCAGCGTGGCGATCGTGACGCCCGGCCTTGTCGAGCGCGACGGCGTTGCTGATCGCGTCCTGGCTCGAGTTGCGGCCGGTGCGGAAGATGTACTTGTTCCACTTCTCGCCGGTGATCGAGTCGGCCACCGCCGGCTCCACCAGCAGGATCTTCTTGTACTCCTCGGCCACCGGCAGCATCGCCAGCGCGACGCCCGAACTCGTCGGACCGACGGCGATGTCGGCCTTGTCGTCGCTGTAGGCGGCGGCGAGCAGGCTCTTGCCGAGGTCGGGCTTGCCCTGGTCGTCCTTCTCGATGACGACGATCTTCTTGCCGGCGACCATCATCGTGCCGCCGGTCGCGTACTCGAGGCCGAGCATGAAGCCGGTCGTGGTCTGCTTGCCGTAGGCCTCGAGCGGGCCGGTCAGGCTGTGCACATGGGCGATGCGGATCTCGCCGGCGGCCTGGGCCATCAATGGCAGCGTGATCGCAGCAGCCGCGACGGCGGCCAGGGGGAACAAGGTACGGCGCTTCATGACGAGTCTCCTCTTGTGTGGATCGTTCCAGTATCGCAATCTACGTGCCATCGTCACGAATATCACGTAAACCCTATGTTTTCTGATCGATTTCGAGAAGATATGTTCGTAATTCGATCGCTCTCGATCGGATGCATGTTTGTTATCCGGACATCTCAATGTCGTATCGAATTCGGTCAACGTGACGACGGATGCGCCACCAACCTCAGCCGATCAGCAGCTCCGGATAGCGCCGCAGGCGTTCGTAAAGAACCGATCGCGGCATGCCGAGCAGGCGCGCGGCGGCGGCGCGGTTGCCCGCCGCCGAAGCCAGCGCGCTCGCGATCGCATGCCGTTCGACCTCGGCCACCTGTTCGGCCAGCGACCGCATCGAGCGGGCGCGGGGCGGCGGTTCGGCGGCAGGCACGGCTCGGTGCCACGGGCGTGGTCTGAGGTGCCATCCCGGGCCCGAAATGGCGCGCCTCCAGGACGGCGTCGTCGGTCATCAATGCCGCCTGCTCCAGCACATTGCGCAATTCGCGAATGTTGCCGGGCCAGGATTGCCGGGCCAGCCACTCCAGCCCATCCGGCGCCAGGCTGTGCGCGGCCAGACCGCTGCGGCGGGCGATGTCCTCCATCAGGACCTCGGCCAGCGCCTCGATGTCGGCCAGACGATCGCGCAGGGGCGGCAGCCGGATCGGCATCACGTTGAGTCGGTAGAAGAGATCGGCGCGGAACTCACCCTGGGCCACCATCGCGTTCAGGTCGCGGCTGGTGGCCGCGATGATCCGCACATCGACCCGTTCGACGCGGTTGCTGCCGAGCGGTTCGACCTCCTGCTCCTGCAGCACACGCAGCAGCTTGGCCTGCAGCGCCAGCGGCATGTCACCGATCTCGTCGAGGAACAGCGTGCCGCCATGGGCCACCTTGAACTTGCCGTCACGCCCCTTTCGATCGGCGCCGGTGTAGGCCCCGGGCGCAACGCCGAAGAACTCGGCCTCCAGCAGGTTCTCCGGCACCGCCGCGATGTTGACCCCGACGAAGGGACGGGCTGCGCGCCGGCTGGCGGCGTGAATGGCCTGCGCCAGCACTTCCTTGCCGGTGCCGGTCTCGCCCAGCAGCAGGACCGTGGACTCGGTCGCCGCCACGCGGCGCGCCTGGCGCTTGACCTCGAGCGCCGCCGGCGTGCTGCCGATGAAGCTCGGCGATCGTGTACTTGGGACGGCGCTGCGCCGCCAGTTGTGCATGCGCGTCGTCGAGCTCGCGCTGCAGGCGCCTGAACTTGCGCGATCAGCGGCTGCATCGTGGTCTCGGGGTGGTCGAGCAGCACCATGCCGAAGGCGCCGATGACCTCGCCCGATTCGTCGCGCAGCGGCAAGCGGCTGACGAGGAAGGTGCCTGCCTTGTTGGTCAGCAGGTCGATCAGGATCGGCTGGCCGCTGTCTCGACGACCTGGGCCATCAGGGTGTTCGGCACCACTTCCTCGACGCGGCCGACCGACGAAGTCGTCGTCGGCATGCCCGAGCGCCGGCAGGAACTGCTTGTAGCTGTCGCTGATCCAGACGATGCGGTGCTGCCGGTCGACCACCATCGTGCCCATCGCGGTCTTCGCGAAGGTGTCGAACATGCTCTGCGCCGCGAGTCTGAGCACGCGGTCGGCATCGAGCGCGTCGGCCTGTACCGGAACACCGGGCGCGTCGGGAGTCGGGGGCGCTTGCATGCCGGCGAACTGTAGCGTGCCTCGCTACAGTCCGGCATGGTCCTGCCACGCCCATCCAGGGCTGCCCACCCGATCCCTGACCCCGGTGACGCACACGATGCTCGATGAACTCCGCCAGCGACTGTCCAGCCCCTCGCGCCGCCTGCGCAACGACAGCCAGCGGCTGCTGTCCGAACGAGGCGACGCCGGCGGTCTGCGCCTTGCCCAGGCACTGGCAGAGCGGCTGCTCGCGAGCGAGCCGGCCGAGCTGGCGCGCTATTTCGACTATCTGGCGCACGAACTGAACCCGGACCCGGACGAGGTGTTGCGATGTGCCCAGGGTTATGCCGAGCGGCGCGATGCGGCCAGCCTGGTGGCGCTCGGCGAGGCGGCCGAGCCGCCGCGACAGGAACTGCTGCGCCGCCTCAACCGCAGCCAGGGCGGCACGGCCGCCATCGTGCGCATGCGCCGGGCGCTGCTGGCCGATCTCAACGGCCACCCGCACTGGGCCGCACTGGAAGCCGATCTGCAGCACCTGCTGAACTCCTGGTTCAACCCCGGCTTCCTGGAGATGCGCCAGGTGGACTGGGATGCTCCCGCGCGCCTGCTGGAAAAGCTCATCGCGCACGAAGCGGTGCACGCCATCGACGGCTGGGACGACCTGCGCCGGCGCCTGCAGCCCGATCGCCGCTGTTTCGCGTTCTTCCACCCCCAGTTGCCGGACGAGCCGCTGATCTTCGTCGAGGTCGCCCTGTTGCCGGTGATGCCGGACGCCATCGCACCCCTCATCGACAAGACCGCCGAACCGCTGGCGCCGGAGCAGTTTCGCGTTGCGGCCTTCTACAGCATCAGCAATTGCGAGCCCGGCCTGCGCGGCGTGTCGCTGGGCAACTTCCTGATCAAGCGCGTGGCACACCGCCTGCAGCAGGAATTGCCGCGCTTGCGCACCTTCTGCACCCTGTCGCCGATCCCCGGTTTCGCGAGCTGGCTGCTGGGCGGGCCCGATCTGTCGGCACTGCCCGACCTGCGCCCGACCCGCCTGGCGCGCGCTCGAAGCCGCACTCGCGCAGTTGCGCACGCATGCGGGCGGCGACCTGGCGGCCCTCCAGACGCCGGCACGCCAGGCCTTGCTGGTCGACGCCGACCGTGCCGCGCTGCAACGACTGGCCGGCGCCTACCTCGCGCTGCAGACCCCGCATGCCGCAGGCGACCCGGTGGCGCGTTTTCATCTCGACAACGGCGCCCGGCTCGAGCGCATCAACGTCGACGCCAACCGGTCGGCAAGCGGCTTGCGCCAGTCCTTCGGCCTGATGGTGAACTACCTCTACGACCTGGACCAGATCGAGGCCAACCACACGCTCTTCAAGCGTGGCGAAGTGGCCCGCTCGCGCGCCGTCCAGGCATTCGTCTGAGTCGGCGCCGGCCCTACATCTTGAGTTCCTTCTCGAGGTCGTCCTGGCCCTTCCTGAAGTCCTTCTGGCGCCTGCCCTCTGCCTTCTCGCGCGCTTTGTCCATCGCCTCGATCTTGGCCTCGTCGCCCGACAGCGCATAGAACTGCTCGGCAATGCGGTGTTCGCCGCGCGCGGCGGCGGCGTCGCCATGGCGGCGCGCGATCGGCTTGATCGACTCGGCCTTCTCGCGCTGGTCGGCGAACTGGTAGTAGGCCAGCGCGAACTCCAGCGCCTTCGGGGTGTTGCCCTTGGCAGTCGTGTCACCACGCTGCACGGCCCGCTCGGCCCCGCGCTTCTCGGCCGCCGGGCCCACCAGGAGGAAGAAGCTGCGTGCCAACTCGAGATCGGGCACCGAAGACTGCCTGCCACCGGCAAAGGTCTTCTCTTCCACCTGAAGCCAATGGTTTGCCGCGGCTTCGGCCAGAGCGCGCACCTCCGCCTGCCCGGCTGCGCTCTGACGCTGCGTGAAGTAGTAGAGCGCCTTGCCCAGGGGCTCGGCCTTGGACTTGTGGGCCTGTGCGTACTTGAGCATCGTGCGGTCCGCGTCGGCCAGATGCTCGCCGCGGAAGAAGAAGTGGTTCGCCCGGTCGAACTGCCCGGCCTTCTCGGCCTGTTCGCCGAGCGTGCGCGTGACGCGGCCCCAGGCGGCCTTGAGCCGATGGTGCGCGGCGCTCGGCAGGCATTCGTGGCCCCGCACGGCCTCCATAGCCTTGAGCGCTTCGGGAGCCTTTCCGGCACGCTCCATCGCCTCGGCTTGTTGCACGTCGCGATCGGCCTTGACGCTGTCGGCGTCGGTGCAGGTGGAGTCGGCCCAGGCGCTGGTGGGCAGCGTGAGAGCCAGAACCAACGCCAGTGCAGCAAAGGAAGTGTTGCTTCGCATGGCCGCCCCTAGCGCAGGATCTTCAAGGCGTCTTTGAGACCAAATCCTTCCTTCTTCTCCTTGCCTTCCTTGGGCGCCTTGTCGTCGTCCTCGTCCTTGTCGCCGCCCATCATCATCTTGCCCAGGCCACCCAGCCCCGCCATCTTCTCGTAGCCCGCCGGAATCTCGAACAACCTAGGCTCCTGCTTGCCCATCTGGAGATTGGACAACTCCATCTTGATGCGCTCCTTCGACCCCTTGTCGATGGCAAGCATGTCCATCTTGACCATGACGCCGTCCCGCGTCATCCACCAGAAGCCCCCGAGCTTGGCGCCATTGGGCTTCCTCTCCTTCATGATGATCTTGCTCTTCTGGGTGCGCACGCCATTGAGAGTCTCATCGCCGACCAGGGTCTGCTCGATGTCGTACTGGTCCAGGTCGTCCTTGCGTGGCTTGTCCTTGCCCTCGCCGAACTCCATGTACATCCTCTCGCTCGGCAGCAGCTGCCATGTCAGCTTCTTGTCCGGGCGGGCGATCATGACGATCTTCTCGCCCCCCTCATCGAATTCCCGCCGCTCCAGACCCGCGCTCTGGTAGAGCCTGCCCACCATCTGACCGTCGGCTGTCTCCATGCGCCAATCGGCGCTGAAGTCGACCTTGGGCCTTTGCGCCCAAGCTGGCGCGGTCGCCAGCGTGATGCCCACGCACAGCGCCGCGAGGCGCCCAATCGTCCTGGCCCTGAAAACAATCGCCATGATGTCTCCTGGAGAACACCGGCCCCATGCCGGAAATGCGCGACTCGCACCCATTGCCGCGGTGGTACCGGGCACCGCATTGCGCTGGCGCAGCCGCCCGTGGATTCTCATGCGTCGGAGCCCGTGTTGAAATCGGGGACAAACACGCGCTTCGGAAATGACCAACGTCAATCTCTTCCACGCCCTTCGGGCCAGCTTTCCTGTCGACCTGGACCAGACTGCGATCGAGACCGCCGACGGTCCCGAGGCGCCGCTGCGTTACTCCTGGCGCGACCTGGACTACGCGAGCGCCATGATGGCCAATCTGTTCGAGTCGCTCGACCTGCCAGCGGCCAGCCGAATCGCGGTGCAGGTCGACAAGAGCGTCGAGGCGCTCATCCTGTACCTGGCGGTGCTGCGCGCCGGCCATGTCTACCTGCCGCTGAACAGCGCCTACCAGGCCGGAGAGATCGAGTACTTCATCGGCAACGCCGAGCCGGCCGTGGTCGTGTGCACTCCGGCCAACTTCGGCTGGGTCAGCAAGATCGCGTTCAGGGCCGGCACGCGCAACGTCTTCACGCTCGGCGCCGACCGCCGCGGCACCTTGCTCGAGCGCGCCGTGCTGCAGGCCAGCACGCACATCGTGGTGGCACGGCGCAAGAACGACCTGGCAGCCATTCTCTACACGAGCGGAACCACCGGGCGCAGCAAGGGCGCGATGTTGACGCATGGCAACCTGCTGTCGAACGCGCTGACCTTGAAGGACTACTGGGACTGGCAGGCCGACGATGTGCTGATCCATGCCTTGCCGATCTTCCATGTGCACGGCCTCTTCGTCGCGACCCATGGCGCCTTGCTCAACGGCAGCCGCATGATCTGGTTCTCGAAGTTCGACCCGCGCGCGGTGGCCGCGCGGCTGCCCGAGGCGACCGTGTTCATGGGCGTGCCGACCCTGTACGTGCGCCTGCTCGCCGAGCCCGGCCTGACGCGCGAAGCCTGTGCCGGCATGCGCGTCTTCATCAGCGGCTCGGCCCCGCTGCTGATCGAGACCTTCAATGCCTGGCGCGAGCGCACCGGGCACACCATCCTCGAGCGCTACGGCATGAGCGAGACGACCATGCTGACCTCGAACCCCTGCCGCGCGAGCGACGGCGAACGGCGCGGCGGCACGGTCGGATTCCCGTTGCCGGGCGTGGAGCTGAGGGTCGTGAGCGACAAGGGCACGCCGCTGACCAGGGGGTCGATCGGCAACATCGAGGTGCGCGGACCGAACGTCTTCAAGGGGTACTGGCGCATGCCCGAGAAGACCGCCGCGGAATTCACGAGCGACCTCTGGTTCAAGACCGGCGACGTCGGACAGGTGGACGCGGACGGCTACGTCACCATCGTCGGTCGCAGCAAGGACCTGATCATCAGCGGCGGCTACAACGTCTACCCGGCCGAGATCGAATCGGTGCTCAACGAACTGCCCGGCGTGGCCGAGTCCGCGGTGGTCGGCGTGCCGCACCCCGACTTCGGCGAAGCGGTCGTCGCATTCGTCGTCGAACGGGCCGGCACGGGGCTCGACGGTGCCAGCCTGATCGCGGCGCTGAAGCCCCGGATTGCCAACTTCAAGGTGCCCAAGCAGATCTTCGTGGTGGCGGAACTGCCGCGCAATGCGATGGGCAAGGTGCAGAAGAACCTGCTGCGCGACGGGCAGCGGTCGCTTTTCGTGCCACTTGATTCAGATTAAGCTCCCCGGATGTCAAGAGCGCATAGTGGAACCGGTCAACCCGCTCCCGTGCTGTGGTTGCAGAACACGGACGGAGGTTGTGGAAGTTGCGCGAGCGAGTCAACGCAAGAGGGTTGCCCGACCGGCTTCGATGCGCCGCGCTGCGAGCAGCCCGAGCTCGATGGCGACGAATCGGTGCTGACGCGCCTGTTGAACGCCCTGCGCCAGGTCGGCGACCGGCAGCATGGTCACAACATCGTCGACGACCGACACATAAGGTCGCTGCGGGTCACCGCCGACGAGGCCGAACTTGTGCTGACGTTTCAGTCTGCCTGCGGCATTCACCAGCATCTGGCGGATGCCGCGTTCCAGGTGCTGCGGCGCGAACTGCCCGACACCGACGTCTACATCGTCCACCAGCGCCGGGGCTGACCTGCCCTGTCGTGCCCGATCAGCCGGCCTCAGCCGCGGCCGACCAAGGGCATGGACGTCGCCATCACGGTCATGAACAGGACATTGGCATCGAGCGGGAGGTTGGCCATGTGCACGATCGAACTCACCGCATGGTCGAGATCCATCAGGGGCTCGGCCTTGACGCTGCCATCGGCCTGCATGGCACCGGTCGACATGCCGTGCGTCATGTCGGTCGCGGCGTTGCCGATGTCGACCTGACCGACCGCGATGTCGAACGCCCGCCCGTCGAGCGCGGCGGACTTGGTCAAACCCGTGATCGCGTGCTTGGTCGTCGTGTAGGCGATCGAGTTCGGACGCGGCGCATGGGCCGAGATCGAGCCGTTGTTGATGATGCGGCCGCCGCGTGGTTGCTGCGATTTCATCATCCTGAAGGCCTGCTGGAGGCACAGGAAGGAGCCGGTCAGATTCGTGTCGACCGCCTGGCGCCATTGTTCGACGGGCAGTTCGTCGGGTGCGGCGCCGGCCGTGAACACCCCTGCGTTGTTGAACAGCAGATCGAGCCGCTGATAGCGTGCGCGCACCAGGTCGAACAACGCCGCCACCGACTCTGGGCGAGTGACATCGGCCGGTGCGGCCAGGGCACGCGACACAATGTCGTTCCAAGGGTCGTCGCCTTGCGCGATGCTCTCGCGCAGGGCCTCGAGTCGGCGCCCGCTGTAGATCACGCGCCAACCATCGGCCAGCAGCGCATTGGCGGTGGCCCGCCCGATGCCGCTGCCGGCACCGGTCACGAGGGCCACGCGGTTGTGCGGGGTCTTGTCTGTCGTCATGATGTTCTCTGTCGTCCCGATGCACCAGTCTGCCACTGTTGAACCACCGCCCATGAACGCCCCTGAGATCGACCTTCCAGCCACCCTGCGCCAGCACCCCATCCTCGGCCAGCTCGACGACGCGGCGCGCGACGACTGGGCCACGCGCCTGAGGCTGCAGGATTTCACCGACGCCGAGCCCGTGGGCGATGGCACCGCCTTGCGCGCGCGACTCGGCCTCGTCGTGTCCGGGGCCATCGCCCTGCACGACGACAACGCGCAGAACCCGATTCGCCTCGGTCCCGGCGCGTGGTTCGGGGCCGGCGTCTTGCCGGTCGGGTCGATGGTGGGCGTGCAGGTGGTGGCGATCGGCCCCACCGTCGTCGCCTTCCTGAATGCCGACGATCTGGCCACGCTGTGCGCGGCCGATGCCCGCCTGCGCTACTTCCTCCAGCCGACGCCGAGGTCGGCGCCGGTCGGCGCCGCCGATCCGCACATGAACCTGATGCAGACGCCGGTGCGCGCCCTCATCAAGCGGGAGCCGATCACGGTCTCTCCCACGACCACGATCCGTGCCTCGGCCCAGCTGATGAGCGAACAGCGCGTGTCGTCGGTGCTGGTCGTCGAAGACGGCCATCTGTTCGGCCTCGTGACCGACCGCGACCTGCGCAACCGTTCGCTCGCCGCGGGTCTGGATCCTGAGCGGCCGGTGATCGACATCGCCACCGTGGCGCCGCTGACCATCGACATCCGCGCGCCCGGCTTTGACGCCCTGCTGCTGATGGCGCGCCACAACGTGCACCACGTGCCGGTGCTCGATGGCACGCGGGTGGTCGGCATGATCACCGCCACCGACGTCACCGAGCAGCACACCACGTCGGCCGTCTACCTGGCCGGCGACATCCACAAGCAGACCACGGTCGAGGCCCTGATCGCCGCCGCGGCCAAGGTCAAGGTGCTGCAGACCCGGCTCGACGCCGCCGGGGCCAGTGCCTACGCCACCGGCCATATCGTGACCGCCATCACCGATGCGCTGACGACCCGCCTGCTGCACCTGGGCGAGGCCAAGTTCGGGCCGCCGCCGGTGGACTACGCCTGGGTCGCGGCCGGCTCGCAGGCGCGCAGCGAGCAGACCGCCAAGAGCGACCAGGACAACTGCATGATCCTGGACGACGCCTACGACGAGACGGCGCACGCCGCCTACTTCAAGTCCCTGTCGACGTTCGTCTGCGACGGCCTCGACGCCTGTGGCTACATCCATTGCCCGGGCGAGATGATGGCGATGACCGACAAGTGGCGCCAGCCCAAGCGGGTGTGGGCGGAGTACTTCCGGCGCTGGGTCGACACCCCCGAGCCGATGGCCCTGATGCTGACCTGCGTCTTCTTCGACGTGCGCGTGGTCAGCGGCAAGCGCTCGCTGCTGGCCGACCTGCGCGTCGACGTCCTGCGCCGCGCCAAGGACAACCGCCTGTTCCTCGCCCACATGGTCGGCAACGCCCTCAAGCACCAGCCGCCACTGGGCCTGTTCGGCGGCATCTCGACGATCCGCAGCGGCGACAACAAGGGCAAGGTCGACCTCAAGCACACCGGCATCGTGCCGATCATCGACCTGGCGCGCGTGTACTCGCTGGCCGCCGGCGACGACGCCGTCAACACGCATGACCGGCTCGCGCATGCGGCCGACAGCGGCGAGATCAGCCCACCGGCCGTGCGCGACCTGCGCGACGCGCTCGAGTTCCTGTCGTCGCTGCGCATCCGCCACCAGGCGCGCCAGATCGCGGCCGGCCAGGTCGCCGACAACTTCCTGCGTCTGGACGAGCTGTCGAACTTCGAGCGCGGCCAGCTCAAGGACGCGTTCGGCGTCGTCAAGTCGCTCCAGGACGTGCTGGCGCAGCGCTACCGGTCCTGAACTCAGCGTGGCATCGCGCGCCGGATCTGCTGCGCGAGCGGTGACGGCTCGGTGACCTGCGGGTCGAACGGGTGCAGGCGGCGCCCGCCGATGCGGGCCAGGATGCGCCGCACGTAGTGGCGCGTCTCCGCATAGGGTGGCACGCCGCGGTAGCGCTCGACGGCCCGCTCGCCCGCGTTGTAGGCCGCGGCGACGAGCGCGATGTCGCCCTCGAAGAAGGCCATCAGCCAGCGCAGGTAGGCCATGCCGCCGCGGATGTTCTGGGTCGGGTCCATGATTTCGCGCACCTGGAAGCGCGCCGCCGTGTCCGGGATCAGCTGCATCAGCCCGCGCGCATTGGCCGGCGAGACGGCCCACGCATTGAAGTTGGACTCGGTGGCCATGATGGCCAGCACGAGCCAGGGCTCGAGCTGGTACTCGGGCGCGACCAGTTCGACGAAGCGCACGATCTGCGGCGGCGCGTTGTCGGGCACCGGCGGCGCCGCGCGCGCGATCACGGGCCCCGCGCGCCTGGGCTCGGCCACCGCCACCGGCGCCGCATCCTCTTCGGGCGGGCGCAGGCAGGGCGGCGGGTCACCGATCGGCGCGCCCAGCGTGCGCGCCATGTTCCGGGCCTGCACCAGGCCCTGTTCGGCCGCCGCCGCGAACAGATGGGCTGCGGTGGCGTCGTTGCGCTCGATGCCACGCGAGTTGGTCAGCATCCAGGCCAGGTTGAACTGGGCCTCGGCGTCACCGTAGCGTGCCGCCCGGCAGTAGAGCTCGGCGGCCAGCACTTCGTCGCGCGGCACACCGGTGCCGTATTCGTAGGCCAGCGCCTCCTTGCGCCAGCGTTCGACCTGGGTCGGCAGGACCGGCCCGCTCTCGGGTGGCGGTGTGGCCGGGCGCGGCAGTCCGTCGAGCGTCAGCACAGGCGCGGTTCCGATGCCCTGGGCAGCAGCCGCCATGCCGATGGCAATCAGACCCGCGCCGAAGATGCATCCCGCCTTTCGCATAGCGCCAGTCTAGCGATCGGGGAAAAGCATGCCGGGTCCTGGGCCACCGGCCGGCGCAGGCGCTTTACCTTGCTTGACACGCGTGGGGTGGGCCAGCAACGCACTTGAGCGAAGATAGCGCTTCAGCCCGATGTGGGCTCGCTCGCATGAAAATCTCCGTTCACCCGACCCCTCCCCCCCGTGCCTGGCTGACGCTGTCCGTCGCACTGGTGCTTGCCGGCTGCGCTTCGCTGCAGGCACCACCACCCGAGGCACCCGCGCTCCAGATTCCCCTGAACTGGAACGCAGCGCCGAGCGCCAATGCCCCGAGCTCGCTGGCTGCGTGGTGGGGCCGGTTCGGCGATCCGGCCCTGGGCCCACTCGTCGACCAGGCCATGGCGGCCAACACCAGCGTGAAGAGCGCGCAGGCGGCGTTGCGCCAGGCACGTGCGCTGGCCGAGGTACAGCGAGCGGGTCTGGGCCCTTCGGTGAGCGTTTCGGGATCGGCTCAACGCAGTCAGTCAGGTAGCAGCGACGCCAGCAACACTTTCAAGGCCAGCGTGGGCGCCAGTTGGGAGCCTGACCTCTTCGGTGGCAACCGCGCCGCGGCCAACGCCAGCGAGACCGACGCCCAGGCCTCGGCTGCCAGCCTGTCCAATGTGCAGGTATCGCTCGCCGCCGAGGTGGCGTCCAGCTACATCAACCTGCGCGGCCTGCAGGCCAGGCTCGCCATCGCGCGCAGCAATCTGGCCACGCAGACCGAAACGCTGCAGATCACGCGCTGGCGGGCCCAGGCCGGTCTGGTCTCGTCGCTCGATGTGGAGCTGGCGGTGAGCGCTGCCGAACAGACCCAGGCCCAGATTCCGGCGCTGCAAACCAGCGTGGCCCAGACCTTGAACGCGCTGGCCGTGCTGACCGGGCAAGCCCCGGGAACGCTGAACACCGCCTTGGGCGACGCCGCGCCGATTCCGCCCGCCCCGGCCGATCTGGCCCTGGCCTTTCCCGCCGATACGCTGCGCCAGCGGCCCGACGTTCGCGCCGCCGAGCTGAAGGTGCGCTCGGCGTGGTCGCGCGTGGCGATGGCCGATGCGGCGCGTTACCCGAGCTTCAGCCTGACTGGCTCGATCGGCCTTTCATCGCTGACCTTGGGCAGCCTCATCGACAGCGGATCGCTGCTCAAATCGCTGCTGGCCGGCGTGTCGGCACCGCTGTTCGACGGCGGCGCAGCCAAGGCCCAGGTGCGCGCCCAGGAAGCGGCGCTGGACCAGGCCCGAGCGACCTACCAGGGCACCGTGCTCGCTGCGCTGCAGGATGTGGAGGACGCATTGGTCGCCATCCAGGGCGACCGGGAGCGCCTCACGCGGCTGCAGGCCGCCGCCAGCGCCGCGGCCAACGCCGAGTTGCTGGCGCGCCAGCGCTATCAGAGCGGGCTGATCGATTTCGCCACCGTGCTCGGCACGCAGCGCAGCTTGCTGTCGGCCCAGGACAGCGTGGCGAGCACGCAGGCCAGCCTGAGTGCCAACCACGTTCGCCTCTACCTGGCGCTGGGCGGTGGCTGGACGCCTGACAGCGCTTCCGGCAACCCCATCGCCACCACGCAAGCGACGGTCCGCCAGACGACATCCGCCGCGGCGAACTGACACCCACTGCCACGCCATGAACAAGAAGATCGCCGCCCCGACCGACCTGCAAACCCTGCTGGGCGAGGACCGCCCGCCGCGCTGGTGGCGGCGCAGTTCACTGTGGATCGGTCTCGGCGCTCTGCTGATCGTGGCCGGCGGTGTCTATTACTGGCAGGCGCAGAGCGCCAGCAAGGCCGCGCCCGCTTATGTGACCACCGAACTGCGCAAGGGTCATCTCACGCTCAGCGTGTCGGCCAACGGCACGCTGCAGCCGACGCGCTCGGTCAACGTCGGCAGTGAGCTCTCGGGCACGGTGAAACGCGTGCTGGTGGACGTGAATCACCGCGTCAAGGCCGGCCAGGTGATGGTGGAACTCGACGCTTCGAAGTTCAACGACCAGGTGACCCGCTCGCGCGCCTCGCTCGCCGCCGCCCAGGCCCAACTCGCGCAAAGCCAGGCCACCGTCACCGAATCCCGCGCCGGCCTTGCACGCCTGGAAGAAGTCTTCAAGCTCTCGGGCGGCAAGGTGCCTTCGGCCACCGAACTCGACACGGCGCGCGCCGCGCTGGCGCGCGCCGAGGCCAACGAAGCCAGCGCGAGTGCCAACGTCGGCGTGGCCAAGGCCACGCTCTCGACGGACGAGACCAACCTCGCCAAGTCGTCGATCCGCTCGCCCATCGACGGCGTTGTCCTCTCGCGCTCGGTGGATCCGGGCAACGCGGTGGCGGCCTCGTTGCAGGCCGTGACCTTGTTCACCGTGGCCGAGAACCTGACCCAGTTGCAGCTCCAAGCCAGCGTCGACGAAGCCGACGTGGGCTCGGTGAAGAACGGGCAGAAAGCCAGCTTCACCGTCAGCGCCTATCCCTCGCGCCGTTTCCCGGCCACGATCAGCCGCGTGGCCTTTGGCTCGACCACCACGAACAACGTGGTGACCTATGTGGCCACGCTCGACGTGGACAACCAGGATCTCGCCTTGCGCCCCGGCATGACGGCCGTGGCCACCATCGTCGCGACCGAGCGCAACGATGTGCTGCTGGTGCCCAACTCCGCGCTGCGCTTCTCGCCCACCGCGGCGGCCGCGGCGAGCAAGTCGTCCGCGGACAGCAGCATCCTGTCCAAGATGATGCCGCGCCCGCCGCGCAGCAGTGGCACCAAGGTGGCCGGCACCGAGAGCAAAGCCCCGGGCACGCGCCAGATCTGGGTGCTGCAAGAAGGCCGGCCGGTGGCCGTGCAGGTGCAGACCGGGATCAGCGACGGCCGTTTGACCGAGGTCAGCGGCGACCCACTAACACCCGGCATGGCCGTCATCACCGACCAGCGCAGCGCGGGCGCAGCGTCGTGACGGACGAGAACCCGCCCGATTCCGGGAAAGCGCCCCACGAGGGCGTAGCGCGTGGGGACCAGGTTTTCACCGCCGGGCCGCCCAAAGGTGAAAACGCGCCCCCTCGGGGGGCAGCGAACGAAGTGAGCGTGGGGGCCCCATTAATCCGCCTGCGCGGCGTCACCAAGGTCTACGGCACGGGTGACACGGCGTTCCAGGCGCTCAAGGGCGTCGATCTGGACATCCTCAAGGGTGACTTCGTGGCCATCATGGGCCCCAGCGGTTCGGGCAAGTCCACCGCCATGAACATGCTGGGCTGCCTGGACACACCCACCACCGGCACCTATGAGTTCGAGGGCGTGCAGGTGCAATCGCTCAGCCGTGACGAGCGCGCCCGCTTGCGCCGGCGCTACCTCGGCTTCGTGTTCCAGGGCTTCAACCTGCTGGCGCGCACGTCGGCGCAGGAAAACGTCGAGCTGCCACTGATCTACCGCGGCGAGCCCGCAGCGCAGCGCCATGCCATGGCGGCGCGCGCACTCGAACAGGTCGGCCTCGAGGGCTGGGGACACCACACGCCGGGTGAACTTTCCGGCGGGCAGCAACAGCGCGTGGCGATCGCGCGCGCCATCGTCACCGAGCCCGCCGTGCTGCTGGCCGACGAGCCCACCGGCAACCTCGACACCGCCCGCAGCAAGGAAATCATGGACCTGCTCTGGGGCTTGAACGCCGACCAGGGCATCACCGTGCTGATGGTCACGCACGAGGCCGAGATGGCCGCCTACGCGCGGCGCATCGTGCGCTTCGTCGATGGAGTGGTGTCGAGCGACGAGCGCAACCCAGACCCGGTCGGACTCCAGCCGGGACATGTCGCCACGACCATGGGCGCAGGCTGACCATGTGGCTCAACACCCTGCTGCTCGCGTTGCGTTCGATCCGGCGCAACCTGATGCGCTCGTTCCTCACGATCCTGGGCATCGTGATCGGCGTCAGCGCGGTCATCACCATGGTCACGGTCGGCAACGGCGCCACCGTGTCGGTGCAGAACCAGATCTCGGGCCTGGGCACCAACCTCCTGCAGATCCGCCCGGGCCAGCGCATGGGTCCGGGCAGCGGCAGTTCCAGCGCGCCCTTGTTCAAGGACAGCGACGCCGAAGCGATTGCGACCCAGATCGGTGGCGTCGCGGCCGCCGCACCGCAATCGCGTACAGGCGGCACGCTGGTGGCCAACGGCCGCAACTGGGCCAGCATCATTACCGGCAGCACCAACGAGTGGCTCACGATCGGCAACTGGACGCTGGCCCAGGGGCGCGAGTTCTCCGATGCTGAGCAGCGCGCCGGAGCGGCGGTCTGCATGATCGGCGAGACCGTGCGCCGCGAGCTCTTCGGCAGCAGCCCGGCGCTGGGCGAGTCGCTGCGCGTCAAGCAGATCAGCTGCGAGGTCATCGGCGTGCTCGGCGCCAAGGGCCCGGGGTCGTTCGGCAACGACCAGGACGACCTGGTCCTCGTGCCGATCAAGACGCTGCAGCGTCGTATCTCCGGCAACACCCAGGTCAACGACCTGCTCGTGTCCATGGCCGACGGCAGCGACAGCACGCGCGTCAAGGCGAGCCTGACACAGCTGCTGCGCGAGCGCCGCAAGCTGGCCGACACCGACGAAGACAACTTCAACGTGCTCGACACCAAGCAGCTGGCCGATACGCTCTCGGGCACCACCAAGGTGATGACGACGCTGCTCGGTGCCGTGGCCGCGGTGAGCCTGCTGGTGGGCGGCATCGGCATCATGAACATCATGCTGGTCAGCGTGACCGAGCGCACGCGCGAGATCGGCCTGCGTCTGGCCATCGGCGCGCTGGAACGCGAGGTGCTGCTGCAATTCCTGATCGAGGCCGTGGTGCTGGCCGCACTCGGGGGATTGATCGGCATCGTGCTCGCCACCGGCGCCTCGATCGGCCTTTCGGCCGTGATGAACCTGCCCTATGCGTTCAACCCCGGCGTCAACCTGCTGAGCTTCGTCTTCTCTGCAGCCATCGGCGTGCTGTTCGGCTACTTCCCGGCCCGCCGGGCGGCGCGGCTGAACCCGATCGACGCGCTGCGCCACGAGTGACGACGCGCGCCGTCGGCGGGTTCAGCGCATAGCCACGCGCACCGGGATCCTGTGCCGCCCGGAGCTGCCATCGAACGCAGCAAAACGCCCCGGAACTGCCGTGCCGCACTGCCTGCACCGGCCCCGGTCGTCGAGCGCGTAGCGCAGGATCTGATGCCAGTCGCGCTCGATCAGCGTCTGGTCGCAGCCCGGGCAGAACGTGGTGCCCCCTTCGACGTCGTGCACATTGCCGGTGTAGACGAAGCGCAGTCCGGCCTCCAGCGCGATGCGGCGCGCACGCGTGAGCGTCGCGGGCGGGGTGCGGGCCACGTCGGTCAGCTTGTAGTCGGGGTGAAACGCGGTGAAGTGCAGCGGCACGTCGCGCCCCAGCTGCTCGGCCAGCCAGCGCGTCATCGCGCGCAGTTCGGCGTCGCTGTCGTTCAGGCCCGGGATCAGCAGCGTCGTGACCTCGAGCCAGCAGCGGCTCTCGTGCACGATGTGCTGCAGCGTGTCGAGCACCGGTGCCAGGTGGGCGCCGGTCTGCCTGAAGTAGAACTGGTCGGTGAAGCCCTTCAGGTCGACGTTGGCCGCGTCCATCGCAGCGAAGAAGCTGCGCCGCGGCTCGGCGTGGATGTAGCCGGCCGTCACCGCGACCGTCTTGACGCCCAGCGCGTGGCAGGCTTGGGCCGTGTCGAGCGCGTACTCGGCAAAGATCACCGGATCGTTGTAGGTGAAGGCCACGCTCGCGCAGTCGGTCTCGCGCGCCACCTCGGCGATGCGCCGCGGACTGGCCTGGTCGAGCAGGCGGTCCATCTCGCGGCTCTTGGAGATGTCCCAGTTCTGGCAGAACTTGCAGGCCAGGTTGCAGCCTGCGGTGCCGAAGCTGAACACCCGGCTGCCGGGCAGGAAGTGGTTGAGCGGCTTCTTCTCGATCGGGTCGACGCAGAATCCCGAGCTGCGGCCGTGGGTGGTGAGGACCATCGCATCGTCCTGGCGGGCGCGCACGAAGCACAGGCCGCGCTGGCCCTCGTGCAGCCTGCAGTCGCGCGGGCACAGGTCGCACTGGATGCGGCCATCGTCGAGCCGATGCCACCAGCGCGCCGGATGGCCTGTGTCGGGCAGATCGTCGGGCGCGCTCATCGCTGCACCGCCTCGCGGAACTTGCGCACCCGGTAGCGGGACAGGCGCAGATCGGCGGCCCAGAAGCCTGCGCCGAGCCCGGCCTTGCGCCAGAGTGCGCCGACGAACGCGGCGGCCGCGGGCAGTTCGTCCCACACCTGGGGCAGGAAAGTCGCGCGCTGGCCGCGCCATTCGAGCAGCACACCGTCGACACCGGGGCGCAGATGCTCGAGCAGCTCGGCCTCGCTGCGCACCGGCATCGGCTTCGTGCGCCCGAGCAGCGACACCTCGATCTCGAGGCCCGCCAGTTCGTGCGCGGCCACCGGCCCGAAGCGGGGGTCGCTGAATGCGGCGGCGTGCGCGTTGTGGCGCACGTCCTGTTCGAGCAGGCGCCGCGCTTCGAGCGAGCCGATGCAGCCGCGCAAGGCACCCGAGCGGCGCAGCGTGACGAAGGTGGCGCCGGGTCGTGCAAGCGCCGCATGGTCCGGCTGATGCCCGACCGGGAGATCGAGCGCCGCCTCGATTGCGCCGCGTGCGCGGCTCGTCAGCGCGCCGCCGAGCAGGGCATCGTTGGCACTCTCGTCGGCATCGTCATCGAGATCGGCATCCTGGCCGGCGGGCGCGAAGGCCATCGCGCAATAACCGACGACGCGCGACCGGTCGCCCGCGGTGTCGCCGGAGTTGCGCAGGTCGAGCAGGCGTGGCGTCAGCCCACGGGCGCGCGCCACGACCAGCGCAGCCGCGAGCGGCGTGGCACCGCAGGCCTGGTCGTGGCTCAGGGCAGGATCGAGTTCAAGCAGGTGCCGGACGGTTTGGGCGTCGACTTCGCTGGCCTGCGCGTAGGGCAGGTAGTGCGACAGGTCCGAGCTGATCACGATGAGCGTCTCGTCGCCGCCCCACAGACGCTCGATCACCGGCACGACCTGCTCCGGCGCCAGGTGGCCGACAGCCAGCGGGACGAGCGAAAAATCGCCCAGCACCGCCTGCAGGAAGGGCAGCTGGACCTCGAGCGAATGTTCGGCCGCGTGGGCGCCGTCGTTTGCCGTCACCTGCGGCAGGTCGGCGAGCCCGGCAATGGCCGCGCGGTCCAGTGGCACGGCGCCGAGCGGGGTCTCGAAAGCGTCGACGGTCGGCGCCGCGATCGCGCGCAGCGCCACGCGGTGGGTCGGACCGAGCAGTACCACGCGCCGGATCCGACCGCGCCGGCCGGCCAAGGCCGCGTAGGCCCGGGCCGCGACGGCGCCGGAGTAGATGTAACCGGCGTGCGGCACGAGCAGCATCTTCGGCGCCGCCGGCTCGACCCGGGTCGAGCTCCGCGCCGCGTCCAGATAGGCGCCAATGTCCTTCCTCAGCGCGCGCGCGTCGGCCGGATAGAACATCCCTGCGACGGCGGCTCGGCGAATGGTCAAAACCATGAGTCCATCCTCCTATCGAATCCAGATGGGATCAAGGCCCCAATGATCAAGAGGCGACTCGGTGCCGCCCCGCCCTGAGCCGCGTCAATCCGGCGCGGCGTCGACACGCCTAGGCTGTGTCCACCCGGTCGCACCAGGCGACCTGCAGCGCATTGACAGGAGCAGGCATGGCACAGGCTCGCAGCAAGTACATCCGATGGTTCTCGGACCTGGGCATCGCCGACGTGCCGCTGGTGGGCGGCAAGAACGCCTCGCTCGGCGAGATGTACCGCGAGCTGACGCCGCACGGCGTGCGCGTGCCCAACGGCTTCGCGGTGACGGCCGAGGCCTATCGCCATGTGCTCGACCAGGCCGACGCCTGGCCGGGCCTGCACGACGCACTCGACGGCCTCGATGTGAATGACGTCGACGACCTGGCGCGGCGCGCCCAGAAGGCGCGCGAGATCATCCACGCCGCCAGCTTGCCGGACGATCTGGTCGAGCAGATCGTCGCCGCCCATGCCCGTTTGCGCGACGAGTATGGAGAGGCGCTAACGCTCGCCGTGCGCAGTTCGGCCACCGCCGAGGACTTGCCGACCGCGAGCTTCGCCGGCCAGCACGAGAGTTTCCTCAACATCGCCGGCGATGCGCGGCTGCTCGATTCGGTGCGCCTGTGTTTCGCCAGCCTGTTCAAGGACCGCGCGATCAGCTACCGGGTCGAGAACGGCTTCGACCACTTCAAGGTCTACCTCTCGGTCGGCGTGATGAAGATGGTGCGCTCGGACTGTGCCGCCAGCGGGGTGGCCTTCTCGCTCGACACCGAGACCGGCTTTCGCGACGCCGTCTTCATCACTGGCGCCTACGGCCTCGGTGAGACCGTCGTGCAGGGCACGGTCGACCCGGACGAGTTCTACGTCTTCAAGCCCACCTTGCGCGACGGCAAGCGTGCCGTGCTGCAGCGCAAGCTCGGCGGCAAGGAGATCCGCATGGTCTACGCGAAGGCGGCCGGCCGCGAGTCGACACGCACGGTGCCGACCGCGGTCGACGACCAGCGGCGCTTTTGCATCAGCGACGACGAGGCGCTGACGCTCGCTGACGTCACGGTCCGGATCGAGGATCACTACAGCGGCAAGGCCGGCCAGCCGACGCCGATGGACGTCGAGTGGGCCAAGGACGGGGTCGACGGCCAGCTCTACGTGGTGCAGGCGCGGCCCGAGACGGTGGCGTCCCAGCGGGCGCCGGGCATGCTCGAGGAGTTCAAGCTCGGTGCGAAGGGTGCCCTGTGCGCCAGCGGCCGTGCTGTCGGCACCCGGGTCGCGAGCGGCAAGGCGCGCGTGATCACCGACGTCACCCAGCTCGGCCAGTTCCGGCCCGGGGAAGTGCTGATTGCCGACACCACGGCGCCCGACTGGGGCACCGTGATGAAGAGCGCGGCGGCGGTCGTCACGAACCGCGGCGGTCGCACCTGCCATGCGGCGATCGTGGCACGCGAGCTCGGCATCCCCGCCGTCGTGGGGTGCGGCACCGCCACGACCTCGATCCGAACCGGCGACGAGGTCACGGTGTCGTGCGCCGAAGGCACCGTGGGCGCGGTCTACGCCGGCACGGTCGAGGTCGAGGTGATCCGTACCGACCTGTCGACGCTGGCGCGGCCGCGCACGCAGGTGATGGTCAACCTCGGCAATCCGGACATCGCGTTCCAGACCAGTTTCCTGCCCAATGACGGCGTCGGCCTGGCGCGCATGGAATTCATCATCGCCGAGCACATCAAGGTGCACCCGATGGCCCTCGTGCATCCGGAAAGGATCGACGATGCGAAGGTGCGCGCGCAGATTGCGAAACTGGCGACGGGCTATGCCGACCCGACCGACTTCTTCGTCAAGCAGCTGTCCGAAGGTGTGGGCATGATCGCGGCGGCGTTCTATCCGAAACCCGTCATCGTTCGGCTGTCCGACTTCAAGAGCAACGAGTACGCGAGCCTGCTCGGCGGGCGCTGGTTCGAGCCCGAAGAGGCCAACCCGATGATCGGCTTTCGCGGCGCCGCGCGCTATGCGCACCCGGCCTACGCCGAGGGCTTTGCGCTCGAGTGTGCGGCGATGCGGCGGGTGCGCGACGACATGGGCCTGGTCAACGTGAAGCTGATGGTGCCGTTCTGCCGCCGCGTCGACGAAGGCGAGCGCGTGCTGAAGGCCATGGCCGGGCACGGCCTGCAGCGCGGTGTCAACGGTCTGGAGATCTACGTGATGTGCGAGATCCCGAACAACGTGATCCAGATCGACGCCTTCGCGCAGCTGTTCGACGGCTTCTCGATCGGCTCGAACGACCTGACCCAGCTCACGCTCGGCGTCGACCGCGACTCCGAGATCATCGCCTTCGACTTCGACGAACGGGACCCGGGCGTCATGGCGCTGATCCGCCAGACCGTCGAAGGGGCAAGGCGCAACGCCCGCCATTCGGGCATCTGCGGCCAGGCCCCGTCCGACTACCCCGAGATGGTCGAATACCTGGTCGAACTCGGCATCGATTCGATGAGTGTCACGCCCGACACGCTGTTGTCGGTCCTGCGCAACGTGCTCGCGGTCGAACAGCGGCTCGGGCGCGTCAGCGGCGGCAACGATCGATCCCTTCGTTCGTCGATCGAAGGCGATACTCGGCGCTGACGAGCCAACTCACGGGGACAGACGATGGCGACCAGGTTCGGGACCCGCGCCGGCATGGCACTGGCGATCACGTTGCTGGCCGGATGCGGTGGTGGCGGCGACCCCGTGCCCGATGGAACGGCCCGGATTGCGAGCCGGGTCGATGGCGCCGACCGCACCCCACCCGACAAGCAGCGCCTGGCCGCCCCGATCACGGTCGACGCCAGGGCCCTGTTCGACTGGGCACAGTACCGGTACCCGGAACTCTTCCCCTATGGGCCACAGAACTTCCCTCTGACCCACGACGGCGTCAGCTACACCGTGCGCGCCTATCCGAACGGGAACTACCTGGGACTGACCGCCCAGGGCAGCGTCTACGGACTGGGCCCGGAGTTCACCAGCGGTCAATTGCAGGGATTCGGCCACATCGCGGACTACGCCGGCCAAGTGCAGGCCGACGCCTGCAACATGTACCCGGGCACCTGCGAGCCGCCGGTCACCAGCGCTGCGAACGAGTGTTTTGACCCGGCCTGGATGCGACTGATACCGGGCCAGCGCAGTCGGATCGTCTATGAAACGACTGCGCCTGGCTTGACCGGCGACATGACGGTCGATGCGCAGATCGTCGGCCCCAGCACCTTCGACGGCAAGCCTGCCATCAAGACCCTTTTCCACACGGTGGCCAACCAGAACTACATGGGCGGCAGCATCCACTTCACGAGCAAGCTCGAGACCTACGAACAACTGGACGCCAGCGGCTTCCTGCTCATCCTGGGCGACACGGACGAATCCGAAATCCTCGTGCCGGGTGAGCCGTCGTCCGAGACGATCTCCAAGACGGTCCACAGTCCGCCCTTCTTGAATCGCGAGGTCGGGCTCGGATTGGGACAAAGCGTGACCAACACGACCACGGTGCTGACGACGTCGGTGCCGGACGACGGCTTTCCGTCGCGCGAGCCGTACGCGGTGACCCACACCTTCGAAGCGAGGCAGGCCATCGACGTGCTCGGCAGGCAGCATCAGACCTGCCGCTACCGCGAGGTCGAGGACGGCGTCGACGAAGTGACGACGATCTGGTACCTGGTCGGCAAAGGGCCGATTGCGGTCCAGATCGAGATCCGAAGTGCGAGCGAAGTGGTGACGCTGCGCATGCGCTCGGGAACCTACAACGGCGTTCCGATCTGATCGACCGCGGAGATCGCATCAGCCGGGGATCCGCGGCACCTAGCGCGTCAGAAACGCCAGCACACGGTCGGTGAAACGGCCGTAGGGCGGCATCAGCAGATCGAGCGTCGACCAGCGCGATTGGTGGAACACCGGCCGCAGCTTGGAGAAGGTCAGAAAACCTTCGCGGCCGTGGTAGTGGCCCATGCCCGACTCGCCGACACCGCCGAAGGGCAGATCGTCCTGCCCGACATGCAGCAGCGCGTCATTGATGCTGACGCCGCCCGACATGACATGGTCGATCAGGCTGTCGAGCACGTCGCGCCGATGGCTGAAGGGGTAGATCGCGAGCGGGCGCGGCCCGGCATTGATGCGCGCGATGACCTCGCCGAGTTCGTCGTAGGCCACCAGCGGCAAGATGGGGCCGAAGATCTCGCGCTGCATCAGCAGGCTGTCGGCCGGCGCATCGATTACGAGGTGCGGTGCGATCCGGTGGCGCGCCTCGTCGATCGCCGGGCCGTCGATCAATGACAGCACGGTGGCGCCGCGCTGGCGCGCGTCGTCGAGGGTCTGCACGAGCCGGTCGAACGCGCGCCGATCGATGATCGAGGTGTAGTCAGGCGAGTCCAGGCTCGGGTAGCGCTTGGGCACGATCTCGCGCGCCAGACGCACGAACTCCTGCACCTTTGCGCGCGGCACGTAGGCATGGTCGACCGAGGTGCAGATCTGGCCTGCGTTGAGGTACTTGGTGAACAGGATGCGCTCGGCCGCGGTGCGCAACTCGAAGTCGTCGCACACGATCGCCGGCGCCTTGCCGCCGAGCTCGAGCGTCACCGGGCACAGGTTCTGCGCCGCGGCGGCCATCACGGCGCGTCCGGTGGTGCCCGATCCGGTGAACAGCAGGTGGTCGAAGGGCAGCTTGGAGAACTCGATGCCGACGCCGCCCGTCTCGTCGAAGAACTGCAGCTTCTCGGGCGGGAAATAGGCCGGAATACGCTCGATCAGGAGTGCGGCCAGATGGCGCGAGTTCTCGCTCATCTTGACCATCGCGCGGTTGCCGGCGGCAAAGATCGCCGACAGCGGCTCGAACGACAGATTGAGCGGGAAGTTCCACGGCACGATGACGCCGACGACGCCGAGCGGTTGTGGGATCACGCGGTTGGAGGCCAGACCGTAGGCCAGCCGGTCGACACCGCGGCGCTGCGGGCGCATCCAGGCGCGCAGGTGGCGCGAGGTATGGCGGATCGCACTGAGCACCGGCACGACTTCGGTCATCAGCGTCTCGTGCGCCGAGCGGTGACCGTAGTCGGCGCTGATGGCGTCGATCAAGGCCTGCCGGTTCTCGCCGATGAAGCGCTGCAGGGTGCGCAGGTCCTCGCGCCGCTCGGCCAGACTGGGCACCGGGTGCGCCCGGTAAGCGTCGCGCTGACGCGCAAGGGCGGCCAGCAGGCTGCCGGTCAGGGGATTGTTCAGGGGGTTGTCGGCCAGGTCCACGGTGATCCTCGCTGCGCCATAGGGCTGAACCGCCGACTGTACGAGCACAGGCGGCGGCTGGTTAGACGGCGCCCCCCAATCCACTGTTCCGCAGCTCTTTCGCCCGCTGACGTCGCGCTCACGCGCCCGCGAGCGCGTCCCGTCGAGCGGTCCATGCACCGGCTTGGTGCTAAAAGAGAGGAAAGGCCTGCCGAGCACCGTGCCGCAGGCCCACAATGACGGCCGGCGGCCGCTCGAGGGCCGTGACTCGCCGACAAGAACCGGAGATTCCATGAACAACCAGCGCACCGACCAAGAGGCGCAAGCCGTGATCGACCAGATCGTCGAACGCCTGCGCGATCGACTGACCGACGATCAGGCCACCGAAGCGATCGAGTTCACCCGCCAGTACTACAGTCAGGTGGCGGTCGAAGACCTGCTCGAGCGGTCGCTCGACGACCTCTACGGTGCCGTCCTGTCGCACCTGCACTTCGCGCGCAGTTTCCCCGGCGGTGCGCCGAAGCTGCGGGTGATCAACCCGCGCGTCGACGAGCATGGCTGGCAGTCGACCCACACGGTGATCGAGATCGTCAATGACGACATGCCCTTCCTGGTCGACTCGATCACGATGGAGGTCAACCGCCAGGGCCTGACGATGCACCTGATCGTGCACCCGGTCATGAAGGTGCGACGCGACGCCGAGCACAAGCTGGTCGAGGTGCTGCCGCGCCGCAACGAGACCGACGGCCAGCTCGAGTCGCTGATCCACGTCGAGGTGGATCGCCGCACCGATCCGGCCCGCCTGGTCGAACTGCACGACGGCATGATGCGGATCCTGTCCGATGTGCGCGCGGCAGTCGAGGACTGGCAGTCGATGCGCCAGGCCGTGGTCGACACGGTCGCCGAACTCGAGGCCAGCCCACCCCCGGTGCCCAAGGATGACCTGGCCGAAGAACTGGCCTTCCTGCGCTGGCTGGCCGACGACAACTTCACCCTGCTCGGCCAGCGCGACTACGACCTCGTGGTCGAAAACGGGGTCGACTCGCTGAAGGTGATGGCCGGCTCGGGTCTGGGCATCCTGCGCGCCGGCGCCGGCGCGGCAGCCGCCTCGGCCTCGTTCGCGGCGCTGGCACCCGAAGTGCGGGCCCAGGCGCGCCAGGCGCGCGCGCTCCTGCTGACCAAGTCGAACACGCGCTCCGCCGTGCACCGGCCCGGCCATCTGGACTACGTTGGGGTCAAGCGCTTCGATGCCGAGGGGCGGGTGATCGGGGAGCGGCGTTTCCTCGGTCTGTTCACCTCGATCGCCTACCACGCCAAGGCGGCCGACATCCCGCTGCTGCGGCGCAAGGTCACGGCCATCATCGAGCGGGCCGGCTTCTTGCCGCGCAGCCACAAGGCCAAGGCCCTGGTGGCAATTCTGGAACAGTTCCCACGCGACGAGCTGTTCCAGATCCCCGTGGAGGAGCTGTACCCCACCGTGATCGGGATCCTGCGCCTGGGCGAACGCCAGCGCACCCGGCTGTTCGTGCACCGTGACGCCTTTGGACGCTTCGCCTCGTGCCTGGTCTTCGTGCCGCGCGAAAGCTACAACACCGATGTGCGGGCCCGCATGCAGTCACTGCTCACGGAGCGCCTGCAAGGCGAGTCGTCCGAGTTCTCGGTCCAGTTCTCGGATTCGCCGCTGGCGCGCGTGCTGATCGTCGTGCGCATGAAGCAGGGCGCCAATCCGCCGATCGACGTGCCGGAACTCGAGCAGAAGCTCGTGCGCATCGCGCGCCGCTGGGAGGACGAACTGCTCGAGGCCCTGCTCGACGCCTGTGGCGAGGAGCGCGGCAACGCCCTGCACGAGCGCTACGCGAGCGGCTTTTCGGCCGGCTATCGCGAAGACCATGCGCCGCGCATGGCCGTGCACGACATCGAGCTGATGGAGTCGCTGAGCGGCGCCGACGCGCTCGCGATGAGCCTGTATGTGCCGCTCGAGGCCCCGCCGGGCCGGCTGCGCTTCAAGATGCTGCGCGCCGACCAGCTGGCACCGCTGTCGCAGAGCCTGCCGATGCTGGAGAACATGGGTGTGCAGGTGCTCGAGGAGCGCCCCTACGAGGTCCAGCGCGCGGATGGCACCGAGCTCTGGATCGACGACTTCGGCATGAACCTGCCGGGGCGCGAGGACATCGACGTCGACCCGCTGCGGGTGCGCTTCCAGGAGGCCTTCATCCGGACCTGGCAGGGTGACAACGACAACGACCCGTTCAACCGGCTGGTCCTGCTGGCCGGCCTGGACTGGCGCGGCGTCAGCCTGGTGCGCGCCTACATGCGCTACATGAAGCAGGCCGGCTTCACGCTCAGCCGGGCCTACATCCAGCAGACCATGGCCGCCCACGCCCCACTCTCGGCCGAACTGGTCAGGCTGTTCCACGCCCGCTTCGACCCGGCACTCAAGGGTGACCGCGATGCGGCGCAGGCCGAGATCACGGCGCGCATCATGGCCGCGCTCGACCAGGTCTCCAACCTCGACGAGGACCGCATCGTGCGCCAGTACCTGGCGCTGATCCAGGCCACGCTGCGCACCAACTTCTTCCAGCGCGACAAGGACGGTGGATTCAAGGCGGTCATCTCGTTCAAGTTCGATCCACGCAAGGTTCCCGGCCTGCCCGAGCCCAGACCGATGTTCGAGATCTTCGTCAGCTCGCCGCGCGTCGAAGGCGTGCACCTGCGCGGTGGCAAGGTGGCGCGTGGCGGCCTGCGCTGGTCGGACCGCATCGAGGACTACCGGACCGAGGTGCTGGGCCTTGTGAAGGCGCAGCAGGTCAAGAATGCGGTCATCGTGCCGGTCGGATCGAAGGGGGGCTTCGTGGTCAGGCGCCCGCCGGTCGGTGGCGACCGCGAGGCGCTACTGAAGGAAGGCGTGGCCTGCTACCAGAACTACCTGCGCGGCCTGCTCGACCTGACCGACAACCTGGTCGGCGGCGCCGTCGTTGCGCCCGCCGACGTGGTGCGCCATGACGCCGACGACCCCTACCTCGTCGTCGCCGCCGACAAGGGCACGGCCACCTTCTCCGACATCGCCAACGCCACCGCCGCCGAATACGGCTTCTGGCTCGGCGACGCCTTTGCTTCCGGCGGCTCGGTCGGCTACGACCACAAGAAGATGGGCATCACCGCACGCGGCGCCTGGGAATCGGTCAAGTACCATTTCCGCAGCCTCGGCCACGACACCCAGAGCAAGGACTTCACGGTCGCCGGTGTCGGCGACATGAGCGGCGACGTGTTCGGCAACGGCATGCTGCTGAGCCGCCACATCCGGCTCCTGGCCGCGTTCGACCACCGCCACATCTTCATCGACCCGGACCCGCAGGCCGAAACCAGCTTCGTCGAGCGTGAACGCCTGTTCGCCCTGCCGCGTTCGTCCTGGGAGGACTACGACAAGTCGCTCATCAGCGAGGGCGGCGGCGTGTTTGCGCGCGGCGCGAAGTCGATTCCGGTCTCGGAGCAGGCGCGCGTGGCCCTGGGCATCGACGAAGGGGTCACGTCCCTGACACCGGCCGAGCTGATGAAGGCCATCCTGCTCGCGCCGGCCGACCTCTTCTACAACGGCGGCATCGGCACCTACTTCAAGGCGGCCAGCGAGAGCCATGCCGATTGCGGCGACCGGGCCAACGATGCCATCCGTGTCAACGGCGCCCAGCTGCGCTGCAAGGTGGTGGCCGAAGGCGGCAACCTCGGTGCCACCCAGCGTGGACGCATCGAGTTCGCCCAGCGTGGCGGCCTGATCAACACCGATGCGATCGACAATTCGGCCGGCGTCGACTGCTCGGACCACGAGGTCAACATCAAGATCTTGCTCAACGGCGTGGTCGGCGAGGGCGAGATGACGGCCAAGCAGCGCGACAAGCTGCTCGCCGAGATGACCGACGACGTGGCCGCGCTGTGCCTGCGCGACAACACCTTCCAGAACCAGGTGCTCGGCGTCACGCGCGTGCAGGGCCCTGCCTTGCTCGACGAGCAGGCCCGCTACATGCGGCATCTGGTCAGCGCCGGGCGGCTCAATCGCGAGATCGAGTTCCTGCCCACCGACGAGGTGCTTGCCGAACGCCGCAAGACCGGACTCGGCATGGCGGCCCCCGAACTGGCGGTGCTGCTGGCCTACAACAAGATGGAGCTGTACGACCAGGTTGTTGCGTCCGACGTGCCCGAGGACCCGTACATCGCAACCACGCTGTCGCGCTACTTCCCGGACCGTCTGCGCGAGCCGTTTGCAGGCCCGTTGCAGCGCCATCCGCTCAAGCGCGAGATCATCGCGACCCATGTCGTCAACAGCATGGTCAACCGGGTCGGCCCGACCTTCACCCACCGCCTGCACGAGGAGACCGGGGCCGATGCGACCGACATCGTGCGCGCCTACCTCGGCACGCGCCAGATCTTCGACCTGGTGCCGCTGTGGGTGGCCAATGACGCGCTCGACCACAAGGTCGAGATGGCGACGCAGAACGACATCGTGAGCACCAGCGTGCGCCTGATCGAGCGCGGCACGCTGTGGTTGCTGCACGAGCGCGAGGCGCTGCGCGATCTGGACGCCACGATCCGGCGCTTCGCGCCCGGCGTGGCCGAGGTCGGCCTCGGTCTCGAACGCTGGATGGTGGCGGGCGAGCGCGAGACGCTGGAGGCCGACACGGCGCGCCTGGTCGGCCTCGGTGTGCCCGCGGCGCTGGCCCAGCGTGTGGCCAGGCTCGACGCGCAAGCTGCGGGCCTGGACATCGTCGAGATCGCGTCCGAGTCCGGTCTGGACATCGAGACCGTGGCGGGGGCCTACTTCGGCGTCGGCGGGCGCCTCAGCCTGGGCTGGGTCTCGCAGCAGATCGTCGCACTGCCGGTCGACAGCCACTGGCAAGCCCTGGCCCGGCTCGCGATGCGCAGCGACTTGTCGTCACTGGCGCGCGAACTGGCGCGTTCGGTGCTCAAGGGGGTCAAGGGGCCAGCCGAGGCCGACAGCCTGATTCGGGACTGGGAAGGTCAGCGCGAGTTCAAGCTCAAGCGCGGGCGCCAGTTGCTGAGCGACCTGCGGGCTCTCAGCAGCCTGGACATGGCGATGCTGTCGGTCCTGCTGCGCGAACTTCGCGCACTGGTATAAGGACTCAGCGCCGGCGCGAGGCGGGCCTCGAATCGGGGGCCGGTCGCCGGTCGCCGCGCGGCCCCGGTGGTCGCTGGGGCCGTTCGTCGCGCAACGGCTCTGGCGCGCGCGCCCGGTCCTCGCGTGCCTGATCCAGCTGGGCTTGCAACGCCTCCTCGGTCAGTCCCTTGAGCGCCCCGAAGTTGGCCGGCGTCAGGGTCGTGGTCTCCCAGGCGCGCAGCAGGGCAAGGCGTTGGCGCCGCGCCTCGTCGTCGGCCGAGCGCGACGCACGCTCCACCTCGCGCGCCGCACGTTCGGTTGCCCGTTGTGCCTCGCGTTCGGCCGCACGCCGGGCCTGATGCAGTTCGCGCCGCCGCGCCAGCTCGGCTTCGGCGGCCTGGCGATGCTCGTCGCTGATCTCCCCCGCCGGCTGACCCTCGAGGTCGAATCGGTGCGGTGACGCCAGCAGGGCCTTCAGGTAGGCCGTGCTCGTCGTGTGCCGGTGCAGGAAGCCGGACAGCACCTTGCGCGTGAACAGGCCCGGTGCGCGCTCCTGCAGATCGACCTGGATGCGCAGCTTGACCGGCAGCGCGACGCCCGCGCCGAACAAGCCGGGGAAACGCTCCGCCAGCAAGGCTGCACATTGCGCCGGACTCATCGGCGCGGTTGGCGGCGTCGCTTCGGGATCGGGTTCGTTGTCGGGCGGCGTATCGGTCATCGTGGGCGCATGGCGGGGGAAGCCTGAATTGTGCGGCACCCGGCCGCATGGCGCCGACGCCAGCGGCGCTCAATGCGGGTGACGGTGGTGCACATCCGGGAAATGCGCGTGCGTGTGCGTGACCGGTTCATGCCGATGCCAGTGCGAATGCTGCGGCTGCGCATCGACCTCAGCGTGGTCGTGCTGGTGGTGTGCGTCGTGCATGTGCCGATGTGAGTGCCACAGGGCCTCGTGCGTGTGCTCGTGTTCGTGCCGCTCAAGCAAATGGAGCCAGACACCTGCCGCCATCAGGGCGCCAGCCCCCAGCAGACGTGCGTCGACCGACTCGCCCAGCCACAGCACGGACGCCACGGCACCCATGAATGGTGCCACCGCGAAGTAGGCGCCGGTGCGCGCCGTGCCCAGGTGCCTGAGCGCCACCACGAAGAGCGCCAGACTGACGCCATAGGCGCCAAGGCCGAGCACCAGGGCAGCTGCCACGAAATTTCCGTCTGGCCAGGGGGCTCCGCTCCATCGGGCCAGGGCCAGGTTGACCGCGCCGGCTGCCAGGCCCTTGAGCGCGGCGATCCAGGTCGCATCGTGAAGCGAAACGCGGCGCGTCAGATTGTTGTCGATGCCCCAGGCCAGGCAGGCGCCGAGCACCGCCAAGGCGGGCCACGCGGCGCCGACTGCCATCTCCTGCGGCCAGCTCAGCCAGACCGAACCGGCCACGATCAACACCATGCCGAGCGCAATGCGGCGATCGACGTTTTCCCGGAATGCGATCCAGGCAATCAGCGCCGTGAAGACCGCTTCGGCATTGAGCAACAGTGACGCCCCCGACGCTGGCATCCGGGTCAAGCCCATCATCAGCAGCACAGGGCCGAGCACGCCGCCCGACAGCACGGCACCCGCCAGCCATGGCCATTCGCCAGCCGGCAGCCGCACCCAGGGCGCCCGTCTCAGCGCGCGCCACAACGTCAAGCCGACGCCGGATCCAAGATACAGCAGGCCGGCCAGCATCCAGGGGTCGACGTTGTCGAGCAAGGCCTTGGCCAGCGGCGTACCCGCACCGAACAACAGGGCCGCGACCAGCGCTGCCAAGATGCCAGGATGAAGCGCGAGGTGGGCGATGGCGTTCAGCCGCAGGCGTCAGGCACGAGATGCCCTGGCTCAGTACTTGATGCGCGCGTAGTAGGTCTTCTGCGCGGCCTCGCGCGCCTGACCCAGGGTGTGGATACCCATCGCCGCCAGCAACGGGATCAGCTTGAGCAGCACCTCGGCGGTGACGATGGCGTCGCCAAGCGCGGTGTGACGACCGATCACGGTGATCCCGAAACGCTCGGCAATCGCCTCCAGGCGATGCGACTCCTGGTTCGGGTGCACCACGGCGGACAGCAGCAGGGTGTCGAGCACGGGTTGGTCGAAGCGCAACCCGGTGCGCGCTTCCTTGAGCTGCAGGAAACGCATGTCGAAGGCGGCGTTGTGCGCCACCAGCACGGTGTCGTGTGCAAAGGCGTGGAAGGCCGGCAGCACGGCGTCGATGGTCGGCTGCCCCTTCACCATCTCGGGCCGGATGCCGTGGATCGGGATGCTCGCCGCCGGTATGTTGCGCTGCGGGTCCACCAGTTGCTCGAACGCTTCCTGGCGCAGCAGCTTGTTGTTGACGATGCGCGCCGCACCGATCTGGATGATCTCGTCGCCGGCCGACGGCTCGAGCCCGGTGGTCTCGGTGTCGAACACCGTGTAGCTGAGTTCGACCAGGCGCTGCTGATCATGCGAATGGTCGGCGGCGCTGGCCTGGAACAGATCGAAGTCGTAGTACTCCGGTCGGCTCTCGGCGCGCACGGCCGCCGCGTTGAGCGGCGTCGGGTCGCCGCCCGCCTCGGCCAGCGGGAGCAGGATGCGGAAGAAGGCCTCGTGGCGCACGCGGTCGCGCTCGAACCAGAATTCGCCGCCATGGCGCTGCACGACGTCGCGCACCGACAGGGCGCTGGTGGTCGCGCTCGTCCCGCTGCCGATGCGCATCGGCTCACTCTCCCAGGACATCACCGTCTCGCTGCTCATGGCCTGGCCCGACCAGATCAGGTCGAGCTGCGCGCGGCCCTGGGTTTCCTGCAGGCGCAGCTGCAGGTTGCGCACGCTGAACTCGTCGATCAGCCGCGTGGCCAGGTAGGTCAGGGCCTGCATCAGCGAAAAGCTGTCGACCTTGAGCCAGAGCGTCGCATCGACCGCCTGGGTGCCGATGCGCAGGCTGCCGAGCTGCCCCATGCGTCGCTGCGCCGCCGCCACCAGGTCCGCACCCAGCATCTCCTCCAATGGCCAGCGGGTCTTGGTCTCCTGCGCGCTGCGCGCCGACAGCTCGTGGATGCGCTCCGCCATGGCACGCACCTCGTCGCGCACGACGGCTCCGAAGCGCCCGCGCGCAGCCGGGTCGAGCTGTGGGTCTTCGAGCACCTCGAGCGCCGCCTGCATGTTGCCGAGCGAGGCCCGGGTGCTCTCGGTCAGGCCGAGCAGCAGCTGGTCCTGCGCCGAGTCATGTTCGTATTCGCGCGTGATGTTGTCGAGCATCAGCACGAACCCGTCGAGCTGGGTCGGGTCGGCGCTGCCATCGCGCACCGGGGCCATCTGGGCGCGCAGCAGCTGCCCGCTGCGGGTCGTGGTGACGAACTGGGCCGACGGGGTTGCCGCCCCGCGCGCAAGTCGCTGCTGGATCTTCTCCAGCGCATGCGCGACCAGCTGGCGGTCGAAGACGGCATAGATCGAGCGCCCGAGACCGATCAGTTCGGCCCCGTCGGCCAGCTGGGGGGCATCGGACAGGGCCCTGAACTGGTAGCGCGCACGCTGGTTGTAGAGCAGGACTCGCCCGTCCAGGTTGCACACCACGACACTCTGGGTCAGCTCGGACATCAGCGCTGCCAGTCGGCTGCGCTCCTGCTCGGCACGCCGACTGCCTTCGGCAACCTGCGCGGCAACATCACCGCGCAACTGGTCACGTTGGCGCACCAGTTCGTTGAAGGCTTCGGCCAGCCCCCGGGTTTCCGCGCTGCCCTGGGCCTGAAGCGACTGCGCGTCGCCAGACTCGAGCAGCGCGCGCGATTGCTCGAGCAGCCGCGCCGGGGCGGCCACATGGCGCCGGTACAGCCATTGTGCGAGTGCCATCGACAGCCCGGCCAGCACGAGCAGCATCAACAGCGACAGCGGCACGCGCGGTCCGAGCAGGTGCCACATCAGCTCACGCATCTCGAACGTCAGGGTCGACGCCACCAGCGCAACGGTCGCGCCGAACCACAACCCGAACACCAGCAGGCTGGCGAGTGCCGCCACCACCAGGACCTTGACCAGACGCTTGTCGCGTCTCATGGCTTGCCGGTCAGCAGCTCGGCAACCTTCTGCACCAGATCGCGCGTCGAGAAGGGCTTGGTCATGTAGGCATTGGCTCCCAGCGCCATGCCCTTGACGACGTCGGTCTCGCGTCCCTTGGCGGTCAGCATCAGGATCAGCGTGTCCTTTAGGGTGTCGTCGGCGCGCACTTCCTGGCAGACCTCGAAACCGGTCTTGCGCGGCATCATCACGTCGAGCAGCACCAGACGCGGCCGTTCGCGACGCAACAGGTCGATCGCCTCCTGGCCGTCGCGCGCCAGGTGCACCTCGTAGCCTTCGCGCTTCATCAGGTAGTCGAGCGAGATCAGGATGTTCGGTTCGTCGTCGGCAATCAGGATCTTCTCACTCATGTCGCTCTCTCCTCGCGATGAGCCCAAGGTAATGTGAACTCGAAACAGGCGCCATGACCAATGTCATTTCTAAGGGCGATGTGGCCGCCGAAGTGCTCGACGATCTGTCGGCTGATCGGCAGCCCGAGTCCGGTCCCGGCCGGGCGGTTGGAGGCGTCGCCGCCCTGGTGGAACTTCTCGAACACGCGCCCGCGGTGGGCCTCGGCCACCCCGGGTCCGTTGTCCTGCACCTGGACGGTCAGGCCGCGCTCGTCGCAGCGCAGCCGGACCTGGATCAGACCGTCGTTGCGTGGCACGAACTTGGCTGCGTTGCCCAGCAGGTTGAGCAGGACCTGGGTCAGTCGGTCGGGGTCGGCGCGCAGCGTGGGCACTTGCGCCGGCAGATCGAGTTCGAGCCGGGTGCCCTGTTCGCGCAGCAGCTCGGTCATCGACTGGGCCGCCTGGCGCACCAGCGCCCCCATGTCGACATCGGTGTTGTGCCACTCTGCATGGCCGGACTCGATCTTGGCCAGGTCCAGGACCTGGTTGACCAGGCGTGACAGGCGCTCGGTCTCGGTGACGATGATGCCGATGAATTCCTGGCGCTGCCCGTTCGGCATCTGCGGGTCGTCGGCCATCAGTTCGGCCAGCGCCCGGATCGAGGTCAGCGGCGTGCGAAGTTCATGCGTGACCGAGGACATGAAATCGTCCTTCAGGCGGTCCAGGCTCTGCAACTGCTCGTTGGCGGCGCGCAGCTCGGCCGTGGCGCGCTGCAGCGAAGCCGACTTCTCCTCGAGTGCATGCGAGTAGGCGCGCAGCTGCGAGGCCTCGTCCAGGATGCGCAGCACATCGCCCATCGCGAGCGGTTCCTCCTGGACCACCGACGCCACCATGACGCGCGCCGAAGCACTGCCGATGGCGCCGGCGAGCTGGGTCTCGACATGCTGGACCAGGCGCGCGTCGGCGCGGATGTCGGCCACCCGCGCGACGCCGGCGCGCCGCGCATAGTCCTCGAACATCCTGCGCGCCTGCTCGGCGCCCAGGAATCGCGCCGCCAGCGGCTGGAGGTCAGCGAGCGCCGCGCGGCCGCGCCAGAACGCAGGGGCGCTGTGCGTGGCCGCATCGGCCGTCACGTCAATGTCGACGAAGAGGGCCGCCTGGCTCGCCTCGCGCGCCGAAGGCGCACGCCACAAGGACACGCCGACGTAGGCGCCGATGTTGGCCAGCAGGCTCCAGAACAGCGAGTGCGTCAGGCTGTCCATTCCGCGCAGGCCGAACAACGCCTCCGGCTTGAGCAGTTCCGTCCCGAACGGCCCGGCGAGCAAGAAGGCATCGGGCAGCCAGCCCGACTTGGCGATCGACGGCAGCATCAGCGTGTAGGCCCATAGCGCGAAGCCGGCCCCCAGCCCGGCCAGCGCGCCGCGCTGGGTGCCGCCCTTCCAGTACATGCCGGCCAGCGCCGCCGGCGCGAACTGGGCCACCGCAGCAAAGCTGATGAGGCCGATACTGACCAGGGCGTAGGCCTCACCCGCGACGTGGAAGTAGGTGTAGCCCAGCAGCAGCACGCCGAGGATCGCGATCCGCCGGATGCCGATCAAGAGCCGCGTGAAGTCGCCGCGATGCTCGCGAAAGCGCCGCGTGCGCAGCAGCACCGGCATCACGAGGTCGTTGCAGACCATCGTCGACACCGCGATCGCCTCGACGATCACCATTCCGGTGGCCGCCGACAGCCCCCCGATGAAGGCGACCAGCGCCAGGCCGGTGGCCCCCTGTGCAAGCGGCAGCGAGAGCACGAAGGCGTCCGCATTGGCAGCCCCGGGCCCGAAGTAGAGCAGCCCGCCGAAGGCGATCGGCAGCACGAACAGGTTGATCAGCAGCAGGTAGAGCGGGAACACCCAGGCCGCGCGCTTGAGGTGGCGCTCGTCGACGTTCTCGACGACGATCATCTGGAACTGGCGCGGCAGGAAGATCACCGACAGCATCGACAGCAAGGTCAGCGCGAACCACTGTTCGTAGGCGAAACTGCGCCCCTGGTCGAGCGTGAGCAAGCGCTTGAGTTCGGGCACCGCGTCGACGCGTGCGAACAGGTCGCCCAGGCCACCGAACATGCCCCAGGTGACGAAGATGCCGACCGCGAGGAAAGCGAGCAGCTTGATCACCGACTCGAAGGCGATCGCTGCCACCATGCCCTCGTGGCGCTCGGTGCTGTCGAGGTGGCGGGTGCCGAACATCATCGTGAAGCCGGCCAGCACGAGCGCCACGAAGAACGTGCTGTCGCGCCACCAATGGCCCGGCGCGCTCACGACCTCGCCCGGCACCGTCGTCATCAGGCCGAAGCCGGTGGCAATTGCTTTGAGCTGCAGCGCGATGTAGGGCACGATGCCGACCACCGTGATCAGGGTCACCAGACCCGCCAGCAGCGGGCTCTTGCCATACCGGCTGGCGACGAAGTCCGCGATCGAGGTGATGCGGTAGCGGCGGGCGATGCGCAGCATCTTGCGGATCACCATCCAGGCCAGCACCATCGCCAGGGTCGGGCCGAGATAGATCGGCAGAAACCAGACCCCCGAGGCGGCGGCGCGGCCGACGCTGCCATAGTAGGTCCAGGCGGTGCAGTAGACCGCCATCGACAAGGCATAGACCCAGGCGTTGCCGACCACCGAACGCCCGCGCGCGGCCCGCCGGTCGCCCCAGGCCGCCACGCCGAACAGCAGCAGCAGGTAGGCCAGCGACGCGGCAATGACGACCGGAGCGCTCAGCATGGTCGCCTGTCAGTCGGGCAGGCGTTCGGTGAGCCAGCCGATGCCGACGATCAGGAAAGCCCAGATCCCGAACAGCGCGGTCGGAAACAGCGGCAGGCCGAACACGAGCACGTCACGGTCCCACAGGGCCAGCAGCGGCATGTTGAGCAGCAACGTGCCGACGGCGAACAGTGCCAGCAGCCGCTGGCGTCCCAATCCCCGTGTCATCGAGGGCCTCCTCTCCAGAGTCGTGGGGTCGATTCTGCCGCCGATAATCGCCGCCATGGACCTTCTGTTGTCGCTGTTCGACTTCATCGTGCATGTCGACGTGCACCTGCGCGAGTTCGTCGATGCCCATGGCGCATGGATCTACGCCCTGCTGTTCGCCATCATCTTCGTCGAGACGGGCCTCGTCGTGATGCCATTTCTGCCGGGTGATTCGCTGCTCTTCGTGGTCGGCGCCCTGTGCGGATCCGGGCTGATGGACTACCCGGCATCGGTCGCCCTGCTCAGCGTCGCGGCGATCGCCGGCAACCAGACCAACTACACGATCGGCCACGCCGTCGGGCCACGCGTGTTCAGCTGGCCGCACTCACGCTGGTTCAACCGGCATGCCTTCAACCAGGCCCATGCCTTCTACGAGAAGTACGGCGGCATCACGATCGTGCTGGCGCGCTTCATGCCCTTCGCGCGCACCTTCGCGCCATTCGTGGCCGGCGTGGCCCAGATGACGCGCAGCAAGTTCAGCTTCTACGACGTGACCGGCGGCATCCTGTGGGTCGGCAGCATCGTGACGGCGGGGTATCTGTTCGGCAATGTGCCCTGGGTCGCCGCCAACCTGAGCCTCATCATCTGGGGCTTCATCCTGGTGCCAGGCCTGGTCGCGCTGTTCGGCGCCTGGCGCTCACGGCGGACCGCGGCCTGAGGCGGCGTCGACGCGGCCGCCGAGGGCTCAACGGGTCAGCGCAGACGACAGGACCGGGCAACCGGCGGCGCCGCCGCGCACCTCGAACGGCAATTCGGCCCAGGGTCCCTTGTCGGCACAGGCGCTGCCTTGCGCACAAGCGCAGCTCTTGGACTTCTGCAGGTGCTGCACCAGCGCATGCTCGCGCGGCGCAAGGCGCGGCAGCCGGGTCGCGAAGACCAGCTGCATCGCGTCCGGCGGCGAGGGTGCGTCGGCCGAGAGCAGTGGCCCGAGGATGGTGACGATCGGCTCGTTGTTCGATTTGGCCCCGCTGCGCAGGCGTCGCAACTGGGCCAATGCGGCCTCCATCGCGGCGTAGCCGCGTGCCGCCGAGGCCGTAAAGGGCTTGCGATAGGCCGCCGTGTAGGTGGCCTCGGCCTGCTGCCAGCGTGCCTTGTCGACCCCGAGAACCGGGCACAGCACGGCGTCGTAACGATCCCACATGGCGGGCTCGAAGTCCATCCAGCACGAGGTGCGGGACGAGATGCGAAGCCCGGTCTGGGTGCGCAGGTCGGTGGCGATACGCTCGGCCGAATAGAGGGCCACCCGACCGAGCTGAAGCATCCCCGAAGGCGGCTTGGCAAGGCGCTCGGCGTGGGCCGACACGAACGGAATGCCGGCATCGGCCACCATCTTGGGCACCTGGCCGATGACACACCAGCTGCCAAGCACCATGTCGACCTTGGCCGCCGCCAGCTCGCGCGCGGCAGCCTCGGAGCGGCGCGGGTCGCAGGCACCGTCCTTGATGACCAGGGTCGGGGCCGGCTGGCCGGGCCAGGTCTTGATCGCCAGCCGCATGCCCAGGACGATCTCCTCGCCCTGCGCGGCATTGGGCCAGCTCTTCGGGACGATGGCTCCCAGGGTCGGCGCCGCCGCGGCGCGCACTGGGCTGCACACGACCGCCAGGCCGGCGAGCACTCCGCACAGGACCAGCTGGCGCCAAGGCACCGCCATGCGGCGGCAGCGAATCGAATTCGTCATTCCTGATTCCTCTTGTTCTTTGCAGGGTTGGGCGCGTCGCCGGCCGATGCCGAGCAACGGCCACTGTGGTGCCGGACGACCTCCCGGTCCTTATCGGCAGGCCGCCGCCTGAAACGCGGGTTGGCCCAGTTCCGCCCCGGAATTCCGGCCGGACGTCACGCGGCGCGCCACGAACCGGCGCGCCTGCCGGGCGGCAATCTGCCTCTCAGATGGGTCAGGCGCGGGCGCAGCCGCGTCGCCTGGGGCGCGTCCGGGTGCCGCCTGAGTCAGGCGGAGTCGGACCGCTTGGGCGCCTTGCCCCAGACGCCATGGGCCTGGCGGCTGAGCGCGAAATCGAGGAAGAACTTGCACCAGATCGTCGAACCCGCGACGGCCGACCAGACCTGGTAGCGAACCTGGAACGCCACGACGAGCAGGATCGTGCCCACGGTAACGCCGCCGGCCACCAGGTTGAAGATGCCCGCATAGGGCGCGTACTTCTCCGGGTTCGGCGGTGACTCGCCGCCCTTGAGCGCAACTTCGGAGAAGTCACGCTTGAACAGGATGCGCCATGCGCGGCGCAGCCAGAAGAACGAGATCGGGAACAGGGCCAGGAACAGGATCCAGGTCAGCGCCACGCTGAAGTCGAACGCCATGAAACAGGACTCCGGAAGGAAAGGGCCCTGCCGACGCTAGCCGGCAGGGCCCTGATTGTCGACCCCCGGCGGACCGGGGGTGAAACAAGTGCTTAGTGAGCGCCGTCGACGGCCTTCGATCCGCGCGGGATGCGCACGGCCTCGACCATCGCCTGGATATGCTCCGGCGGCTCCTTGGTGACCTTGTCGACCGCAAAGGCGACGATGAAGTTGACCAGCGCGCCGATCGCACCGAAGGCTTCCGGCGTGATGCCGAAGAAGCTGTTGGCGCCACCGATCACGTCAAGGTACTCCGTGCCCTTGATGAAGAACAGACCCTTGTGTGCGAACACGTAGAAGAGCGTGACGAACAGGCCGGACAACATGCCCGCCATCGCACCTTCCTTGTTCATCTTCTTGCTGAAGATGCCCATCATGATCGCCGGGAACAGCGAGCTGGCCGCAATACCGAAGGCCAGTGCCACCGTTCCGGCCGCGAACCCTGGCGGGTTCAGGCCGAGCCAGCCGGCCACCACGATCGAGACTGCCATCGCCATCTTGCCGGCGAGCAACTCGTTCTTCTCGCTGATGTCGGGAACGATGATGTTCTTGATCAGGTCGTGCGAGACCGCCGACGAGATCGCCATCAGCAGACCCGCCGCCGTCGACAGCGCCGCTGCCAGACCACCCGCCGCGACGAGCGCGATCACCCAGTCGGGCAACAACGCGATCTCGGGGTTGGCCAGCACGATGATGTCGGCATTGACCGTCAGCTCGTTGCCCTTCCAGCCGGCAGCGTCGAACTTGGCCTTGGTCTCCGCCTTGACCTTGGGGCTGTCGTTGTAGTACTGGATGCGACCGTCGCCGTTCTTGTCCTCGAACTTCAGCAGGCCGGTCTTCTCCCAGCGCTTCATCCAGTCGGGACGCTCTTCGAACTTGATCGATGCCTCCGCCGCATAGGGGTCGGTGTGCTGCATCACGACACCCGGGGTGATCGTGCGGATCAGGTTCGTCTTGGCCATCGCGGCCACGGCCGGGGCGGTCGTGTACAGGATCGCGATGAAGACCAGGGCCCAGCCGGCCGAAGCGCGCGCGTCACGCACCTTCGGCACGGTGAAGAATCGCATGATGACGTGCGGCAGGCCCGCAGTTCCGATCATCAGCGACAGCGTGTAGACGAACATGTTCAGCGTGCTGCCGGCCGTGGTCGTCGTGTACTTGCCGAAGCCCAGATCGGTGACGACCTGGTCGAGCTTCATCAGCAGCGGGATGTCCTGGCCGGTCAGGTTGGACCCGAGGCCCAGCTGCGGAATCGGGTTGCCCGTGAGCTGCAGCGAGATGAACACCGCCGGCACCGTGTAGGCCAGGATCAGCACGATGTACTGAGCCACCTGGGTGTAGGTGATGCCCTTCATGCCGCCGAACACCGCGTAGGCGAACACGATGCCCATGCCGACGTAGATGCCGACTTCGCTCGACACGCCGAGGAAGCGCGAGAACGCCACGCCCACGCCCGTCATCTGACCGATGATGTAGGTCAGCGAAGCGACCAGCAGGCACAGCACCGCCACCGTCGAGGCCGACTTCGAGTAGAAGCGGTCGCCGATGAACTGCGGCACGGTGAACTTGCCGAACTTGCGCAGGTACGGGGCGAGCAGCATGGCCAGCAGCACATAGCCGCCGGTCCAGCCCATCAGGAACAGGCCGCCGCCATAGCCCATGTTGGAGATCAGGCCGGCCATCGAGATGAACGACGCTGCGCTCATCCAGTCGGCCGCGGTGGCCATGCCGTTCATGACCGGGGGCACGTTGCCGCCGGCGGCGTAGAACTCACTCGTCGAGCCGGCACGCGCCCAGATGGCGATGCCGATGTAGAGCGCAAAGCTCAACCCGACGACGATATAGATTGTGGTTTGAAGATCCATGATGGCCTCAGTCCTCGTGAACGTCGAACTTGCGGTCGATGTCACCCATCTTCTTCGCGTAATAGAAGATCAGCGCGATGAAGATGTACATCGATCCCTGATGGGCAAACCAGAACCCGAGCGGATAACCGCCGAGCTTGATTCCGTTGAGCATGTCGGCAAACAGGATGCCGGCGCCGAACGACACCAAGAACCAGATGATCAGGATCTTGGTGAGTAGCCCCAGGGTGGCCTTCCAGTAGCCCTGGCTGTCGTGTTGCATGAGCGTCTCCTCTTCGTGTGGATGCCTCGCCCCCCGCGGGGCAGCTCGGCACGGTGCGACTGTCGCGGCAAGCTCTGACCCATCACTGACGGAAAGCCAACACAAGCTGACAACTCGGGTAGTAACCCGCAGCTCGTGTTCCTCGATGTGGGATGCGGGCGCCGTACTGGCGTAATCACTGAGCGCTCGAGCCTGGCTCGAGAGGGCGCAGTTGCTGGAGCAGGGTCGGCACGAGCTCGGACACGGTGGGGTGGATGTGCATCGCACGCGAAATCGCCGTGTACGGTCGGTCCGCCGCCATCACGTCGAGCAGCGCGTGCACGACCTCGTCGCCGTTGAGGCCGAGGATCGCGGCGCCAAGCAGGCGCTCGCTGTCGGCGTCGACCAGCACCTTCATGAAACCCTGTGTCTCGCCCGCCTCGCGCGCGCGGCCCACGCGCTGCATCGGCATCGTCGCGACCAGTGCATTGCGCCCGCTCGCGCGCACCTGCGCCTCGGTCATGCCCATGCGCCCGAGCGCAGGATCGATGAAGAGCGCATAGCAGGGAATGCGGTCGCTGATGCGGCGCGCATCGTCGTCGAACAGGTTGGCGACGACGATCTCATGATCGTTCCACGCGGTGTGCGTGAAGGCGCCGCGGCCATTGCAGTCGCCCACCGCCCAGACCCCTTCGGCACTGGTCCGGCATTGCTCGTCGACGACGACGTAACCGCGCTCGTCGAGCTCGACGCCGGCCGACTCCAGCCCCAGGCCGTCGGTGTTCGGACGCCGGCCGACCGCGAGCAGCACATGGCTGGCGCGGATCGACGGCGCCTCGCCAGCGCAGGCCGCGCCGACCGCGATCGTGTCGCCGTCACGCGCCAGCGAGATGCACTCCGACCCGAGCTCGAAACGGATGCCGTCGGCCTCGAGAATGGCGCGGATCCCGGCGGCAACGTCATCGTCCTCGCGCGGCAACAGCTTCTTCGCCCGCTCGACCACGGTCACCTCGGCGCCGAACCGCCGCATCATCTGCGCGAACTCGAGACCGATGTAGCTGCCACCGATGATCGCCAGATGGCGCGGCACCTCGTCGAGTTCCAGGATCGAGATGTTGTCGAGCGTCGGCACGCTGTCGATGCCCGCCAGGTCCGGCCTCACCGACCGACCGCCGACGTTGACGAAGATGCGCGCCGCATTCAAGGTCCGGTCACCGACCTGCACCATGCGCTCGCCGACGAAGCGCGCCTCGCCGCGGATGACCTCGGTGCGCTCGAGACCGCGCATCCACGCCTCGACCCCTTCGCGCGACTGCTGCACGATGCGGTCCTTGCGCGCCTTCACGCGCGCCATGTCGACCCGCAGCGTGCCGACGTCGAAGCCGAAGTCGGCGCCGCGCCGCGCGAGCTGGATCGCGCGCGCGCTCGCCACCAGCGTCTTGGTCGGCACGCAGCCGACGTTGACGCAGGTGCCGCCGAAGTGATGGCGCTCGATGACCGCCGTGCGCAGGCCCTCCTTGCTGCAGCGCGCGGCCAGCGCGGGCCCGGCCTGACCGGCACCGATCACGATCGCGTCGAAGACTTCGCTGGCCATGATGCTTCTCCTTGGTCTTGAGCAACCATCATGAGGGGTCGATCGGGCGCTGTCGAATCAATGGCCCTCGACGCTGATAGGCTGCAGCCATGCCTGTCCACGACGACGATGCCCGCCGCAGCCATGCCCAGGGCCTCGCCTGGGGTCTGCTCGCGGCGGCCATCTGGGCCAGCTACAGCGTGCTGGCGCGGCTGGCCGTCAAGTCGGGGCTGAGCCCGGGTGACCTGACCCTGCTGCGCTTCGCACCGGGCGCGCTGATCATGGCCCCGCTGCTGTGGCGCTTCGGCTTGCGCGACCTCGCCGGCCTGGGCTGGAAACGCGGCCTCGTGCTGACCCTGCTCGCCGGCCCGCTGTTCAGCATGCTGCTGATGAGTGGCTTCACTTTCGCGCCGCTGGCCCATGGCGCGGTCATCGCTCCGGCCTGCCAGATGCTCGCCGGGCTCGGCCTGTCGGCCTGGATCGCGCACCAGCGCCTCACGCGCGAGGCGGTCATCGGCGCCGGCTGCATCGTGATCGGCCTGGGCTTCGTCGGGGGCGACGGGCTGCTGCAGGCGCACGAGCCATTGACGCCGTTGGGCGACCTGCTGTTTGCGCTCGGCGGCTGCTGCTGGGGATTGTTCGGCGCGCTGTCAAGGCGCTGGGGCGTCGAGCCGCTGCGCCTGACCGCGGCAGTCACGGTGCTGTCCTTCGTGATCTTCACGCCCGGATTCGTGCTGCTGGCCGACTTCGACCGCCTCGCCGCCGCCAGCACCGGGATGATCGTGATGCAGCTGGTTGCGCAGGGCCTGGGCGCCGGTCTGGTCGCCGTGCTGGCCTTCAGCCGCGCAGTCGCATTGTTGGGCTCGGGACGCGCCGCGTTCTTCGGCGCGCTGGTGCCGGGTGCGGCCTCGCTGCTGGCGATCCCGATCCTGGGCGAGATCCCGAGCGCCTTGCAGATCGCCGGCATCCTCGCGGTCGTGCTCGGACTGCTGATCGCGTTTGGCGCCGTGCGTTTGTTGCTCGAGCGCCTCGCCGCCTGACGGCCGCGCCCACGGGCTCAGTTCTCGCTGACTTTGCTGCCCTTGATCACGACCTTGCCCGCCGAACGCACCGTGATCGAGCCGCTGCCCTGGATCTGGATGTCCTTGCCGCTGATCAGGATCGTGCCATCCTTCTTCAGCACCAGACGTGAACCGCCCACGACGAGTTCGATCGTGTCGCCTGCAGTCAGGCTCAGACGCTGACCCACCGTGACCGCGGCATCCCGGCTCACTGAAGTGCTGTCGCTGCGCCCGACCGAGGTCTGGCGCGAACCACCGATGCTGAGCGCGTCGTTGAGTCCGACCTGGACGTCCCGACTGCCCGGAATACTCTGATTCGACTCCGACATGTGCGCGATCTCCTGAGTTCGTCCCGCCGGCTTGACCGGCTGGCCCGACGTTCAGGCTACCACCAGGACGGGCCGGGGTCGATCAGCCTCGCTTGGCTACCAGGGTCAGGATGTCGTAGCTGGCGACCACCTCGCCGTCCTGGTTGGTGACCTCGACGTCCCAGGCCACGACGCCCTGACCGACGCCGTCCGGGCCCTTGCGGTTGCGGTCGATCTTGCGCTTGGCGGTCAGGCGCGCACGGATCGTGTCGCCGATCGCCACCGGCTTGACGAAGCGCAGCGTGTCCAGGCCATAGTTGGCCAGCACCGGCCCCGGCGCCGGCGACACGAACAGCCCCGCCGCCGCCGACAGCACGAAGTAGCCATGCGCGATGCGTTGACCGAACTGTGTCTCTTTGGCTGCGATGGCGTCGAAGTGCATGTAGAAGAAGTCGCCGCTGATGCCGCCGAAGGCGACGATGTCGGCGTCGGTCACGGTGCGCCGATGGGTCAGCAGCGACTCGCCGATCTTCAGGTCCTCGAAGTGGCGGCGGAACGGGTGCACCTCGGTCTCGATGACCTTGGCGCCGCGCACGTATTCGCCCGTCACCGCGGCCAGCATCGTCGGCGAGCCCTGGACCGCGGCGCGCTGCAGGTAATGCTTGACGGCACGGATGCCGCCGAGCTCCTCGCCACCGCCGGCGCGCCCTGGGCCGCCGTGCTTGAGCATCGGCAGCGGCGAGCCGTGGCCGGTCGACTCGGGCGCGGCCTCGCGGTCGAGGATCAGGAGGCGGCCGTGGTGGGCGGCGATGGTCGGAATCACGTGTGCGGCGATCTGCGGGTCCTTGGTCACGAGCGAGCCGACCAGGCTGCCGCGGCCCCGTGCGGCCAGCACCAGCGCCTCGTCGAGGCCGTCATAGGGCATCAGCGTGCTGACCGGCCCGAAGGCCTCGACGTCGTGTACCGCGTCGTCGGTCATCGGCTTGCGCGACAGCAGCAGGGTCGGCGCGAAGAAGGCACCTTCGCCGACACCCTCGCCCATCGGTGCGAAGCCATCGCGTTCGCCATGGACCAGTTCGGCGCCCTGCATCAGCGTGGCCACGCGCGCGGCGACGTCGGTCTTCTGGTCATGCGAGGCCAGCGCGCCCATGCGCACCCCTTCCACCGACGGGTCGCCGACAGTCGTCTTCTTCAGGCGCGCCGCGATCCGCTCGGCGACGGCATCTAGGTGCTGGCGGGGCACGATGGCGCGCCGGATCGCGGTGCACTTCTGGCCCGACTTGACCGTCATCTCGCGCGCCACCTCCTTGACGAAGAGCTCGAACTCCTCGTCGTCGGGCGACACGTCGGGCGCCAGGATCGCGCAGTTGAGCGAATCGGCCTCGGCATTGAACGGCACCGACTGGCGGATCAGGTTCGGGTGCACGCGCAGCTTGGCCGCGGTGTCGGCCGAGCCGGTGAAGGTGACGACGTCCTGGCCGTCAAGGCGGTCGAGCAGGTCGCCGGTCGAGCCGATCACGAGCTGCAGCGCCCCGTCGGGCAGCAGGCCCGATTCGACGATCAGTCGCATCGCCGCTTCGGTCAGGTAGCTCGTCGCGCTGGCCGGCTTGCCGATGCAGGGCATGCCGGCGAGGAAGGTCGGCGCGAACTTCTCGAGCAGGCCCCAGACCGGGAAGTTGAAGGCATTGATGTGCACCGCCAGGCCGCCGCGCGGCACCAGGATGTGGGTGCCTGCAAAGGCGCCGGTCTTGCCCAGTGGCAGCGCCGGGCCCTCGTGCACCACGTTGCCCGACGGCAGCTCGGCGCTGCCCATGCTGGCATACGCGAACAGGGTGCCGGTGCCGCCTTCGATGTCGATCCAGCTGTCGGCGCGCGTGGCGCCGGTGTGCGCCGAGATCGCATAGAGCTGCTCCTTGCGTTCGACGAGGTACTTGGCCAGCGCCTTCAGGATTGCGGCGCGCTGCTGGAAGTCGGTCTTGCGCAGGGCCGGCACTCCGGTGCGGCGCGCAAAGTCCACCGCTTCGGCGAAGTCGATCTTGTCGCCGTGCATGGCGGCAACGGCGCGGCCATTGATCGCGCTGCGCAGCAATTGGGTTGCGGTCGTGCCGAGCCACTGGCCGGCGATGAAACTCTGGAGGACTGTGGTCATGGGGTCAGTGCCAGTTCGGTTCGGGGGGAGACGGCAGCCAGGCCGCCGATGAAGAGGTCGGCGACGATGGGGGCCATCGCCGCGTGGTCGAGCGAGCCCGTGGGCCGCATCCAGGTGAACATCCAGTTGATCATGCCGAACAGCAGCATGGTCAGCGGTGTGGCGAGCGCGGCCTGCTGCAGGTCGGGCCTGAGTTGGCCGACGACCGTGGCGAATCCGGCCACCACCTCACGCTCGCGGCCGAGGATCCGGCGCTGATCGACCTCGCCCAGAAAGCGCACGTCCTCGGTCAGCACCCGGTGCGCGTGCTGCGCGTCGGCGTACTCCGACAGGATGCGGGTGATCAGCTCGCGCAGCTTGTCCTGCGGCGCCAGCGGCGACGCGCCCACCTCGCTCGCCATCGCGTGCAGGCGCAGCACATGCTCGTCGCAGATGCTGACCAGCAGCGCGTCCTTGTCGCGGTAGTAGTGGTACAGCGTGGGCTTGGAGAATCCACACGCCTCGGCGACCTGGTTCATCGAGGTCGCGGCAAATCCCGAGCGCGCGAACAGCTCCGCTGCGCGGTTGAGGATCAGCACACGCTGGTCGTCGTAGGTGGCGGCGCGGCCTCGGGCCATCGTTCATCGCCCGCCGGGCCGCCGCAGGGGCGATGACGCCCCCTCGGGGGGCAGCGGGCTGCGCGAGCGTGGGGGCCGCATCATTCAGCGTTCATCGAAGGAGAGCACGACGCGCTCCGTGGTCGGGTGCGCCTGGCAGGTCAGCACGAAGCCGTTCGCGACCTCGGCCTTGTCGAGTGCGAAGTTGCGCTCCATGCGCACCTCGCCCTCGACCAGCTTGGCGCGGCAGGTGCCGCACACGCCAGAGGTGCACGAGAACGGCACCTCGAGCCCGGCCGCGGAGGCCGCATCGAGGATGCTCGGCTGCTCCTTGTCAAAGTCGATCTCGCGCCGCAGCCCATCGCGGATGATGACGATGCGGGCCTTCTCGGCGTCACCCGGCTGGGCCTGGTGCACGACCGCGCCGACGCCGGTCCCGCCGGCCTGCGGCGCGATGCCGAAGCGTTCGATGTGGATCCGGTCCTCGGGCACGCCGGCGGCCAGCAGCGCGGCCTCGGCCTCGTCGTTCATCTGGAACGGGCCGCACACATAGACATGGTCGATGCTGGCGGCCGGGACCACGCTGGCCAGGAAGTCGCCGAGTTTGGCGCGGTCGGTCAGACCATGGTTGAGCGGCACGTCGGTCGGCTCATCGCTGAACACATGGTGCAGCGACAGGCGTGTCAGGTAGCGGTTCTTGAGGTCTTCGAGCTCCTCCTTGAACATCGTCGACCGGAGCGCGCGGTTGCCGTAGATCAGCGTGAAGCTCGACAGGGGCTCGCGCGACAGCACCGTCTTCATGATCGACAGGATCGGCGTGATGCCGCTGCCGCCGGCAATGCCGACATGGTGGCGCCTGGCCTTCGCATCGAGCGGCACGAAGAAGCGGCCCTGCGGCGCCATCACGCTGATGCTGTCGCCGGGCGTGAGCGATTCGTTGATCCAGTTCGAGAAGCGCCCGCCCTTGACCTTGCGCACGCCGACGCGCAGTTCGCCGTCGTCGACGCCGGCACAGATCGAGTACGAGCGGCGCAGATCGTCGCCGTCGATCGACTTGCGCAAGGTCAGGTACTGGCCCTGGGTGAAGCCGAAGACCTCGCGCAGACCGGGCGGCACGTCGAAGGTGACGATCACCGCCTCTGCGGTGTCGGGGTCGATGCGGCGCACCGTGAGGTCGTGAAACAGCGGGCTCGAAGGGTTGCTCATATCGGCTTGAAATGCTCGAAGGGTTCGCGGCAGGCCAGGCAGCGGTAAAGCGCCTTGCACGCGGTGGCACCGAAGGCGGCGAGCCGCTCGGTGTTCGAACTGGCGCAGCGCGGGCATGGCACGGGTGCGACGCGGCGCATCAGCTGGATCGGGACGCCGACCGACGGGTCGACCGGCCCCGGCGGGGCGATGCCGTACTCGCGCAGCTTGCGCTTGCCGTCTTCGCTCATCCAGTCGGTGGTCCAGGCCGGTGCGCGCTGCATCGTGACCCGGGTCGGCCCGAAGCCGGCGGCGTCGAGCGCGTCGATCACGCTCTGCTCGATGACTTCGGTTGCCGGGCAGCCGCTGTAGGTCGGGGTCAGCACGACCTCGACCCCGCCGCCGTCGCGCGCGCGCAGGTCGCGCACGATGCCCAGGTCGCACAGCGACAGCGCCGGGACCTCGGGGTCCGGCACCTGCTCGAGCACGGCCCAGGCCTTTTCCATCGTCACCAGACACCTCCGGGGAACTGGCGCTGCAGGGTCTGCATTTCGGCCAGCAGGAATCCCATGTGCTCGCTGTGCACACCGCGCGTGCCGGTGCTGAGGAACTTGCCTTCGGCGGGCGCGACCAGCCTGGCGGCGTCGAAGACGACCGCGATCTCGTCGTCCCAGGCTTTGCGCAGCGCGGCGCGCGACGGGCCCAGGCCCGCCTTCTCGGCCGCCGCGTCGACGTCGTCGGCACTGAACATCTCGGGCACGAAGCGCCACAGATCGTCCAGCGCCTGCTCGGTGCGGCGGCGTGATTCGTCGGTGCCGTCGGCCAGGCGCAGCACCCAGTCGGCGGCGTGCTGCTGGTGGTAGCGCGCCTCCTTCAATGCCTTGGCGGCGATCGCGGCCAGTTCGGCGTCGGACGAGTTCTTCAGCCGATCCCAGTGCAGCTTGAGCCAGGTGCCGATGAAGAGGTTGCGCAGCACCGTGAACGCGAAGTCGCCGCGTGGCAGCTCGGCCATCGTCAGGTTGCGGTAGTCGCCTTCGTCGCGCAGGAAGGCGAGCTGGTCCTCGCTCAGCTGGAGGCCGTCGAGTGCGCCCGCATGCGTCAACAGGGCCCTTGTCTGGCCGATCAGGTCGAGCGCCATATTGGTCAGCGCGATGTCCTCTTCGACCACCGGGCCGTGCCCGCACCATTCGCCCAGGCGCTGGCCGAGGATCAGACAGGTGTCGCCGAGGCGCAGCAGGTAGTCGACGTCGGCGCGGTGTTCGATCTGGATGGATTGGGTCATGTCGTCAGGAATGCGGTCCGGGCGTGCCCTCAAGCGGCCATCACGGATCCGGCTCTGCCGGTCCGTCGATGGCGCCCGCCGGCTGGCAGGCCGGCGGGCGCTCGCCGGCGAGGTTCCGTCCGCAGCGACGGTTCCTCGTCGCGGCTCGCCCCCCTGGGGGGGAGCGCGTGAGCGCTTCGGGGGGGGATCACATATGGTCGACTTCCTTGGGCAGCTTGAAGAAGGTCGGGTGGCGGTAGACCTTGTCCTCCGCCGGGTCGAAATAGCTGTCCTTGTCGCCGGGGTCGTTGGCCACGATCTGGTCGCTGCGCACAACCCAGATGCTGGCGCCTTCCTGGCGGCGGGTGTAGACGTCGCGCGCCATCTGAACCGCCATCTGCGGGTCGGCGGCGTGCAGACTGCCACAGTGTTTGTGGTCGAGGCCGGCGCGGCTGCGCACGAAGACCTCCCACAACGGCCATTCCCTGTTCGCGGCGCTCATGCGGCCTCCTTCATCGTCTGTTTGTCGGCGTGGGCCAGCGCGGCCTCGCGCACCCAGGCCCCGTCGTCCCAGGCCTTGACACGCATCGCCAGGCGCTCGCGGTTCAACGGCCCTTCGCCGCCGACGACCTGCCAGAACTCGGCCCAGTCGATGGTGCCGAAGTCGTGCTGGCCCTTGGCCTCGTTCCACTTCAGGTCCGGGTCCGGCAGCGTCACACCGAGCACCTTGGCCTGATCGACGGTGGCGTCGACGAACTTCTGCCGCAAGGTGTCGTTCGACACGCGCTTGATGCCCCAGCGCATGCCCTGCGCCGAGTTGGGCGACTGGTCGTCGGGCGGGCCGAACATCATCAGGCAGGGCCACCACCAGCGATTGACCGCGCCCTGCACCATCGCGCGCTGGGCATCGGTGCCTTGCTTCATCATCACGAGCAGGCTGTCGTAGCCCTGGCGCTGGTGAAAGCTCTCTTCGCGGCAGATGCGGATCATGGCGCGCGCATAGGGCGCGTAGCTGCAGCGGCAGATCGGCACCTGGTTCATGATCGCCGCGCCGTCGACCAGCCAGCCGATGGTGCCGATGTCGGCCCAGGTCATCGTGGGGTAGTTGAAGATCGAGCTGTACTTGGCCTTGCCGCTGTGCAGGGCCTCGATCATCTCGTCGCGGCTGGTGCCGAGTGTTTCGCCGGCGGCGTACAGGTACAGGCCATGGCCACCTTCGTCCTGCACCTTGGCGAGCAGGATGGCCTTGCGCTTGAGCGTCGGCGCACGGCTGATCCAGTTGCCCTCGGGCAACATGCCGACGATCTCGGAATGCGCGTGCTGGCTGATCTGCCGGGTCAGCGTCTTGCGGTAGTTCTCCGGCATCCAGTCCTTGGCCTCGATGAAGTCGCCGGCGTCGATGCGCTCGTCGAAGCGCTTCTGCAGCTCGGCCTCCTCCAGCGTCGTGACGGCCTTGGCCGCTTCGGCCTTCTCGGTGTCCATCGATTGTGTGTACATGTCAACTCCTGCGGTGCGGGCAATCAAGCGGCCACCGCAGATCCGGCTCTGCCGGTCTGCAGGTGGCGCCCCCTTGAGGGGGAGCGCCGAAGGCGCTTCGGGGGTGGGTCATCATTTCTGTCTCTTGTCGATCACGCGGCGGGCCTTGCCGACCAGCGTGCGTTCGATCGATTCCGGCGCGCCCACGCTGACCGTGGTGGACACGCCGATGAGGTTCTTGATGCGCTGCTGCAGGCTGGCCGCGACGACGCCGCGTTCGACGTCGGCGTGCGCCGGCTGCAGCTCGACCAGGACCTGGATCTCGTCCAGATTGCCCGAACGCGTGACGACGAGCTGGTACTGCCCGGACAACTGCCCATGCTGCAGCACCAGTTCCTCGATCTGGGTCGGGAACACGTTGACGCCGCGGATGATCAGCATGTCGTCGCTGCGGCCGACGATCTTGCCCATGCGGCGCATCGCGCGCGAGGTCGGCGGCAGCAGGCGCGTCAGGTCGCGCGTGCGGTAGCGGATGACGGGCAGCGCTTCCTTGGTCAGGGTCGTGAAGACGAGTTCGCCCTCCTCGCCATCGGCGACCGGCTCGCCGGTCTCCGGGTGGATGATCTCGGGGAAGAAGTGGTCCTCCCAGATCACCGGGCCGTCCTTGCTCTCGATGCACTCGCTGGCCACGCCCGGGCCCATGACCTCGGACAGGCCGTAGATGTCGACCGCGTCGAGGCCGGCGCGCACCTCGATGTCGTGGCGCATCGCCTCGGTCCACGGCTCGGCGCCGAAGATGCCGATCTGGATCGAACTGGCGCGCGGGTCCAGGCTCTGGCGCTCCATCTCCTCGATGATCACCTGCATGTAGCTCGGCGTGACCATGATGATGTCGGGCCGGAAGTCCGTGATCAGCTGAACCTGCTTTTCAGTCTGGCCGCCCGACATCGGGATCACGGTGCAGCCCAGTCGTTCGGCGCCGTAGTGCGCGCCCAGGCCGCCGGTGAAGAGACCGTAGCCATAGGCCACGTGGATGATGTCGCCCTTGCGGCCGCCGGCAGCGCGGATCGAGCGCGCGACGAGGTCGGCCCAGGTGTCGATGTCGTTCTGGGTGTAGCCGACCACGGTCGGCTTGCCGGTCGTGCCCGAGCTGGCGTGCACGCGAACGACCTGCTCGCGCGGCACCGCGAACATGCCGAAGGGGTAGTTGTCGCGCAGGTCCCCCTTGGTCGTGAAGGGGAACTTCGACAGGTCGGCGAGCGACTTGCAGTCCGACGGGTGGACCCCGGCGGCGTCGAAGGCCGCCTTGTAGTGCGGCACGTTGTCATAGGCGCGTTCGAGCGTCTGCTTCAGCCGCTGCAGCTGCAGCGCGGCCAGTTCGTCGCGGCTGGCGGTCTCGATCGGCTCGAGGTCCCCGGGGGCGGGTTGTTTGACGGGCATGTCGGGTCTCCTCAGATCGCCACGACGGGCTTGCCGCGCATGGTGTACGAACGGCCGCGAAACATGGCGACGCGCTCGCCGCGCTGATTGGTCACTTCGGCGTCGTAGACACCGGTGCGGCCGGCCTTGGACACCTCGGTGCAGGTCGCGGTGAGCACGTCGCCCAGGCGGCCCGGCGCCAGCAGCTCGATACCGAAGCTGGCCGCGACGGTGATCTCGTTGTAGGAATTGCAGGCGAAGGCAAAGGCCGAGTCGGCAAGCGTCGTGATCAGGCCCCCGTGGCAGGTGTCGTGGCCGTTGAGCATGTCCTCGCGCACGGTCATCCGGAGCACCGCACGCCCGGGCGCGACCTCGGCCACGGTCATGCCCAGGGCCCGCGTCGCACGGTCCTTGGCGAACATGTCGTTGCTCACGCGTTCAGCGATTTGTTGGGGGGACATCGAGCGTTGCAGCATGGATCCTTATTTGTTACCGACCGGTCGGTAAATTATATTCGGCGTTTCTGCCCTGACGCAGATCAACGACTCCGTGTTTACCCTGGCCGATCGACACCGGGCCTTGGGGCACCGGCAGCGTCCCAGTCCGGACCGGTCATCCACGGATCGCCCTTCAGGTGGGCCGCCAGCATCGGCAAGGCATCGAGCCCCCAGAAGAGGCGGCCGTCGACCTCGATGGTCGGCACGCCGAACACACCGGCCGTGACGGCTGCCTCGGTGGCTGCGCGCAGCTCGGCCTTCACTTCGGTCGACCCCGGATCGCGCACGGGCGCCACGGCAGACTGGAGCCCGGCCAGTCGGTCCGGATCGTTCGGGTCGGCGCCATCACCGCGCCAGACATGGTGCATCAGGATTTCCACCACGCGTCGGTTCGGCAGCGTCCCGGCCGGCGCGCTGGCCAGGGCCAGCCGAAGCAGCGCCAGCGGATTGAACGGGTGCGGTGTGGGCAGTGTCAAAGGCGTGCCCTGCGCGTGTGCCAGCCAGGCCACGTGGCGGTAGGTCCATACCCGCTTGGGTCCGACCTCGGCCGGGCCCTTCTGGCCCCAGTGCTGCAACAGCCCGGCCAGCAGCAGCGGCCTGTAGTCCACGACGTAGCTGCAACCGACCAGCGCCTCGGGCAGCGCTTCGAAGGCGAGATAGGCGAACGGCGAGATGGGGTCGAAGTGGAAGGACAGGCGCTTCATGCCCCCAGTGTGCAGCCAAGTGGCGCGCCCGGCACTCCGGCCGACCCGAAAGAGCTTGCTCTGCCTCCAATCCGTCTCGTTCTCATCCGCATCCGTACAGACGATGCTCGACATGTCCCGACGAGCGGCATCCACGCCCCCCTATCCCGCGCCCGGCCCTACCTGGGCGCCGTGGTACTCGGCGTGAAGGTCCAGCGCCAGTTGCCCCGGGTGAAGATGATCGACTTCTTGTCGGCCGAGAACGCCAGTTCCTGCGGCAGTTCCATCCCCATCGCCAACAAGGTCGGCGCGGGCACCGGGATCGTTTCCCTGTCGATCATCTTCTCCGCGCGGACCAGCTTGTGGCTGGCGGTGCAGAACTGCGCGACGCCGACGTCCGGGTAGCTGCGCTCCATCGTCACGTCGATCGCACCACCCAGGCCGTTGGCCACTTCGGTGGCCGTGCCGAACTCGAGAGGGCCCTTGAGCACCGGCGCCATGCACTTGGGCTCGCCGTCGCGCAGGTTCTTGACCTCCGACGGATGGTTCCTGAGGCTGGTGAGCTTGAGCAGCCTGGCCTCGCCGAGGTTCCACTCGAAGGTCATGCTGATCTTGTCCGCGACATCGGCGAAGCCACCCGACTGCCGGGTGACCGAGGTCTTGCCGCTGTACACGCCCTCGACAGCGTAGTAGATCACCTTGGCGCTGGCCCAGCGCTGCATGGCCTGCATGTCGATGTCCTGCGCAGCGGAGGGCAGTGCCAACGAGGCAAGACCAGACAACAGCCAGATCACGGGACGGCGCATGCAGGGCTCCTGGTGATGGAAGGGGGGACTTCGTCGCAAGCGGTCGGCGAGCATGCGGTGAGCGAGACCGAACAGCCATGCGGACAATCACCATGGAGACGGGCCAGGCAGGCTCGTCGAGTCGACGCATGAGCTCAATCCTCCAGGCCAACCCGCTCGCGCCTGAACCCCACGCCTTCCGTGACCGGGCCGCCCAGCTCGCGCGCCGCCCGGTGCCCCGCATAGACGGCCGCGGCCACGGTGCCCGGGGCGAGGGCGTCGCCCAGGACCTGCACGCTCTTGATGCCGGCCTCGGCCCACTGCGGCTGGCGCGCCTGCAGTGCCTGGGCCAGCGTGTCGTCGGGGTCGCGCATGGTCACCGGCAGCAGGCTGGCGACCTGCAGCGCCTCCTGCGTCGGCAGGTAGACGCTGCTCAGCGTCACCCTCAGTCCTTGCGGTCCGGACGTCACGTCGGTGATCTCGCGCGCCAGGTGCAGCGTCACACCCAGGCGCATCAGCCGGGCCTGGATGCGCGGCTGCTCCATCGTCAGCTCGGTCCAGACCGACACCTTGTCGGCCGGCGTCAGGTAGTGCACCTCCAGCCCATCCTTCGCGAGCTGTTCGGCCAGCAGTGCGCCGAGCACGTAGTGGTCGTCGTCGTAGACCAGCACCGGTGACGCCGGCCGGACGCCCGCGAAGAGCTCGTCGGGCGTCAGCACGCCGGGCAGCCCGTCGGCCAGCAGCGGCTGGCGGTGCTGGCGGCCCAGGCCGTCGCGCCGCCAGTGCGCGCCGGTGGCGACGAAGACCCGCTCGGCGCCGAAGGCCAGCACCTGTTCGGCGTCGAGCGCACTGGCCAGGTAGATCGCCACCTTCGGCATGCGGCGCAGCGCCTGTTCGCGGTGCTCGACCACGCGCCGCCAGCTGGCCACCCCGGCAACGCCGCCTCGTGCCGCAGGCGGCCGCCGAGCTCGTTGCCGGCCTCGGCCAGACTGACCTCGTGCCCGCGCTGGCCGAGCGCGCGTGCCAGCTCCAGCCCCGCCGGGCCTGCACCGACCACCAGCACGCGGTCGGCGCTGGCCGCCGGGGCGATGCGTTCGGGATGCCAGCCGCGGCGCCACTCCTCGCCCATCGTCGGGTTCTGGGTGCAGCGCAGCGGCACGCTCAGCTGGTCGCCGGTGACGCAGATGTTGCAGCCGATGCACTCGCGGATCTCGTCGTGCCGGCCTTCGTCGATCTTGCGCGGCAGGAAGGGGTCGGCGATCGACGGCCGCGCGGCGCCGATCAGGTCCATCAGGCCGCGCCGGAGCGCCGACACCATCGCATCGGGCGAGGTGTAGCGCCCGACGCCGACCACCGGTTTGCGCGTGACCGACTTGACGAAGCGGATGTAGGGCTCCTGGAACCCCTCGTCGGCAAAGCGCGCGGTGGCGCTGTCGTTGGACCAGTCGGCGATGTTGACGTCCCACAGGTCGGGCAGATCGGCCAGCATCGCGATCACGTCGCGCCCTTCCGCCTCGGCCGTGATGCCGCCCGGGCCCAGCAACTGGTCGACCGCGAGCCGCACGACGACGCCGCAGCGGTCGCCCACCGCATCCTTGGTGTCCTCGATCAGCTCGCGCAGGAAACGCACGCGGTTCTCGAGGCAACCGCCGTACTCGTCGCTGCGCCGGTTGGTGCGGCGCGAGATGAAGTGCATCGGCAGGCCCAGATCATGGCCGGCGTAGACATAGACGAGGTCGAATCCGATCGCCCTGGCGCGCAAGGCGGCGTCGCGGTGCCAGCGCCGGACGTCGCGGATGTCGGACTTGTCCATGGTCCGCGCCTGGACCGGATCGAGCAGGCGCACCGGAAGGTGCGACGGCGCCATCGGGATCTCGCGGCTGAGCCGGTTCGGCGTCGAATAGCCGTTGAACATCAGCTCGATTCCGGCCAGCGCGCCATGGGCATGGCAGGCCTCGACCATCAGGCCGAGCGCGGGCATGTCCTGGTCGTCCCAGAGCCGGCCTTCGAGGTGCGGAGCGATCTCCGACAGCGGACTGATCTCGACCTCCTCGGTGCAGACCACACCCCAGCCGCCTTCGGCCTTGACACCGCGCATCGCTGCCAGCGCGGCCGGCCGCAGATGGCCCATGCCGTTGCAGTGCGGCACCTGGTAGAAGCGGTTGGGCGCGCGCACCGGGCCGATCTGCACCGGCTCGAACAGGATGTCGTAGCGCGGATCCCTCATCGGCCTGGCGGTTCCCCGGTCAGTTGGGGAATGGCGCGCCGCTGTGCGATGCGCATCAGCACGAGACGGCGGGCGGCGGCGTCGAGCGCCGACCAGGCGGCGATCTCGTCGATCGTGCGCGCACAGCCCACGCACAGGTCGCTGGCCGGGTCCATGCGGCAGACGTTGATGCAGGGGCTCGCGACCGCATCGGCCGCCGGCGCGGCCGCTTTCACGCCGCGCTCTCGGTCACGTCGGCGAAGGGCGCGGCCGTCAGGCGTTCGAGGTCCTGAGGCGCGAGTTGAAAGACGGCGTTCGGGTGCCCGGCGGCAGCCCAGATGGTGGTGAAGCGCAGCAACTCACGGTCGATCAGCGTGGAGCCCGGCGACGCATGGGCGACTGGCGCGACCCCGCCGATGGCGAAGCCCGTTCGCGCCTTCACGAACGCCGCGTCGGCCCGGCCGAGCGGCCCGGTGAGCGCGGCGACCTTGGCTTCGTCGACGCGCCGGTCGCCCGAGGTGATCACGAGCACCGCGCTGTCTTCATCGATGCGCCGGAAGATCACGCTCTTGGCGATCTGGCCGACCTGCACGCCGAGCGCGTCGGCCGCCTGCTGCGAGGTGCGCGCGGCCACGCTCAGCCAATGCGGGCCATGGGCATGGCCGGCCGCGCTCAGCGCGTCCGCGACGCGCTGCACGCTGTCCGGCCATGGCGCGCCAGCCTCGCTCATCTCGCCCCCTTGATGCTGCGCCTCGTCCCCCCGGGGGGGAGTGAGCGCCTTCGGAACGGCCGCGCGGCGCTCATGCGTCGGCCAGGCGCAGCAACTCGCCCCCTTCGGCGACCTGGTCACCCACCGCGTACAGCACCTCGGCCACGACACCGTCGCGCGGGGCGTGCAGCGTGTGTTCCATCTTCATCGCCTCCATCACGGCCAGGGCCTGGCCGCGCTCGACCGTGTCGCCCACCTTGGCCAGCAGGGAAATGACCTTGCCCGGCATCGGCGCCGTCAACTTGCCGCCCGCATCGGCCTGGTCGCCTGCATGGGCGATGAGGTCGATCTCGGTCACGATGGCGCTCGCCTCGGGTGCGAAGACACCGACCCGGTCGCCATCGCGGTGCACCGAGAGCACGAGGCGGCGCCCCGCCAGCAGCACGTCGTGACGGTCGGCGTCGAGTCGGCGGGCCGAGAAGGCCCAGCGCCTGGCGTCGATCTCCATGACGGTTGCGCCATCGTGCAGGCGCGACAGCGTCACGGCATGCTGCGCGCCGGCCAGCTCGATGTCGAAGCGGCGCCGTGCGCCGCCGTGCAACCGCCAGCCGTCGCGCCGCGACCAGGGGTCGTTGCCCTCGAGCGCCTGCTCCTCGGCCTGGGCCAGCGCGACCACCCCGGCTGCCGCGACTTCCAGCGCGAGCGGCGGCGCTTCGAACAGCGCCTCCCGTTCGCGCTCGATCAGCGCCGTGTCCAGGTCGGCGGTGGCGAACGAGGCCGTGTTGACCACCCGGCGCAGGAAGGCCACATTGGTGTTCAGGCCCAGGATGTGCGTGTCGCGCAGGGCGGCATCGAGGCGCGCCAGCGCCTGCGCCCGGTCGGCGCCCCAGACGATGAGCTTGGCGATCATCGAGTCGTAGAACGGGCTGATGGCGTCGCCTTCGTCGAAGCCGCGGTCGATGCGCACCGGCGCCGGCTCGTGGAAGCGCTCGGCGTCCGCGTTGCGCCGGAAGGCGACATGGTCCGGCCAGCGCGCCACGTTCAGCGCACCGGTCGCGGGCAGGAAGTTGGCGTCCGGGTTCTCTGCACAGATGCGCGCCTCGATCGCGTGGCCGTGGATCTTCAGTTCGTCCTGGGTCAGCGGCATCGGCTCGCCGGCGGCGACGCGCAACTGCCACTCGACGAGGTCCAGCCCGGTGATCGCCTCCGTCACCGGGTGTTCGACCTGCAACCGGGTGTTCATCTCCATGAAGTAGAAGCGCAGGTCGCCATCGTTGCGCTCCTCGGCGATGAATTCGACCGTGCCGGCGCCGACATAGCCGACCGCCTTGGCCGCCGCCACCGCCGCCGCGCCCATCTCGGCGCGGCGCGCCTCGCTCATGCCCGGCGCGGGCGCCTCCTCGAGCACCTTCTGGTGGCGGCGCTGCACCGAACAGTCGCGTTCGAACAGGTGCAGGCAGTGGCCCTGCGTGTCCGCGAAGACCTGGATCTCGATGTGGCGTGGACGCGTGACGTAGCGCTCGACCAGCACATGGTCGTCGCCGAAGCTCGACTTCGCCTCACGCTGGCACGACGCCAGGGCCGAGGCAAAGTCGGCCGCTGCGTCGACACGGCGCATGCCCTTGCCGCCGCCGCCTGCGCTGGCCTTGATCAGGACCGGGTAGCCGATGCGGTCGGCCTCGCGTGCGAGCAATGCAGGGTCGTTGTCCTCGCCGTGGTAGCCCGGGACCAGGGGCACGCCGGCCTTGTCCATCAGCGATTTGGCGGCGGACTTGCTGCCCATTGCAGCGATCGCGCTCGCCGGCGGGCCGATGAAGACCAGGCCCTCCTTGGCGCAGGCCTTGGCAAAGGCCTCGTTCTCGCTCAGGAAACCGTAACCGGGGTGGATCGCTTGCGCGCCATGCGCCTTGGCCGCGTCCAGGATGCGCTGCCACTGCAGATAACTCTCGCGCGGCGCGCTGCCGCCGATGTGCACGGCCTCGTCGCAGGCCGCGACGTGGCGCGCGTCGGCATCGGCGTCGGAGTAGACGGCCACAGTGCGCACGCCCAGGCGCTTCGCGGTGGCCGCGACTCGGCAGGCGATCTCACCGCGGTTCGCGATCAGGATCTTCTTGAACATGTCAGTGCTCCGCGGTTCGCAATCAGGATCTTCTTGAACATGGGGAATCCTCAGACGGCAAGCGCGGAGCGCCGGCCCGACACGCGGCGCCACAGCGCGCGCACGAACTTGAACAGGAACACGATGAGCGCCAGCGCCGCGATCATCGCCAGCGTGAGCACCACATAGAACGTGGTCGGCGAAACCCAGGACAGCCACAGCATCGTCGGCACGGCCGCATCGCCGAGCAGCGACATCCCGATGTTGGAGAAGGGCTCGGGCGAGGTGTTCACGGCGGCCCGGGTGCTCGCCTTGGCGACATGGCTGGTCGCGGCCAGGGTGCCGCCCATCAGCCCGGCCAGCACCGCCCCGCTGCCGGCGTCGAACCCGAACACCGACGCCGCCAGCGCCGCGCCGGCGGGGATCCGGATCAGCGTGTGCACCGCGTCCCAGGCCGAATCGACGAAGGGCACCTTGTCGGCGACGAACTCGACCAGCAGCAAGGCCCCGCTGCCCCACAGGACCGCAGGCTGGCTGAGCAGTTGAAGACCCTCGGGCAGGGGCACCCACCCCAGGTGGCCGGCCAGGCCGGTCAGAAAGACGACCGCGTACAGCCGCAAGCCGCTCGCCCAGCCGAGGGCGGCCGCGATCGCCAGCAGCTGCGCGGTGTCCATCGTCATGCCAGCTTCCACGCCGGATCACGTTTGTGCAGGAAGGACTGCACCCCCTCCTGGCCCTCGGGGCTGACCCGGATGTCGGCGATTCGCCGTGCGGTCTCGGCGCGCAAGGCGTCGTCGATCGGCACGCCCGCCACGTCCTGCACCAGGCGCTTGCAGGCCTTGACCGCGGCCGGACCATTGGCCACCAGGGTCGCGACGATCTGAGAGACGGTCACGTCGAGCGCGTCTGGCGCGACGACTTCGTGCACGAAACCGAGTTCGAGCGCGCGCGTCGAATCGAAGCGCTCGGCGGTCACGAAGTAGCGGCGCGACGCCTGCTCCCCCAGGGCCCGCACGACATAGGGTCCGATCGTCGCCGGCAGCAGGCCCAGGCGTGCTTCGCTCAGGCAGAACTGAACGCCTTCGGCGGCGACCAGGATGTCGCACACCGCGGCCAGGCCGACCCCACCCGCATAGCAGTCGCCATGCACACGCCCGACCACGGGCACCGGGCAGCTGTAGATCGCCCACAGCATGTCGGCCAGCTTCTGGGCATCGGCGCGGTTGTCGTCCCAGTCGTAGCCCGCCATCGCGCGCATCCAGTTCAGATCCGCCCCGGCGCAGAAGGCCTTGCCATGCCCGCCCAGCACGATCGCGCGCAGCGACGCGTCGGCGCCGAGTTCGGCGAAGGCCCGTGTCAGCTCGGCGATGACGTCGTCGTTGAAGGCATTGCGCACCTCGGGGCGGTTGAGCCAGACGCGCGCCACCGGTCCCTGGCGTTGGATGTCGAGCGTGTTCATGTGAAACGCCCCTCCTGCTGGAGCATGAAGATCAGGTCGAGTTGCATCGCCGGATGTCCCAGGCGGGTCCACGCGGCCGTGATCTGGCCGCGATGGTGGGTGCCGTGGTTGACGACATGGGCAAGCACCTGCGCCATCGGCACGCTGATCAGGTCGCCCTTCAGGTTCCTGTACTGGAAGGGCCCCAGCAGGCGATCGTTCGAGAGCCTGTCGATCAACTCGATCCAGTGCGCCGCGCCTTCGCGCAGGCGAAGCGCAAGCTGCTGCCGATCGGTTTCGACTTCGGCGGCCAGATCGATCTGCGGCGACTCGTCGAGGGCGATGCGCCGCCACCAGACCAGGTGTTCCCCCACGAGCAGATGATTGAGCGTTCCATGGATGCTGCCGAAGGGCAGGCCGAGCGGGCGCCGGTAGTCCTTGTCGTCCAGCGTCGCGACCTGGTCGAGCAGGCGCCCGGTCGCCCACAGGTTGTAGCGCGCCAGCATCAGAAGCTGTGCCCGCAGCGGCGAGTACTCGAGCGCCTTCGTCATCACGACACTTCGGTAGGTCTTGCCCGGCCACTGCACATGGTCGACGACGCGATAGCCCATGCGCCCGTAGAAAGCGCAGAGCTGTTCAGCCGATTCCGCCATGTCGAGTGCCATGACGTGGTAACCATGCGAGCGCGCCCATTCCTCGGCCTGCTCGACCAGGCGCGGCGCCAGGCCGCGTCCGCGCCACTCGGGGTCGACCGCAAACTGGTGAAAGCGCGCACTGCCCGGGGCCTTGAACTGCGGCACCATGTCCGGCAAGCTGCCTGGGATGACGTCGTGCCCACTGCTGACGGTCACGGTCCCGACGATCTTGCGGCCATGCGCCGCGACGAAGGTCTGGCCAGACAGGGTTCGCTGGCGGGTCTGCTCTTCGCTCTGGGTCGCGGCATGGAGATTCATGCCGCGCGCCGCCAGCGGTGCGTAGGCGCGGTGCAGCAGATCGGTCAGCGCGGCGAGCGAGTCACGCGTGGCCAGAGCCCGGATCTCGACCTCCGGCGCGACCGCCGACAGATCCAGGGACCCGGCCCCAGTGCCACGCTTGCCCGCTACCGGGACCGGGCGCGCGTGCGATGTGGGCGTCACGGCAGCGGCCTCACATCCGGAACAAGCCGAAGCGCGGCTGCTCTGGAATCGGTGCGTTCAGGCTCGCGCTGATGCCCAGCGCGAGCACGCGGCGCGTGTCGGCCGGGTCGATCACACCATCGTCCCAGATGCGCGCGCTGGCGTAGTACGGATGGCCCTGGTGCTCGTACTGGTCCCGGATCGGGGCGCGGAAGGCCTCTTCCTCCTCGGCACTCCACTGCCCGCCCTTGGCCTCGATGCCGTCGCGCTTGACGGTCGCCAGCACGCTCGCCGCCTGTTCGCCACCCATCACGCTGATGCGCGCATTCGGCCACATCCACAACAGGCGCGGCGAGTAGGCCCGGCCGCACATCCCGTAGTTGCCGGCACCGAAGCTGCCGCCGATGATGACGGTGAACTTGGGCACCGTGGCGGTGGCCACCGCCGTCACCATCTTGGCGCCATGCTTGGCGATGCCCTCGTTCTCGACCTTGCGCCCGACCATGAAACCGGTGATGTTCTGCAAGAAGACCAGCGGGATGCGGCGCTGGCAGCACAGCTCGATGAAGTGGGCGCCCTTTTGGGCACTCTCGCCGAACAGGATGCCGTTGTTGGCGACGATGCCCACCGGCAGGCCCTCGATGTGGGCAAAGCCCGTCACCAGGGTCGTGCCGTAGCGCGCCTTGAATTCGTCGAACTCGCTGCCGTCGACGACGCGCGCGATGATCTCGCGCACGTCGAAGGGCTTGCGTGAATCGGTGGGGATGATGCCGTGCAACTCCGCCGGGTCGAAGGCCGGTGGCCGCGGCGCGCGCTGCACCAGCTGCTCGGGCTTGCGCCAGTTGAGGTTGGCGACCGCCGCGCGCGCAATGGCCAGCGCATGCAGGTCGTTCTCGGCCAGGTGGTCGGCCACCCCCGACAGCCGCGTGTGAACGTCACCGCCACCGAGGTCCTCGGCGCTCACGACTTCGCCGATCGCCGCCTTCACGAGCGGCGGGCCGCCGAGGAAGATCGTGCCCTGGTTCTTGACGATGATGGCCTCGTCGCTCATCGCCGGCACGTAGGCGCCGCCCGCGGTGCACGAGCCCATCACGACCGCGATCTGCGGGATGCCGAGCGCCGACATGTTGGCCTGGTTGAAGAAGATGCGGCCGAAGTGATCCCGGTCCGGAAACACCTCGTCCTGCGTCGGCAGGTTGGCGCCGCCGCTGTCCACCAGGTAGATGCAGGGCAGGCGGTTCTGCTGCGCGATCTCCTGCGCGCGCAGGTGGCGCTTGACCGTCATCGGGAAGTAGCTGCCGCCCTTGACCGTGGCGTCGTTGCAGACGATCAGGCATTCGACACCGGCCACGCGGCCGATGCCGGTGATCACGCCGGCACCGGGCGCGGCGTCGTCGTACATGCCGAGCGCGGCCAGCGGCGCGATCTCCAGGAAGGGCGTGTCGGGGTCGAGCAGCATCTCGACGCGCTCGCGCGGCAGCAGCTTGCCGCGCGCCACATGCTTGGCACGTGCCGCGTCGCCCCCGCCCTGCACGATGCGGGCCAGCTTGGCGTTCAGGTCGTCGACCAGCGCGCGCATGGCGTCGGCGCTGGCCTTGAAGTCGTCACCGCGCGGGTTGATCTGGGAGCTGAGGATCGGCATCGGGAAGGTCTCCGAGGCGACGCAAATCGACGGTACGATTAACGTTTACGTTAACGTCAATTCTACGGGCCGATCGAACAGGGACGGGCTGGCCGGCCCGTCGGCAGCCGCCGCCTGCAGCCAGGCGCGCACCGCCTTGTCCTTGCCCCAGAGATCATGCTGCGCCGCCACCGCCAGCCGGGCCTGCTCGGGCGAGCCGACGCTGTAGCTCGAGACATTGGGCTCGCGCGGCTTGCGCGGGGACAGCAGCAGCGGCAGCACATGGGCATTGGTGGCCAGCGCGATCTGCAGTTGAGCCGCCGCTTGCGGCAGCCGCTGCGCGGCCAGCAGCGCGCGCGTGTGCAGCAGTTGCAGGCCGACGAAGTCGTCCGGGTAACGTTCGCACAGGGCCAGCGCCTGCGCATGCTGTCCGCGGCGCAGGTAGACCGCTGCCAGCCGCTCGCGAAATCCGTGGTTGTCGTGCGGGTTCAGCGTCTCCACCATCGCCTGCAGCCAGTCGAAGCTGTGCTCGGCGCGCGGCGACGCATCGAGTTCGATCCGGCGCGCCAGCAGGCGCAGCGCCGGGCGGTTGTCAAGATGCGCCCACTCGCAGCGTGCCCTCGGAAAGCGCTCGCGAAGCAAGGTCCAGAGCTCGAGCGCGCGATACAACAGGCGCGCCCGCAGTTCCGAGACGAGGGCGGGCGGCACGAGATCGAGCGCCAACAGCAGGCCGTCGAGCACCTCGAAGCTGTCGGCCAGCATCGGCTTGCCGCGAAGCAAGGGCAACCAGCGGGTGTCCTCGAACACCTGCAGCGCGTGGGCGTCGACCTGCTCCCAGGCCATGCGCGGGGCCTGCCAGGCAAAGGCCTGCCGCCACGCCTGCAGCGCCGCAGCGAGCCTGGCATCGGGGCGCAGCGCAGCCAGGTCCGCGGCCGTGGCGGCCGCCAGGTCGAGCCGCAGCGCCGGCGCCGGCCACTTCTCGGCCCAGGCCGTCAGCGCGCCGAACGGGAGCTCGAACGGGACTTCGTCAGCGCCGTCGAGGCCCGGCGGCAGCGGCATCTCGCCGCGGGCCATTCGCTCCAGCGCATCGATGCTGCCCTGGAGGTCGACGTCGGGCGGCAGCCTGGCCAGGCGACGGGCGTGGAAGGCGGCGCGCTCGCGTGCGCGCTCTGGCTCGCGACGCCCCCACAGCAGGGTCACCTCCAGCACGGCCACGCGCGGGTCGTTCGGCGTCAGCCGCATGGCGCGCTCGAACGCAGCCTGCGAAGCGCCGGCGTCGCCCTTGTCGGCGGCGATCATCGCCAGCCGTTGCCAGCCGATCGACTGCACCAGCGGATCGCCATGCGCCACCATGGCCTGGGCCAGCTGTTTGCGTTTGCGCGGCTTGCCGAGCTCGAGGTAGACGTCGAGCAGCAGGTCGAGCAAGTCCGCGCGCGCGGCCGGCCAGGGCGGGGGCAACGCGGCCCAAGGCTCGAGCAGCTTGCAGGCGTCGGCCGCCCGCTGGTCGTCGAGCATGGCCACGGCCGCCGCCCCGACCATCCGCGGCGCGACGCGCGTGCCCGGCAAGGTGGCCCAGGCCTTGCGCGGCATCTCGTCGATCACCAGCGCAGCAAGGCCTTCGGGTTCGAGCGGTGGCAGGCGCTCAAAGCCCGGCCCGCAACATTGCTTGAACTTGGCCCCGGAGCCGCACAGGCAGGGCTCGTTGCGGCCCGGCGGGACCAGCTTGCGGGGCCGAAAGCCATGCGCCGGCAGCGGCATGTTCGCCGCGACCGACCAGCCGAAGGAGCGGAAGAAGCGTGCCTGGTGTTCGAGCTCCGCCTCGCCATGGTCGTCGAACAGCTCCTGGTACTGGATCGGACCGGCGAACGCTAGGCGGTCCAGGAAGCGCGCGACATCGTCGTCGTCGAGCAGCATGCGCGCGCAAGCGCGCAGCAATTCGTTGATGGCTTCGCTGCGGGTGTCGGTTGCGGCATCGTGCGCGTCCATCAGTCTTCCTCTGTCTTCTTGGCCGGCGCACGGTGGCGGCCGGGGCGCGGTCGCGCGCCCCGGCCCGTCCGGTTCTCGACGGCGACATGCCAGCGGGCGGTGTTCGCACGAGTGTTCGCGCGCATACCCATCGTCCGAGAGTCTATGCCGGCGATCCGCAGCCCTTGCTCAGGACTTCGTCGGCTTGTCGGCCACCGGGGCGCCGACTTCTTCCAGGCCCCGAAGCCGCCGTCGATGTGGGCCACCTTGGGCAGCCCCATGTCCTGCAAGGTCTTGGTCGCGAGCGCCGATCGCCAGCCGGCGGCACAGAACAGCACGAACCGGCGGTCTTCGCCGAACTGCCGCTTGAAGTATGGCGACTCCGGGTCGACCCAGAATTCGAGCATGCCGCGCGGCGCGTGAAAGGCGCCGGGGATCACGCCTTCGCGCTCGAGCTCGCGCACATCGCGGATGTCGACGAACATGACGTCCTCGCGGCCATGCAGGTCGCGCGCCTCTTCGACGCTGAAGGTGGTGATGGCGGCGGTGGCTTCGTCCACCATGGACTTGACGGTCTTGCGCATGTCGGCAACTCCTGTGTACGCGGCAGCGTCGAATGTGGCCGGCCGTGTCGTCCCGCATTCAGGCCACCAGGCTGGCCGCGCCCGGCCTTCTCGCCTACCATCCTACTCTGGCATGCACCTGACCACTCGCGAACAACGCGCGCTGGCGCGCCTCTTCGGCACCCTGGCCGAGGACATGGATGCGCGCGACTTGCGGCGCGCAGTCGGCCACGATCTGCTGGACCTGCTGCGCGCCGACTACTTCGCGTCCTTCGTCTGGGATCCTGCCACCGGCGCCTTCCGCGATGCGGTTTCGCTCAACATGGACCCGGCCAACCTGGCCAGCTACGACGCCTGGTTTCAATACCACGACCCGATCACCTACGCGCTGCAGGCCAGCCGCCATGCCACTGCGGTCAGCGAGGTCATGGCGCACCGCGAACTGGCGCGGACCGAGTTCTTCAACGACTTCCTCGCCCGCGACGGGCTGCACTGGGGGATCAACCTTCATGCCTTCGACGGCCCGCGTCCGCTGGGCGATCTGCGCATCTGGCGCGGTCGTTCGAGGCGCGAGTTCGATGCACACGACAAGGCTCTGCTCGACCTTGTCGAACCGGCCTTCATCGTGGCACTTCGGCGTTGCACAGCCGACGCCGACGACGCCGCACTCAGCGCGCGCGAGCGCGAAGTGGCGCTGGCCGTGCGTCGCGGGCTGACCGACAAGCAGATCGCCCACGAGCTGGGTCTGGCCGTGTCCAGCGTGCGCACCTATCTGACCCGGCTCTTCGACAAGACCGGTGCCACCCGGCGATCGGGACTGGCGGCCTGGGCGGACCGCCTGCGCTGATCAGCGCGGCGGCGGCAGCCGCCCGAGCAGGCCCTCGATCGCCATCCCGATCGCGATCAGATTGCGGTCGCTGCCAACCGGGCCGTCGAGTTCCAGGCCCACCGGCAGGCCACTCGTCGGCCCCAGCCCCGCCGGCACCTGAAGTCCCGGCAGGCCGGCATTGCTGCCAGGGTCGGTATTGCGGATCACGGCCATGAAGGTCTGCACGCTGCTGGACTCGGCATCCGCCTTCATCGCAACCAGCGGCACTGTCGGGAAGACCAGAGCCTGGATGCGCCCTGACTTGAACAACGCGCGGTACGTCGCCTGCAAGGCCGGGCGTCCGGTCCTGATGGCGGCCTCGTAGGCAGGTTTCGAGTCGACGACAGTGTTGTTCGGGCCAGGCAGCTTGCGAGGGATGACCAACCCCAAGTAAGTGCCCTTGACGTCGGGGCTGGCCGCCGCCGCGGCAAGTTGTTCGATCGACACCCCGGTGCGGTAGCGCGCGAGGTAGGCGACCATGTCGTCGTACGCCTCGTACATCGCGATCGGGAAGCTGACGGCTCCGTTTTGCTCGGCCAGCGCTGGCGCGCTCACCGGCACCAGGATCACGCCGGCCTCGCGCAGACTGGCCAGCGTGGCATCGAACACGGCCTGCGTATCGGCGTCCAGGCCGGTCACGGCTTCTTGCAGCACTCCAAGACGCAACCCCTTCAGGCGCGCCGGCTTGGCGCGCGCGGCGCCGGCGATCACACGATCGAGCAGTTCCACATCGGCCATCGACAAGCCCATCGGGCCCGCCGTGTCACGGGTGTGCGAAATCGGCGCGATGCCAGCGGCCGGGTAGCGGCCAATCGTGGGGCGCAGGCTGGCGCAGCCGTTGAAGGCGCATGGCACGCGCACCGACCCGCCGGTGTCGGTGCCCAGGCCCGCCACGACCACGCGCGCGCCGATCGCCGCCCCCGTGCCCGACGAAGATCCGCCCGCGCTGCGCGAGTGGTCGTAGGCATTTCGCACGCCCGGCTCCGGCCCGCTCTGAGCGGTGGGGTTGTAGCCCGAGATGCCGAAGGCCAGTTCGTGCATGTTCGTCTTGCCCAGAACAATGGCGCCGGCCGCGCGCAGCCGCTGCACGACCGGCGCGTCGCGCTCGGGCACGAACGCCTTGAGCGCAGGCGTGCCTGCGGTGCTGGGCAGGCCGGCGACATGAGTGTTGTCCTTGACCACGATCGGCACGCCGGCGAGCGGTCCGCAGGCCTTGCCGCGCCGCGCATCCTGCGCACGCGCAGCCTTCAGCGCACCGGCCTCGTCGATCGTCACGAAGGCATTGAGCGCGGCCACGTCGCGCGCACGCTGCAACGCGTCGGTCACCAGCCTTTCGCTGCTGAGCTTGCCCGCGCAGACCAGCGCGGCGGTGGCACCGGCGGCCAACGGTGTTTCGGCCGCCTGCGCGGACAGCGCCAGTGCGGCGGCGACACCCAGGATCCATGCTTTCATCTAAGCCTCCCGCAACACCGCGACCGTGCGGCAGGAACAGCATCGCATGCCAGCGGGAAACTGTCTGTCATCGAAACCGACGACAGCAGCAGGGGCCGTTCTAGAACGGGCCGCTGTCGAGCCAGCGTTCGATCTGCGCGCGACGGTCGTTGCCCCAGAACGGTTCGCCGTCGACGAAGAAGAAGGGGGCGCCGAACACGCCGGCCGCAATCGCGGCTTCATTCTCGCTCTTGAGGCGCAACTTCCAGGCCGGGTCGTTCCAGATCGCCTCGGTGGCATCACCGTCGAGGCCCGTGCTCGATGGCCAGGGCCTTCAACGCGGCCGGCTCGTGCAAGGCAACGGCACGCGCGAAGACGGCGCGGAAGCAGGCCGTGGCCCAGGCCGCGGCGGCCGCGTCGCCCTTCGTTTCGGCCAGCCACCAGAAGATGCGCGCGGCGTTCTGGGTCGGGATCGGGAATACCGGCGGCGGCACATAGGGCACGCCCTCGAAGCGTGCCGAGCGCGGGAAGTCGCGCAGCGAGTACTCGCGCTTGAGCGGATAGGCCACGGGCGACTTGAGCTCGGCGGCCTGGAACGTGGCCCCGAGCAGGATCGCGTGGCGCCGCACGGTGCGGCCGTGTCGCGCCGCCACCGCATCGATCCATTCGTTGGCGATGTAGGAGTACGGCGACGAGAAGTCGAAGTAGAAGTCGATCGAAGGATGCATGGTCCAAGGTATACGTGGGCGGCCCGGATGCGTCCATCCGGTACGGCCCGATGGGGCGCTCCAGGATACGATGGCTTCATGCTGTTCGACGCCCTGCTGGCCACCGTTGCGGTCACGATTGCGTTGGCCCTGAGGCCCTGGCGCGCGGTGGCGCCGCCCGGGCCACCCTGGCCATGGCTGGCCTGGTGGGCGGTGTTGCCGCTGCTGTGGGGAATCGACCGCATCACCCAATCGCCGCTGGTGCAGCCGTTGTCCGGCGCCTGTCTGCTGATGCTGATGTGCGGCTGGCCCCTGGCCGTGCTGGCCTTTGTCCCGGCCGCGATCCTGACCGCGCTGGCCGGCGACCTCGGCCCGGCCGAGGCACTTCAGCGCGGCGTCTGGCTGGGCCTGCTGCCCGCCACGCTGGCGATGGGGCTCGGCGCCGCGGTGCGCCGCTGGCTGCCCAAGCAGCTCTTCATCTACATCCTCGGTCGCGCCTTCCTGGTCACCGCGATCGCCGGCATGGTCAGCGGTGTCGGGTCGGTCTGGCTGCAAAGGATGCCGAGCGGCCTCCAGAGCGCCGACCTGATGCTGGCGCGCGCGCTCGCGGGCTTTGGCGATGCCTTCCTGACCGGGATGCTGGTCGCGATCTTCGTCGCCTTTCGGCCGCAATGGCTGGCGACCTACAACGACCGCATCTACCTGGTGCCCGGCGCCAAGGAATGAACAGGTCTTTGCTGCCCGTCTCGGCCCGGCTGCCTCAGCGCCGCCAGAACTGCGGCGTGAAGAGCACCAGCACCGACAGCAGTTCGAGTCGCCCGAGCAGCATCGCGGCGGTCAACACGACGGTCTGGAAGTCGTTCAGACCCCCGTAGTTGACGGCCGGGCCAACTTCGCCCAACCCGGGGCCGATGTTGTTGACGCAGGCGATCACGGCCGTGAACGCCGTGACCACGTCCAGCCCGCTGAACAGCAGCACCATGGTCAGGCTCACCAGGGTCGCGCCGTACATCATCATGAAGGCGATCACGCTGTGCATCACGCGTGGCGCCACCACCTGCCCCGCCAGGACCACCGGGTTGACCACGTTCGGATGCACGATGCGCACCAGTTCGCGTTGCGACTGTTTGAGCAGCAGCAGCATGCGCACCATCTTGATGCCGCCTCCGGTCGACCCGGCGCAGGTGGCGAAACACCCGAGCAGGATGATGAGCAGCGGCGCGAACAGCGGCCACCGCGCATAGTCCTGCGTCGCGTAGCCGGTGGTCGTCGCGATCGACACGACGTGAAAGACCGTGTGCCGCAACGATTCGCCAAAGCTGGGGTAGGCGCTGTGCACGGTCAGGTAGCCCGTGATCAGCAGGACCGAGCCGACGATCACGACGTAGAAGGCCTGGACCTCGGGGTTGCGCCACAGCACGCGCAGCGAACGCTGTTTCCAGGCCGCGAAATAGAGCGCAAAGCTCACGCCGGCCAGCATCATGAAGAACACCGCCACCGCTTCGATCGTCGGCGAATTCCAGTAGCCGAAACTGGCGTCGTGCGACGAGAAGCCGCCCAGGCCCATCGTCGTGCACATGTGCATGAAGGCGTCTTCCCAGCTCATGCCGGCCCAGCGGTAGGCCAGGAAACACAGGAAGGACAGGCTGAAGTAGACGACCCACAGCCCACGTGCCGTCTCGGCAATGCGCGGCGTCAGCTTCGCATCCTTCATCGGCCCGGCCACTTCGGCCTTGAACAGCTGGGTGCCGCCAACCCCGAGCATCGGCAGGATGGCGACCGCCAGCACGATGATGCCCAGCCCGCCGACCAGCATCATGAAGCAGCGCCAGACGTTGACCGACAGCGGCAGCTGGTCGAGCCCGCTGATGACCGTGGCGCCGGTCGCGGTGAATCCGGACATCGCCTCGAAGTAGGCGCGCACGATGCCGATGTCTGGAATCGCCAGCCACAGTGGCAGCGCGCCAAAGGCCGGCAGCACGAACCAGGTCAGGGCGACGAGGACAAAACCATCGCGTGGCTGAAGCTCACGCCTGAAGCGCCAGGTCGCCATGCTCATCAGTGCGCCGGCACCGAGCGTGACCAGGATCGAGGTGATGAAGGCCTGCTCGGCCGGGTCGTGGCGCGCGATCGCGAACGCCAGCGGGACGAGCATCAGCAAGGAGAACAGCACGACCATGCGGCCGACGAGGGCAATGACGGCCAGTGGCGAGTTCATGTCAGAAGAACGTCGCGCTGACCTGGAACAGCTTCTCGACCTGGCGCACCATGCGCTTGCGCGGCACGAAGATGATGACGTGGTCGCCGGTCTCGATCACGGTGTCGTGGTGCGGGATGATGACCTCCTTGCGCACCTTGCCGTGGTCGTCGGTGACGGCGCGCACGATGGCGCCGATGGCCGCGCCACCGGGCCGCGGCAGTTCCTCGATGCGGCGCCCGACCACGCGCGAGCTCTTGCGGTCGCCGCGCACGATGACCTCGAGCACTTCGGACGCGCCGCGGCGCAGGCTGTAGACCGCGACCACGTCGCCGCGCCGGACATGGGTCAGCAGCTCGCCGATCACGGTCTGCGCGGGCGACACCGCGATGTCGATCTGGGTGCCCGTGCCCTGCACCAGGTCGGCGTAGGCGCGCCGGTTGATCAGGGCCAGCACGCGTTTGGCGCCCATGCGCTTGGCGAGCAGGCAGGACATGATGTTGTCCTCGTCGTCGCTCGTGAGCGCGAGAAAGAGGTCGGTGTCCTGGACGTTCTCGCTTTCGAGCAGGTCCTCGTCGGTCGAGTCCCCCTGCAGCACCAGGGTGCTGTCGGGCAACTGGGTCGTCAGGTACTCGCAGCGCTCGACGCTGGTCTCGATGATCTTGACCTGGCATTCGCCGCTGACATGGCGCGCCAGGCGCAGGCCGACCCGGCCGCCGCCCGCGATCATGATGCGTTTGACGGGATCGTCGCGCTGGTGCAGGGCATCGAGCGCGGCGCGGATGTGTTCGTTGGCGGCCAGCACGAAGACCTCGTCGCCGATCTCGACGCGCGTGCTGCCGTCGCAGGTGACCTGGCGGTCCAGGCCCATCAGGTCGCGCCGGTAGATCGCGACGATGCGCATCGGCAGGCCGGGCGCGAGCTTGGTCAGGTCCGAGATCACGTGGCCGACGAGCGGCCCGCCCTGAACGGCGCGCACTGCGATCAGGCTGGTTCGCTTCTGCGAGAACTCCAGCACCTGCAGCGCCTCGGGGAACTCGATCAGCTTGCGGATATAGGTCGTCAGGCTCTCTTCGGGGCAGATCGTCTCATCGACCGCAAAGCCTTCCTTGTTCAGCAGCGGACTGTCGTCGGAGAACTCGGGGCTGCGCACGCGCGCGATCCGGGTCGGGATGTTGAAGACGTCGTGCGCGATCTTGCAGGCGACGAGGTTGGTCTCGTCGAAGGGGGCACAGGAGATCAGCATGTCGCAGTCCTCGGCGCCGGCGGACTTGAGCACGGACGGCAGGATGCCATTGCCAACCACGCCACGCAGGTCGAGCCGGTCCTGCAGCGCCGCCAGGCGTTTGGGGTCGGTGTCGATGACGGTGATGTCGTTCTGCTCGGACACCAGGCTCTCGGCCACGCTCTCGCCGACGCGACCGGCCCCGAGGATCAGGATCTTCATGGCGAATGATTATCAGTGCTGGTGGCCGGATAGAGACTTGCCAGGGCCGAGCGCAGCGCATCGCGCACGATCGGTTGCAGCTGGGTGGCCAGCGCGGGGGTCTCGCCCCGGTCGCGCCACAGTGTCGCCAGCTGGCCCGCCTGCGGCGCCAGCGCCTCGCGCACGACCTCGCGCCAGTGCGGTGGCGACTCGCCGCGCGCCCAGTCGCCACGCCCGCGGCCGAAGTGGGCGACCGCCAGATAGCGCAGCAAGGCGGCTTCGGCCATCGGCGTCAGCGCCTCGTCGCTCCAGCCGACCCAGCCCTGCTCGAGGCCACGCAACAGGTTCACGGCACGCGCAGCGCCGGCGCCTCCGAGCGCCCCCAGCACGCCGCCGGCCAGCAATCCGGCGCCGAAAGTCAGGCCTCCGCTGGCCAGATCGGCCTTCAGGCCCGTCAAGGCGCCGGTCAACAGGCCGCCGAGCATGGCGGCCTTGCCTTCGGCCACCGGCAGCCGCATCTCGAAGTGCTCGGCCACACGCTGCAGGACCTCGCTCTGGGCCTGGCCGCGCAATCCGTGCAGCGTGATCAGCTCACCGGTGTTGCGCCGCACCTCTTCGTCGAGCCCGACCGCCAGCGCCTGCTGGGCCAGGATGGCCGGATCGCTGTCGCCCGCGCCCACGCCCAGGGCACGTCCGACCTTGCGCAGCACCTCACGCATTCGGCCGCTGTCCCGGACCGGCTGGCGCGCGGTCGCGATGCGGGCCAGGCTGGCCGCCAGCAGCCGCACGGCGTCCTCGAACTGCGCCTCGCGCCGGGCTGCCCAGGCTTCACGCAGGCGACCCATCGCCTCGCGCTTGGCGCCGTCGAGCATGTTCTCGACCGCACCCAGCAGGACCAGCTCCTGCACCCAGCAGCGTGCGAAAGCGTCCATCGGCAGCACATCGCGCACCTGGGGGAGGTGGGACAGATGCGCTCGCCAGGCCTCGACGTCGGCCGCTTCGAGCGCCGGCGGGCGCGGAGCGCCGAGCTGGTTCAGCAGCACCAGCACCGGCTTGCCGATCCACCCCAGCAGTTCCATCTCGGGCCCGACGTAGCCCGCCGCCGCGGGCGTCTCGGCCGCATTGACGAGGTAGAGCACCACATCCGAAGCTTCGCGCACATGGCGCAGGGCCTGCTGGGTGGCCCAGAACGGCCGGTCTGCGACACGGTCCCAGACCTCGCTCAGGAACCAGCCGAGCGGGCGATCCGCACCGCGCAGCCGCTTGGCCAACCGGGTCGTGTCGCCGAATCCCGGCGTGTCCCACAGGCACAGGGCATCTCCGTTCGCCAGCTCGATCAGCACATGTTCATCGGCAAACTCGGTCACGTGCGGCGCGTCGCGCACGTCACCGATGTCGCGTGCAAGCAGCGTGCGCGCCAGCGTCGTCTTGCCAACATTGGTGTGCGAGACCAGGCTGAGCGCAAGCCGCTGTGCCATTCAGGACTCCCGCAACGCGGCGCGCAGTGCCTCGGCCGCACGGTCATCGGTCGACGCCAGGTCGACGCCGAGCCACGGCACCTTCTGGGCCTGGGCAAATGCGGCCCAGGCGGCGCGCCGCTCCTCGAGTCGGGGCCCGGCGCCAAATCGCTTCACGAAGCCGGTCTCGTCGAGCACCAGCACCGGATGCCCGCGCAGCGCGCGCAGCAGTTCGCCATGCACTTCGGTCTCGGGAGTGGCCGAAAGATCGAGCCATACCAGCGGCCGCCCGGGCGGCGCAGGCCGAATCCCCGCCCCTGCTTCATCGCCGTAGGGCACCGGATCGGCCGCGACCAGGGTCACGCCGTCGCCCAGCGCCTGCGTCATCCAGGTGCGGAGCCTCTCGAACGTCGCCGCCGACAGGGCCTGCCCATGCGGCAGGAGCCACAAGGCGCCGGCGTCAGGCATCGACGACGGCTGCAGGCGCTCGAAATATGGGCCGGTCAAGGGCAGCGGGAAGTCGCGCGCGAGTTCGCGCGCACGCCGTGCCGCCCACGCGGCCAGCGACAGGCGCGGCAGCACCACGACCAGCACCAGCGTGAGGGCCATCAGGTGGATCCAGGGTGCCGCGCTGGCGCCGGCAGCCTGCCCCGGCAGCACGCGCAGACCGGCAATGCCGTCGACGTCCGGCAACGCGCTGCCGAGCAGCCCGAGTGCAGGTGCGAACACCAGGCTGAACAGGCCATGCACCAGCCCTGGGTCGAGCAAGGTGGTGGCCCAGCCGGCGCGGTAGTCGAAGACGAGAGCGCGCAGGTACATGCCCAGCACGAGGCCGCCGGCGAGGGTGGCGCCAGCGACATGCAGCAGCCCACTGGCGCGGGCCATCGTCAGCGGCGCCGAAGCGGCGATCCAGCGCGCCGAGAAGTCGGCCAGCGCCGGCGCCCGCGCTCGCCGCCGCAGTCCGCTCCACAGGCGTTGCACGACGCCCCGCCGCAGGAACCCGGCCGCCGCGTCTGCCGGGCCGATCGTGCGCACCAGCAGCAGGCCATACAGGCCCAGGCTCCAGGCCAGCAGGCCGAAGAACGGCAGCGACATCAGGTTGAAATAGGCCCCGGCCAGCAAGGCATCGGACAACAGCCCGGCGCACAGCCCGAGGCCCGCCGCGGCCCAGGGCCAGAACGGTCGCCACAAGGGCTGCGAGAGCGCGATTTCGAAGGCCTTGTCGCGCGGCACCAGGCGCTGCATCGCCAGCTCGGCGCGCCGCACCAGCCAGGCGGTGCGTGCGCCAGCGTCGGCCCCCACCGCCTGGGTGGCGGCGCGGCTCGCCCAGCGCGCATCGTCGCCAGTCCAGAGTGGGCCGGCAGGCGCCGACTCGACTGCCTGCAGCAGCAGCAGGCGGCGCGCGGCCGCTTCGTCGACGCTGTCGGCAGGGGTTGCTGTCATGGCCACCGGGCGCACTGTAGCGCCGGCCGCGCTCACGCCAGCGCGCGGCCGATCAGGATCTTCTGCACCTCGGACGTGCCCTCGTAGATCTGGCACACCCTGACGTCGCGGTAGATGCGCTCGACCGGGAAGTCGTTCACGTAGCCATAGCCCCCGAAGACCTGGATCGCCTGCGAGCAGACTTTCTCGGCCATCTCGCTCGCGAACAGCTTGGCCATGGCCGCTTCCTTGAGGCATGGCAGGCCGGCATCCTTGAGGCTGGCGGCATGCCAGATCAGCTGGCGCGCCGCCTCGATCTGGGTCGCCATCTCGGCCAGCTTGAACTGGATCGCCTGGTGCTGGAAGATCGGCTGGCCAAAGCTGCTGCGGTCCTTGCTGTACAGCAGTGCCGCCTCGAAGGCCGCACGCGCCATGCCGACCGCTTGCGAGGCGATGCCGATGCGCCCGCCTTCGAGCCCGGACAGCGCGATCTTCAGGCCCATGCCTTCGTCGGCGATCAGGTTCTCGGCCGGCACCCGGCAGTCTTCGAACCGGATCTGCGCCGTGTCGCTGGCGCGCTGGCCCATCTTGTGCTCGACGCTGGCGACGACATACCCGGCCGTCTTGGTCGGCACGATGAAGGCGCTGATGCCCTTCTTGCCCGCCGCCTTGTCGGTGACCGCCATCACGATCGCGACGTCGCCGTTCTTGCCGCTCGTGATGAACTGCTTGACGCCGTTGAGCACGTAGTGGTCGCCGTCGCGCACGGCGGTCGTCCTGAGCCCGCCAGCCTCCGAGCCTACATGCGGCTCGGTCAGGCAGAAGGCGCCCAGCATGTCGCCGCGCGCCAGCGGCTTGAGGAAACGCTCCTTCTGGTCGTCGTTGGCAAACCCCATCAGGATCGAGCAGACCGGACAGTTGTTGACGCTGACGACCGTGCTGGTCGCGCCATCTCCGGCCCCGACTTCCTCCAGGATGAGGGCGAGTGCCAGGTAGTCGAGCCCGGCGCCGTCCCACTCTGGCGGCACCGCCACGCCGTAACAACCGAGCTGGGCCAGCCCGCGCAACTCGTCCTTCGGGAAATGATGGTCGCGGTCCCAGGCCGCTGCCTTGGGCGCGATCTGGTCCTGCACGTAGACGCGCACGGCGTCCTGCACGGCGCGGTGGTCTTCAGTGAGCAGCATGATGCAAGTGACGCCTCACCAGGGGATCGGCGTGCCGTCGTGGTTGAAGAAGCTGCCGTTTTCGGCAGGGCCCAGCGTGGCCAGCGTGCGGCGGATGCCGGCCACGCTGTCGGTCACGTCGAGTTCGGCACCGGCGCCGCCCATGTCGGTGCGCACCCAACCGGGATGGAAAGCAACACAGATCGCCCGTCCGCCGAGGACCAGCGACACATCCTTGAGGACCGAGTTCAGCGCCGCCTTGGAGGCCCGGTAGAGCCACCCGTGGTGGCCCGCGCGCGCGCCGATCGACCCCATGCGCGACGAGATCACGGCCAGGCGCGCGTCGGGCGCCAGCGCATCGACCAGTTGCGGCAGCACCCGCATCGCTCCGAGCACATTGGTGTGCATGACGCGGTCGAAGTCCGCTTCGCCCGGTGGCTCCAGGCCCGACGTGCGGGGACCGTAGACCCCGGCGTTGAACACGATCACGTCGAACGCGGTGCCGGTGATCGAACCGCTCAGTCCGGCCGCGCCCGAGGCGTCGGCCACGTCCAGCATCAGGACCTGGGCCCCGATCCCCTGCAGCCGCAGGCGAGCCTCGTCGTTGCGCACCGTGGCCGTGACGCGCGCTCCATCGGTCAGGTACTGGCGTGCCAGTTCGAAGCCGATGCCACGCGAAGCGCCGATGATCAGAGCGTTCATGGCCGAACCGCCACCAGCCGGACCGCCAGCGCACCGAACAGCGCGGCGCCCAGGCCATTGAGCCAGCGTCCCGTCGCCGCCGAGTGGCCCAGGCCACGCAGGCGGTGCGCCACCAGCACCAGCAGGCACAGGAAGAGCAGGCCCTGCAACACGAACACCGCACCCAGTGCGAGGAAAGCCAGGGTCTTGTGCGGCGCCTGCACTGCGATGAACTGGGGCAGGAAGGCCAGAAAGAAGAGCGCAATCTTCGGGTTGAGCAGATTCGTCAGCAGCCCACTGCGAAAGTCGGCCCAGCGCGAGCGCTTCGCCGCGCGCTGCGGCGCCGGGCCTGCATCGCCGCGCCAGGCGCTGCGTGCCATGCCCCAGGCCAGCCACAGCAGGTAGGCCGCACCCAGCCACTTCAGCAAGGTGAAGGCGGTGCCGGACAGGGCCAGCAAGGCCGCGAGACCGAAGGCTGCGGCCAGGGCATGCAGCGCGCAGCCGGTCGCGATGCCGAGCGCGGCCGCGACGCCGGCACGCGGCCCCCCCTGCAAGGTGCGCGAGATCGTCAAGGCGAAGTCGACCCCGGGGGTGACATTGAGCACCAGCACCGCGCTCATGAAGAGCAGCAGGTCCTGCGATCCTGCCAAGCCGAGCGTGGCGAGCATCAGAGCATCTCGATGGCCATCGCGGTGGCTTCGCCGCCGCCGATGCACAGCGCCGCCATGCCGCGCTTGAGGCCACGCTTCTTCAGCGCGCCGAGCAGCGTGACGACGATGCGTGCGCCGGAAGCCCCGATCGGATGGCCGATCGCGCACGCCCCGCCATGGATGTTGACGATGTCGTGCGGCAGCTCGAACTCGTGCATCGCCGCCATCGTGACCGCCGCGAAGGCCTCGTTGACTTCCCACAGGTTGACGCTCTTGGCGTCCCAGCCGGCCTTCTTGAGCGCCTTCTCGATGGCCCCCGCAGGCGCGGTGGCAAACCACTCGGGGGCTTGGGCATGCACTGCATGGCTGGCAATGCGTGCAATCGGCGCCAGTCCCCTCTGGCGTGCGACGCTCTCGCGCATCAGGACCAGCGCCGCGGCGCCGTCGGAGATGCTCGACGCATTGGCGGCCGTGATCGTGCCGTCCTTCTTGAACGCCGGCTTCAGGCCGGGAATCTTGTCGAGCCTGGCCTTGAAGGGCTGTTCGTCGCGACTGACGAGGGTATCGCCCGCCTTGCCCTTGATCGTGACCGGGGCGATCTCCCACTCGAAGCTGCCGTCCTCATTGGCGGCCTTGGCTCGCGTCGTCGAGGCAATCGCGAACTGGTCCTGCGCCTCGCGCGTGAAGCGGTACTTGTCGACGCATTGTTCGGCGAACACGCCCATGGCCTTGCCGCGCTCGTAGGCGTCTTCGAGCCCGTCCATCGCCATGTGGTCGAACAGCTGCGCCGCACCGTAGCGCACGCCCTTGCGCGCGAACATCAGGTGGGGGGCATTGGTCATGCTCTCCATGCCCCCGGCGACCACGGCCTGGGCACTGCCCGCGGACAGCATGTCGTGCCCGAACATCATGGCGCGCATGCCCGAGCCACACATCTTGCTCAGCGTGACCGCACCGGCGCTGTCGGGCAAGCCCGCGCGGCGCATCGCCTGGCGCGCCGGCGCCTGGCCCTGGCCGGCCATCAGGCAGTTGCCCATCAGAACTTCGTCGACGGCGTCGCGGGGCAGACCCGAGCGCTCGAGCGCGGCCTGGATGGCCACTGCACCGAGCTCCCACGCGGCGAGCGACGAGAAGTCGCCCAGCATGCCGCCAATCGGCGTGCGGGCCGCAGAAACGATGACGATGGGATCGGCCATGGGAACTCCTTAGTCGGCGTGGCGCTGGATGACGAAGCGCTTGTGAGGTTCGTAGGGAAACACATCCTGGACCTGCCCTTGCAGGATATGGTCTTTGTGGCGCTGCCAGAACGCCGCGTCGAGCAGATCCGCATGATGCGCCATGAAGGCTTCGCGCACCTGGGGGTTGCCGAGCAGGAAGGGCTCGAAGGTCTCCGGGAATACGTCGTGCGGACCGACTGCGTACCAGATCTCGCCCGACATCTCTTCTTCCTCGTTGCGCGCCTGCGGCACCTTGCGGAAGTTGCAGTCGGTGACGTACTCGATCTCGTCGTAGTCGTAGAACACGACCTTGCCGTGGCGGGTGACGCCGAAGTTCTTCCACAGCATGTCGCCCGGGAAGATGTTGGCAGCGACCAGGTCCTTGATGGCATTGCCGTACTCGACGACCGAATGGGCGAGCTGCTCCGGGCTGGCATCCTGCAGGTAAATATTGAGCGGAATCATGCGCCGTTCGATGTAGACATGGCGGATGACGAGCAGATCGCCATCGTCCTCGAGCAGGCTGCCGCAGAAATGCTTGAGTTCGGCCACGAGTTCGTCGTCGAATCGATTGCGCGGCAGCGCCACGTCGCTGTACTCCAGCGTGTCGGCCATGCGTCCGACCCGGTCATGCTGCTTGACGAGCAGGTACTTGCCCTTGATCTGCTCGCGCGTGGTGTCCTTCTGCGGCGGGTAGAAGTCCTTGATGACCTTGAACACATAGGGGAACGAGGGCATGTCGAACACCAGCATCACCATGCCCTTGATGCCCGGCGCGATGCGGAAGCGGTCCGAGCTGTGGCGCAGGTGGTAGAGCAGGTCGCGGTAGAAGAGGTTCTTGCCCTGCTTCTGCAGGCCGATCGCGCTGTAGAGCTCCGAACGCGGGCGGCGCGGCATCAGCGAACGAAGGAAGGTCACGTAGGCGCTGGGCACCTCCATGTCGACCATGAAGTACGCCCGTGCGAAGCTGAACAGCAGCAGCAGGTCGTCCTCGCCAAACAGGGCGGCGTCGATGTAGAGCTGGCCTTTGGCGTCGTGCAGGATGGGCAGCGCGAAGCCTGTCTCGGAAAATCCGTTGATGATCTTGCCAACCAGGTAGGCTCCCTTGTTGCGGTAGAAGAGGCTGGACAGCACCTGGATCTGGAAGTTGGCACGCGGACGAAAACCCCCGAGCTCGGCCAGCATCGCCGCCAGCACGAGGTCGATGTCGCGCGCCAGGTCCTCGAACGGCACGGCGAGCTCGAAGTGGCGCACGATCTCGAGCCAGGTCTCGCGCAAGGTGTCCTTGTTCGGGTAATAGGCGCGATAGGTTGGCAGCGCGTCTGGCTCGTCGTTCTCGATGTACTCGGTGCTGATCGCCGGGCGCACGAAGATGAAGTCGTTGTTGAAGTAGCTGCGGTGCAGCAGCTTGACTGTGCAGGAGTTGAAGAAGGTCTCGGCCAGTTCGGGTTGATGGTGATCGATCAGCAGTCCGATGTAGCGCAGCTTGGCCTGCTGCCAGCTGTCCATTGACAGATCGTCGACATTGAACTCCTGGCGCAGACGGCCCACGGCCTCCTCCACGCGCAGATCGTAAAACGCGATGCGGTCGGCCTGGGCCCGCTGCTGGCCGAGCCAGTCCCGCTGCTCGAAGCGCTGCTTGGCGGCGGCGCTGGTCTCGCGAAAGAGCTCGTAGTGCTTGTTGAAGCCGTCGAGCATCGCGCGTGCGATGTCGAAGGCCCGCCGGTCCTCGAGTTGTCGCGGGAACATCAGCGCGCCTTCTTCGCCGCGTGGCGCAGCATCTCGAAGCGTTGTTTGACCGAGCCCAGGGCCAGCCCGTAGGCGGCACCGACCTCGGCTGCGTTGTCGACCGTCATGCGCAGATCCTGCAGCAAGCCGTTGTGCAGACCGTAGACCCAGCCATGGACCACGACGGACTGACCGCGCGCCCAGGCGTCCTGGACCACGGTCGTGCCGCAGACATTGTGGGACTGTTCGAGCACGTTGAGTTCGCACAGTGCCTGCATGCGCTGCTCGTCGTCGGGCAGGCCGTCGATCCAGGTCTTGTGCTTGTTGCGCACGTCCTTGACATGGCGCAGCCAGTTGTCGACCAGTCCGACGCGCTTGTCATGCAGCGCCGCACGCACGCCCCCGCACCCGTAGTGGCCGACCACGATCACGTGGCGCACCTTGAGCGCGTCGACCGCAAACTGCATGACAGACAGCGCGTTGAGGTCGGAGTGGGCCACGACGTTGGCCACATTGCGATGCACGAACACTTCGCCTGGCAGCAGGCCAAGGATCTCGTTCGCCGGGACTCGGCTGTCGGCACAGCCGATCCAGAGGTACTGCGGCGTCTGCTGAGCCAGCAGGCGCGTGAAGAAGCCCGGCTCGCGCGCTTCGGTCGCGGCGGCCCAGCGCTGGTTGCGCTCGAACAGTTCGCTCAGGTCGGCACTCATGCGTTCACGCTCCGTCCGGCGACAGCGGCAACTGGACCGCGATACCCGCTATCGTTGCGTGCCGCAGAGGACTCGAAGCCCGACCTGCCGCGGCCGCATCTGCGGTCACCCCGAGGCCCCGTTGGGCCGCCCTGGCCAAATGAATCATGTCGCTTTTCGAACCCGTCATATTGTTCTTCGCCCTCGGGGTGATTGCCGGCTTCATCCGATCGGACCTGAAAGTACCCGGCGTTCTGTACGAGTCCCTCAGCATCTTCCTGTTGCTGGCGATCGGCCTGAAGGGCGGTGTCGAGCTCGCGCGCTACCCGCTGCGGGAGGTGGCGCTGCCGGCGCTGACCGTGGTCGCGGTCGGCGCGCTGATTCCGCTGCTGGCGTATCCCGTGCTTCGCCGCCTGGGCCGATTGTCGCGCGCCGATTCGGGTTCGATCGCCGCCCACTACGGTTCGGTCAGCGTCGTTACGTTCGCGGTCGGCTCGACCTACCTGAGTCGGCTCGGTCATGAACTCGAAGGCTTCATGACGGTGTTTCTCGTCTTGCTCGAGTTCCCGGCGCTGGTGATCGGCGTGTTGCTGGCGCGCCAAGGCCAGGTCGGCACGCCTTGGGGACGCGTCATGCACGAGGTCCTCGCCGGCAAGAGCCTGGTGCTGCTGCTCGGCGGGCTGCTCATCGGCTGGCTGGCCGGGCCGGCCGGCATCGCACCGCTGGACAAGCTCTTTTTCGATCTGTTCAAAGGTCTGCTGGCGTTCTTCTTGCTGGAAATGGGGCTGGTGGTCGCAAGTCGATTCGTCGATCTGCGGCGCGCCGGTGTGTTCTTGATCGCGTTCGCGACCCTGATGCCACTGGCCAGTGCGGCCCTGGGCCTGGCCACCGGCCATTGGCTGGGCCTTTCGGTCGGCGGCACAGCGCTGCTGGCAACGCTTTACGCCAGCGCCTCGTACATTGCCGCTCCGGCGGCCATGCGAATTGCCGTGCCCGAGGCCAACCCGGCACTGTCGATTGGCGCCGCCTTGGGCATCACCTTCCCCTTCAACCTGTTCGTGGGCATCCCGCTCTACCACCGGCTCGCCCAGGCCCTGAACCCCCTCGGAGGCTGACCCATGGAGCTGACACCCTGCAGCCTGTTGACCATCGTGTCGGAGTCGGCGCTGGAAGCCACCTTGCTGCGTGAGATAGAAGCCCTTGGCGCGCGTGGGTACACCATCACGGAAGCACGCGGCAAGGGGAGCCACGGACAGCGCGACGCCGCCTGGGCACCGCACGCGAACATCCGGATCGAAGTGCTGTGCGACGAGGCGACCGCGCGCGCCATCACATCGGCGGTTCGCAGCCGCTATTACGACAACTACTCGGTCGTCATGTTCGTCAGCCAAGTCGGTGTGCTGCGTCCCGACAAGTTCCAGACCTGAGCGCCGGCCAGGACACCTGGGCCGCATCACATCGTCTCCGCGAACAGCTCCCGTCCGATCAGCATGCGCCGGACTTCCGACGTGCCGGCGCCGATCTCGTACAGCTTGGCGTCGCGCCACAGGCGGCCGAGCGGGTACTCGTTGATATAGCCGTTGCCGCCGAAGATCTGGATGCCCTCGCCGGCCATCCAGGTCGCCTTCTCGGCGCACCACAGGATGACGCTGGCGCAGTCCTTGCGTACCTGGCGCACATGCTCGCTGCCAAGATGGTCGAGGTTCTTGCCGACCGTGTAGCAGAAGGCACGCGCGGCCTGCAGCACGGTGTACATGTCGGCCACCTTGCCCTGGATGAGCTGGAACTCGCCGATGCTCTGGCCGAACTGCTTGCGGTCGTGGATGTAGGGCACGACGTTGTCCATCACCGATTGCATGATGCCGATCGGCCCGGCAGCGAGCACTGCGCGCTCGTAGTCGAGCCCGCTCATCAGCACCTTGGCGCCGCCATTGAGGTGGCCGAGGATGTTGGCCGCCGGCACCTCGACGTCCTGGAACACCATCTCGCCCGTGTGGCTGCCGCGCATGCCGAGCTTGTCGAGCTTCTGCGCCGTCGAGAACCCCTTCATGCCCTTCTCGACGATGAAGGCGGTGACGCCACGCGCGCCGAGCTCGGGCTCGGTCTTGGCGTAGACCACCATGGTGTCGGCGTCGGGCCCGTTGGTGATCCACATCTTGGTGCCGTTGAGCAGGTAGACGCCACCCTTGTCTTCGGCCTTGAGCTTCATGCTGATGACGTCGGAGCCGGCACCCGGCTCGCTCATCGCGAGCGCGCCGACATGCTCTCCGCTGAGCAGCTTGGGCAGATACTTGCGGCGCTGTTCGTCGTTGCCATTGCGCTTGAGCTGGTTCACGCACAGGTTGCTGTGCGCGCCATAGGACAGGCCGACCGATGCGCTGGCGCGGCTGATCTCCTCCATCGCGATCATGTGGGCGAGGTAGCCCATGTTGGCGCCGCCGTACTCCTCGGGCACCGTGATGCCGAGCAGGCCGAGTTCGCCCATCTTCGGCCACAGGTCCATCGGAAACTGGTCGCTGCGGTCGATCTCGGCCGCACGCGGCGCGATCTCGGCATCGGCGAAGCTGCGCACCGCATCGCGCAGGGCGTCGACGTCCTCGCCGAGCATGAAGTTCAGACCGGGCATGTGCATGGGGTTCTCCTGTTGATATCAGCCCCGGATGCCGCGTCCCAGCACGGTCATCACGGTGGCAGTCATGGTGGCAATCAAGGTGTCGTCAGCGCCGTCGTCGTTGCGCTGGAGCGCGCGTCCGTCCACCACGCTGATGGTACGGCCCGCCTTGGTCACCCGGCCTTCGAAGCGCAGCAACGGGCCGCGCGCAGGTGCCATCAGATTGATCTTGAACTCGATCGTCAGCACCGCGGCCTCGGCCGGCATCAGGGTGTAGGCCGCGTATCCGCAGGCCGAATCGAGCGCGGTGGCCACGATCCCCGCGTGCAGGTAACCATGCTGCTGGCTCAGATCGGCGCGGTGCGGCATCCCCACCACCACCTCGCCCGCGGCGACCGACTCGAGCCGGGCGCCGATCGTCGCCATTGCCGGCTGCGCGGCAAACGATGCCTGCGTGCGAGCGCGGAAATCGGGGTCGGCAGGCACGTATCTCATCGGCGGCATCGATTGACGTTTACGTAAACGTCAATGCTAATCGATCCTGGCCAAGACCGGGACTCAGCCCTTGCGCGGGCGCGACGAGGCCGTCAGCAGCTTGCGACAACGTGCCTCGTGTTTCGCGATCTCGCTCAGTGTGAGTTCCAGATCCTCGCGCTGGCGCTCGAGCTGCGCGCGATGCTCGGCCAGGACCACCAGGAAGGCGTCGAGCTGCTGCGAGTTGTCCGAAGGCGAGTCGTACATGTCGACCAGCTGCTTGATCTCCTGCAGGCTCAGGCCGAGCCGCTTGCCGCGCAAGGTCAGCTTCAGGCGCGTGCGATCGCGCTGCGAATAGACCCGGTTGCGCCCGGCACGCGACGGCGCGATCAGCCCCATGTCCTCGTAGAAGCGGATCGCACGCGGCGTGACATCGAACTCCTGGGCGAGCTCAGTGATCGTGAACCGGAGCGTGTCGCCACGCGAGCGTTCGTTCATGGTTAGACTGACGTTAACGTAAACGTAAATGTAGCGCCATGGCCAACGCACTAGAAGCTGAACTGCACTACCCGTTTGGCGATCGCCTTCCGGCCACCGGCACGACCTTCGAGGTGGCACCTGGTGTGCGCTGGCTGCGCATGAGCCTGCCCTTCGCGCTGGACCACATCAACCTGTGGCTGCTGCGCGACCGCGACGGCACGCGCGAGGGCTGGACCATCATCGATTGCGGCATCACGAGCGACACCACACGCTCGGCCTGGGAGCAGGTCTTCGCCGACGAACTGCAGGGCCTGCCGGTGCTGCGCGTCATCGTCACCCATATGCACCCCGACCACATCGGTATGGCGCACTGGTTGTGCGAACGCTGGACAACGCCGGAGCACGAATGCCGCCTGTGGATCAGCGCGACCGACTGGAGCTCCGCCCGCATGGCCAGCCAGTCGACGACCGGATTCGGCGGCGAGTCGGCGGCGCGTCACTTCGCACGCCACGGCTTGACCGACCCCGAAGCGCTGGCCAAGGTGCGCGCACGCACGAACTACTACTCGAACCTGGTGCCGCAGGTGCCGGCGCGCTTTCGACGCCTGATGGACGGCATGGACGTCGACGTCGCGGGCCAGACCTGGCGCTGCATCGCGGGCTACGGGCATGCGCCGGAGCACATCGCGCTCTACAACGCGCAATCGAAGGTGCTGGTGTCGGGCGACATGGTGCTGCCACGCATCAGCACCAACGTCAGCGTGGTCGATCTCGAGCCCGAGGCAGACCCGTTGACCTTGTACCTGCGTTCGATCGACGGCATGCGTTCGCTTCCCGAATCAACGCTGGTGCTGCCCTCGCATGGAAAGCCCTTCGTCGGCCTGCATCGTCGCATCGACCAGTTGCATGCCCATCACCACGAACGGTATGCCGAGGTCATCGAGCTCTGCGGCCGTGGCCCTTGCAGTGCGGCCGACCTCCTGCCGGTGCTGTTCAAGCGCCCGCTCGACCTGCACCAGACAACCTTTGCAATGGGCGAGGCGATCGCGCACCTGCATGCACTTGCGGGTCAGGGGCGCCTGGATCCGGTACTGGCCGCCGACGGCGTGCAACGTTACGTGCTCAGGCAGCAGGGCTGAATACGAAAAGGGCGGATTTCTGGTCCGCCCTTCCCGCTGCGCCTGTGGAACATTCTGCCTGCCCCGACGCGATCCCTGTGCTCACCGAATGACAGCACTTGGAGCGAGTCTGCATGGTCGCCAGCTTCGGCGCATCCCCCTAAGGTACTAAATGCGACAGCCAATCATGGGGGTCAGTCGAAACTCGGCAGCATTCCATCCCTCAACTCGCTGCGCGCTGTCTCGAATCCTGGCAACACCGACCTGACAACGTCCCAGAACGCCGCACTGTGATTCATTTCACGCAAGTGCGCGAGTTCGTGGGTCACGACATAGTCGATGACCGGCAGGCCGAAATGCACGAGTCGCCAGTGCAGCCGGATTGAACCATCCGCCCCCGCACTGCCCCAGCGCGTGGCCGCCGAACTCAAGGCGAGCCTGCGCACGCGCACCCCGAGCCGCCGGGCGAACACTTCGCAGCGCTCTTCGAAAATGCGCCGCGCCTGGCGCTGCAGCCAGCTCTGCACCAGGTCGCGAATCTGCGCCGCCGTGGCGGTCGGCGGCAGGCCCAGGTGCAGCGTGAGCCTGGGCACGCCGGGCAATGCACTGGCATCCGTATTCAGGATCGCACCGCTCACGCGGGGATCGAACACCAGGATCACGGTTTCGCCGAGGAAAGGAATCGCGCCCCCCTCGCGCCATTCCACGCGCGAGTCCTGCAAACGGCGCGCGCGCTCTTGCTGTTCTTGAAGCTTGCGCAGGATCCAGGGCCCCTTCTCGCACAACGCCTGCTCGACGTCGGACAACGTGATCCAGCGCGGTGCGCTCACGACCAGGCCCTCGGGACCGACAGTGAAACCGATGCTGCGCCGACGCGCGCGCTTGAACTCATAGGCCACGCGGTGGCCCTCGAGCCGGACCTCGCGCTGCGCGCGCGGCGACACGGGGCTCACGACGGCTGGCGCGGCTGGTGCGGCTGGTGCGGCAGGTGCGTTTGCCTGTGCGGCCGACGGTGGTGTCGACTCTGCATCGTCAAACAAGGAGAGCTGCTCGCCGGGGTCGCGCATCGGGCCGATTCTACGGAGCGCGGCGCACCAGGCAGGCGCAGCGGGTCAAGCGTCCAAGCCCCCGACGCCCGAGTCAGCGATCTCGTGGCGCTTGAGCAGCCATTCGGCAAAGGATTCCAGGTCGGCATGCACCCGGGTGGCAGGCACCTGGGCCAGTATGCGTGCCAGGGCCTCGTCGTCCAGCTGTTCCGCCCGCCCCGTGCGCACCAGGTGCGGCTCGCAGCCGGCGGCCGCCGCGGCCAGCAAGTCGCGCACCGTGTCGACGACCATGGGCACCGACGCCAGGTCGATCCCGTATCGGTTGCCGATCTCGACCATCATGCCGGGCAGGGGCTTGCGGCAGTCGCATTGGTCCTCCGGCGTGTGGGGGCAGAAGAACACAGCGTCGATGCGCCCGCCCTGCGCCATCAACAGTCGATTCATGTGCACGTGCACGGCATTGATCGACGCCATGTCGATCATGCCGCGACCGATGCCGGATTGATTGGTGGCCACGACGGCATGCCAGCCTGCATGGTTCAGGCGTGCAATCGCCTCGAGTGCGCCAGGCACCGACACCCACTCCTCGGGCGACTTCACATGGTCGTCGCGATAGGCGTTGAGCACACCGTCGCGACCGAACACGATGACCTTCACCGCGTGCATGTGAACGCCTCCGTGTGACCGGCAGGTCCTGCAGGCGATGCGGTGGTGCGACGAAGTTCCATCCTAGGTCGCCAGCCGGGACAGATCGGCGACCCGGTTCATCGCCACCTGAAGCGCCCCGAGCAGCGCGAGCCGATTGCGACGCAGGGCGGGGTCCTCGGCGTTGACCATCACGGCATCGAAGAACTCGTCGACCGGCGTCTTGAGCACGGCCAGCGCCTGCAGCGATGCCGTGAAATCTCCCCTTGCGAAGGCTGCGTCGGCGCTCGTCGCCGCATCCTGCAACGCAAGCGCCAGCGCGCGTTCGGCCGGCTCGACCAGCAGGGCTTGTCTCACGCCCTGCGCGGGCGGCTCATCGGACTTGCGCAGGATGTTGCCCACGCGCTTGTTGGCTGCCGACAGCGCCTGCGCCTGCGGCAGCGCCGCAAAGGCCCGCACCGCAGCCAGGCGCTGCGGGATGTCGGCCCAGACCGGCGGGCGCAGCGCCACGACGGCATCGACCTCCTGCGCGCTGTAACCCTGCTCGCGCAGGTAGCCGGTCAGGCGTTCGATCAGGAAGTGCGCGACTTCGGCCTGCGCCTGTCCATGCGTGGCCGCAAACGCCTTGAACGCACCTGCCACCAGTTCGGTCAGGACCAGAGGAAGGCCACGCTCGACGAGCATGCGGATCACGCCCAGCGCATGCCGGCGCAGCGCAAACGGGTCCTTGTCGCCGGTCGGGACCTGGCCGACGCCGAACAGGCCGGCCAGGGTTTCCATCTTGTCCGCCAGCGCCACCACGAGGCCGACCTCGTTGCGCGGCAGCAGATCGCCCGAGAACCTTGGCTTGTAGTGGTCCTCGACGGCCAGCGCCACCGCCTCGGCCTCCCCGTCGTGGCGTGCGTAGTAGCCCCCCATGACGCCCTGGAGTTCCGGGAATTCGCCGACCATGTCGGTCAACAGGTCGGCCTTGGCCAGCATCGCCGCACGCTCGGCCTGCGCCACCAGCGCGGCGTCACCCAGGCGCCGGGCGATGTCCCGGGCCAGCGTGCGCACACGCTCCATGCGCTCGCCCTGGGTGCCGAGCTTGCCGTGGTAGACCACCTTGGCAAGCCGCGGCACACGCGACTCGAGGCTGTGCTTGCGATCCTGATCGAAGAAGAACTTGGCGTCCGCCAGGCGCGGGCGCACCACGCGTTCGTTGCCGCCGACGACCAGCGACGGGTCGGCCGGCCGGATGTTGCTCACGACGAGAAAACGATTCGTCAGCTGGCCCTGCGCGTCGACGAGCGGGAAGTACTTCTGATTGGCCTTCATGGTCAGGATGAGGCATTCCTGCGGCACTTCGAGGAACTCCTGCTCGAAACGGCACAGCAGCACGTTCGGGCGTTCGACGAGGCCGGTGACCTCGTCGAGCAGCGCATCGTCGTCGATCGGCGTCAGCCCCTCGCGCTGGGCCGCTTCGGCCAGCTGGCGCTGGATCTCGGCGCGCCGCTCGGCAAAGCTCGCGATCACCGCCCCGTCGTCGCGCAGCTGGTCGGCATAGTGGTCGGCGTCGCGCAGCGTCAGCGTGGGGGTCGCCGCCTCGAAGCGGTGCCCCTGCGTGGTCCGGCCGGCGGTCAGGCCGAGCAGGCCGACATCGACGAGCTCGGTTCCATGCAGCGCCACCAGCCCATGCGCGGGTCGGACGAACTTGACGCTGGTCCATCCATCGTCGAGCTGGTACTGCATCACCTTGGGGATCGGCAACCTGGCCACGGTCTCGTCGAGGGCCTGCTGCAGACCGATGGCGAGCGTCGCGCCGGGCACGACGGAATCCAGATAGAGCGTCTCGGCCTTGCCGTCGCCCAGGCGCTGCAGGGCGGGGACGCAGGATGCATCGGCGCCCAGGCTGGCAAGCTTCTTCAGCAGTGCCTGGGTCGGTGCACCGGCGCCATCGAGCGCGACCGAGACCGGCATCAGCTTGATCTGCACGGCCTTGTCGGGCGCCTTCTGGTGCACACCGGTGACATGGACGGCCAAACGCCGCGGAGACGCGAAGGCCGCGACCAGCGCGCCTTCGGCAGCGAGTGACTGGCGCTTCAGGCTGTCGGCCAGGGTTGCCGAGAACGCCTCGCCGAGCGCTTTCAGTGCCTTGGGTGGCAGTTCCTCCACCAGCAGTTCGACGAGCAGGTTGCGCGGCTCCATGCTCATGCTGCCTGCTGCGCCAGCTGGGCCGACACTTCCTCGGCCCAGGCCCGCGGCGCCATCGGGAAGCCCAGCCGCAGCCGGCTGTCCAGATAGCTCTGCGCCACGCTGCGTGCCAGGTTGCGGATTCGCCCGATGTAGGCCGCGCGCTCGGTCACGCTGATCGCCCCGCGTGCATCGAGCAGGTTGAAGGTATGCGCCGCCTTCAGCACCTGCTCATAGGCCGGCAGGGCCAGCTGATGTGTCATCAGGTGCTGAGCCTGCTTCTCATGCGCGCCGAACGCGCCCAGCAAGAACTCGACGTCGCTGTGCTCGAAGTTGTACGTGCTCTGCTCGACTTCATTCTGGTGGTAGACGTCGCGGTACTTCAGCGGACCGTCCGCGCCCTCGGTCCAGACAAGGTCGTAGACGTTGTCGACCCCTTGCAGGTACATCGCGAGGCGCTCCAGTCCGTAGGTGATCTCGCCGGTGATCGGTTTGCAGTCGATTCCGCCGACTTGCTGGAAATAGGTGAACTGCGTGACCTCCATGCCGTTGAGCCAGACTTCCCAGCCCAGGCCCCAGGCGCCAAGGGTCGGGTTCTCCCAGTCGTCTTCCACGAATCGCACGTCGTTCTGGCGCAGGTCGAACCCCAGGACCTCGAGCGATCCGAGGTACAGGGCCAGGATGTCGGCCGGCGCGGGCTTGAGCACCACCTGGTACTGGTAGTAGTGCTGGAGGCGGTTGGGGTTCTGGCCGTAGCGCCCGTCCTTGGGCCTGCGGCTGGGCTGGACATAGGCCGCCTTCCAGGGCTCGGGACCGAGCGCGCGCAAGAAGGTGGCGGTGTGGCTGGTGCCCGCGCCAACCTCCATGTCGTACGGTTGCAGCAAGGCGCAGCCCTGCGCGTCCCAGTACGCCTGCAGCTTCAGAATGATCTGCTGAAAGGTGAGCATGGCCCCGCGATTCGTTGGAATTGTCGTCAACGGCCGATTTTAGGGGGCGATCTGGCAGCGACGGGACCCATGCATCACGATGTAGCTCGCTTCGCTCGCTGCGACCGCAAGGCCAGGCCTGCGACCAGCAGCACCCCAAGCGCGGCGCCAATCAGCGGCCACAATCCGGCACGCGCACTCCAGCGTGCAAACGGCGTCAGCCCACTGCGACCCTGGACTTCGGCCTCCAGCACGCCTCTGTGTTGCGTCGGCAACTGTGCGGTGACCCTGCCGCGGTAGTCGATGACGGCCGTTGCACCCGTGTTGGTCGCTCTCAGCATCGGGCGTTCGAACTCCAGGCTGCGCAGGCGCGAGATGTTCAGGTGCTGGGCAATCGCGATCGTGTCTCCGAACCAGGCGATGTTGCTGACGTTGGCGAAGATCGTCGGGGCGGTCGCCCCTGCGAACCGGCGTGCGAGTTCTTCGCCGAACAGATCCTCGTAGCAGATGTTGGGTGCCACCTGTTCGGCCAGGACGGGGAATGACGGCGGGTTGCGCGGGCCGCGTGAGAAGTCACCCAGCGGAATGCTCATCAGATCGACGAACCACCTGAATCCGGTCGGGATGAATTCTCCAAAGGGCACCAGGTGCTGCTTGTCGTAGCGGTAGTCCGGACCGGCCGACAGGCCCACGACGGAGTTCGTGTAGCCACGATCGAAGTCGCCGAGCGGCACCCCCACCAATGCGGCGCGCCCCGGCTGCGCGAAGTGGCCCTGCAGCGCGGCCCAGTAGCCCGGGGCAAACTCCTCGAGTTGCCCGGGCAACAAGGGCACCGCCGTCTCGGGCGCCACCACGAGATCGACCTGCATGCGCGTCAGGGTTTCGGCAACCCAGGACAGCGTTTGCGGCATCCGCTCGAGGGCAAACTTCTCGTCCTGTGCGACCCCGGTCTGTAGCAGGGCCACGCGCAGCGTCGAGGTGGGCTGGCTGAACGACCCCGGCGGAGCCCACCACAGCACGATCAGCAGCACGCAGGACGCCGCCAACCCGCGCGCGCCGGCGGTGGACAGCGCCGCCAGCAGCGCCAGCGTTGCACCCATGCCGTAGACCCCGACCCAGGGCGCCAGGGCCGCCAGCGGCGAGTCGACCATCGCGTACCCGCTCGCAACCCAGGGGAATCCGGTGAAGATCACCCCACGCGCCAACTCGGCGAGCAACCACCACGCTGCAAAGCCGGCCGCATCGGCGCCCCGGTGGCCGCTGCGCCAGCGCGCATGGGCCCACATCGCGGCGGCCAGATAGAGCGACAGGGCCATCGCCAGCAGCGCCACGGCCAGCACCGCCAGTGGCGCGGCAAGCGCGCCATACCGGTGCAGGCTGATGAACAGCCACCAGGTGCCCGACCCGATCCAGGCGCATCCGAATGCCCAGCCGAGCAAGGCGGCCCGGCGCGGCGAGACATGGGCCACGCGCCAGGCCAGGGCGGCGATGCACAACCAGGTCAGCCACCACAGCTCGGTGTGGACGAAGGCCAGGGTCTGCAAGGCGCCCAGAGCCAGCGCCGCCAGCGCCTCCACGCCGGCACCGAACCGAGGTTTCAACCGCCCTCGCCTTCGCTGGCGGCTTCGGCGTCGCTGCGCTTGGTCACCCGGTACCAGCGCACTGCCCCGCCGCGGGTCAGCATGGCCACCAGTCGCAGCGGTCCGCAGTCGACCAGTTCGCCACGACGCGGGACCCTCCCGAATTCATGGGCGACCAGGCCTCCGATGGTGTCGAACTCCTCCTTTGGCAAATCGACGCCAAATGCGTCGTTGACGTCGCCGATCTCGGTATCGCCTGCCACCCGGTAGGTGCCGTCGGCCAGCGACACGATGCCGCTGACGATGTCCTGGTCGTCGAATTCGTCCTCGATCTCGCCGACGATCTCCTCCAGCACATCCTCGATTGTGATCAGGCCGGCAGTGCCGCCGAACTCGTCGATCACGATGGCCAGATGGTTCCGGTTGGAACGGAAGTCGCGCAGCAGTTCATTGAGTCGCTTGCTTTCCGGTACGAAGACCGCCGGCCGCAGCAAGGTGCGCAGATTCAACTCGGGCGCCCGCTGCAGCTTGAGCAGGTCCTTGGCCATCAGGATGCCGATGACGTTGTCGCGCTGGCCGTCGTAGACCGGAAACCTCGAATGCGCGGTTGCGATGACGACGCGGAGCAACTCGTCATAGCGGGCGTCGATGTCAAGCAGATCCATGCGCGGCGCGGCGACCATCACGTCCCCGGCCGTCATGTCGGCCATCCGCAGGACACCCTCCAGCATCAGGCGCGACTCGGGCTCGATCAACTCCCGGTGCTCGGCGTCTGCCAAGGTGCGAATCAGTTCGTCCTTGCTGTCGGGGCCGTGCGAAATGAACTCGACGATGCGCTCGAACAGCGTTCGCTTGTCCGCGCTCCCCTCGGACGACGGGCGGGCGGACCTGGGAGGATGAGGATCTGACACGGGTGGCGGTGTCTGGGTGGTCGGGACCCGCAGAGAATAACCCAGCCGCTTGACACGCCTTGGCGCTTGACCCACAGTCTGCGCCCCATCTCCCCGGGCGTCGCCAAGAGCGGTTTCGAACCATGTCCCAAGGTCTTATCCCCGCCACGATCCTCACCGGCTTCCTCGGCTCCGGCAAGACGACGCTTCTCAAGCGTGTCCTGAGCGAGTCCCATGGTCAGAGAATCGCCGTCATCGAGAACGAGTTCGGCGAGGAGAACATCGACAACGAGATCCTCGTGGCAGACGCCACCGAGCAGATCATCCAGATGAACAACGGTTGTGTGTGCTGCACGATTCGCGAGGACTTGCGCTCGACGCTGTCCGACCTGGCCGAAAAGCGCCGCAAGGGCGAACTCCAGTTCGACCGGGTGGTTATCGAGACCACCGGCATCGCCGACCCCGGCCCGGTGGCGCAGACCTTCTTCATGGACGACGAGATCGCCGAGAGCTATCTGCTGGACTCGATCCTGACGCTGGTCGACGCCAAGCATGCGGACAGCCAACTTGACGGACGTCAAGAGGCCCGGCGCCAAGTCGGCTTTGCGGACCAGATCTTCATCAGCAAGACGGACCTGGTCGACAAGGCCACGGTGGACGCCTTGGCGCACCGGCTCAAGCACATGAACCCGCGCGCGCCGCAAACCAGGGTCCACTTCGGCGAAGTGCCGATCGCCGAGGTCTTCGACCTGCGTGGCTTCAACCTGAACTCGAAACTCGAGATCGACCCCGAGTTCCTGAAAGCTGCCGGGTCTGACCACGATCACCACCATCACGATCACGAGCACGGCGAGCATTGCGACCACCCGCATCACCATGCGCACGACGACGATGTGAAGTCCTTCGTCTTCCGCTCGCACAAGGCGTTCAATCCAGCCAAGCTCGAGGACTTCCTGGGCTCGATCGTCCAGGTTTATGGACCCAAGATGCTGCGCTACAAGGGCGTGCTCTACATGAAGGGCAGCGACCGCAAGGTGATTTTCCAGGGCGTGCACCAGCTGATGGGAAGTGACCTCGGCCCCAAATGGGCGCCTGGTGAAGCCAAAGGCAGCAAGCTCGTGTTCATCGGCATCGACCTGCCGCAAGACGTGCTGCGGCAAGGTTTGGATCAATGCCTGGTCTGAGCCGGCGCGGGCCGGGCACGCACATGGCTACAATCCGCGCGCCGCAAGCTATGTGGTGTGATCAAATGCCTTCACGCCCTGGCCCGTAGCCCCCATGATTCGAGAGGCGAGGAGAACCGAGTGACCAAGTCCGCGGCCAAGACCCCTGCTCCGCGCAAGGCGGTTGCCAAGAGCACGCCGGCGCGCAAGGCTGCCGCTCAGGCCTCGCCACCTCCGAAGAAGTCACCCCCCGCCAAGAAGGCACCTGTGAAGACTCCTGTGAAGCCGGCAGCCAAGGCGGCCGCCGCACCTGCATCCAAGACCACGGCCAAAGCCACACCGGCACCGGCCGTGTCCGAACAACCCGCAGGCAATCGATTCACCGAACGATTCGGCCCTGCCGTCCACATGCCCCCCGCAGTCACCGCCCCAATGGAAGTTACGAACAAGCCCGCCGTCAAGGTCGACCCGAAGGTCGCCAATGCCTGGAAGACCAAGGCCGGCCGCGACCTGACCGAAGCCGAGTTGCTGGCCATGCCAGAATCCGAGTACATGGGGGACAAGCAGATCGAATTCTTCCGCGTGCGCCTTCAGGCGCAGAAGGACGACCTCCTGTCCAACGCTGGCGAGACCACCGAACACCTGCGCGAAGACACTTCGATCGTTCCCGATCCGGCCGACCGCGCGACGATCGAAGAGGAACACGCGCTGGAACTGCGCACCCGCGACCGCGAACGAAAACTGCTGAAGAAGATTGCTCAGTCCCTGAGCCGCCTGGACACCGGCGAGTACGGGTACTGCGACGAAACCGGCGAGCCGATCGGGCTGGCCCGCCTGCTGGCCCGTCCGACCGCTACGCTGTCGCTCGAAGCCCAGCAGCGTCGCGAACTGAAGCAAAAGATGTTCGGCGACTGACTGCCTGGCACCGAGATGGCCGAGCCCAAGGAAAACGAAAGCTTCTTCCGCAAGGTCGTCCGGTTTGTAGCGAACCCCGCCACAGACTGGACCGAGCTGAACTCGCGCCAGTTCGAGGCGCGCGAGCTCGAGGTTGAACAGTCCGAGCTGAAGGCCATGATCGAACGCAAGCGGCGCAACGACTTCGTGCGCAAGCGCGAGTTCGATGTGCTGCGCAAGGTCCGGCGCGAGGGCCTGTCCCCGGAACAGCTGGCCGCACTCGGTGGATCGTCGCGTCTGGATGACTCGGAGGTCCGTGCCGCCGAGGCGGGCAATGCGCGGCCCGACGGCGTGAAGGCCAAGATCGACGAGATCGAGCAGCAGATGGTCGGCGACAGTGCATACGCCAACAGCCGTCGCACAAGCGGGTTCTTCACCGCCACCACCCTGCCGACGCCGATGGGGCGCGAGAATGCCTCCCCCTCGGCCGAGCCCGCGGGCCAGTTGGTCGACGACTCCGAGATGCTGCCCGCCTTGCCCCCGCTGGCCGACACCGACGAATCGGCGCCTGTTTCGGCACCGGCTGTGATGGCGCCGGGGCTTTCCCCGCTGTCGGCCTTGCCAGAGCTCTCGGAGCCCTTGCCGGCCGATCGACAGTCCCGTGGGGGGGCAGTCGAAGTCAACGAAGTCGTGCACGACGCCGAGCTGGACGAGGCCGTGATTTCGTTTGCCAACGCAGACTTCTCCCAATGTGAGCAGGCGCTGACCCGGCTGATCGGCCATGACGGATCACGTCATCAGCACGCCGAGACCTGGCTCGTGCTGTTCGACCTGTTCCGCGCCATCGGGCAGCAGCAGCGCTTCGAGAGCCTGGCGCTGGACTATGCGCGCCAGTTCGGCTGGTCGGCGCCCCAGTGGTTCTCCTTGCCCCAGCAGGTGGCAGACGCGGTCGCCGAACAGCGGCCGAAGCGCAATTCCGGCGCTTCGGCCGCACTTGCCGGCGAAGTGGGATGGCTGGCTCCCGCCCAGCTCGACATCGATGCCGTGGCACGCCTGCGCTCGCAGACCTTGCAGATGCCCTTGCCCTGGGTCTTCGACTGGGGTGCGCTGCGCCGGGTCGACGCCGAAGCCGCCACCCAGCTGTCGGTCCTGTGCCGGGTCTGGTCGGGACAGGCGCTCGAGATGCGCTGGCTGGCCGGTGAGAAGCTGTTCGAGGTACTGCACGAAGCGGCACCCACCGGCGTGCGCGACGCCGATCCCGCCTTCTGGCTGGCAAGGCTGGACGCCCTGCGGCTGGCCAATCGGGCCGACCAGTTCGACGAGGCCGCGATCGACTATTGCGTGACCTACGAGGTGTCTCCGCCGTCCTGGGAGCCGACCCGATGCAAGGTCCACATGGCCGGCTCGGACATGTCGACCCGGCCGCCGCCGCTGTCGATGATCAGCGACGTGTCGACGAGCTTCATGGAATCGGCGATGCCGGAGTTCGGGCTCATCGAGCAGGCCAGCGTGGAGCTGTCGGGGCAGTTGATCGGCGACGTCAATTCGACCTTGAGCCGGCTCGACGAGGAACTTGGCGACGCCCGCCGAGTGCTGGTCTCCTGTGCCCGCCTGATCCGGGTCGACTTCCTTGCCGCTGGCGACTTGTTGAACTGGGTGCTCACCAAGCGCAAGGAAGAACGCACGGTTCACTTCGTCGACGCGCATCGCCTGGTGGCGCTGTTCTTCGGCGCCATGGGGATCAACGAGCACGCCCAGGTCCAGGTCCGAAACCTCTGATCGGACCGTGATGGACAACTGGCATGGGACGACCATCCTCAGCGTGCGACGTGGCAATATCGTCGCGCTGGGCGGCGACGGCCAGGTCACGCTCGGCAACATCGTCATCAAGTCGACCGCGCGCAAGGTGCGCAAGCTGCACAAGGACAGGGTGCTGGCCGGCTTCGCCGGCGCGACGGCGGATGCCTTCACGCTCTTCGAGCGCTTCGAGGACAAGCTCGAGAAGCACCAGGGCCAGCTCGTACGCGCCGCGATCGAACTGACCAAGGACTGGCGCACCGACCGGGTGCTGCGCCGCCTGGAGGCGATGCTGGCGGTGGCGGACCAGCAGACCTCGCTCATCATCACCGGCAACGGAGACGTGCTCGAACCCGAGCTGGGGCTGGTGGCGATCGGATCCGGCGGCGCTTATGCGCAGGCCGCGGCGCGCGCCTTGCTTGAGCACACCGACATGGCGCCCGCCGAGATCGTCAAGCAGGCATTGACGATCGCTGGCGACTTGTGCATCTACACCAACCAGAGCCACACCATCGAGACGCTCGAATGAGCATGACCCCACAGGAGATCGTCTCCGAGCTCGACCACCACATCGTCGGTCAGAAGGATGCCAAGCGTGCCGTGGCGATTGCCTTGCGCAACCGGTGGCGTCGTCAACGCGTGGACGAGAAGCTGCGGCCCGAGATCACGCCCAAGAACATCCTGATGATCGGGCCGACCGGCGTCGGCAAGACCGAGATCGCACGCCGCCTGGCCCGCCTGGCCGACGCGCCCTTCGTCAAGGTCGAGGCCACCAAGTTCACTGAAGTCGGCTATGTCGGCAAGGATGTGGACAGCATCGTGCGCGACCTGGTGGACGTGGCGATCAAGCAAGAGCGCGAGCGCCAGATGGTCTCGCAGCGCGCACGCGCCGAAGACGCTGCCGAGGACCGGATCCTGGACATCCTGGTCCCGCCTGCGCGCGACACGCGAGGCACAGGTTTCGACAGCCCGCCTCCGGCCGACAACACGGCACGCCAGATCATGCGCAAGCGCCTGCGTGAAGGCAGCCTGCACGACAAGACCATCGAGATCGAGCTCGCGCAGGCCAAGCCCTCGCTCGAGATCATGGGGCCGCAAGGCATGGAGGAGATGGCCGAGCAGCTCAAGGGCCTGTTCGCCCAGATGGGGCAGAGCAAACGCCATAAGCGTTCGCTGACGATCGGCGAGGCGCTTCCGCTGCTGGTCGAGGAAGCCGCTGCCCGCCTCGTCAACGAGGACGAGATCCGCAGCGCCGCCCTGGCCGATGCCGAGGCCAACGGCATCGTCTTCCTCGATGAGATCGACAAGGTCGCCGTGCGCAGCCAGCACACCGGCACCGATGTCAGCCGCCAGGGCGTTCAGCGCGACCTGCTGCCGCTGGTGGAGGGCACGACCGTCAGCACCAAGTACGGGATGATCAAGACGGACCACATCCTGTTCATCGCGTCGGGCGCATTTCACCTGAGCAAGCCGAGCGACCTGATACCCGAACTGCAGGGTCGATTCCCGATCCGGGTCGAGCTTGGCTCGCTTTCGGTCGACGACTTCGAGGCCATCCTCACGCGCACCCAGGCCAATCTCGTGACGCAATACAAGGCCTTGCTGGCCACCGAAGGGGTCACGCTCGAAATCAGCGCCGACGGCATCCGGCGCGTGGCGCAGATCGCCTACGAGGTCAACGAACGGACCGAAAACATCGGCGCGCGCCGTCTGGCCACGGTGATGGAGCGGCTGCTCGACGACATCAGCTTCGACGCGCCGAACCGCAGCGGGCAGACCTTCACGATCGATGCCGGCGCCGTGGACGACAAGCTCGCCGCGCTGGCCGGCAACGAAGACCTCTCGCGCTACGTCCTCTAGCGCGACCGCCTACAAGGCCAGGCGGTGCGCCTGGATCTGGAGCAGGCCCTCGAAGATCAGCGAGTCGACGGTCTTGAAGCGCAGATCCGTGATCGGCGCGAGCTTCACCGCGGCACCGCCCGTCATCAGCAGGATCGGCTCCTGCCCGGTGCGGTCGAGCAGTCGCCGATGCTGACGCTCGATGGCACCCGCGATCGCATTGGCACCACCACTCATCAGTGCATCGCTCGTATTGGTCGGGAACTCCACCACGTCGCCGGTCGGCACCTTGAGACCGGCAGTGCCCAGTTCCAGGGCGCGCAGCATCATGCCGAAGCCCGGCAGGATGAGCCCCCCGAGGAAGTTGCCGTCGGCGTCCAGTGCGTCGACCGTGACGGCCGTGCCCACCATGACGACCAGAGCTGGCCTTGGGGTGCCGGCCGCCAGCACGCGCGCGCGCGCGCCGGCAAGCGACACCCAGCGGTCCGCGCCGAGGCGGTTCGGATAGTCATAGCCGTTGGTGATGCCGGCTTCGTGCACTGACGGCACGACCCAGCGAGGTTCGAGGTCCCAGAGTTCGAGCTGCTCCTCGACGCGCCGACGCACGGCATCTCCAGCGACATCGCAGCCAAGCATGCTGCCGGGCTCGGGCACCGACTGCCAGTGTTTCTCCTCGAGTTCCTCGATGGTCTCGAGGAACACCGCGCCATGCCGCAGCAGCGCCGCGCCCGGATGCGGTGCAGCGTACAAGGCCCACTTCAGGCGCGTGTTTCCAATGTCGATGGCAAGAAAGCTCATGAGGTTCCAGCGTCGCTGCGCCGTGAGGATCGGCCGATGGTAACGACGCTCGCCCACTCCGGCCATTGGTGGCATCATTGACAGTTGACGTTTACGTCAACGTAAGCCGGATTCGACCATTCCCACTGCTGGACTGCCATGACCGATCTGTCCGCCGAGGCCCAGGCCCTCGCCAAATACCGCCCGGCGCACAAGGTGCGCTTCATCACCGCGGCCAGTCTGTTCGACGGCCACGATGCGGCGATCAACATCATGCGGCGCATCCTGCAGGACATGGGGGCCGAGGTCATCCACCTGGGCCACAACCGGTCGGTCGACGAGGTCGTCACCGCCGCCTTGCAAGAGGACGTGCAGGGAATCGCCATCAGCAGCTACCAGGGCGGCCATGTCGAGTACTTCCAGTACATGGTGGACCTGCTCAAGCAGCGCGGCGGCGCCCACATCCAGGTCTTCGGCGGCGGCGGCGGCGTCATCGTGCCGGCCGAGATCCGCACCCTGCAGGACTATGGCGTGGCGCGCATCTTCAGCCCGGAAGACGGCCAGCGCATGGGCCTGGCCGGCATGATCGGCGAGATGGTCATGCGCTGCGACGTCGACCTGTCGGCGCACGCGCCAAAGTCGGTCGAGGCCTTGCAAGGCCACACCGACGCCGCCTGGCGCGCGCTCGCCCAGGCCATCACGGCTCTCGAAAACGGGGCTGCGGCCGCGGCCTTCAAGACAGCCCTTGGCGACGTGGCGGCCAAGACCCAGATACCGGTGCTCGGCATCACCGGCACCGGCGGCGCCGGCAAGTCCAGCCTCACCGATGAGCTGATCCGGCGCCTGCGCCTGGACCAGGAGGATCGGCTGCGCATCGCCGTGATCAGCATCGACCCGAGCCGGCGCAAGAGCGGCGGCGCCTTGCTCGGTGACCGCATCCGAATGAACGCGACTTCGCCTTGGCAGAACGGTCCGCGTGTCTTCATGCGCAGCCTGGCCACGCGCGACTTCGGCAGCGAGATCAGCCAGGCCTTGCCCGACGTGCTCGCCGCGTGCAAGGTCGCGGGCTTCGACCTCATCGTGGTCGAGACCTCGGGCATTGGCCAGGGCGACGCGGCCATCGTGCCGCTGGTGGACGTGCCGATGTACGTGATGACGCCCGAGTTCGGTGCCGCCAGCCAGCTCGAGAAGATCGACATGCTCGACTTCGCAGAGTTCGTGGCCATCAACAAGTTCGACCGCAAGGGCGCTGCCGACGCCCTGCGCGACGTGGCCAAGCAGGTCCAGCGCAACCGCGAGGCCTTCGGCCAGAAGCCGAGCGAGATGCCGGTATTCGGCACCATGGCCAGCCGCTTCAACGACGACGGTGTGACGGCGCTCTACCAGGCACTGGCCAAACGCCTGTCGGACCTCGGTTTGCCGATCGCCGAGGGGCGCCTGCCCAAGGTGTCGACGCGCTACAGCACGCACCAGGTGCCCATCGTGCCGGGCGCGCGCGTGCGCTATCTGGCCGACATCGCCGACACGGTGCGCCACTACAAGCGAAGCGCTCGCCAGCAGGCCCGGTTGGCACGCGAGATCCAGCAGCTGCGCGCGAGCGCCGGCATGCTCAAGGAGGCCAACGAAGCCAAGCACAAGGCACCGGATGCCTTGCATGCGCTCGCCGATGCGCGCGAGGCGCAACTCGATGGCCACGCGAAGCGCCTGCTCGACATGTGGCCCGACATGATCAAGGCCTATGCCGGTGACGAGTACGTGGTGAAGATCCGCGACAAGGAGATCCGCACCGCACTCACCCACACCACGCTGTCGGGCAACAAGATCCGCAAGGTCGCATTGCCGAAGTACGAGGACCACGGCGAATTGCTGCAGTGGCTGATGCTCGACAACGTGCCGGGCAGCTTCCCCTATACCGCCGGCACCTTCGCCTTCAAGCGCGAGGGCGAAGATCCGACCCGCATGTTCGCCGGCGAAGGCGACGCCTTCCGCACCAACCGGCGCTTCAAGATGGTCAGCGAGGGCCTGCCCGCCAAGCGCCTGAGCACGGCATTCGACTCGGTCACGCTGTACGGCAACGACCCCGACCCCCGGCCGGACATCTACGGCAAGGTCGGCAACTCCGGCGTGTCGATTGCCACGCTCGATGACCTGAAAGTGCTGTATTCGGGCTTCGACCTGACCAAGCCGAGCACCAGCGTGAGCATGACGATCAACGGCCCGGCGCCGACGATCCTGGCCATGTTCATGAACACCGCAATCGACCAGAACCTCGACAAGTTCAAGGTCGACAACAAGCGCGCCCCGACCGACACCGAAGCGGCCAAGATCCGCGAGTGGACGCTGGCCAATGTGCGCGGCACCGTGCAGGCCGACATCCTGAAGGAAGACCAGGGCCAGAACACCTGCATCTTCTCGACCGAGTTCAGCCTGAAGGTGATGGGCGACATCGCCGAATACTTCGTGCACCACGATGTGCGCAACTTCTACTCGGTGAGCATTTCCGGCTACCACATCGCCGAGGCTGGCGCGAACCCGATCAGCCAGCTCGCCTTCACGCTGTCCAACGGCTTCACCTTCGTCGAAGCCTATCTGGCGCGTGGCATGCACATCGACGACTTCGCGCCCAACCTGTCGTTCTTCTTCAGCAACGGCATGGACCCGGAATACAACGTGATGGGCCGCGTCGCGCGGCGCATCTGGGCCACCGCGATGCGCGACCGTTACGGCGCCAACGAACGCAGCCAGAAGCTGAAGTACCACATCCAGACCAGTGGACGCAGCCTGCACGCGCAGGAGATCCAGTTCAACGATATCCGCACCACGCTGCAGGCGCTGATCGCGGTCTACGACAACTGCAACAGCCTGCACACCAATGCCTACGACGAGGCGATCACGACGCCGACCGAGGAGTCGGTGCGGCGCGCGATGGCGATCCAGATGATCATCAACCGCGAGTGGGGTCTGGCAAAGAACGAGAACCCCGGCCAGGGCGCGTTCATCATCGACGAACTCACCGAACTGGTCGAAGAGGCCGTGCTGTCGGAGTTCGAGCGCATCGCCGAGCGTGGCGGCGTGCTCGGCGCGATGGAGACCGGCTACCAGCGCGGCAAGATCCAGGAAGAGAGCATGCACTACGAGATGCTCAAGCACACCGGCGAGTACCCCATCATCGGCGTCAACACCTTCCGCAACCCGGGCACCGACACCGCACCGACGACGATCGAGCTGGCGCGGTCCACCGAAGAAGAAAAGCAGTCGCAGCTCAAGCGACTGAATGACTTCCACACCCGTCATGCCAAGGCGTCGCCGGCAATGCTCAAGCGACTGCAGCAGGCGGTGATCGACAACGGCAATGTCTTCGAGGTGCTGATGGATGCCGTGCGCGTGTGCAGCCTGGGCCAGATCACGAACGCACTGTTCGAGGTCGGTGGACAGTACCGGCGCAGCATGTAGCTCGGGCGCCGCGCGCCACGATCGAACTTGGCGACCCGAACCGGGTCCCGACGCCGGTGGGGTCAGGACCGGCGACAATCGGCCCATGCTGACGCCCCCCTTCATCGCCCCCGCACGCTTCGACGATCCGGTCGAGGCGCTGGCCCAGGTTCGGCGCGTGTACGACGGCAGCGTGGCCCATTTGCGCCAGTCGCTGCAGCGTTTCGTGGCCGGCGAGCCGATCGACCAGCATGTGCGCGCCTGTTATCCCTTCGTGCGCGTCCACACCGACACGGTGGCACGCGCCGATTCGCGTCTGGCCTATGGATTCGTATCCGGCCCCGGCACCTACGAGACCACGATCACGCGCCCCGACCTGTTTGCCGACTACCTGACTGACCAGTTCACGCTGCTGCGGCGCAACCACGGCGTGGCAATCGAGGTCGGGACCAGTTCATTGTCGATGCCGGTGCACTTTTCGCTGGCCGAGAACGACCACCTCGAAGGGTCGATGTCTCGCGAACGGCGTCTGGCGATGCGCGACCTGTTCGATCTTCCCGACCTGGCATCCATGGACGATGGCATCGCCAACGGCACCTTCGAGCCGGCGCCCGGCGATCCCCATCCGCTGTCGCTGTTCACTGCACCCCGGGTCGACTACTCACTGCACCGTCTGCGCCACTACACCGGCACGGCGCCTGAACATTTCCAGAACTTCATCCTGTTCACGAACTACCAGTTCTACATCGACGAATTCGTCCGCCTGGGCCACGCCGAGATGGCGCGCCCGGACGGCGAATACGCGGCCTTTGTCGAGCCGGGCAACGTGATCAACGTCAGGGGTGAGACCAGCACCGGCGTTGCGCCGCCGCGCCTGCCGCAGATGCCGGCCTACCACCTCGTGCGTCCCGACCGCAGCGGCATCACGATGGTCAACATCGGGGTCGGGCCCGCCAACGCCAAGACCATCACCGACCATATCGCGGTGCTGCGCCCGCATGCCTGGCTCATGCTGGGCCATTGCGCCGGGCTGCGCAACACGCAGCAGCTCGGTGACTACGTGCTCGCCCACGGCTATGTGCGCGAAGACCATGTCCTCGACGAGGACCTGCCGCTGTGGGTTCCGATTCCGGCGCTGGCCGAGGTGCAGGTGGCGCTCGAGCAGGCGGTGGCCGAGATCACCCAGGTCGAAGGCTACGAACTCAAGAAGGTGATGCGCACCGGCACCGTGGCCAGCACCGACAACCGCAACTGGGAACTGCTGCCGGCCCTGAACGTGCTGAGCACCCCGCAGCGCCGGTTCAGCCAGAGTCGGGCCATCGCACTCGACATGGAAAGCGCCACCATTGCCGCCAATGGGTTTCGGTTCCGTGTCCCGTACGGCACCTTGTTGTGTGTGAGTGACAAACCGCTGCACGGCGAGATCAAGCTGCCCGGCATGGCCAACCACTTCTACCGTGAGCGCGTCGACCAGCATCTGCGCATCGGCATGCGCGCGGTCGACCTGCTGCGCGAACAGCGGCCCGGCCAGCTCCACAGCCGCAAGCTGCGCAGCTTTGCCGAGGTCGCGTTCCAGTAGCCGCCTTCAACGACGCAGCAGCGGTCGCAGGGCGAGCAGGCCGAACAAGGGGCCCAGGCCGAGCCAGGGCATCAGATTCGCCACGGGTATCGACTCGGCCAGCCTGACGAAGAGCTCGATGCTGAGCACCGAAATCGCGAAGCCGATGCTGTTGGTCAGGGTCAGCACACTGCCCACCGCTTCGCGTGGCGCGTTCATCGCCGTCAAGGTCGAGAACTGCGGCGAATCACCGGCCACCGTGATGCCCCACAGCAGCAGCCACAGGGCGAACGGACCTGCAGGGGCATCGATCATCCAGGGCGCGGCCAGGCAGCACAGACCACTGACGGCCAGCTGGGTGCCGGCCACCCACGCACTGCCGACCCGGGTCGCTACCCAGCCACCGACCGCGCAACCGGCGGCACCCGCCCCGAGCACGACGAATGCCGACCATGACAGGGCCGGCCCGCTGAGCCGGGTTGCCAGCACGACCGGGATCAGCACCCACATCGTGTAGAGCTCCCACATATGGCCGAAGTAGCCCAGCACCGATGCACGCACCTTTCGATCGGTCCAGAGTGACCCCAGGGCGCCCCACCGGATGCCGCGCAATGGCCCAGCCGCGACCTGCGGGTCCGGCACGGCCAGGACGACCAGCACGCCGCCCAGCGCGCAGGCCAGCGCAACCGCATGGAACACCGCCGCCCATGGCAAGTCTGCGGACACCGCCCGCAGCGCATGCGGCAATGCGCTGCCGAGCACCAGGGCGCCCACCAGCAGGCCCATTGCCGCACCGAGTCCACGGGGGAAGCATTGCGCAGCGATCTTCATGCCGACCGGATAGATCCCGGCCAGGAAGAAGCCGGTGGCCGCACGCAGCACGAGCATCGTCGCGAACGAGTTGGCCAGTTCAGCCGCGGCCAGCGTGCAGGCCGCACCGGACAAGGCGCACCACATGAACACGCGGCGGGCCGCGAAGCGGTCGGCCACGCTCAGCAGTGCAAAGACGAGCGTGCCGACGATGAAGCCGATCTGCACCGCCGAAGTCAGTGTTCCGACCGCCGAAGCCGGCCAGCCGAAGTCCCGCTGCAGATCGGGCATGACCGCATTGACTGCAAACCAGGGCGACGTGCCCATGAATTGGGCCAGGACCAGGGCCGGCAGCACCCTCCGTGGCGTCTGCGTCGCGATCGTCACGGCAGCGTACGCAGGGCGGCCGTCAGTCCCGGCAGCAGGCGTTCGCGCATATCGGCATCACCACTTTCCTGGAGCGACGCATAGAGCGGCAACAGCAAGGCCTTGGCGTTGTGCAGGCGCGCCAGCGCGGCCATGCTGGCCGGTGTGGCACGCTCCGGGACGCCGGCCAATGCGATGCGCCCCAGCCATGCCGTCCACTCCTGCGCCGAGTGCAGGCCCCGGCGGGCGACGAAGATGACCGGTCGTGCAAGGCGCTCCCCTTCACCAAACACGTAGAAGTGGGCGTCCGGCGTGGCCTGGGCCGCGACCGCTTGCAGGATTCGATCGAGCTGCGTGCGGTCCAGCACCGGGTTCAGCGCCAGTTGCATCAGGAGATCGGCACCATGTGCCACTGCATGTCGCCAGCCCTGCTTCGAATCGAATCCCCGGTAGTCTCGCGTCAGGCTCACGAACGTTTCGGCGGCGGTGAGCACTCGCTCACGTTCGGCGCCAGACCACAACGGCTGGAGCCGATCGACGCGGGCGACTTCGGCCAACAGCAATGCTGCAAACGGCGCGTCGAGGCCCTGCCCGTCAGGCGCCGCAAGGACTTGCAGCGCGTGCTCGGCCAACTGGCGGGCCAGCGACGCCGACAGCTGACCCTGGCGCAGCCACTGCGTCAGCGCGCCCAGGGCCAGGTCGTCGCGCAGTTCCGGGTCCGGCGAGGCCAGGCAGGGCAAGAGCGCCAGCGCCAAAGGCGCCCGTTCACGATCGTCGTCGAGCCGCCATTGGGCGGCCGCCAGGGCCCGCAGCGCATCCTTCGGCGCCTGGTCCGGCGGGCAAGGCCCGACTTGCGCAATGGCGTTGGTCGCCAGCAGGACGAATGCCGCGGCCAGGCAAGCGGCCTTGCGGTCGATCATCGGAACGAATCTGTCGAGCAGCTTGCGCACGGGCATCTCAGGCATTGGCGCAGGGCAGGCTAACAGATGCCGCTTCGACCTTGCGTTGATCCGCTTGTGCGGCGCGGACCGATCCCGTACGCTGGCTTCCACACCACCCACGGCCGCGCCGGGGCGCGATCGGCCGACATGCAAGGAGACCCCTATGTCAAGCCCATCCAATGGCGCCGGCGCCGCCTCGAGCGCCGTCGCCACCACGAACATCCGCACGCTGGCGCTGGTCGGCCCTTCCGCGAGCGGCAAGACGATGCTGGCGGAAGCCCTGCTGCACGCCAGTGGCGCGATCGGTGCGGCCGGGACCCTGGAGCGTGGCAGCACGGTCAGCGACCACGACCCCGTGGAGCGCCGGATGCAGCATTCGCTCAACGCGTCGATCCTGCACATGCACCACGCAGGCTGCAGGATTCACTTCATCGACACGCCCGGTGGCGCAGACTTCCTTGGCCAGTCACTGCCGGCGCTGGAGGCTGTCGAGACCGCGGCCATCGTCATCAATGCATCCAACGGCATCGAACCGATGGCGCAGCGCATGATGGAGTACGCAGCCGAGCGGGAACTGGATCGCATCATCATCGTCAACAAGATCGACGCCCAAGGTGCGGACTTGCCGGGGCTGCTGGCGGCCATCCAGGAAACCTTCGGCCGCGAGTGCCTGCCCCTCAATCTGCCCGATGCCGACGGCAACAAGGTCGTCGACTGCTTCTTCAAGCGCGACGGCCACAGCGACTTCGGCTCGGTCCGGGATGCCCACCGTGCGCTGGTCGAACAGGTCGTCGATGTCGACGAGGCCTTCGTCGAACGTTACCTGAACGATGGAGACATCGACGCCTCGGAGCTGCACGCGCCGCTCGAACAGGCGCTGCGCGAGGGGCACCTGATCCCGGTCTGTTTCGTCTCCGCCCGCACCGGTGCGGGCGTGGCTGAACTGCTCGACATCATTGCCAAGCTGCTGCCCAACCCGACCGAGTCCAATCCGCCGGACTTCCTCAATGGCGAGGGCGATGCGGCCGTCGCCATGCACGCCATTCCCGATCCGGCCCTGCATGTGCTGGCCCATGTCTTCAAGGTCACGGTGGACCCCTATGTCGGACGTATGGGCATCTTCCGGGTCTGGCAAGGCACCGTGACCCGTGACAGCCAGCTCTACATCGGCGACAGCCGAAAGCCGTTCAAGGTCGGGCATCTGTTCATGCTCCAGGGCAAGGATCATGTCGAGATCGATCAAGCCAGCCCGGGTGACATCTGCGCCGTCGCCAAGGTCGACGACCTGGCGTTCGATGCCGTCTTGCACGACGCGGCCGAGGATGATCACATTCACCTGAAGCCCTTGGTTTTCCCCTCACCGGTTCACGGTCTGGCGATTCGCCCCAAACGCCACGGCGACGAACAGCGCATGTGGGAAATCCTGACCAAGCTGATCGACGAAGACCCGTGCCTGAAGATCGAGCATGTGGCCACCACCAACGAGACCGTCGTCTACGGGCTCGGCGAACTGCATCTGCGCGTCCTGCTCGAGCGCTTGCAGGAGGTTCACCGCTTCGAGGTCGAGACCTCGCCGCCGCGCATCGCCTACCGAGAGACCATCAGCGCCAAGGCCGAAGGCCACCATCGCCACAAGAAACAAAGCGGTGGTGCCGGGCAGTTTGGCGAGGTCTTCCTGCGCGTCGAGCCGCTGCCCCGAGGGAAAGGCTTCGAGTTCGTCGACCAGGTCAAGGGCGGCGTGATCCCTGGCCAGTTCATTCCGGCCGTCGAGAAGGGCGTGCGCGAGGTGCTCGCCAGCGGCGCGATTGCCGGCTACCCGGTCGTCGACGTACGCGTGACCGTTCACGATGGCAAGCACCACAGCGTGGACAGCAAGGAAATCGCGTTCATCGCCGCCGGTCGAAAGGCTTTCCTGGCGGCAGTTCGTGAAGCACGTCCGATCGTGCTCGAGCCGATCGTCGACATCGAAGTCAGCGCGCCGGCCAGCGTGGTGGGCGACATCACTGGCGACCTCTCGGCCAAACGTGGCATGGTGACCGGCACGGCCAACGGAAGCGTCGGCATGATGCAGGTGCGCGGCAAGGCGCCCCTGGCCGAACTCGATGGCTACCAGATGCGGCTCAACGCAATGACCAGTGGCCAGGGCCGTTACACGATCGCGTTTTCGCACTACGAAGCCGTGCCGCCCAACGCGCAACAGCAACTGGTGAGCGCACACAAGGTGCAAGACGACGACTGAACTCCCGGACGAGGTCCTGCACGCGCCAGCCCACTTGGCGCGTGCACCCCCGGCATTCGCCGCCGGCGCCTGACGTGCCTGGAACGGGGGGTGCGTGAGGACGCTTTATCATCTGGGCATGCCAGAAGCCAGCCCCGGGCCTGCCGACGTCGCGCAGGTCAGATACCAGAACGTGCTGGTCCTGTTCGACGAATTCGTGCAGCAGAACGTGCGCAACGCAGATGCCGCCACGCTGCGCGGACTGGAGCGGCGATTCGCCGAGCATGTGCTGATCCAGCCCAGCTATTGGAGCCAGATCAAGAGCCGCACGCGCCAGATCGGCGAGCGGCTGGCGCGCCAGTTCGAACAGCGTTGTCGAAAACCCATCGGCTGGCTCGACATCCCGAAGGGTGGGGCGCCCGAGTTGCGGCACCGGCCGCTCGAAGCCGCCGACGAATTGCCCCCACCGACGAGCAGTGCGCCGCGCGACGATGACGAGCGGTTCATCGTCGGACTGGTGTTGACCTACTACCGGCGGCATCCGAAGCGTGCGCGCTCGCGTCTGCTCGACTTGCTCGGCGAAGTCCTGACCACCCCGCCACCGGCACCTGAAGCCCCGGCTGCAGCCCCCGCGCCTGCGGACGACCATGCGGCCTGGCTCAGGAGTCAGGCCGGTGTGGCCCCGCTCAAGCACAAGAAGTGACGCACCGGAGCCACACCCCTAGATCAAGGGTGGTTGCTCAAGATACATTTTCATTTATCATCTGCGCAAGTCGCGGAGATTCAGCTGCGGCGACATCCGACACCAAGGCGTCGGCCCCCATCACCGGAGATTCCATTCCGTGTTTTCAGTGTCCCATGCCCGGTCGACCATGCCGCTCTTCGCGCATGGCTCGCCGTGGTGCCGCAGGGGTTTGCGCTCGATGACTTAGGGTCTGCACGATCGGACCGAGGGGTCTTGTGTCGCAGTCGGCCCGGGTGGCATCCGTCCCCCCGGGCCGATTCAATTTTCCCCGTCCAGAAAGGATCCCTCATGCAGATGACCGTCAAGAAACTGAAGCCTCGCAACCCTGTGGCAATCGCCGCCCGGCAGCGCCGGGCTGGCCTGCACCGGTGCAGCGAGTCGAGTCGACGCCAGTTCGGGGCGCGTGAGTTGCGCGCCCAGATCGCGGCCCGACGTTCGCCCTGATACGACAACACACTCGCGCTCGGCCCAGATGGCCGGCGCAATGGAGATCCGATCATGAACAAGACTTTGACCTGGTCGCCCCTGGCCGCCCGCCGGGGTCGAGGCCTCAGGCGCCTTGCGGCATGGGTCCTGCGGCGCGCCAGCGCCATGCTGACCCATCTCGCTCGACGACTCGCCGCCGCCGATGCGCCCGTTCGCCATGAACCCGTCATCGAGTTCCATGCCGAGGCAGGGGCACCCGAAGGCGCGCTGTTCGTCGATGGCCGGCGCATCGGCACGCTGCCGGGCGTCACGCGCCTGTAGCCATGCGTTGCTGCGCGGGCGGCTTCCGAGTGGAGCGGGGGGCGCATACTGGCGCCTCCCCTCGACCCAAAGGTCCCCGATGGCAAGCTGCCTGGAAGTCCGGCGCGATGATCTGTTCGTGACCCGCGCTGTGCCCGACCCGCATGCTCCTCTGGCGCGAGCATTGTCCAACGGCGAGGCACGCCTGCAGATCGACCACTGCGCACTGACCGCCAACAACGTGACCTACGCGGCGTTCGGCGAAGCCATGAAGTATTGGCAGTTCTTTCCGGCCTCGCACCCTGAATGGGGCATCGTGCCCGTGTGGGGGTTCGCCACCGTGGTCGAATCGCGCGCCGAGGGAGTCGATGTCGGGGAGCGGCTGTATGGCTACTTCCCGATGGGGTCGCACCTGGTCGTCGTGCCGACGCGGGTTGGACGCGGGGCATTCACCGACGGGTCGGCCCACCGCAGCGGGTTGCCCGCGATCTACAACCGCTATGAACGCTGCGCCGCCGACCCTGGCTACGCGGCAGCGCGTGAGGGATTGCAGGCGGTGTTGCGTCCGCTGTTCACCACCTCGTTCCTGATCGACGATTTCCTCGCCGGCAACCAGTACTTCGGTGCGGGCCAGCTGCTCCTGTCGAGCGCATCGAGCAAGACGGCCTGGGGAACGGCGTTCTGTCTGTCTCGCCGCCCCGCCGCCGAGCGGCCGCGCATCGTCGGGCTCACGTCGGCGTCGCCATGTCGACGCTGTGCGCGCGATGGGCTGCTATGACGATGTGCTGGAATACGGTGACATCGAGACGCTCGACGCTGCCGTGCCCACTGCCTTCGTCGACATGGCAGGCGACACGTCGATTCGTCGGCGCATCCACGAACATTGGGCTGACCGCCTGACCCAGAGCATCGCCGTCGGTGGCACCCATTGGCAACAAGTCGGTCCGGGCGGCGGACTGCCGGGGCCACGCCCGACCCTCTTCTTCGCACCGGCCCAGGCGGAGCGGCGCGCCGCGCCTCCACCCGCCGGCCTGGGGCCGGATGGACTGCAGAAGGCGCTCGCCGACGCCTGGGCCGCGCTGATGGAACGGGTCGCCGATCCCACAGCACCATGGGTGACGATCCAGGCCGTCGCAGGAATGCCAGCGATCGATCGCGCCTGGCGGGAACAGGTCGACGGCAGTGCCGACCCGCGCATCGGTGTCATGCTTTCGCCCTGACCGCGTCAAACTCCACACGACCGCAAAGCCGGGCGCCGTTCAAGTCCTGGTTCCGAACGGTCGATATCCGACCCAGGACTCAACTCCATGAACACGGCCACGCCTTCCCTCATCGAACGCGCCCCGCGCGACGTGGCGGGGTGGGCGCGCCTTTTCGCCCCGGCCGAACTGCCGGTGCTGGCCGAAACGGCACTGGCGATCGAGGACTGGCGGCCGATCGAAGACGAGGTCGATGCGCATTTGCTGGCCGAATCGCTGACAGGCGACCCGTTGATGACGCTGAAACTTCTGTCTCACGTATCCCAGGTTCGGCGCCGCGGCAACTGGGACGACCATCGCAGCGACGCCGAGACCGTGACCGAAGCGCTCGTCTTGCTCGGCATCGGCCCCTTCTTTCGGGCATTTGGCCCGCAACTGACAGTCGACGAGGTCTTGGCGGGAGACGCCATCGAGGGCTTCCAGTCCGTGTTGCAACGCGCACGGCGGGCGGCCAATTTCGCGATCGGGTTTGCGGCGCATCGCATGGACCACGACGCCGGCGTGATTCTCGAAGCGGCACTTCTGCACGACTTCGCCGAGATGCTGCTCTGGCTGCGGGCACCGGCGCTGGCGCAGGAGATCGCACGGCGCCAGAAGGCCGACCCGAGCCTGCGCTCGGCACAGGTTCAGCGCGAAGTGCTCAACATCCGGCTGGCCGAGCTCCAGCACCACCTGATGCGCGAGTGGCGTCTTCCACTGCTTCTGACTCACATCACCGACGCCAGTCACGCCGAGGATTCCCAGGTTCGCAATGTGCAGCTTGCGGTACGGCTTGCGCGCCACACCGCGCACGGCTGGGACGACCCGGCGATTCCAGACGACGTCACCGAGATCTCGGGTCTGCTTCAATTGGGCGAGATTCCCACCCGCAAGTTGCTGCAGGACATCGACGCCGCCTGATACGGCGGACTCCCAGAACCTCCGGATTCGGCGCTGGCGTCCGGCAACCGCTGCACCTGGACACTGCCCTGCTGCCTTCGTGCAGCCGGGTAGATTGACGACGGGTGGGCCCGATTTCGATTACGGGTCCTTCTTCTCCACGTCGACGTTCAAACGCCGAAGCAGCTCGTCGAAGGGTTCGGGCTCGTCGACCATCTGCACATGGGCAACAGCCTCAAGATGCCGATTGTCTGCGCCGTTCAGTGTTGCGGTCGATGCCGGAAAGACGATGTTGTCGCAGTGGCTGTAGTAGCAGGTGATACGCGACGAACGCCCGACCGGTTCGTCATCCGCCAACGATCGGATCCAGGCGCTGTGCTGTCGCATCTGGCGCGCGTTGGTTGACAACGCGAAGCGTGCGAGCCATGTCCCGTGATGCGGACTGCCCAAGGTGATGGCGTGCTCGATACGTTGGTCGTTGCCTTCCTGCCCCCACCACCGCCGCAGTGCCAGTCCACCCATGCTGTGTGCCACGACGACCGGTGGCGCGCCGGTCGTGCTCGTGATGCGCTGGACCGCATCCTCGACCAGCGGGACGTACTCGTCGATCGAGCCCAGTACCGGTTCAAGGTTGACGGCGATGAAGGGCACGCCCAGCTTGGTCATTCGGGCAAGCCAGCCATTCCAGATCCCGCGGTTGCAGGCGAAGCCGTGGATGAAGACGACCCCGCGCGTGCCGGAATGCGGCTTGGTCAGGAGGTCGGGCCACACCAGGTGTCGAAACGGTTGCCGCCAGCAGAAGACGCGCAACGCGCTCCCCATCTCCCGCCACCACGCATTCATCAAGGAACGTAGGCTGGCCGCTGGGGCTGGATCATGGCGATTGATCGAAAAGACGGCCAGAAACTCGGCTGCCAGCACACCAGCAAAGATCCCCGGTGGGAGCATGGCGATGGCCAAAGCCAAACCATCTCGACCGGAATGCCAGGCCAGCACTGCGCACAACAGGACGACGCCAAGAACCCCAAGCGTCAAGGCGCGCTGAACAATTGAAATCATGGCTACAGTGTTGCATCGATGCTCCCGCCTCCGGTAGGGCAGTGCCTCCAGTCCATATGTCCAACTTCGGCAACTCTGTACGCTGGCGATCTGTATGAGCACGGACTCCACTTGCATCCAAGACAGTCTCGTGAAGGTCAATGCCGAACGTGCCCGGCGCAGCACCACACCAGATTTGGACTTGCGCGTGCGGGCCATCAAGACGTATCAGCACGCTCGGTTCAAGCACACCTACACCGATCTGCTGGCAACGCCACGCTACGAACGCGCGACCCGCTTCTTTCTGGACGAACTCTACGGCCCGCATGACTTCACCGATCGCGACGCTCAGTTCGGGCGCGTGGTCCCGGCCTTGGTCAGGCTCTTCCCGAAGTCCGTGGTTCAGACGGTCCGCGTGCTCGCTGAATTGCACGCGTTGTCGGAAGAACTGGACTCGACGATGGGTGCGGCCATGCAAGGCGACAAGATCGACTCGGTTGAATATCAGCGTGCTTGGATTCTGACGGGCCGGCGCGAAGATCGGCAGCGCCAGATTTCGATGATGCTCGAGATAGGTCGGGCACTCGACAGATACACAGCGAGCCTTCTCATGCGCAAGACACTGCAACTGATGCGCGCGCCTGCCAGGGCGGCTGGCCTGTCCGCACTTCAGCATTTCCTGGAGGCCGGTTTCGACGCCTTTCGCGCGATGTCCGGTGCGTCAGCGTTTCTGCAGCTGATTTCGGATCGCGAGGGCCGACTCGTCGAAGAGCTGTTTCTCGATCACCCCGCGTCGGGTCTGCTCTAACGCAGTTGCTGGACGCTCTAGAGAAAGGTGATTGACCAAAGAGAAAAGGCCCAGTTCAATATGAACTGGGCCCTTCTTGTAAATAGCCTGACAATGCCCTACTTTCACACGGGAACCCGCACTATCATCGGCGCAAAGGCGTTTCACTGTCCTGTTCGGGATGGGAAGGAGTGGGACCACCTCGCTATGGTCATCAGGCTTGACTTGTCGCCGCACCGTCCACTGGACGTCACAGCAAATTCATAGAGTAAAATCAGTAGATTGCGTACCTATCGGCATAACTGAACACCTATATCTCGTCAAAGTTATAGGGTCAAGCCTCACGAGCAATTAGTATCGGTTAGCTTAACGCATTGCTGCGCTTCCACACCCGACCTATCAACGTCCTGGTCTCGAACGACTCTTCAGGGGGCTCAAGGCCCCGGCAAGACTCATCTTGAGACGAGTTTCCCGCTTAGATGCTTTCAGCGGTTATCTCTTCCGCACTTAGCTACTCGGCAATGCCACTGGCGTGACAACCGATACACCAGAGGTGCGTCCACTCCGGTCCTCTCGTACTAGGAGCAGGCTCTCTCAATCTTGCAGCGCCCACGGAAGATAGGGACCAAACTGTCTCACGACGTTTTAAACCCAGCTCACGTACCTCTTTAAATGGCGAACAGCCATACCCTTGGGACCGGCTACAGCCCCAGGATGAGATGAGCCGACATCGAGGTGCCAAACACCGCCGTCGATATGAACTCTTGGGCGGTATCAGCCTGTTATCCCCAGAGTACCTTTTATCCGTTGAGCGATGGCCCTTCCATACAGAACCACCGGATCACTTTGTCCTACTTTCGTACCTGCTCGACTTGTCAGTCTCGCAGTCAAGCACGCTTATGCCAATGCACTATCAACACGATTTCCGACCGTATTTAGCGTACCTTCGAACTCCTCCGTTACACTTTGGGAGGAGACCGCCCCAGTCAAACTGCCCACCATACACTGTCCCCAACCCGGATAACGGGCCAAGGTTAGAACCTCAAACACACCAGGGTGGTATTTCAACGTTGGCTCCACGACACCTAGCGGCACCGCTTCAAAGCCTCCCACCTATCCTACACAGATCTGTTCAAAGTCCAATGTAAAGCTACAGTAAAGGTTCATGGGGTCTTTCCGTCTTTCCGCGGGGAGATTGCATCATCACAAACATTTCAACTTCGCTGAGTCTCTGGAGGAGACAGTGTGGCCATCATTACTCCATTCGTGCAGGTCGGAACTTACCCGACAAGGAATTTCGCTACCTTAGGACCGTTATAGTTACGGCCGCCGTTTACTGGGACTTCAATCAAGAGCTTGCACCCCATCATTTAATCTTCCAGCACCGGGCAGGAGTCACACCCTATACGTCGACTTTCGTCTTTGCAGAGTGCTGTGTTTTTAATAAACAGTTGCAGCCACCGATTCTCTGCGGCCTCATTTGGCTCGGTCTGTACGACTTCACCTACTAAAGGCACACCTTCTTCCGAAGTTACGGTGTCAATTTGCCGAGTTCCTTCTCCAGAGTTCTCTCAAGCGCCTTAGAATACTCATCTCGCGCACCAGTGTCGGTTTGCGGTACGGTCGTGTGTAGCTGAAGCTTAGTGGCTTTTCCTGGAAGCAGGGTATTACTCACTTCGGAAGCAAGCTTCCTCGTTATCACCCCTCATCTAAGCCCGGCGGATTTGCCTACCAGGCACGACTACAGGCTTGAACCAACATATCCAACAGTTGGCTGAGCTAACCTTCTCCGTCCCCACATCGCACTACACATCGGTACAGGAATTTTGACCTGTTTCCCATCAGCTACGCATCTCTGCCTCGCCTTAGGGGCCGACTCACCCTACGCCGATGAACGTTGCGTAGGAAACCTTGCGCTTTCGGCGAGGGGGCTTTTCACCCCCTTTAACGCTACTCATGTCAGCATTCGCACTTCTGATACCTCCAGCATCCCTCACGAGACACCTTCACAGGCTTACAGAACGCTCTCCTACCACTTGCTATTGCTAGCAAATCCGCAGCTTCGGTAACTGGCTTAGCCCCGTTACATCTTCCGCGCAGGACGACTCGATCAGTGAGCTATTACGCTTTCTTTAAATGATGGCTGCTTCTAAGCCAACATCCTGACTGTTTTAGCCTTCCCACTTCGTTTCCCACTTAGCCAATTTTGGGGACCTTAGCTGGCGGTCTGGGTTGTTTCCCTCTTGTGTCCGGACGTTAGCACCCGGTGCACTGTCTCCCAAGCTGTACTCATCGGTATTCGGAGTTTGCAATGGTTTGGTAAGTCGCCATGACCCCCTAGCCATAACAGTGCTCTACCCCCGATGGTAATACTTGAGGCACTACCTAAATAGTTTTCGGAGAGAACCAGCTATCTCCAAGTTTGTTTAGCCTTTCACCCCTATCCACAGCTCATCCGCTAATTTTGCAACATTAGTCGGTTCGGACCTCCAGTGCGTGTTACCGCACCTTCATCCTGGCCATGGATAGATCACTTGGTTTCGGGTCTACACCCAGCGACTGAACGCCCTATTCGGACTCGGTTTCCCTACGCCTTCCCTATTCGGTTAAGCTTGCCACTGAATGTAAGTCGCTGACCCATTATACAAAAGGTACGCAGTCACCCTTGCGGGCTCCTACTTTTTGTATGCATGCGGTTTCAGGATCTATTTCACTCCCCTCCCGGGGTTCTTTTCGCCTTTCCCTCACGGTACTTGTTCACTATCGGTCGATTACGAGTATTTAGCCTTGGAGGATGGTCCCCCCATATTCAGACAGGATTTCACGTGTCCCGCCCTACTTGTCGCATGCTTAGTTCCACAATCGGTTTTTTTCATACGGGGCTATCACCCGCTGTGGCCAGCCTTTCCAGGCTGTTCTGATAAACCAACTGCTAAAACATGCAGGCTGTTCCGATTTCGCTCGCCACTACTTTCGGAATCTCGGTTGATGTCTTTTCCTCGAGCTACTGAGATGTTTCAGTTCACCCGGTTCGCCTCGCATGACTATGTATTCATCATGCGATACCCCTAAGGGTGGGTTTCCCCATTCGGAAATCTCCGGATCAAAGCTTGTTTGCCAGCTCCCCGAAGCTTATCGCAGGCTACAACGTCCTTCATCGCCTGTAATCGCCAAGGCATCCACCACATGCACTTATTCACTTGACCCTATAACTTTGACGCCTGCGCACAGGTCGTCAGGTCAATGACATATTTGAGTATTCGCGTTATGCCGTTTTCAATCTCTTTCGAGTTGAATATTGGTGACGCAATCAATTACGTTATCGGCGGCACGGTGCATCGAAGTGCTTAGGCTTGCGCCAAAGCGTTCAAATGCTTTCCGCCGATAACTCTGATTTTGACTCTATGAATTTTTAAAGAACGACAGCCGATCCAAGGATCGAACACGACAACACACATACGTGCGCTGTCGTGTTCGGTCTGGCCAAACGGGACATTGGTGGAGGTGAACGGGATCGAACCGATGACCCCCTGCTTGCAAAGCAGGTGCTCTCCCAGCTGAGCTACACCCCCGAATGTGTTGGTGGGTCTGGTTGGATTCGAACCAACGACCCCCGCCTTATCAAGACGGTGCTCTAACCGACTGAGCTACAGACCCTCACGTTTGGTGATCTGTCGTCAACAACAGCCGATAAGGGTGAGCGCTTGAAATTGAGTGCTTCTTTCCAGAAAGGAGGTGATCCAGCCGCACCTTCCGATACGGCTACCTTGTTACGACTTCACCCCAGTCACGAACCCCGCCGTGGTAATCGCCCCCCTTGCGGTTAGGCTAACTACTTCTGGCGGAACCCGCTTCCATGGTGTGACGGGCGGTGTGTACAAGACCCGGGAACGTATTCACCGCGGCAAGCTGATCCGCGATTACTAGCGATTCCGACTTCACGCAGTCGAGTTGCAGACTGCGATCCGGACTACGACCGATTTTCTGGGATTGGCTCCCCCTCGCGGGTTGGCAGCCCTCTGTATCGGCCATTGTATGACGTGTGTAGCCCTACCCATAAGGGCCATGATGACCTGACGTCATCCCCACCTTCCTCCGGTTTGTCACCGGCAGTCTCATTAGAGTGCTCAACTAAATGTAGCAACTAATGACAAGGGTTGCGCTCGTTGCGGGACTTAACCCAACATCTCACGACACGAGCTGACGACGGCCATGCAGCACCTGTGTCCAGGTTCTCTTTCGAGCACCAAGCCATCTCTGGCAAGTTCCTGGCATGTCAAGGGTAGGTAAGGTTTTTCGCGTTGCGTCGAATTAAACCACATCATCCACCGCTTGTGCGGGTCCCCGTCAATTCCTTTGAGTTTTAACCTTGCGGCCGTACTCCCCAGGCGGTCAACTTCACGCGTTAGCTACGTTACTGAGAAGGAACCCTCCCAACAACCAGTTGACATCGTTTAGGGCGTGGACTACCAGGGTATCTAATCCTGTTTGCTCCCCACGCTTTCGTGCATGAGCGTCAGTGCAGGCCCAGGGGATTGCCTTCGCCATCGGTGTTCCTCCGCATATCTACGCATTTCACTGCTACACGCGGAATTCCATCCCCCTCTGCCGCACTCTAGCCGTGCAGTCACAAATGCAGTTCCCAGGTTAAGCCCGGGGATTTCACATCTGTCTTGCACAACCGCCTGCGCACGCTTTACGCCCAGTAATTCCGATTAACGCTTGCACCCTACGTATTACCGCGGCTGCTGGCACGTAGTTAGCCGGTGCTTATTCTTCAGGTACCGTCATGACGCCAAGGTATTAACCTAGCGCTTTTCTTCCCTGACAAAAGCGGTTTACAACCCGAAGGCCTTCTTCCCGCACGCGGCATGGCTGGATCAGGCTTGCGCCCATTGTCCAAAATTCCCCACTGCTGCCTCCCGTAGGAGTCTGGGCCGTGTCTCAGTCCCAGTGTGGCTGGTCGTCCTCTCAGACCAGCTACAGATCACAGGCTTGGTAGGCTTTTACCCTACCAACTACCTAATCTGACATCGGCCGCTCCAATAGCGAGAGGTCTTGCGATCCCCCCCTTTCACCCGTAGGTCGTATGCGGTATTAATTCGACTTTCGTCGAGCTATCCCCCACTACTGGGCACGTTCCGATGCATTACTCACCCGTTCGCCACTCGTCGCCAGGTTGCCCCGCGTTACCGTTCGACTTGCATGTGTAAGGCATGCCGCCAGCGTTCAATCTGAGCCAGGATCAAACTCTTCAGTTCGATCTTAAAATTGCTCTTAGGAATTGAAGTGAACTTCACTTCAAATTTCCATGAGCGTTTGAGGTCTTTCGACCATGAGTCTTGCGACTCTTGGCACTCGCCTTCAAACGCCCACGCTTATCGGCTGTATGTTGTTAAAGAGCTTGCCTTGCGGCGTCGCTGACTTGTCATCAGCGAAGACATCGATTCTCACATTTTTTTCAAACCCCTGTCAAGCAGTGGGTTAATGCGAGACCTTCGTCTTACCTCCACTTCACTCGCTTTCAGTGCCGTCGCATCTTGCGGTGCAGGGCCGTGAACTCGTTCAGCGGAGCCTGCGACTGTAGCACGGGTCTCGACACTACAGCAAGCCCTCGCCCGTTGATTCGTTCGGGGCCCGCCGGGTGGCTTCTGCGCCAGGGAGCACCGCCGCCGTTTCGAACTTCGCTCGTTCCACTACGAAGTACGTCTTGACGTTGCGTACGTTCGCGTCCTGCGTGAAGAGCTCCTCGACGACGCGAGCCCAAGCCGTCATGT
>CAVPNN010000029.1:0-48221 GCA_963706655.1 uncultured beta proteobacterium
TCGAACCAACGACCAAAGGATTATGAGTCCTCTGCTCTGACCAACTGAGCTAACGGCCCCTCGGAACTGGCGCCGCCGATTCTAGCGGCGCGCTACTTCTGCGACAGCGCGTGGCCGACCAGCCGCGAGGTGATGTCGACGATCTGGATCATGCGGTCGTAGGCCATGCGCGTCGGGCCGATGACGCCCAGCGTGCCGACCACGCGGCCGTCGACCTCGTAGGGCGCGGTCACGACCGACAGCGACTCGAAGGGCACGACCTGGCTCTCGCCGCCGATGAAGATGCGCACGCCCTCGGCGCGGCTGCTGACGTCGAGCAGGCGCATCAGCTCGGTCTTGCGCTCGAACAGGTCGAACATGCGGCGCAGGCTGCCCATGTCGTTGCCGAAGTCCTGCACGCCGAGCAGGTTGCGCTCGCCGGAGACGACGACGTTGTCGCTGCTCTCGGCCATCGCCTCGGTGCCGGCCTGCACCGCGGCCTGCATCAGCGCCGCGATCTCGCCGCGCAGCGCGTCGACCTCGGTCTTCAGCCGCTCGCGCACTTCGTCGATCGTCAGGCCGGCGTAGTGCGCGTTGAGGTAGTTGGTGGCCTCGACCAGTTCGGTCTGCGTGTAGTCGCGCGCGGTGAAGATGACGCGGTTCTGCACGTCGCCGTCGGGCGCGACCAGGATCACCAGCACGCGCTTGTCGCCCAGGCGCAGGAACTCGATGTGGTGGAAGACGCTGGCCTTGCGCGGCGCGGTGACGACGCCGACGAAGCTCGACAGGCTCGACAGCAGCGACGCCGCCTGCGCGATCACGCGCTGCGGCTGGTCGGGGTGCAGCTGCTCGCGCGCCGCGGCCATGTCCGGGTCCGGCGTGTTCCAGGTCGATCGGCCGCGCCGTCAGCATGGTGTCGACGAACAGCCGGTAGCCGCGCGCCGTCGGCACGCGGCCGGCCGAGGTGTGCGGGCTGGCGATCAGGCCCAGCTCCTCGAGGTCGGCCATCACGTTGCGGATCGTCGCCGGCGACAGGTCCAGCCCCGAGGCGCGCGACAGGGTGCGCGAGCCCACCGGCTGGCCGTCGGCGATGTAGCGCTCGACCAGCGTCTTCAGCAGGGTCTTGGCGCGGTCGTCCAGCATGGTTTTCATTGTACGGACTCGGGTTCGCCGCCCTTCGGCGGCCCAGGCCCTATGGTGTAATGTGCCGCATGCCGAGCCGCTTTCGACATGCCGCCATCGTCGGCAAATACCAGGCCCGGGGGATTCGCCCGATGCTCGAGGAGATCGCGCATTTCCTGGTCGGCCAGGGTCTGGACGTGTCGTTCGAGCGCGAGACGGCGCAGGCCACCGGCGTCACCGACTTCGATGCCGTGGCGGCCGACGAGCTGGGCAAGCGCTGCGACTTCGCGGTCGTGGTCGGCGGCGACGGCACCATGCTCGGCATCGCGCGCGAGGTCGCGCGCCACAACCTGCCGCTGGTCGGCATCAACCAGGGCCGCCTGGGCTTCATCACCGACGTTGCCGGCCAACCAGTACCGCGAAGCGCTGGCGCCGATGATCGCCGGCGACTACGAAGAAGAGCACCGCAGCATGCTCGAAGGCGAGGTCTGGCGCGACGGCCGCAGCATCTTCTCCGGGCTGTCGCTGAACGACGTCGTGGTCAGCCGCGGCGCCACGGCCAGCCTGGTCGAGTTGCGCGTCGACGTCGGCGACGACTTCGTCGCCAACCTGCGCGCCGACGGCCTGATCGTGGCCACGCCGACCGGATCGACCGCCTATGCCTTGTCGGCCGGCGGGCCGATCCTGCACCCGGCGATCGGCGGCTGGGTGGTGGTGCCGATCGCGTCGCACACCTTGTCGAACCGGCCGATCGTGCTGCCCGACGCGGGCGAGATCCGCATCGGCATCGTCGCCGGCAAGGACGTGTCGGTCAACTTCGACATGCACAACCTGGCCAGCCTGCTGATCGGCGACCAGGTCCGGGTGCGCCGCTCGGCCCACAAGGTGCGCTTCCTGCACCCGCGAGGCTGGAGCTACTACGCCACGCTGCGCCGCAAGCTGCGCTGGTACGAAGGTGTCGTCTGACATGAACGCGCAGGGCCACAGATGCTGCGCCGGCTGAGTCTGCGCGACGTCGTCATCGTGGCCGAACTCGAACTCGAGTTCGATCACGGCTTCACGGTGCTGACCGGCGAGACCGGTGCCGGCAAGTCGATCCTGATCGATGCGCTGCAGCTCGCGCTCGGTGCGCGCGCCGACGCCGCACTGGTGCGCGAGGGCGCGACCCGGGCCGAGGTCAGCGCCGAGTTCGATCGGCCTGCCTCGCTCGTCGACTGGCTCGAACAAGCCGGGTTCGAGGCCGCCGCGGACGACCGCCTGCTGCTGCGCCGGGTCGTCGATGCGCAGGGCAAGAGCCGGGCCTGGATCAATGGCGGCGCGGCCACGGTCGGGCAGTTGCGCGAGGCGGCCGACCACCTGCTCGACATTCACGGTCAGCATGCCTGGCAGAGCCTGACGCGCCCGGCTGCCGTGCGCGCCTTGCTCGACAGCCAGGCCGACGTGGACCCGGCGTCGCTGCTGGCCCCCTGGGCCGAGTGGCGGGCCCGCCTGGCGGCCTTGGCCGCCGCACGCGCCCAGGCCGACAGTCTGGACCGCGAACGCGAACGCCTGGCCTGGCAGATCGGTGAGGTCGACAAGCTGGCCCCGGGCGCCACCGAGTGGGACGAACTGAATGCCGAGCACCAGCGCCTGGCCAATGGGCAGGCGCTGCTCGACGCGGCACGCGTTGCGCTGCTGGCCCTGTCCGAAGGCGAACCTGCCGCCAGTGGGCTCAACGCAAAGGCCATGAGCGCGCTCGACGAGGTCGTGCGCTACGACGAGGCACTCGCCCCGGTGCTCGAGGTGCTGCGCGCTGCGCAGGCCCAGATCGAGGACGCCGCGCACACGCTGAGCGGCTACCTGGGTCGAAGCGAACCCGACGCCGACCGGCTGGCAGCGCTCGACGCCCGTCTGTCGAGCTGGGTCTCGCTGGCCCGTCGCTACCGGCGCAATCCGTCCGAACTCGCGGCCACGCTGGCCGCCTGGAAGGACGAGTTGAAGGCCCTGGACGCCGCCGCCGACCTCGGTGGGCTCGAACAACAGGCCGAGATCGCCGAGAAGGCGTGGCGGGCACGCGCCAAGCAGGTGTCCGGCCTGCGGCGCAAGGCGGCGCCCCAGCTTGCCGGCGCCGTCACCGCCGCGATGCAGCAGCTCGGAATGGAGGGCGGGCGCTTCGAGGTGGTGCTCGAGCCACTGAGCGAGCCGCAGTCGTTCGGACTCGAGAGCGTTGAGTTTCACGTGGCCGGGCACGCGGGCAGCACGCCGCGGCCGCTGGCCAAGGTCGCCTCGGGTGGCGAGCTGTCCAGGCTGGCCCTGGCCATCGCCGTCACCACCGCGCAGGAGGGCGCGGACGGCGTGCCGACGCTCATCTTCGACGAGATCGACGCCGGTGTCGGCGGTCAGATCGCGGACAGCGTCGGCCGGCTGATGAAGCAGCTCGGCGGACGCCGGCAGGTCCTGGCGGTGACGCACCTGGCCCAGGTCGCCGCCTGTGCGGACCAGCACTTCGTCGTCAGCAAGTCGACCCAGGGGCGGCGCACGGTCAGCGAAGTGCATGCCGTGAGCGGCGAGGCGCGTGTCAGCGAAGTGGCACGGATGCTGGGCGGCGAGCGCCTCGCGGCCGGCACCAGCCGGGCCCATGCGCTGGCCATGCTGGCGGGTCACGCACGATGAGCGTGTCGGACGGCGTGGCGCCAACGACATCGGCGGCCGGTGCGCCGGGTGGAGCGGAAGTGGTGCTGCTGACCGGCATCTCGGGCTCCGGCAAGTCGGTGGCGCTGCATGCGCTCGAAGACGCTGGCTATTTCTGTGTCGACAACCTGCCGCCCGAGCTGCTGCGCGAGTTCATCCGCCTGGAGCAGGAGCGCTCGACGAGCCGGGTCGCGGTTGCCGTCGACGTGCGAACCGCGTTGTCCTTGCCGCAGCTCCTGCCGCTGGTGGGCGCCTTGCGCGCCGAGGGGCTGCGCATTCAGGTGTTCTTCCTGGACGCCAGCACGGACACCTTGTTGCGGCGCTTCTCCGAGACCCGCCGCCCGCATCCACTGTCGGTGTCGAGCGTCGAAGGCGAGCTGTCGCGTGCCCTGGTCGAGGCCCTGGAACTCGAGCGCGAGTTGCTCGCCGGGGTGCGCGAGATCTCGACCGTGATCGACACCAGCCAGTTGCGCCCGGCGCAATTGCGCAGCTGGGTGCGCGGCCTGGTGGGCATGGCGCAGTCGACCTTGACCCTGGTCTTCGAGTCCTTCGCCTTCAAGCATGGGGTGCCGCTCGACGCCGACTACGTGTTCGACGTGCGCATGCTGCCGAATCCCTTCTACATCCGCGAACTGCGTCCGAAGACAGGACGCGACGAGGCCGTCGCGCAATACCTCGAGATGCAGCCCGAGGTCGGTGTCATGCTGGGCCAGATCGAGTCCTTCCTGCGCCACTGGCTGCCCGCGCTGGAGGCGGATCAGCGCAGCTACGTCACGGTGTGCATCGGCTGCACCGGCGGTCAGCACCGGTCGGTCTACATCGCCGAGACACTCGCGCTTCGCTTTGGCCAACGCGCCGGGACCCTGGTGCGCCATCGGGAACTCGACGAGCGTGAGTAGCGCCAGGCTGCCGCTGTTTCCGCTGCGCGCCGTTCTGTTTCCAGGCGGACTGCTCAATCTGAAGGTCTTCGAAGCGCGCTACCTGGACCTGGTCACGACCTGCCTGCGCGAGCAGAGCCGGTTCGGCGCGATCTGTCTGCGCCAGGGCAAGGAGGTCGGTCGCGACGGCGTTCGGCTCGAGCCGGTCGGCGTCTTCGCCCGCATCACCGAGGTCGACAGCCAGCAGTCCGGCATTCTGCAGGTGCGCTGTGTCGGCGGGCAGCGCTTCGAACTGGACGAGATCCCGGTCCAACGTGACGATGGTCTGTGGGAGGCCGCTGCCCTCACGATCGAAGACGATGCCCCCGAAACGCCAGCGCCCGAACTGCTCGACACGGTCAAGGCCCTGGCGCAGGCGATCGGCACCTTGAAGGCACAGGGCGCCCTGCCCTTCGAGGAGCCGTTCCGGCTCGACGATGCGGGATGGGTCGCCAACCGCTGGTGCGAACTGCTGCCGATTCCGCTCGCCGCCAAACAAAAGCTGATGGCACTGCCCTCGCCTTCGTCACGGCTGGCGCTGGTCGACGAATTCCTGCGCAGCAAGGGCGTCGTCAGCTAGCAGGCTGTTGAAGTACTCCGCGTGGGCCGCGGCGGGATCTTTGCGGGATGCAGGGCAAGGCGCAAGCCGCAGCGAAGGCTTGTGCCTTCGCAAGGTTTGCAACGCCGCCCGGCGCCCGCAAAGGCCCGCCCCATGCGGGTTTGCGAGCAAAGGGGCCTGCTCGGGCGTTGCAGCGCTCGGCAGTCGGGCCACCAGCCCGACCTTCGCGCTGCGCCTACGCGCCGGCCCCTTTGCTCGCAAACGCGGCCGACGGGGAGCATTTCAACAGCCTGCTAGCTCTCGAGCCAACGGCGAACCGGTGCGGGCAGCCCGAGCGCGAGGGCGTCAGAGGTCGAATGCCAGGCGCCCACCCCGAGGGCGGTTTCGATGCAACGGCGTTCGATCCGGGTCCAGCGTTTCGGGAGCAACCACTGCAAGGGCTCCAGCGTCCAGTCGAAATGGGTCAGCGCATGCTGCACTGCGGGCAGCCGTTGCCCCTGCCCTGGCCAGCCCGCGGTCACCTGTTCGAGCTCGCTCCACTGCGCTGCCTCGGGCAGGCTCCACAGCCCGGCCCAGACGCCTCGTGGCGGCCGCTGGACGAGCCAATGCCGCCCTTCGTGTTGCACCCAGAGCAAGGGATTGATACGCCGACCCCGCTTTACGCGGCGCGTCTTGACCGGGTAGCGCTGCGGATCATCGCGCGCCTTTGCCACGCACAATTCTGCGAGTGGACAGACGTCGCACAGCGGTCGGCGGGCCGCACACACGGTGGCCCCGAGATCCATCAGCCCCTGCGTATAGGCCTCGATTCCACGCTCCGGCAGAAGTGCCTCGGCCTGGCTCCAGAGCGCGCGCACATTGGCCGGGCTGGCCAGGTCGGCGTCGAACCCGCTGACACGGCAGAGCACCCGCTTGACGTTTCCGTCCAGGATGGCCGCACGTTCGCCGAAACAGAATGCGGCAATCGCCGCCGCAGTCGAGCGGCCGATCCCGGGCAACTCGGCCAGGCCGGCACTCGTGCTTGGAAACCGGCCCTGGTGCTGGTCCACCACCAGCTGTGCGCATCGATGCAGGTTGCGCGCCCGGCTGTAGTAGCCGAGCCCGCTCCACAGCGCCAGCACGTCGTCGAGCGAGGCCGCCGCCAGCGCCTGCACGTCGGCAAACCGGGCCAGGAAGCGCTCGTAGTAGGGCAAGGCAGTTGCGACCTGGGTCTGCTGCAGCATGACTTCCGACAGCCAGACCCGGTACGGGTCGCGGGTTCCCTGCCAAGGCAGTCCATGCCGGCCCGAGTGCTGTTGCCAGCGAATGATGCGTTCGGCGACCGCGGACGGCGCCGACATCGCCGCGGGCCGCGTCGTCCGAGCGCGCATTAGGCGGCGTTGGCCTGACGCGTTGGCATGGCGACATCCTGCGCCACCGCCATCGACTCGATGGCGCACTCGTCCATGCGGCGCTGCTGCTGGAGCAGCCGGGCGTCCGCCGCCTCCACGTCGGCGATGCGGGCCTCGAGCTCGCCCGAGGCCGCACGGATCCGTTCGAGCGCCTCGCGACGGCGCTGGAACCCGCGCCGTCGCTCGCGCAACTGCACATCGACCTGGGACGATGCACCCTTGCTCCACAGCTCGATTTCACCGGCCGCGCTTTCGAACACGACACGCAACTTGGACAGCAGCATGCGGCGGAACTGCTCCATGAATCCAGGCACCGCCAGACGCCACGACTGCGAGATCGAGAGATAACTGCCGTAGCGCTTGTCGATCAGGTCGAGTTCAACCTCGAAGCGCGCCAGGTCGGGCACCGGCGGCATCGTGAAGGCAAACCCGAAGTCGGCGTTGAGCTGGCGAAAACTGGCGTCGAGCATGCTCTGCATCTCGTTCGTCTGCGTCCGGGCCGACTGCAGCGCCGCGCGCAGGCGGTCGAACAGCACGCCGTAGGCCTTGCGTGCGCCCAGCTTCAGCAGCGACGCGGAAGCCGCGCCCTGCATGGCCGCCATCTCCGTGCGCAAGGCGTCGCTCGACAGCTGCGCAAGCGCGTCGCGCAGCTGCCGCGCCAGCACCACGCGCAGCGCCGACAAGCGGGCGGTGCAACGTTCGAATTCGACCGCTTCATGCTCCAGGCGCTGCAGCATCAGCCGCACCTTCGCCCCGCTCTTGCCGCGCAATCCGCGCAACTCCAGCATCTGCTCGGACAGTTGCCGACGGCGGTCGGAAATGCGATGGGTCGCGGAATCGCGCAAGGTGCGCACGGTGCCGATCGCCGTCTGGGCCAGCATCTCTGCCTGGCGCGGCAACAGCTCGCCCATCAGCGCACCTTCGAAGGCCAGCAGCCCGCTGCGGTGCAAGGCCTTCTGGTCGCCCTTGAGGCGCGCCGTCAGGGCGTTGCGCGCAGACAAGGGGAAGACCCGCGAGCGCGGCAACGCCAGCGCCTCGGCCGTGAGCACGCACTGGCGCTCGATCTGGGCCCGGATTTCGTTCGATTTGAGCAAGGGGTCGGCCAAGGCGTCGATCTTGTTCAGCACGACGAAGCGCTCGAGTGCCTCTCCACTCAGGTGCTCGCGCCAGATCGACAGGTCGCTGCGCGTGACCCCGGCGTCCGCCGACAGGATGAACACGGTCGCATGGGCCGATGGCAGCAGGCCGAGCGTCAGCTCCGGCTCGGCGCCGATCGCGTTCAGACCTGGCGTGTCGAGCACCACCAGGCCACGCTGCAGCAAGGGGTGCGGGTAGTTGATCAGGGCGTGGCGCCAGGCTGGCACCTCGACGTTGCCGTCCGCCTCCACCGGTGGGTTGTCGTCCGGATGGTCGTCGTGCCAGAACCCGAGCTGCCTTGCAGTCTCGATGCGCACACGCTGGGTGCGTGTGACGGTCGCCAGCGCGTGGGCGAGTGCATCGGGCTGGTTCGGGTGCAAGGCGACCACATGCCAGGCATCGTCGCGCGTGCGCAGTTCGGCCAGGGCCTGACCCTTCAGGCGGGTCTCGATCGGCAACAGCTTCAGCGACGGCTGCTGTTCGCCGTCGTAGAAAAGCTCGACCGGGCACATCGTCGTTCGCCCCGGCGTGGCCGGCAGGATCCGGCGTCCCGTGTCGGAAAAGAAGATCGCGTTGATCAGCTCGGATTTGCCGCGCGAAAACTCGGCCACGAAGGCGACCAGCAATTTGTCCGCCAGCAACCGGTCGTGCAACTGATCCACGCGTGCGGCGTCGGCCGGGTCGAGCAGGTCGTGCTCGGACAGGAACTTCGCGAACGCGCTCACTCCGCGGTCAAGCGCGGAGCGCCAAGTGGCCTGATCATCCAGGCTGGCGACAAGGGAAATGGTCATTGCACTTTGTGGTAGGGCGCATGCTAGCGCAGCGAACCGCCGCGTCCGTGGCTGCGATACAACTGCTGACAAGGGTCGACCGTTGGCTGCGCACGCTGTCACGCCCGGGCCGCGCTGAGAGCTCAGCGCCGTTGGCAATTCACGCAATGGTAGGTCGCCCGCTGACCTTGCACGAACCGTCGGATCCTCCGCCCGCAGCGCGCGCAAGGCAGCCCCTCGCGGCCGTAGACGGCGGCCTCGGCCTGGTAGGCGCCACTCACGCCATGGGCATCGCGGAAGTCCCGCAAGGTGCTGCCGCCAACCTCCATCGCGCGGCCAAGCACCTGACGCAAGGCGCTCAGCAGCCGCGCCGACCGGATCGGACCGATCCGGTCGGCCGGGGTGCGCGGGTCGATGCGGGCGACGAAGAGCGCTTCGCAGGCGTAGATGTTGCCCGCCCCGACCACCACGTCGCCTGCCAGCAGCACCGACTTGATGTCGGCGCGCCGGTGACGCAGGCGCGCGCGCAGGAACTCCGGCGTGAGCGCCGCGTCGAAGGGTTCATGCCCGAGCGATTGAAGGAGTCTTCCGGCCAGTCCCTCGTCCAGGGCAGGCGACCACAGAACGGCGCCGAATCGGCGCGGGTCGGTCAGCCTCAGGGTGCCCCGATCGGTCTCGAGATCGAAATGGTCGTGTGGTCCAGGTGGGCCCGCGGGATCACAAAGCGCAAGCGACCCCGACATCCCGAGGTGCATCAGCAGCCCTCCGCCGATGCCTCCCTGCAACGGGAGCCAAAGGTATTTGCCACGCCGCGCGACGGCACCGCACCGACTGCCCACCAGGCGCAGCGGCGCGCATCCCAAGGGCCAGCGAAGCGGCTTTCCCAGACGGGCGCCGCGCACCACGGCACCCAGCAGGGGACGCTCGATGCTGGTTCGCGTGACCTCGACTTCGGGTAGTTCGGGCATGAATTGCTTATGTGAGAATGATTCTTCGACGCCTGGGAGCCCTGATGTCTGAGTTGTCCTTCTGGCGCCGCGCCAGTCTAGTGGCCAGTCTGCTGTTCGCGATGAACTGCAGCCTTGCGGCCAACTCGAGCAATGGTGAGGCCCAGCCACGCTCGGCCCTCGACGCCCAGCTCTTCTATCAGCTGTTGATCGGCGAGATGGAGCTTCGCAACGGCCAGCCCGGCACCGCCTATCAGGTCTTCCTCGAGGCCGCGCGGCGGACCCGGGACCCGCAGCTCTTTCGCCGCGCGATGGACGTTGCACTGCAAGCCCGCGCCGGCGAAGAAGCACTCGCGGCGACCAAGGCGTGGAACCTGGCCTTGCCGACGTCGGCCGATCCATTGCGGCTGCAACTGCAGATCCTGGCCGCGCTGAACCGCCTCGGCGAAGCCGCCGACCCGATGCGGGCCCTGATCCGGTTGACCCCGCCCGAGAGCCGCGGCGCGATCATTTCGGCGCTGCCCCGTGTCTTCGACCGGGCCACCGACAAGGGCCTGGGTGCCAAGGTGCTCGAAGACGTGCTCGAACCCCATCTGGCCCAGGCGGCCACGCAGACGCCATCGCGGATCGCCCTCGGGCGCGCCTGGTTGGCAGCCGGCGACAGTGCCAAGGCATTGGCCATGGCCCAGCGCGCACATGGGGACGATCCCACCGCACGCGAGCCCGTGCTGCTCGCCATCGAACTGTCGCGCAGCAGTCCCGAGGCCGAACAGATCGTCGCCAGCTATCTGGCGCGGCCCGATTCCGAGCTGGCGCTCCGATTGGCCTACGTGCGGCTGCTGACTTCGACCCAGCGCTATGCCGACGCGATCGGCCAATTGGAGATCGCAACGCGCCAGCAACCCGACAATGCCCCGCCCTTCCTGACGCTGGGCGCGCTGCACCTCGAGTCGCGCCACTTCGAGCAGGCCGACACTGCCTTGCAGCGCTACCTCGCGCTGGCCCAGCCGTCCCGACCGACCGGCCCTGCACCTGCCGCGTCGGCTGCCTCCGCCTCCGCCCCCGCCTCCGTCGACAGCGAGAGCGAGAGCGGGGACAGCGAGCCCGAACTGCGGCCCGACCAGGGCGTCACGCAGGCCTTGCTGATGCTGGCGCAGTCGGCCGAGCAGCGCGGACAGATCACGGCCGCAGAAGCCTGGCTGTCCAGGATCGACGACCCGGCACGGGCGCTTGACGTGCAGGCGCGGCGCGCTTCGTTGATGGCCCGCCAGGGCCGTGTCGACGAGGCCGTGGACTCGTTGCGTCGATTGCCCGAGAACAGCCCCGACGATGCACGGGCCAAGCTCGTGGCGCAGGCCCAGCTGCTGCGCGAGGTCAAACGCTGGCAGTCCGCCTTCGATGTGTTCAAGGACGCCAACGCCCGCTTCGTGGATGACGTCGATCTGCTCTATGAGCAGGCCATGATGGCCGAGAAGATCGACCGCATGGACGAGATGGAGCGGCTGCTGCGGCGCGTCATCGAACTCAAGGCCGACCATGCGCACGCGCACAACGCGCTCGGCTACTCGTTGGCCGATCGCGGGCTGCGCCTGGCTGAGGCGCGCGAACTGATCCAGCGCGCGCTCGAGCTGCGTCCCGGCGATCCGTTCATCGTCGACAGCCTGGGCTGGGTCGAGTTCCGGCTCGGCAACCGCGAAGAGGCCACGCGCCTGCTGCGCCAGGCCTGGACCGCGCGCCCGGACACCGAGATCGGCGCCCATCTGGGCGAGGCGCTGTGGTCGATCGGGCAACGGGAAGAGGCACGCCGCATCTGGCGGCAGGCTTCGAGTCGGGATCGCGACAACGAGATGCTGCGCGAGACCTTGCGCAGGCTGCAGGTGGACCCTTGATGCCAGGCCGGCCGTTGCGTGCATGGATCTGTGCGCTCGGTCTGGTCGGCCTTTCGGGCTGCGCGAGCCTGGTTGAATCCGATGCGGGCGCTCTCAGCGGCAGGATCTCGGTTTCGATAGCCGCCCATGCCGGCGAAGCAGCGCGCGGTACCAGCGCGCAGTTCGAACTGCGCGGCAACAGTCGGGCCGGCACGCTGCGTCTGATGAACCCGCTCGGACTGCAGATGGCCGAAGCACGCTGGCAACCGGGCGAGGTGGTGTTGCTCACTGCGCAGGGCGAATCACGGTTCGACACGCTCGAGGCCATGGCGCGCGAGGTGATGGGCGAACCGATCCCCTTGCAAGCGCTGCCGGACTGGCTGCTCGGTCAACCCTGGCCAGATGCCGCAATGGTCCCGACCACCGTCGGCTTCGAGCAGTTCGGCTGGTCGGTGGACAGCTCCCGCCAGAGCGAAGGCCTGATCGTCGCGACACGGCACTCACCGCCAAGCGTGACCGTGCGCGCCCGGGTCGACCGGCCAACATGAGTCTGGCTGCCCTGCACCAGGTGCTGGCCCCGGCCAAGCTCAATCTGTTCCTGCATGTGGTCGGGCGGCGCACCGACGGCTACCACTTGCTGCAGTCGGTCTTCGTGCTCATCGACTGGTGTGACGAACTGCACTTCGACTGTCGAGCCGACGGCCAGCTGGTTCGAATCGATCTCGGGCCATCGCTGCCGCCGGATGATCTGTGTCTGAAGGCCGCGCGCTTGCTCCAGGCCCGCAGCGAAACACGACTCGGGGTCACGCTGTCGATCCTGAAGCGAATTCCGTCCGGCGCCGGTCTGGGTGGCGGCAGTTCCGACGCCGCGAGCACCTTGTTGGCCTTGAACCGACTGTGGGGTTTGCACTGGCCGCGTCCGCGCCTCCTCGAACTCGGCGCCGAGCTTGGCGCCGACGTGCCCTTCTTCATCGGCGGCCACAATGCGCTCGTCGAAGGCATCGGCGAGCGCCTCACGGCGCTCGAACTGCCGAAGCAGTGGTTTGCCGTGGTCAAGCCGTCAGAGTCGATCGCAACCGCAGACATCTTTGCCGACCCCGGACTCGATCGCAACACGGATCCTGTTATACTCACGGGCTCTTTCGAGGACGCACAACGCATCACCGACTGGGTGTCCGGGTTCGGCCGCAATGACTTGCAGCCGCCGGCGCAACAGCGGTGCCCCGAGGTGGCGCAAGCCGCCCGTTGGCTCGAGGACCGTTTCGGCAACAGCCGGATGACGGGATCGGGCAGCGCGGTGTTCGCGAGGGCGGGTACAGGCGACCAACCTGTGGCGATGCTCGCGGTGCAAGATCTTGCACCCGGCTGGGAAGGTCGAATGTGCCGCAGTCTGGACCACCATCCTCTGGTTGGATGGGCCGGCTGAGACGGTTTTGTGGGGCGCGGCGACAGCCGGGTCCCGTGTAGGGGAGTCGCCAAGTTGGTAAAGGCACTGGATTTTGATTCCAGCATGCGAGGGTTCGAGTCCTTCCTCCCCTGCCAAATTTCTTTCTGAACCGGCCCCGCCCGAGGGAGTTTCCAGCGTGCTGTTCAACACCGTGCTCTTCACAGGCAACGCGAACCCTGCCTTGGCGCAGGAGATTGCGGCCAACCTCAGCGTGGAACTCGGCCAGGCTGCGGTCAGCCGCTTCTCCGATGGCGAAGTCACGGTCGAGATCCGTCAGAACGTGCGTGCGCGCGACGTCTTCGTGGTGCAGCCGACCTGCACGCCAACGAACGAAAACGTGATGGAGCTGCTGATCATGGTCGATGCGCTCAAGCGTGCCAGCGCACGCCGCATCACGGCCGTGATCCCCTACTTCGGATATGCCCGTCAGGACCGTCGGCCACGCAGCACGCGCGTGCCGATCAGCGCCAAGGTGGTCGCCAACCTGCTCGAGACCGTGGGCGTCGAGCGGCTGTTGACGATGGACCTGCATGCCGACCAGATCCAGGGCTTCTTCGATATCCCGGTCGACAACATCTACGCCTCGCCGGTCCTGCTGTCGGACTTGAAGAGCAAGAACTACCGCGACCTCGTCGTCGTGTCGCCCGACGTCGGCGGCGTGGTGCGCGCGCGCGCGCTGGCCAAGCAACTCGGCTGCGACCTCGCCATCATCGACAAGCGGCGTCCGGCAGCCAATGTGTCCGAAGTGATGCACGTGATCGGCGAGATCGATGGCCGCAACTGCGTGATCATGGACGACATGATCGACACCGCCGGCACTCTCGTGAAAGCTGCCGAGGTGCTCAAGGAGCGCGGCGCGCGCAGCGTATTCGCCTACTGCACGCACCCCGTGTTCTCGGGCCCGGCGATCGAGCGCATCAAGGCTTCGATGCTCGACGAGGTGGTGATCACGAACACGATCCCGCTGTCCGAAGCGGCGCGGTCGTGCGGAAAGATCCGCCAGCTGTCGGTCGCCTACCTGTTCGCCGAGACCATCCGCCGCATCAGCGACGGCGAGTCCGTCATGTCGCTGTTTGCCGACCAGAACCAGAATTTTTGATTAGTTTTCGGACCGCCCCTGGCGGTCCATTTGCCTGGCAGGTTTCGACCTGCCTTATCGGGGCCCTGGTCGCGGGGCCCTTCATTTGGAGAAACCATGAAATTCACAGCTTTCGAGCGCACGCTGCAGGGGACCGGAGCGAGCCGCCGCCTGCGCGTCGCCAACAAGGTTCCGGGCATTGTTTACGGGTCGGGCGACCCGAAGATGATCGAGCTCGACCACAACGCCCTCTTCTTCGCGCTCAAGAAGGAGGCCTTCCACGCCTCGCTGCTCGACATGGAGTTGAACGGCCAGACCGAAAAGGTCCTGCTGCGTGACTACCAGATGCACGCCTGGAAGCCGATCGTGCTGCACGTCGACTTCATGCGCGTGACCGAGACGACCAAGCTGCGCCAGTACGTGCCGCTGCACTTCGAGGGCGAAGAGGAGTCGCCGGCCGTGAAGACCGACAGCTGCGTCGTCAACCACGTGCGCACCGAACTCGAGATCGAGTGCATGGCATCGGTCCTGCCCGAGTTCATCAAGATCGATCTGAGCCACCTCGTGAAGGGCCAGATTCTGCACGTGCTCGACCTCAAGCTGCCCGATGGCATCAAGGCCGTCATCCACGGCAAGATCAACCCGACCGTCGTGAGTGCTTCGGTGCCCAAGGTCGAGGAAGAAGAGCCGGAGGTCGTGATCGCCCCTGTCGTGCCCGATGCCGACGCCAAGAAGGCCAAAGGCAAGAAGGACGAGAAGCAGAACCGGGGCTGATCGGTTGGCCGGTGCAAACCGGCCTCCCCCATCGGCGGGCCCCACTCTGGTGGGGCTTTTTTTTGGGGCCCGCACTCGATAATCCCGAACATGATTCGACTCTTTGTAGGCCTGGGCAATCCGGGCCCGGATTACGAGGCCACCCGCCACAACGCCGGCTTCTGGTGGATCGACGCGCTGGCCGACCGGCTGGGAGTGTCTCTGGCACCCGAGCGCGGGTTTCACGGCGTCGCGGCAAGGGTGAACCGCCCGGGCCCAGGCTTGAGCTGCTGGCTGCTCAAGCCGATGACGTTCATGAACCTCTCGGGCACCGCGGTGGCGGCTCTCGCGCGCTTCTACAAGATCGAACCGGCACAGATCCTGGTCGTGCACGACGAGCTGGATCTGCAGCCCGGCCAGGCCAAGCTCAAGTTCGGCGGCAGCCATGCCGGCCACAACGGCCTCAAGCACATCCATGCCCAGCTGGGCACCAGCGACTACTGGCGTCTGCGGCTCGGCATCGCCCACCCGGGCGTCAAGTCCGAAGTCGTCAACTGGGTGTTGAAGAAGCCGTCCCCCGAACACCGGGAGGCCATCCACAAGGCCATCGATCAATCGGTCGCCGCGGCCGATTTGCTGATGACAGGCGACATGGACAGCGCGCTGGCCGCCATCCATGCACAGCCGCCACGCCCCAAGCCGCCCAGGCCACCCAAGCCCGTCCTGCCCCCCTCCGATGAGGAGCCACGATCATGATCCGCAACCTTGCCTTGTTGATCCTCGCTTGCATCTGCCTGGCGAGCCAGGCCCAGACGGTGTGGCGCTGCGGTCCGGATGGCCGGACCTATTCCGCCGAGCCTTGCGCCAATGGTGCGGCGGTCGACGTGTCCGACCCGCGCTCCGACGCCGAACGCGAAGCCGCCCGCGCCGTGACGAACCGGGAGCGAGAGGCCCTGAAGACCTTGGCGGCCGAACGGCATCAGCGCGATCAAGAAGCCCGCGCACGCGGCCTGGGGCCCGCCGGCATCCGCTATTCGGCGGCAGCCCTGAGCCAGCGCACGACTTCCACGATCGACAACGCAGCGGCGTCGCGCAAGGACAAGAAGAAGCCGAAGCGGCGCGTCGAGCGCAAGCCCCGGTCGGGCTGATCAGGCCAGTTCGCGCTGCAAGCGTTCGTACTTGTCACGCAGTTGCTGCGGTGACTCGGCGTGCTCGGGGTGGAGCGGGATGCAGTTCACCGGACACAGCTGCACGCACTGTGGCGTGTCGAAATGGCCCACACACTCGGTGCAGCGGCCGGGGTCGATGACGTAGAACTCCTCGCCCATCGAGATGGCCTGATTCGGACACACCGGCTCGCACACATCACAGTTGATGCATTCGTCGGTGATCATCAGGGCCACGGCAACTCCTCCCGCTCGTCACTCGGACCGCGCGACGCGGTCGCGCAGGCGACTCAGCACCAAGGGTGCCACGAACTTGGAGACATCGCCGCCCAAGGTGGCAATCTCCCGCACGAAGGTACCGCTCACGAATTGGTATTGGTCCGAGGGCGTCATGAACACCGTCTCGACTTCGGGCATCAGCTGGCGGTTCATGCCGGCCATCTGGAACTCGTACTCGAAGTCACTGACGGCGCGCAGGCCGCGCACCACCACCTTCGCACCATGCCCGACGACGAAGTCGCGCAGCAGGCCCCGAAACGGCATCACCTCGATGTTCGGGTACGGCCGGGCCACCTGGCCTGCGATGTCCAGCCGCTCCTCGGCGCTGAACAATGTGTGTTTGTGGTGGCCGGCAGCGACAGCGAGGATCAGTCGGTCGAACAGCCCGGAGGCACGCCGCATCAGATCCTCGTGACCCAGCGTCATCGGATCGAAGGTGCCGGGATAGACGGCGGTCAGCGGAGTCTTCAAGGTCACGGCTACTGCCCTCCCATGGCCGAAACAGGATCAGCGATGTCGGATCAGTTTAGCGCCAGCAACTGCGCGCACACCGCACCCGCGCGCAGGCGGCGTCGTTCGTGCAGGCCTTGCGGCAAGGCATCGAGCGGCATCGGTCCTTCCAGGTAGATCGACCCGGAACCCCGCAGCAGGCGCTGCGCCGCTGCCACTGCGGCCGGGCCCAGCCCCGCATCGAAAGGCGGGTCGAGCATCACCAGATCGAAGGTCCCGGCGCCTGCACGCGCCATCCACGACAGGGCGTCGACCCGTTGAATTCGAACCGCGGTCGTGCCCAGACGCAACGCGCTGGCCTGCAGGCTGGCCACGGCCGGCCCGTCCAGTTCGAGCAGGACAACCTCGGCCGCACCGCGCGACGCGGCCTCGAAGCCGAGTGCTCCACTGCCCGCAAAGGCGTCCAGACAATGCCATCCGGCGAGGTCCTGGCCGAGCCAGTTGAACAAGGTCTCACGCACGCGGTCGGGCGTCGGCCGCAGGCCGGGTCGGTCGAGCACCGGCAGCTTGCTGCGCTTGAGCCGCCCTCCGATCAGCCGGACCTCCTGCGGCAACTTGCGCGCGCTCACAGGCGCACCGGTATTCCGTCGCGCGCCATCAAGGCCTTGGCCTGCGCGACCGTGAACGTGCCGTAGTGGAAGATGCTGGCCGCGAGCACCGCATCGGCGCCACCGATGCGGATGCCCTCCGAGAGATGTTCCAGCGCGCCGACGCCACCCGACGCGATCACCGGCACCGGCACGGCATCGCTGACGGCCCTGGTCAACTCCAGATTGAAGCCGATCTGGGTTCCGTCGCGGTCCATGCTGGTGAGCAGGATCTCGCCCGCGCCCGCATGCGCCATGCGGCGGGCCCAGTCCACCGCGTCGAGCCCGGTATTGCGCCGCCCGCCATGCGTGTAGACCTCCCAGCCCGGGCCGTCGACACGCGCCTTGGCGTCGATGGCCACGACGATGCACTGCGCACCGTACCTGTCCGCGGCATCGTGAATGACCTGCGGATTGGCCACTGCGGCGGAATTGAAGCTCACCTTGTCGGCGCCGGCATTGAGCAGCCGGCGCACGTCGTCCACCGTGCGCACGCCGCCACCGACGGTCAGCGGGATGAAGACCCGAGCCGCCACCGCCTCGATGATGTGCAGAATGAGATCGCGCTCGTCGGAGGTCGCCGTGATGTCGAGAAAGGTCAGCTCGTCGGCGCCCTGGTCGTTGTAGCGGGCAGCGATCTCCACGGGGTCGCCGGCGTCGCGCAACTCGACGAAGTTGACGCCCTTGACGACGCGGCCGCCGGTGACGTCAAGGCAGGGAATGATGCGTTTGGCGAGCATGAACGGGTATCGGCCCTCGATTGCCAGGTCAGTTGAAGCGCCGAGCGCGCGCAACGAGGTCAGTGCCCACACGCCCTCTGGCGCATGCATCCGTCACGCGTCGGCGCAGCAATGTTCAGCCGATCAGTTCGTCGGCGCGCGCCTGCGCGGCGCTGAAGTCCAAGGCGCCGGTGTAGATCGAGCGCCCGCAGATCACGCCTTCGACGCCTTCGTCCTCGACCGCGCACAGGCGTTCGATGTCGGCCATGTCGGACAACCCACCCGACGCGATCACCGGGATCGTCAGGGCCTGCGCCAGCCTGACCGTGGCCTCGATGTTGATGCCGCTGAGCATGCCGTCGCGACCGATGTCGGTGTAGACGATCGCCTCGACCCCGTAGTCCTCGAACTTCTTGGCCAGGTCCACGACCTCGTGGCCGGTCAGCTTGCTCCAGCCGTCGGTCGCCACCTTGCCTTCCTTGGCGTCCAGGCCCACGATGATGTGGCCCCCGAAGGCCTCGCAGGCATCGCGCAGGAAGCCGGGCTTCTTGACCGCTGCGGTGCCGATGATGATGTAGCTGATGCCATCGTCCAGGTAACGTTCGATCGTGTCCAGATCACGGATGCCGCCCCCGAGCTGGACCGGAATCTCGTCGCCCACCTCGCGCAGGATGGCCTTGATCGCGCCTTCGTTGACCGGCCTGCCGGCGAACGCCCCATTCAGGTCGACCAGGTGCAGCCGACGTGCGCCGGCCTTGACCCAGCGCCGCGCCATCGCGGCGGGGTCTTCGCCAAAGGTGGTCGCGACATTCATGTCGCCTTGCTCAAGCCGGACGCAATGGCCGTCCTTGAGATCGATGGCCGGGATCAGCAGCATGTCTCGGTGAAACGTAGTGGGGGGGTGGGGGGATGCGCAGCCGCGGGTCGCTCAGGGCGACCAGGTCAGGAAGTTGCGGTAGAGGATCAAGCCGTGGTCGGCGCTCTTCTCCGGATGGAACTGCGTGGCGAAAATATTATCCCGCGCAATCGCGCAGGTAAAGCGCCCGCCATAGTCCGTCACGCCCGCACTGTGGCGTGGATTGGACGGCACGGCGTAGTAGCTGTGCACGAAGTAGAAGTGGGCCAGGTCCGGAACGCCATCCCAGAGCGGATGCGGCTGCTGCTCGACCTGGTTCCAGCCCATCTGCGGCACCTTGAACCGGCTGCCGTCGGGTTGCAGCTGGCCGTCGAGGCGAAAGCGCCGGACCTGCCCGGGGATCAAGCCCAGGCCCGGGGTGTCCTGCTCCTCGCTGTGGTCGAGCAGCATCTGCATGCCCACGCACACGCCCAGCAAGGGCTTGGTTCGGCAGGCCTCGAGCACGGCTTCCCGGAGTCCGGACTCCAGCAATTCGCGCATGCAGTCCCGCATCGCGCCCTGCCCCGGAAGCACCACCCGGTCGGCAGCGAACACCTCTTCCGGATTCGAGGTCACGATGACCTTGATGTCGCTCCCCTTGGCCACGTGGGCCACGGCCTGCGACACCGAGCGCAGATTGCCCATGCCGTAGTCGACCACGGCCACCGTGGAGGTCACAGACTGCCCTTGGTCGACGGGATCACGCCCGCGCTGCGCGGGTCCGGCGTCAGCGCCATGCGCAGCGCACGCGCGAAGGCCTTGAACACGGTCTCGCACTGATGGTGCGCGTTGTCGCCCTTGAGGTTGTCGATGTGCAGGGTGACCAGCGCATGGTTGACGAACCCCTGGAAGAACTCGTAGGTCAGCTGTGCATCGAAACCCCCGATGCTGGCGGCCTTGAACGGGACGTCCATGTGCAGCCCGGGGCGTCCGGAGAAGTCGACCACGACGCGCGACAGGGCCTCGTCGAGTGGCACGTAGGCATGCCCGTAGCGCGTGATGCCGGCCTTGTCGCCGACCGCCTTGGCCACCGCGATGCCGAGCGTGATGCCCACGTCTTCGACCGTGTGGTGGCCGTCGATGTGGAGGTCGCCCTTGGCATCGATCTCGAGGTCGATCAGGCCATGGCGCGCGATCTGGTCGAGCATGTGGTCGAAGAATCCGATGCCGGTCGACAGCTTGGCCTGGCCGCTGCCGTCGAGATCGACGCGCACGTGGATCTGGGTCTCTTTGGTGTCACGCTGGACGTCTGCGGTGCGGTTCATTCACAGGCTCGCTTTCAGTGCGTCGATCATCAATGTGTTCTGCTCCGGCGTGCCCACGGTCAGGCGCAGGCAATTCGCCAGCAGCGGGTGCAGGCCCGCGATGTGCTTGACGAGCACCCCACGCGCCTTCATGCCCTCGAACGCGCGCAGGGAGTCCGGGACCCGGACCAGGATCATGTTGGCCTCGCTGGGGAACGGGGTCACCCCCGGCATCGCCTGGAGCGCCGCCTGCAGCCGCTCGCGTTCGCCACGCAGCACGGCCGCCTGGCGGCCGAACTCGTAGGCGTTCTCGAGCGCGAACAAGGCCGCCTCGGCATTGAGCGCGCTCACGTTGTAGGGCGGTCTGACCTTGTCGATCTGCTCGATCAGCAGCGCGGGGCCGCACAGGTAACCCAGCCGCACCCCTGCCAGGCCGAACTTGCTGAGCGTGCGCAGCACGAGCACATGCTCGTGCAAGGCCATGCGCTGCATCCAGCTGCGCGAGGCAAAGGGCTGGTAGGCCTCGTCAAAGACCACCAGTCCATGCTGTTCGCCAACTGCCGCCACGATGCGGTCGATGACACCATCGTCGAACAGATTCGCAGTCGGGTTGTTGGGGTAGGCGATATAGGTCAGCGCCGGCCGCTCGCGCTCGATCGCGGCGAGCATCGCGCCTTCGTCGAGCTCGAAGGTGGCCGTCAAGGGCACCCCGGTGAACTTGAGGCCGCGCAGACGCGCCGACAACTCGTACATCACGAATCCGGGCAGCGGCGCGAGGATCGTCGCACCTGGCACGTGACAGGCCACCGACAACAGGTCGATCAACTCGTCCGAGCCGTTGCCCATCATCAGGCCGTGGCCCGCAGGCAACTCGGCGAACGCCGCAAGCGCGCCGATCAGGTCCCGATGGCGGGCGCCCGGGTAGCGGTTGATTTCCACGCGCGCCAGCCGCTCGCCGAGCGCGGCCTGCAGCTCGGCCGGCAACGGGTACGGGTTCTCCATCGCATCGAGCTTGATCAGGCCCGCACTCGGCTGCACCGCGTAGGCGTGCATCGACTGCACGTCCTGGCGGATCGTGCGCTGGATCCTGTCGTTCAGTGGGGTGATCGGCATTTCACAGAGGGTCCAGTTGGAGGGTCATCACCCGTTCGCCATCGTCGATCTCGCCGGTGTAGGTGAAGCCGAAGCGTTCGTAGAATGGTCCGACGGGGTTGCCATCGACATGCGCCAGCGCGATCTGCGGCAGCCCGAGCCGGCGCGCCTCGTCGATCGCCCAACGCAGCGCCTGGGCCCCGAAACCGCGGCCCTGGAACCGCGCGTCGATCATGAGGCGCCACAGGTAGAGCCTGTCGCGCGGTTTGTCCACATCCCGGCGCGAGTCGTACAGCTGCAGCAGGCCGACCGGCGTCGTCCCGTCGAAGAGGCCCAGCGCGCGGCTCGCCGGTTCATGTGCGCCCTGGGCCAGGGCCTTCGCGAAACCGGCGATGAACGTCTGCTGTTCGGGCGCCAGGCTGAGCGACAGCAGTCCTTCGACATTGTCCCGACCCACGGCCCGGACAAGAAACCCATCGGCCTTCGGCGCCGCCGGCGCCGGCCCGAGCCGAAGCTCGGCGGCGCGCGCGTGGGCGGCGAGCCCCTCGCCGTGGGCCAGCAGCGCCGCCACCGGCCCCAGCGTCTGGGCACCGGCCGCGCTGACCTCGATCAGGCTGCTGCGTTTGACGAAGTCGTAGACACCGAGTGGCGACGAGAAGCGTGCCGTCCCCGAGGTGGGCAGGACATGGTTGGGCCCGGCGCAGTAGTCGCCCAGGCTTTCGCTGGTGAAGGCGCCCAGGAAGATGGCCCCAGCATGACGCAGATGCGGCTCCCAGCGCTGCGGATCGCGCGAACTCACCTCGAGATGCTCGGGTGCGATGCGGTTGCTGATGGCGCAGGCTTCCTCCATCGAGCGGGTCCGGATCAGCGCTCCTCGCCCTTCGAGTGAAGCGCGGATCACGGCGTGGCGCGGCATCTCGGGCAGCAGCCGGTCGATCGCGGCCTGGACGGCATCGATGTAGGCAGGGTCCGGGCACAGCAGGATGCTCTGCGCCAGTTCGTCGTGTTCGGCCTGGCTGAACAGGTCCATCGCCACCCAGTCGGCCGGCGTGCTGCCGTCGGCCAGCACCAGGATCTCGCTCGGCCCCGCGATCATGTCGATGCCGACCTGGCCGAAGACACGCCGCTTGGCACTGGCCACGTAGGCATTGCCGGGCCCGGTGATCTTGTCGACGCGCGGCACCGTCGCCGTGCCATAGGCCAGCGCGGCCACTGCCTGCGCGCCGCCGATCGTGAAGACCCGGTGCACGCCGGCCACATGGGCCGCCGCAAGTACCAGTGCGTTGCGCTCGCCGGCCGGGGTCGGCACGACCATGACGATCTCGCCGACTCCGGCGACCCGGGCCGGAATCGCGTTCATCAGCACGCTCGACGGATAGGCCGCCTTGCCGCCGGGGACGTAGATCCCGACCCGGTCGAGCGGCGTGACCTTCTGGCCCAGCATCGAACCTTCGTCGTCGATGTATTGCCAACTGCGGGCGCAGGCCTCGAGCTGGCGCTCGTGGAAGCTGCGGATGCGCTGCGCCGCGAACTCGAGCGCAGCGCGATTGCGGCGCCGGCAAGGTCTCGAAAGCCTCGCGCAACTCGGTCATGGGCACTTCCAGTTCGCCCAGCCGGCCCGCATCGAGGCGGTCGAAACGCGCCGTGTACTCGAGCACCGCCGCGTCGCCGCGCGCGCGCACGTCGGCCAGGATCGCGGCCACGGTCTGCTCGATGGCGGCGTCGGTGTCGGCCGACCAGTGCAGCACCCGCTGCAGCTCGGCGTCGAACTGCGGCGACGCGCTGTCGAGCCGGCGCAGGGCCACAGCTCATGCCGTCACCGCCTTGGAGAACGCGTCGATCAGGGCCCGGATCGGTTCGCGCTTGAGCTTCAGTGCGGCCTGGTTGACGATCAGGCGCGACGAGATGTCCATCACCTGCTCGACCTCCACCAGATGGTTGGCCTTGAGCGTGCTGCCGGTCGAGACCAGGTCGACGATCGCGTCGGCCAGGCCCGTCAGCGGCGCCAGTTCCATCGAACCGTAGAGCTTGATCAGGTCGACATGCACGCCCTTGGCGGCGAAGTGCTCGCGCGCAATGTGGGTGTACTTGGTGGCGACGCGGATGCGCGAGCCCTGGCGCACGGCAGTCGCGTAGTCGAAGTCCTCGCGCACCGCCACGCTCATGCGGCAGCGCGCAATCTGTAGGTCGAGCGGCTGGTACAGACCCTGCTCGCCATGCTCGATCAGCACGTCCTTGCCGGCCACGCCCAGGTCGGCGCCGCCGTACTGGACATAGGTCGGCACGTCCGACGCGCGCACCATGACGACACGCAGGTCCGGGCGGCTCGTCGCCAGGATCAGCTTGCGCGAAGTGTCCGGGTGCTCGAGCACCTGCACTCCCGCCGCGGCCAGCAGAGGCAGGGAGTCGTCGAAGATGCGGCCCTTGGACAAGGCCAGCGTCAGCATCGTGCTCACCGGACCCTCTCGATGTCGGCGCCGATCGCGCGCAGTTTGGCTTCCATTCGGTCGTAGCCCCGGTCCAGGTGGTAGATGCGGTCGACCAGGGTCTCGCCTTCGGCCACCAGGCCCGCGATCACGAGGCTGGCCGAGGCACGCAGATCGGTGGCCATGACGGTGGCCCCGGACAGCCTCGGCACACCCTGAATCACCGCCAGGTGGCCGTCGATCTCGATGCCCGCCCCCAGGCGCAGCAGCTCGTTGACATGCATGAAGCGGTTCTCGAAGATCGTCTCGGAGACGGTCGCGGTGCCTTCGGCCACGCAGTTCACGGCCATGAACTGGGCCTGCATGTCGGTCGGGAACCCCGGGTACTCGCTGGTGCGAAAACTCACCGCGCGCGGACGTCCGCTGGCCCGGATCCGGATGCCGGCTTCGACGGCCTCGATCGTGGCACCGGCCTCGCGCAGCTTGTCGATCACGGCGTCCAGGTGATCGGCACGCGCGCCGCGCAGCAGCACGTCGCCGCCCGCTGCGGCTACCGCGCACAGGAAGGTCCCGGTCTCGATGCGGTCGGGCACCACCGAGTGCGCCGCCTTCGGAGCATGCAGGCGCTGCACGCCCTGGATCTGGATGCGCCGGCTGCCATGCCCTTCGATCTTCGCGCCCATCAGGATCAGGAGTTCGGCCAGGTCCGGGATCTCGGGCTCCTGCGCCGCGTTCTCGAGCACCGTCTCGCCGTCGGCCAGCGCGGCAGCCATCATCAGGTTCTCGGTGCCGGTGACGGTCACCATGTCGGTCGTGATGCGGGTGCCCTTCAGCCGCTCGGCGCGCGCCACGATGTTGCCATGTTCGACCGTGATCTCGGCCCCCATGGCCTGCAGGCCCTTGATGTGCTGGTCGACCGGCCGCGAGCCGATCGCGCAGCCACCCGGGAGCGACACGGTGGCGCGCCCGAAGCGGGCCAGCAGCGGACCCAGGACCAGGATCGACGCGCGCATCGTCTTGACCAGTTCATAGGGCGCCACCGGCTCGATCGGTCCGGCGGCGTGCACGGTGACGGCCGACGGATCGGCGCTGTCGCGTTCGGCCTTGGCGCCGAGGGTGCGCAGCAGGGTCATCATCGTCGCGACGTCCTGCAACTGCGGCACGTTGACGAGCCGGACCGGCTCATCGGTGAGCAGGGTTGCGCACAGTTCGGGCAAGGCCGCGTTCTTGGCGCCGGCAACCGGCACCTCGCCCTTCAGGGGGCGGCCGCCGCGGATGAGAAGTTTGTCCATGCTGTGGCTGCTTTCGGGCGGCACAGCGGGGGCTCGGGGCCGCCGGATCGGGGCGGCGCAGCCAGCCACCCGCGGCGTGCCGCAGATGGTCTCAGTGGGGGGGGTGGCCGGCGCCCGGGGCGGTGTACTCGGCCGGTGTCAAGGTCTTCATCGACAGCGCGTGGATTTCTTCGCGCATTCTATCGCCGAGCACCTCGTAGACCTTCTGGTGGCGACGCACGCGGCTGAGGCCATCGAACTGTGCGCAGACGATGGTGGCAAAGAAGTGACGCCCGTCGCCTTCGACGTCGAGGTGTTCGCAAGGCAGGCCTGCCGCGATCAGATCGCGGACCTGCTGGGGGGTGGGTTCGGCCATGATCGGGCGATTATCGCTGCTGTCGGCTACTGGCGCAGCTTGTAGCCGCTGGACAGCAGGCGCAGCGCGATCGCCGCCACGACCACGAAGCTGGTCCCAACGACTGCCAGGCTGAGCCAGGGCGACACGTCGCTGACGCCGAAGAAGCCGCGCCGGAACCCGTCGATCATGTAGAAGAAGGGGTTCAGATGGCTGACCTGCAGCCACAGATCGGGCAAGGAGTGGACCGAATAGAACACGCCGGACAGGAAGGTCATCGGCATGATGATGAAGTTCTGGAACGCCGCCATCTGGTCGAACTTGTCCGCCCACAGTCCGGCAATCAGGCCCAGCGCCCCCATCATCGCCCCGCCCAGCAAGGCGAACACCAGGATCCAGCCAGGTTCGTTCAGCTGAAGCGGCGCGAACCAGATCGTCACCGCGAGTACGCCGGCGCCCACCGTCACCCCGCGCACCACCGACGCGCCGACATAGGCGACGAACCAGGCCCAGTGCGACAGCGGCGTCACCAGCAGGAACACGAGGTTGCCGGTGATCTTGCTTTGCACCAGCGAGCTCGCGCTGTTGGCGAAGGCGTTCTGCAGCACGCTCATCATGACCAGCCCCGGGACCAGGAAGCTCGTGTAGCCGATGCCGGGGTAGACCTCGATGCGGTCCTTCAGCACATGGCCGAAGATCAGCAGGTAGAGCATCGCGGTCAGGATCGGCGCGCCGACGGTCTGGGTCGCGACCTTCCAGAAACGCAGGATCTCCTTGCGGAACAGCGTGCTGGCGCCGGCGATCGTGAGGGAGGCGGTGGACATGCCGGCACGATACACGTCCGCGTCAGAACCGCGGCGCGACCCCGGCGGCCCAGGCATGCTTGGCGGTGTCGACATAGTGGCGCATGCGCGTGACCTTGCCGCCCGGCCCGAAGCTCCACAGATGCAGTTCTTCGTCGCGCATGCGGCGCCCGGTGGCCTTGACGGTGAACTCGATCTCGATCTCGGCGGCGACCTGGTGTTCGCCGCCGATCATGTCGAGTACCTTGAACTCGTGGATGTCGAGTTCGCCGAGCCCCTGGAAGAACGCCATCGCGCCGTCCGGGCCGCGGCGCAGCTTCAGGTGCGGCGTGCCGGCCTGTTGCGCGCTGTTGTCGGACCAGCCCTCCCACTGCACATCGGGGGCCAGGGTCTCGAGGATGGCCGGAATGTTCCCGGCGCCAAACGCCTGGTAGATGGTCTGAACGGTCTCGAGCGGCGTGTGCATCGTGGTCTCCTGTGAAGGGTGAATCGGTGCACGAAGCGTAGGCCGGCGTCTTGCTGCCGCCATCGGCCAGATGGCCTATCCGCAGCGCTCTAGCGGTACAGGCCGCGTTCGATCGCCCACAGCGCAGCGCCGGCGCGACTCTGCACGCCGGTCTTGCCGTAGATGTGGATCGTGTGGTGCTGCACCGTGCGTGGTGAGATCCCGAGATCGCGCGCGATCGCCTTGTTCGACAGCCCGCGCACCAGCAGCCGGAGCACGTCGCGCTCGCGCTGCGTCAACGTGCCGTCGACCACCGGCGGCGGCGCAGCCTGGCCGGCAGCCGCCAGCACGGCCTCGACGGCGTCCCGTCCGAGCCGCCCCGCGGCCACTTCATCCAGCAGCACACGGCGGGCGGCGTCGGGACCAAGCGCGCGCCGGTACGGCCGATCCTCCAGGCAGGCGCGGTACACGTCGGCCGCCGCGAGCCAGCGCGCGGCCGGTTCGGGCGCGCTGTCGCCGCGGTGGTAGCCCGACCCGTCCAGCCTTTCGTGCGCGCGTCCGGCGATGTCGGCATAGGGCGCCAGCCGGTCGCTGCGGCGCAGGACACGGTCGGTGTAGTAGCTGTGCAGCCGCACGCGCTCCCATTCGCTGACGCCGAGCGGGCCCGCCTTTTCCCACAGCCCGGTGGGCACGGCCACGCGACCGAGGTCGTGCAGCAGGCCGGCATGGCCGACACGCTCTGCGGCGCCGGCGTCGGCCCCAGCGGCCAGCGCAGCGGCGCGCGCCAGCGTCGCCACGCCCTGCGAATGGCCGGCGAAATAGCCCGACTTCAGGTCGGCCATCAGCGCGAAGGCGTCGAACAGGCGCTCCATCGCCGCCTCGCCGATCAGCCACAGGCCCGGCTCCGAGCCCAGGAAGACGTCCCACGGCGAACCCTCCGTCAGGTCTCGGCAGTGGACGTCGGCGTCGTCATCGAAGCGTTGCACGATCGTCGGGTCGAGGTGCCCGCCGGCGCGACGCCGCAGCTCGGCCCGGGCGGCCGGCAGCCCGCCAATGGCGAGAAAGACCACGGCCACCCGCGCGACCTCGACACATCGCGATGCAAGGCTGAGCGAATCGCCTGTCTTGCCCAGCGGCAGGCCACGACCATCGAAGCGCTCGTCGCTGTCGGCCAGCGTCTGCAGCACCGCAGCTGACATCGACAGCTTGCGCGCGCAGTGCACTCCAGCGTCGCACTGCGCCAAGGCATGTGCACGCGGCGCACCGGGCGAGGTCAGCAGACGCGTCACACCACGTGCGCGCGCCATCGGCGAAGCGCCCCGGCCGACGTCGCGCAGCGCGGCCCGCACGAACTCGGACGGCCGGCCCAGGTCGGTGCGCACGAAGCTGGCGCGCAGGCCGATGTCGTCCCCGGCAGCGAACCCGGCTTCCTCGAGCGCGAATCCATTGCAGCCGAGGTAGCGCAGCAAGCCCGCCCAGTAGACATCCTGACGCGTTGTGGTCGACTCGCCGCGTGCCAGCCGACAGGCGAGCACCGTCGTGCGCAGCCCCTGTTCGGCCGCCTGGCCGTTGGCCAGGTCAGTGGCCAGCGACAGCGCGCCCAGCACCTCGGCCAGGCGCACGGCAGCTGGGGCTGGGCTTGCGGACACGATCGTGCGGTCACCCCGTCAGGGGCTGTGCGCCCCCTGCATGATCTCGATGAACACGTCTTCGAGATCGGCACGGCCGATCTCCAGATCCTCGATGCGAACCCCGCCCGCGCGCAGCCGACCCAGCAGGGACTCGACTTCGGCCGCGTCATGCGCCGTGACCTGGGCCACGCGGCCGGTCACGCGCGCATGCTCGGCGATGTCGGCTGGCAGCGCATCGTCGGTCTTGAAGCGCAGCATCGTGCTGGCGGTACCGGCGAGCAGGTTGGCCGTGCGGTCCAGGGCCACCACCCGACCCTGCTTGAGCATCGCGATGCGCTGACACAGCGCTTCGGCTTCTTCCAGGTAATGGGTCGTCAGCAGCACGGTGTGCCCTTGCTTGTTCAGGCGCGCGACGAAATGCCACAGGGTCTGGCGCAGTTCGACGTCGACGCCTGCGGTCGGCTCGTCCAGCACGATCACCGGCGGCCGGTGCACCAGGGCCTGCGCGACCAGGACCCGGCGCTTCATGCCGCCCGAGAGCTGGCGCATGTTGGCGCCTGCCTTGTCGGCCAGCCCGAGCCCCTGCAGCAGTTCGTCGATCCAGTCGTCGTTGTGGCGCAGACCGAAGTAGCCACTCTGGATGCGCAAGGTCTCGCGCACGCTGAAGAACGGGTCGAACACGAGTTCCTGCGGCACGATGCCGAGGGCTCGGCGGGCCGCCGCGTAGTCGTCCACCACGTCGTGGCCCATCACGGTCACGCGGCCGCTCGTGGCGCGTGCCAGGCCCGCCAGGACCGAGATCAGGGTCGTCTTGCCGGCTCCGTTCGGACCGAGCAGCCCGAAGAACTCGCCGGCCTCGATGTCGAAGCTGATTCTGTCCAGCGCCTGCAATGGCCCACGCGGGGTCGCGAAGGTCTTGCAGACGGTGTCGAAACAAACGGCGGGCATGGGGGCGCGATTGTACGGAGCGCGGCCAACCCCGCCTTGGGCCAGAATGGGCCATGCCACCGAAGAAGCCGCCGCGCCGCACTGCCGAGCGCATCCTGGAGGTCACGCTCGAGCTGTTCAACCGCTTCGGCGAGCCCAATGTCAGCACGACGCTGATATCGGCCGAGCTGAACATCAGCCCCGGCAATCTCTACTACCACTACCCGGCCAAGGACGAGTTGATCAACTCGCTCTTCGACCGTTACGAGAAGGCGCTCGACCAGTTGCTGCAGGCAGCCGACGGGGTCGAGAACGTCGAGGACGCCTGGCTCTTCGTGCACATGCTGTTCGAGCTGATCTGGCAGTACCGCTTCCTGTACCGCGACCTGAACGACCTGCTGAGCAAGAACCGGCGCCTGGAGACCCATTTCCAGTTCATATTGAAGAACAAGGGGCAGGCGGTGCGTGCGGTCATCCAGGGCCTGGCGCGTGGCAGTGCGGTGCGCATCGATGACGGCGAGGTCGAGCCGGTGGCCAACGCCATGGTGGTGGTGCTGACCTACTGGCTCAGCTACGAGTACGTGCGCGACCCGCGCAACGCGCTCGAACCCGAAAGTGCCGGCGCGGCCCTGGGGCGCGGAGCGTTCCACGCGCTGGCACTCTTGATGCCCTATCTCGACCCCGACTCCCGGCAGCACCTGCGCAAGCTGGCCGCGGCCTACACCCAAGACTGACCCCAAAGGAGGAGACACCCCATGGCCAAATGGACCGCATTTCCCTACGACGCCGACGCCTACACCTATGACGCAGCGGCACTCAAGAAACACTGGGCACGGCTGCATGCCGGTGACGTCGAACCCTGGCCCAAGGACGACAAGGTGGTGGCGGCCTGGGCCCTGTTCCACGGCGGCGAGTTCCACAAGGCGGTCGAGGCCGGTCTGAAGGCCGGCGGGGCCGGCATCACGGTGGCCAACAAGGCGCAGGCCATTTACGCCAACTACCTTGAAAAGAGCGAGAAGAACAAGCTCGAGATGTTCCTCGAAGTGGCCGACCGCGCCGAGGCTCAACAGGCCGCCGAGCCCAAGAACCCGAACGCCTGGTACTGGCAGGCCTACGCCATCGGCCGTTATGGTCAGGGCATCAGCGTGGCCAAGGCACTGGCACAGGGACTGGGCAGCAAGTGCAAGAACGCGCTCGAGACCGCGATCAAGCTCGCGCCCAAACACGCCGACGCGCACATCGCGCTCGGCGCCTTCCACGCCGAGGTGATCGACAAGGTCGGCAAGCTGCTCGGGCGCACCCAGGGCGCAGACACAGCCACCGGCCTGAAGATGTTCAAGGAGGCGCTCAAGCTCAACCCTACCAGCGCGATCGCCATGGTCGAGTACGCCAACGGCCTGGTAATGCTCGAAGGCGACAAGAGGATGGGGGACGCCGAGAAGCTCTACGCCGATGCGGCCAAGTGCAAGCCGATGGACGCAATGGAGCGGCTGGACGTGGAAATGGCGAAGGCGGAACTGGAGGATTAGCAGGCCGTCGAAGCACTCCCCCCGTCAGGCGCCGTCCGGCTCCCCCGCCCAGGGCAGCATCAGCGCCACCAGCGTGAGTTGATCGAACTCGGGCTCGAAACGATCGATGATGGCTTGCGGGTCCGGGCAAAGCCGTTCGTCGGTGATGAGCCCGAACTGCACCCCGCCCCCATAGGACAGGATCGACACGCCAACGCCGACATCACCCGACGCCGGCACCCAGAACATCGTCTGGCGCAGCGTCGATCCGCAGAACTGCATCGGCCGCGCCGGGCCGGGCACATTGGTCATGACCGCGGTCGTCTTCTTGGCGAACAGACCGAGCAAGGCATCCTGGACCGGCTTGATGAACAGGCCCGCGACGGCCAGCACACCGAAGGCGAGCAGCGGCTGATAGCTGCCCTTGAGTTCGTTCATGCGCTGGCGAACCGCGTAGACACGTTCGACCGGATTGTCGATTCCGATCGGCAGCACGAGCGGCGCCAGGCCGAAGCGGTTGCCGAGTTTCCAGGCCTGGTCGAGCGGGCGCAGGTTGACCGGCACCATGGCACGGATCTCCTTGCCTGCGGGGTCGTCACCCCGCCCACGCAAGTACTCACCGATGGCGCCCGCGGCGCAAGCGAGCAGGACATCGTTGATCGAGCAGTTCAGCCCTTTGCCGATCGCCTTGACCACGTCGAGCGGGATCGGTTCGCCCCAGGCCACGACCTTCTTGCCCACCGGCTTGCCCTTGAGCAGGGTCGGTGAGTCGTCCGACATGGTCGCGAACGAGGCCAGGTCGCTCACCACCTGGTAGCCGGCGCGTGCCATGTCGACCGTGCTCATCTGCGGGCTCGACAGCATGTCGACGGTCTTCGTCACGCCATCGCCATACATTCCCAGGGCCTTGACGGTGAGGTCGGTGAGCGGTTTGAGGACGGCATCGGCCAGCCAGTCGCCTTCGTGCGGATGCTCGTCGACGCTGCGGCGGCGGCGCTTGGGCGGATCGTTGCCACCGTCGGTGATGCTGAGCATCACCGAGATCAGCGCGATCCCGTCGCCGATGCAGTGGTGGATGCGCGCGATCAGGGCGCTGCCACCTTCGTAGTGCTCGATCAGGTGGAACTGCCACAAGGGCCGCGCCGGGTCGAGCGGCGTGGTGGCGAGTTGCCCGCAACGCGCCTGCAGGGCCTGGCGCTCGCTTTGCCCCTTGCGGCGCTTGAGCTTCTCGACCACCACATGGTTGTCGAGGTCGAATGCCTCGTCCATCACCCAGTTCGCACCCATCGCATCGGCCACGGCGATCTGCCGGAAGCGGTCGTACTTGAGCAGCTTGTCGGCGATGCGCTCGCGCAGTGCCTGCGCGGTGATGGCCGGCGTCAGCAGCCACACGCCGACGATCATCATCAGGTTGACGTCGTTGTCCATGCGCAGCCAGGCGGTGTCGACTCGCGACATGCGCTCGGCTTGGTGGGGGGTGGACTCGGACATCGGGGTCTCCTGGAGTTCTTGTGCTGGGGCCGGACGACGATGCTGGGTAACATGCGCCTCGTCAAGCCGAGATTTTCACCCACTGGAGGAACCCCATGGCAAGCAAGCAAGCCGCCTTCGACAAGGCCGTCATCGAAAGCAAGCAGTTGCCGGAAAAGCCGGACAACATGACGCTGCTGCAGATCTACTCGCTCTACAAGCAGGCGACCGAAGGTGACGTCGAGGGCAAGCGGCCCGGATTCACCGACATGGTGGGGCGCGCCAAGTACGACGCCTGGGCCGGCGTCAAGGGCAAGTCAAAGGACGAGGCGATGCAGGAGTACGTCGATCTCATCGAGAGCCTGAAGTAGGACGCTCTACTTCTTCTTTGGCCGCGCCGCCTTCTTGGCCGGCGCGGCAGCGCCCTCGAGCAGCTGATCGAGGTTCTTCTCGATCTCGCCTTCGATCGTCTTGCTGAAGGCGCCGAGCAGGAAACCGAGCTTGGCGTCGAGGTCGAAGTGGTCCGCCGCGACGATGAGCCGGCCATTGCAGCCGGCGCGTGTGAACTCGACGGTGTCGCTGAGCTCACCTTCGATCACCGTGCACTCCATGTCGAACTTGTCTTCGACCTGCTCGGCCCATTTCCAGGCAACCTTGCGTGCCTTGGCCAGCCCCAGGCGGTGTTCGCGGTGAATTCGGATGTCGGGCACGTCGGGTCTCCTCAAGGGTGAATGCGCAATGCGGCATGGCGCTCGGGCTTGGACAGGGCAACCAGGCGCCGAACTTCGGCATAGAAGCGGGTGAAGTCACGGCCCTGTCGTTCGAACAGCAACTCGAACGCGGGCACCAGGTCATCGTAGGCTCCCTGCACGCCCAGGCTCGCATTGTTGGCGCGTGCCATCCAGGGGTCGTAGCCGGCAAAGCCGCCCCAGCGCCCGGCCTTGAGCTCGCGGTACTCGGCGCGCATCGCCACCAGGATGGCGGCCTTGTGTTCACGCTTGGCGGCGTCGTCGAGTGCCGGGTCGGCATAGGTCGACTCCAGCCGGGCGCGCGTGCGCCGCGCCAGATCGCGGAAGTCGCGCCTGCGCATGTCGAACACGGCGTACTCGCTGCGCGCCTGATCGCCGGCCTGCTCGGCCAGCCAGCGTTGCCCGCCGAGCCGCTCGACCGCGGTCGCGAACGATTCGTTGAACACCGTGTCATCGGCGGCATAGGCCACCTGGTGTGCCAGCTCGTGGAAGATCAGGCGCGCCAGCTCGCCTTCGGGCCAGCGGATGAAGGTCGACAGCAAGGGGTCACCGCCCAGCCATTCGGTCCAGCCCAGGGTCGAATAGGCCGGTACGCCGTAGACATCCACTTCCAGGCCCTCGGCCTTCAGGCCAGCGGCCTCGGCTTCGGCCGCGGCCCGATCGTAGTAACCCCGGTAGCCGACACAACCGACGACCGGAAAGCACCAGGTCTTGAGCGCAAGCGACAGCTCGGGCGCCGCCACCACGTTCCACACCGCTGCATTGCGCCCCAGATCGGCGTAGGCGCGGTAGCTGCGGTTGTCGGGCAGATGCAGCTCCGCCACAGCCCAGTCGCGCAGCCGCTGCGACAGCTGCAGCCGATCGCGCAGCGTGACATCGGTCCCGGACTCCTCGATCCACTCGGTCACCGGTCGCGCCCGCTGCATCAGCTCGATGTGCCCCATGACCGACTGGCGGTAGTAGCCGAGCGAGCTGCAGCCGGTTCCCGCGCACAGGACCACCAGCACGACCAGCGAGGTGACCCCGAGCCCCGTCATCCAGGCGACCCGCTTCACGCCGGCTCGACGTCCACCAGGCAGTCGTAGAACGACGGTCCTCGCCCGATGTCCGTCAGCCCCTGGTGCGTCAGCTCGTTGACGTTGCGTCCGTCGAGTCCGAGCTTGCGCCACCAGACCCCGAGGCCGTTCACGACGCCGGGGCGAGCACGTTCGCTGACTTTGGCGCGGCAGCGGTAGCGGCCACGGTCGTTGAAGACGGCCACGATCGCGCCGTCGGCCACGCCTCGCGCGGCGGCATCCTGGGCGTGGATCTCCAGCAGCGGCTCGCCCTCGATGTCGCGCAGGCTCTTGACGTTGACGAAGGTCGAGTTGAGGAAGTTGCGCGCCGGCGGGGAAATCATGGCCAGCGGGTAGCGCGCCGCCAAGGCGGGGGCCAACTCGGCAGATTCGAGATTGGGCACATGGTCGGGCACGCCGAGACCACCGCCATCGACCTGGGCGCGCCCGTCGGCGGTCTGGAATCCGCCGTCGGCAAACGGTGCGTCGGGCAGAGGCAGCTTGGTCCAGCCGCGCTCGAACAATTGCGCGATGTCGACCCGGTCGTCGCGCCAGACGCCGCGCACCAGGGTCTCGTCAGCGTCGGAAAAACATGGGTCGGTAAACCCCATGCGCCCTGCCAGGTCGCGGAAGACCCGGGCGTTCGAGCGCGCCTGCCCGAGCGGCGCGATCGCCGGCTCGTTGATCAGCGCATAGGTGTGGCCATAGGAACCATGCGTGTCCCAGTGTTCGAGCTGGGTCGTGGCCGGCAGCACGATGTCGGCATGGTCGGCGGTGTCGGTCAAGAAGTGCTCGAGCACGACGGTGAAGAGGTCGTCGCGCGCGAATCCCTGGACGACGCGTGCGCTGTGCGGCGCCACCGCGACCGGGTTGCTGTTGTAGACCACCAGGGCCTCGATCCGGGGGCCGAAGCCGGGCGACGACTCGCGCAGCAGATCGTCCCCGATCGTGCTCATGTTGATCGTTCGCGGGCGCCGTTCGCCGAGCAGGTCGGGCCGCTGCAACCAGGTGTCGTTGCGCGTGCCACGGAACCAGCCCGAGCTGGACAGGAGCAGTCCGCCGGCCCGGTGGCGCCAGGCCCCGTTCAGGCAGGGCAGCAATGCGATCAGCCGCGTCGCGCTGCCGCCGCCGCGCACGCGCTGCATGCCGTAGTTCAGGCGGATCGCCGCCGGTTGTGTCGTGCCCCAGGCGCGGGCCAGTTCGCGCACCTCGTCGGCCGCGATGCCGCAGGTCGCGGCCACGCGTTCGGGCGGCCACAACAACGCCCGTTCGCGCAACGCCGGCCAGCCAGTCGGTCCCTGCTGCACATGGCGCGCGATGTAGTCGTCGTCGAGCCAGCCGTTGACGATCAGCTCGTGCATCACACCGAGTGCCAGGGCGCCGTCGGTGCCTGGCCTGAGCGCGATGTGCAGGTGGCATTTCTCGGCCGTCTCGGTGCGCCGCGGGTCGATGCAGATCAGGCGCGCGCCAGCGCGTTTGGCGGCCTGCGCGAAGGTCCAGAAGTGAAGGTTCGACGTGATCGAGTTGCTGCCCCAGATGACGATCAGGCGGCTTTCGACGAAGTGCTCGACATGCATGCCGATCTTGCCGCCATAGGTCGCGGCCAGTGCCTCGCCACCGGCCGCCGAGCAGATCGTGCGATCGAGCAACGAGGCGCCGAGCCGGTGGAAGAAGCGCGCCGACATGCTCTCGCCCTGCACGAATCCCATCGTGCCGGCGTAGCTGTAGGGCACGATGGCCTGCGGGTCACGCGCTGCGATGGCACCCAGGCGCGTCGCGATCTGATCGAGCGCCGCGTCCCAGCCGATCGGCTCGAACTGCCCACTGCCCTTGGGTCCGCAGCGGCGCAGCGGCTGCAGCACCCGCTCCGGGTGGTAGCTGCGCTCGGCATAGCGGCTCACCTTGGTGCACAGCGCGCCATGGGTCGTCGGGTGATCGGGGTCGCCCTGGATCCGCACCACGCGCCCGGCCTCGACCGTGACGCGCATGGCGCAGGTGTCGGGGCAGTCGTGCGGGCAGGCGGCCCGGACCAGGGTGCTTTCAGCGGCCATATCGAACTATGACATGCGGGCGCAGCGCCCGCCGGGGCGTGCCCCGGGTGCTGCCACGGACATCGGTCGCCAGCTAAACTGGACAGCTCCACCGTGACCCGGAAGCGCCATGCAGCTGATCGAATCCATCCTCGCCGACGCGGCCAGCGTCGCCACGATCCGCCGCGACATCCACGCCCACCCCGAACTGTGCTTCAAGGAGGAACGAACCGCCGACGTCATCGCCAAGGCGCTCACCGAGTGGGGCATCCCGATCCATCGCGGAATGGGCACGACCGGGGTCGTCGGCATCGTCAAGAGCGGCACGTCGTCGCGCGCCGTCGGCCTGCGCGCCGACATCGACGCGCTGCCGATGACCGAACACAACAAGTTCGCCCACGCCAGCCAGCATGCGGGCAAGATGCATGCCTGCGGGCACGACGGGCACACCGCAATGCTGCTGGCGGCCGCCAAGCATCTGGCCCGCCATCGCAACTTCGACGGCACGGTCTACCTGGTCTTCCAGCCGGCCGAAGAGGGCGGCGGCGGCGCGCGCGAGATGATGAAGGACGGGCTGTTCGAGAAGTTCCCGATGGAGGCCATCTTCGGCGCACACAACTGGCCCGGCATGGCGGTTGGGCAGTTCGCACTCAAGGCCGGCCCCGTGTTCGCCAGCTCGAACGAGTTCCGCATCGTCATCCGGGGCAAGGGTGGTCATGCCGCCCTGCCCCACCACGGCATCGACCCGGTGCCGATCGCGTGTCAGATGGTGCAGGCCTTCCAGACCATCGTGACGCGCAACAAACATCCGCTGGACACCGCCGTGATCTCGGTGACGATGATCCACACCGGCGAAGCCACCAACGTGATTCCCGACGACTGTGTCATCGAAGGCACCGTGCGCACCTTCTCGACCGAGGTGCTGGATCTGGTCGAGCGCCGCATGCGCACGATCTCCGAAGCGACCTGCGCGGCCTTCGAAGCGGGTTGCGACTTCCAGTTCGTGCGCAACTACCCGGCGACCGTGAACCACGTCGCTGAAACCGAGTTCGCGCGCGCGCTGCTGGGCGAGGTGGTGGGGGCCGACAACGTCCAGGAGTTCGTGCCCACCATGGGGGCCGAGGACTTCAGCTACTTCCTGGAGAAGAAGCCGGGCTGTTATTTCCTCATCGGCAACGGCGACGGGTCGCACCGCGAGGGTGGCCATGGCCTGGGGCCCTGCATGCTGCACAACCCGAGTTATGACTTCAACGACGACCTGATCCCGCTCGGCGCCACGGCCTGGGTCCGGTTGGCCGAGAAGTGGCTGGCCACCCCACGATGACCCTCGCCGAGTGCTTCTCGCAGAGCTACGCCGAGGCGCGCGCCAAGTTCCTCGCGGCGGCCGAGGCAGCCTCGCTGCCGCTGCACTCGCATGTGCATCCGATGCTCGGGCGCGATGGCGAGACGCTGGCGATGGATGTCGTGCGCGTGGGCCCGGCCGACAGCCCCGCAGTGCTGGTGATCTCGAGCGCCTGCCACGGCGTCGAGGGATTCTGCGGCTCGGGTGTGCAACTGGCGCTGATGGCCGACCCCGACTTCCATGCGGACGCGGCGCGCGCGCACGTCGCGCTGGTGTACGTGCACGCGCTCAACCCCTACGGATTCTCCTGGTGGCGGCGCACGACCCACGAAAACGTCGATCTGAACCGCAACTTCGTCGATTTCTCGAAGCCGCTGCCCGCCAACGACGCCTATGAGCGCCTGGCGCACCTGGTCGTTCCGGCCACGTGGCCACCCGACGCCGAGGTCACGAAAGCGCTCGCAGCCTACGAAGCCGAACATGGCGACGGCGCCCTGCAATCCGTCATCACCGCAGGCCAGTACAGCCATCCCGAGGGGCTTTTCTACGGCGGCCATGACCCGACCTGGAGCCATCAGACCCTGCGCCATATGCTGCACGATCACGGCGGCCGATGCGCGCGGCTCGGCTGGATCGACGTGCACACCGGCCTTGGCCCGCCCGGCCATGGCGAGCGGATCTTCGCCTGCCGCGACGACGCCGCCGCATTGAGCCGCGCCAAGGCCTGGTGGGGGCCCGAAGTGACCTCGATCTACGACGGCTCGTCGACCTCCGCGCAGCTCACCGGCATGTGCTGGCTGGCCGCCTACGATGAGTGCCCGCAGGCCGAACACACAGGCATCGCACTCGAATTCGGCACCCACCCGATGCCCGAGATCATCGATGCCTTGCGCGCCGACCAGTGGCTGGAGAACCACCCCGAGACCGACGCTGCGCGCAGCGCAGCCATCAAACGGCGCATCCGGGACGCCTTCTACCTCGACACGAACGAGTGGAAGGCGCAGATCGTCGACCAGGCGCGGCAGGCTGCCCAACAGGCGCTCGCCGGCCTCGGCCACCGGCCCTGAGCATTGCCCGGCAGGATCGCTTTCAGGCGGACCGCAAGCGCGCGAGCAATCCCGCGGTGGAGCCGTCCAGGCCCGATTGATCGCCTGTGCCCAGGCGGGGCAGCAACTGGCTCGCCATGGCCTTGCCGAGTTCGACACCCCATTGGTCGAAGCTGTTGATGCCCCAGATCGCGCCGCTCGTGAAGACGCGGTGTTCGTACATGGCGAGCAGGGCCCCGAGCGAGCGTGGCGTGAGCTCGTCCAGCAGCAGGGTCGTGCTGGGACGGTTGCCGACGAAGGTCCGGTGGCGCGCGATCAGCTCGCGCCCGAGCACCGCCGACGCCGTCGGTGCAGCTTCGGCCAGCGCGTCCTGCGTCGACTTGCCCAGCATCAGGGCCCGGCTCTGGGCCAGCCCATTGGCCAGCAGCTTGGCATGCATGTCCGCATGTGGGTGCGCTGGCGTCCTGACCAGGATGAACTCCACCGGGACCACGTCCGTGCCCTGGTGCAGCATCTGGAAGTAGGCATGCTGGCCGTTCGTGCCCGGTTCACCCCAGACGACGGGGCTGGTGGCATAGGGCAGCGTCTGGCCGTCGAGGTCGACATGTTTGCCGTTCGACTCCATCTCGAGTTGCTGGAGGTAGGCGGGCAGCCGCTGCAGGCCCTGGTGGTAGGGCGCCACCGAGCGACTGCCGAAACCATGGAAGTTGCGGTACCAGACGTCGAGCAGGCCGAGCTGCACCGGCAGGTTGCGCGCCAGTGGTGCGTTCGCAAAATGCTGGTCCATCGCGTGCGCGCCTGCCAGCAAGGCCCGAAAGCCGGTGGCCCCGATCGCGATCGCGATCGGCAGCCCGATCGCGCTCCACAGCGAGTAGCGGCCACCGACCCAGTCCCAGAAGCCGAAGGTGATTCGAATTCCGAACTCCGCTGCCGCGGCCACGTTCGTGGTGGCGGCCACGAAGTGGCGCTCGATGTCGCGGCCGCCCTGGGCCAGGAACCAGGCCCGCGCCAGGTGCGCATTGGCGATCGTCTCCTGGGTCGTGAAGGTCTTGGACGCGACGATGAAGAGTGTGCGCGCCGGGTCCAGCCCGCGCAGTACCGCCATCATGTCGTGGGCATCGACATTGCTGACGAAGTGCAGGCTCAGCGCGTGATCCGCATGGGAGTCGAGCGCGCGCACGACCATCGCCGGCCCGAGATCACTGCCCCCGATGCCGATGTTGACGATGTCCCGGATCCCGCTGTGCGCCTGATCGCGCACCTGCTCTGCATAGGCCAGCATGCGGTCCAGCTCGCCCTGGACTGCTTCACTGTGCAGGCCCTCGCCGCGCGGTGCACGCAATGCCGTGTGCAGCACCGGCCGATCTTCGGTTCGATTGATTGGTTCGCCCGCCAGCATCGCATCGCGCAGCGCGACCAGGCCGCATTCACCCGCCAGGTCGAGCAGGAATCGCTGGGTCGCGATGTCGATCAGGTTCTTGGACAGATCCGCGAACACTTCGGGTGCTTCCAGACTGAAGGCCTGAAAGCGGCCCGGGTCACGGGCAAATGCCTCGCGCAGGTCCAGTTCGCGCCCATGGGCCTCGAAGTGCCCGCCCAGCGCAGCCCATGCATGGGTGCGATCGCAGCGCGAAGCGTTCACTGCAGGGCCAGGATCATCTGGTCCAGGCGGTTGGCGTCCGCAGCAAAGGCGCGGATCCCTTCGGACAGCTTTTCGGTCGCCATCGCGTCCTCGTTCAAGGCCCAGCGGAAGCTCGCTTCGTTGTAGGTCACGGCGTGGATCCTGGCCGCCTTGGCGTCGGCCTCGTCGAGCCTGCGATCCACCTGCGCATCGCTGCCTTGCAGTGCGGCCAGCAACTCCGGGCTGATCGTGAGCAGGTCGCAGCCTGCGAGGGCCAGGATCTGCCCGACGTTGCGAAAACTCGCACCCATCACCTCGGTCTCGACGCCAAAGTGCCTGTAGTAGGTCCAGATCGTGGCCACCGATCGAACACCGGGGTCCTGGGTGCCGGCATGCGCCGCTTCGTTCCAGTCCGCGCCGGCGGCCTTCTTGTGCCAGTCGTAGATGCGGCCGACGAAGGGCGAGATCAGCGTCACCGCGGCCTCGCCGCAGGCCACCGCCTGGCACAAGGAGAACAGCAGCGTGAGGTTGCAGTGGATGCCCTCGCGTTCCAGTGCACGCGCGGCCTGGACCCCTTCCCAGGTGGCGGCGATCTTGATCAGGACACGCGCACGGTCGATGCCCGCGTCCTCGTACAGATCGATCAGGCGATGCGCGCGTGCGATCGTCGCCGCTGTGTCGAACGACAGCCGGGCATCGACTTCGGTGCTGACCCGCCCTGGAACGATCTTCAGGATCTCGAGGCCGAAGCGGACCAGAATCCGGTCAACCACGGCGTCGATCGGCACTTCGCGATGGGCTGCCACCGCATCGGCCAGCAACGGCGCATAGTCCGGCTGCTGCACTGCCTTGAGGATCAGCGACGGGTTGGTCGTCGCATCGCGTGGCGCGTACTGTGCCAGTTGTCTGAAGTTGCCCGTGTCGGCAACCACGGTGGTCAGCGCCTTCAGGGCGTCGAGCTGGTTCATGCACCGGATTAGACCCGAAGCGCCGACTGGCAAGGGACAACCCATTCATGGGGTGTGCCCGCTGGCGCCACACGACCAACTGCTGAGATACTGGACACCATGCGCATCGCATCCTGTCTCGTCCTGTGCGCCCTGGCCCTGGGTGCCGGGGCTGCGCATTCGGCGACATGGCTGGCCGGTCCGCAAGGCGAGCCGATGTTTTTCCGCGACGCGCTGGCCAAGGCCCAGGACGGCGACGTGATCGAGCTCCTGCCCGGCGTCTACAAGGGCGAGGTCGGCGTCATCGTGCAGCGCAAGCTCTCGATCCGGGGCATCGGCGCTCGCCCGGTGTTCGATGCCGACAGTCAGCATGCCGAGGGCAAGGCGATCTGGGTCGTGCGCGACGGTGACATCACGATCGAGAACGTGGAGTTCCGCGGCAGCCGCGTGCCGGACGGCAATGGCGCCGGGCTCCGGTTCGAGAAGGGCAAGCTGACGGTTCGAGGCTGCCACTTCGTCGACAACCAGATCGGACTCCTGACGGCCAACTTCGGCGATGCCGAACTGTCGGTCGAAGACAGCGAGTTCACCCAGGCTCCGCGCCTGACCGGCAGCCTGCCGCACCTGCTCTATGCAGGGCGCATCGCACGCCTGAGCGTCACGGGCAGCCGCTTCCACGCCGGCTTCGAAGGGCACCTGATCAAGTCGCGCGCCCGGGTCAGCCGGATCGCGTACAACCTGATCGTCGACGGCCCCGACGGCGCGGCATCGTACGAGATCGACCTGCCCAATGGCGGCGACGCGGTCGTGATCGGCAATATCGTGAGCCAGAGCGCCGACACCCAGAACCCGGTCGTCGTGGCCTATGGCGCCGAAGGCAAGGTCTGGTCGGTCAACCGGCTGCTGCTGGCGCACAACACCTTGGTCAGCGACTACCCCCTGGCCTGGTTCCTGCGATCCTGGCCCGAGAAGCTCACCGACGACACGCAGATCCGGGCGGTGAACAACCTGACCGTCGGCGCCGGCCTGTTCAGCCTGGGCACTGCTGGAAGCTTCGACGGCAACTACCCGGCTTTCGCCTCGATGCTGGTGGCACCCGCCACCCTGGCCTTCGAGCTGAAACCCGATTCCATGTTGCGTGGCCGCAGCCCGGACCCGCGAACGCTTGCCGGCGACGCCGCCGTGCCGAGCGCGGAATTCACGCCGCCGATCGGCACCCGCCCGTTGACCGCACCGGCCCATTGGTCGCCCGGCGCTCTCCAGCGCTGACCGGCGGCGCCCAGGATTGACCTCGCCCAGGAACATGGGCATCATCCGGCGTGAAACAAAATTACATCACCTGAGGCCGATGTCCTTCGATCTGGTGTTCTTTGGCGGCACGGGCGACCTGACGTGGCGCAAGTTGATGCCGGCGCTGTTCCAGGCCTTCCGCCACGGCAAGTTGCCGGCCGGCGGACGCATCCTGGCGGTCGCGCGTGACGAGCGCAGTGACGACGAGTACCGCAGCTTCATCCACGACCGCTTCGGGGAGGTCGACCCGTCCAAACGGCCGAGCGCGCAGGAGTTCTCGCAGTTCGCCGATCTGCTGCACTACCGCCGCATGGACTTGTCGCAGCCGGAGCACTACGCCGGCCTGAAACACTGGCTCGACGAGCGTGGTGCGGACACCGCAGTCCTCTACCTCGCCACCAGCCCCCATCTGTTTCCGGTGATCTGCGAACAACTCGGGGCAGCGGGCCTGAACGGCCCGAACGTCCGTGTCGTGCTGGAAAAGCCGCTCGGCCACGACCTGGCCAGCGCGCGCGAGATCAACCGCGTCGTGCGCTCGGTCTTCGCCGAAAGCCAGGCCTTTCGGATCGACCACTACCTGGGCAAGCCAGCGGTCCAGAACCTGATGGCGCTGCGTTTCGGCAACGCCCTGTTCGAGCCGCTGTGGCGACGCGAGAGCATCGCCGACATCCAGATCACGCTCGCCGAAGGCCTCGGGGTGGGCACGCGGGGCGACTACTACGACCGCACCGGTGCACTGCGCGACATGGTCCAGAACCACGCCCTGCAACTGCTGACGATGATCGCGATGGAGCCACCGTCGACGAACGACGCCGACGCCATCCGCGACGAGAAGCTCAAGGTCCTCAAGTCGCTCAAGCCCTTCACCGCCGCCAGCGTGGCACGCGACGTGGTGCGCGGCCAGTACCGCGCCGGCACCGTGGGCGGCCAGGCGGTGCCGGGCTACCTGGACGAAGTCAAGGTGCCCGCGGACAGCCGCTGCGAGACCTTCGTCGCGCTGCGAACCGAAGTCCAGAACTGGCGCTGGGCGGGGGTGCCCTTCTACGTCCGCACCGGCAAACGACTGGCGAATCAGGATGCGCACATCGTCGTCAACTTCCGGGCCGTGCCACACCCGATCTTTCCCGGCACCAACCGGGCCAACAAGCTGGTGATCAAGCTGCAGCCCGAGGATGGCCTGGAGCTGCACCTGATGGCCGCCAAGGGCACCGGCAACGATGAACTGCTGACCCCGGTCTCGCTCGACCTGGACTTCGACAAGGCCTTCCCCAGTGCAAGAGTGGGCGCTTACGAGCGCCTGCTGCTCGACGCCATCAGCGGCCGCCTGAACCTGTTCGTGCGCAGCGACGAGCAGGAGCAGGCCTGGTCCTGGGTCATGCCGGTGCTGGATGCCTGGGCGAGCGACCCGACGCCGCCGCGGCCCTATGCCGCGGGCAGCTGGGGCCCGGCGGCGGCCAGTGCGCTGGTGGCACGCGACGGATGTGTCTGGGACGAGGAGCTCTGACGATGCTGGACCGCATCCGCGCCTCGATCCCCGCCCTGCCCCCCGCGGAGCAGCGGGTCGCCAAGCTGGTGCTGGCCGACCCGCGCAGTTTTGCCTCCTTGCCGGTGAGCGAGCTCGCCGAGCGCGCTCGGGTCAGCAAGCCGACCGTCGTGCGCTTCTGCCGCAGCGTGGGCTATGACGGCCTGGCCGACTTCAAGCTCAAGCTGGCCGGCAGCGTCAACGAAGGCGTGCCCTTACGTGCACCGCGCCGTGGACGACGACGACAAGGTGGGCGACATCGTCGTCAAGGTGATCGACAACACGGTCAGCGCGATGCTGAAGTACCGCAACGCGGCCGCCTCGCATGCGATCGAACAGGCCATCACCCTGTTGGCCGAGGCGGGGCGGCAAGGCCGGCGAATCGGATTCTGGGGCGTGGGCAACTCCGGCATCGTGGCGCAGGACGCCCAGCACAAGTTCTTCCGCCTGGGCGTGCATGCGAGCGCCGTGAGCGACGGCCATGTGCAGCTGATGACGGCCACGATGCTGGCGCCCGGCGACTGCGTCGTGATCATCAGCAATTCCGGGCGCAGCAAGGACTTGCTGGACGCTGCCGAGATCGCGCGCCGCAAGGGCGCCTCGGTGATCGCCATCACGGCGACGGGCTCGCCGCTGGCGCTGCTCGCGCAGTCCCCCGGGCAGGTGCTGCTGGCGGCCGATCACCCGGAGGACTACGACCGCTACAGCCCGATGGTGTCGCGCCTGCTGCACCTGATGATCATCGACATCCTGACCACCGGCGTCGCCTTGCGCATGGGCAGCGCCACACTCAGGCCGATGCTTCAGGAGATCAAGCGCAACCTGCGCCGCAAGCGCTACGCCGGCGTCGCCGATCCGAGCAACGACTCGACACCGTAGAGCTGCGCCAGGTCGGTCAGCTTGCGCGGGCGCACCCGACAGCTCGAAGCCGACCCCGCGTCGCCGAGCCAGGCGTTGCGCCTGCAGCAGCAGCGCAATCGCGGCCGTGTCGAGTTCCTCGAGCGCCGAGGCGTCGACGCACAGGGACTCGCACGCCGGATCGGCCAGCGCCGCTTCGAGCGTGCGCAGCACGGCCGAGGCCTCGCCCATCGTGACCACCCCCGGCAGCTGGACAGTGCCCATGCTCACTTGCCCTTGTTGCGCTCGGCCAGCTTGGCGATCAGCCCGTCAATGCCACTCGCATTGATCTCCTGCGCGAAGCTGTTGCGGTACTGCTCGACGAGCCAGATGCCGAGCACGTTGACGTCATAGATGCGCCAGTTCTCGCCGGCCTTCTCCATCCGGTAGTCGAGCTGGATCGGTTCGCCACGACCCTTGATCTCGGTGCGCACCACGACCTCGGTGTCGGCAGGCGTCGACCGCATGGGCTTGAGCTGCACCGTCTGGTCCTTCACCTGCGTCAGGGCACCCGCATAGGTGCGCACGAGCAGTGTCTTGAACTCGGCCTGCAGCCGGCTCCTTCTGCTCAGGCGTCGCAGTGCGCCAGAAGCGCCCGACGGCCGACGAAGTCATGCGCTGGAAGTTGACATGCGGCAGCACCTTCTCGTCGACCAAGGCCACGATGCGTCCGACATCGCCGGCCTGGATCGCCGCATCGGACTTGACGCTGTCGATCACTTCGGTCGAGATCTGACGCACCAGGGTGTCGGGGCCGGTCTGCGCAAGCGCCGCAGCGGTGGATCCGAGTCCCGCGATCAGGACACAGGCAGACAGCAGTTTCTTCAGCACAGAGAACCTCTCATTCCGGGGGGAGACCCCTTCAACGCCCGAACCCCGGTTCGGGTTCACTTGGACAGGTCGAATCGCTCTTCCGGCGGGTCGCCGTCGTAGACCAGGTTGCGGCGGCGGGCCAGAAAGGCGTCACGCAGGAAGCTGTAGCGATCGAGCGCGATGTCGTCGAGCAGGCGTGTGGCCGCCAGCAGCCCGGCGCGGCCATGGACCACACGCAGCGCGGTGGCGGCGAACTGCGTGCCGCTGTCACCGGTGAGCAGGGACGGCGAGGTTGCCGACCAGTCCAGTGGCAGGGCCGCGGTGTCACGCAGGGTGGACGGCCCCAGCAAGGGCAACACGAGGTAGGGGCCCGGCCCCATGCCCCAGCGGCCGAGTGTCTGGCCGAAATCCTCGGAGCGGCGCTCGAGGCCGATCTCGGTCGCCGGGTCGAGCAGGCCGGCCAGACCAAAGACCGTGTTGGTCACGACGCGCAGCGTCATGTTCAACCCGTCTTCGAACTTGCCCTGCAGGAACTGGTTGACCGCCGACCAGCCGTCACCCAGATTGCCGAAGAAGTTGCCGACGCCGGTCTGCACCAGTTCGGGCACCAGGTCACGGTAGCCACGCGCCACCGGCTTGAGCACGGCGTCGTCGACGCTGTCGTTGAAGCCCTGAACGCCACGGTTCCAGCCCTCCAGCGGGTCGGCCGGGTTCGGATAGGGCACGGTGGCGCAGCCGCCCAGGGCCATCGCCAGCACCAACAGGCCGACCAGACGAGCGCGAGTCACTTGGCGTCCTCCGTGCCGGCGTCGGCCGCCTTGTTGAACAGGAACTGGCCGATCAGGTTCTCCAGCACGACCGCCGACTGGGTCTGCGTGATGAGCTGACCCGGTTCGAGGTTGTCTTCCGAGCCTCCCGGCTCCAGGCCGATGTACTGGTCGCCCAGCAGGCCGGCGGTCTGGATCTTGGCCGACGAATCCCTCGGGAAGCGGTAGCTGCGCTGGATCTCCATCGTGACCATGCCCTGGAAGCGCTGCGGGTCGAGCGAGATCTTCCTGACCCGACCCACCACGACGCCGGCGCTGCGCACCGGCGCGCGCGCCTTGAGGCCGCCGATGTTGTCGAACCGCGCCTCCAGCATGTAGACGTCGCCGCCATTGGCGAACGCACCCAGGTTGGCGGCCTTCAAGGCCAGGAAGACGAGCGCCCCCAAACCCAACAACACGAAAAACCCGACCAGGGTCTCGATGCCCTTCTTGCCCATTTCAGCTCCCGAATTCGATCATGGCGTCGAAAACATCAACGCCGTGAGGATGAAGTCCATCCCGAGGACCGCAAGCGACGACACCACGACGGTGCGGGTGGTCGCGTAGGCGACGCCCTCCGGCGTCGCCTCAGTCTCGTGGCCCTGGTACAGCGCCACGGTCGTGCAGATGACCCCGAACGCGACGCTCTTGACCAGGCCGTTGCCCACGTCGCGCCACACGTCGACGCCACTTTGCATGGTGGACCAGAAGTTGCCACCGTCGACCCCGATCAGCAGCACGGCCACGATCCAGGCTCCGATGATGCCGACCGCCGAAAACAATGCGGCCAGCAATGGCATCGAGACGACACCGCCGATGAAGCGTGGCGCCAGCACGCGCTGGCGCGGGTTGACGGCCATCAGCTCCATCGCCGCGAGTTGCTCGCCGGCCTTCATCAGGCCGATCTCGGCCGTCAACGACGTGCCGGCGCGCCCGGCGAACAGCAGCGCCGTCACGACCGGCCCGAGTTCGCGCACCAGGGACAGGTTGACGACGAGGCCCAGGCTCTCGGCAGCGCCGTAGCGCACCAGCGCGTAGTACATCTGGAGCGCCAGCACGAAGCCCACCGCCAGGCCGGACGCCATGATGATCAGCAGCGAGCGGTTGCCGATCGCATGGATCTGCGTCACAACGAGGCCAAAACGGCGCAGCGAGCCCGGGATCTCGCGCACGAGCTGCCAGAAGAACACGGCCGCATGGCCCCAGCCGAGCAGCATGCGCAGCGTCCAGGCGCCGATCGCGGCAATCCAGTTCACGCGCGCTCCTCGGCGGCGACACCGAAGTCCTCGGCCAGCTCCGGCGCCGGGTAGTGGAACTTGACCGGGCCGTCGGGCTCGCCGCGCACGAACTGGCGCACCTCGGCGTCGGTCGATTCCATCAGCTCGTCTGGCGTGCCCTGGGCCACGATGCGTCCGCCCGTCGCCATCAGGATCACGTGGTCGCTGATCGCCATGCACTCCGGCACGTCGTGCGACACGACCAGCGACGTGGCGCCCGTGGTGTCGTTGAGGGTGCGGATCAGCTTGGCCGCGACCCCCATCGAGATCAGGTCGAGTCCGGCGAAGGGCTCGTCGTACATGATCAGTTCCGGATCGAGCGCGATCGCGCGCGCCAGCGCGATGCGCCGCGCCATGCCGCCCGAAACCTCTGAAATCCTGAGCGCCGCGGCGCCTCGAAGGCCCACCGCGTTGAGCTTCATCAGCACGATGTCGCGGATCATCGCCTCGGGCAGATCGGTGTGCTCGCGCAGCGGGAACGCCACGTTGTCGAACACCGTCAGGTCGGTGAACAGGGCGCCGAACTGGAACAGCATGCCCAGGCGTCGACGCAGCCTGAAGAGCTGGTCTTCGTTCTGGGTGTCGATCGGCTCGCCGTCGAAGCTGACCCGGCCACTGCTGGCCGCATGCACGCCGCCGATCAGGCGCAGCAGCGTCGTCTTGCCACAGCCCGACCCGCCCAGGATGGACGTGACCTTGCCGCGCGCGAACTGCAGCGAGATGTCGTCGAGGATGGTCCGACCGGTGTCATAGGCGAAGCTGACGTGGTCGAACTCGATGAGGGTGTCGGAGGTCAAGCGGCAAAGTGGCGCGCGGGAAGACCCGCTGGGCTCTTGTCTTGTCGGGCGCGAAGTATCGCA
>CAVPNN010000030.1:0-43906 GCA_963706655.1 uncultured beta proteobacterium
CCAGGGCCTTCACCTGCCGGCTCGAGCGCCGCCGGTTCTGCCACAGGCCTACGAGATCGCCGATCTGCTGGATCGAGAAACCGAGGTCGCGCGCGCGCCGGATAAAGCGCAGCGTGTGGATTTCGGGGTCCGTGTATTGACGGTATCCGGCCTCGGTCCGCTGCGGCTCGGGAAACAGCCCGACCTGCTCGTAGTGGCGAATCATCTTGGCCGACACCCCCGAGGCGGCAGCCGCCTGGCCGATGTTCATGGCTTGCATGCGAGTCTCCTCAGACCGGGACAGGCCGGGGCTGATCGCCAGCTGCTGGCCCGGAGGCTGCCTCGGCCGACGAGCGCCAGCGGCGCAGCAGCAGTGCGTTGGCCACCACGCTGACGCTGCTGAATGCCATCGCGGCGCCGGCTATGACGGGGTTGAGCATCCCGAACGCGGCGAGCGGGATGCCGACCACGTTGTAGGCGAAGGCCCAGAACAGGCCGCGCCGGATCGTCGCGTAGGTCCGGCGCGAGACGTCGAGCGAGTCGGCCACCAGGCGCGGATCGCCGCGCATCAGGGTGATGCCTGCGGCCGCCATCGCCACGTCGGTGCCGGTCGACATCGCAATGCCCACGTCGGCCGCAGCGAGCGCGGGTGCGTCGTTGATGCCGTCGCCGACCATGGCCACCACCTTGCCCTCGGCGCGCAGGGCCTGGACGACCGCCGCCTTGTCGCCCGGCAGCACTTCGGCGCGGAAGTCCTGCAGGCCCAGTTCGCGCGCGACCGCCGCGGCGCTGCCGCGGTTGTCGCCGGTCAGCATCACGGTGTTGATGCCAAGTTCATGCAGCCTCGCCACGGCGGCGCGTGCCGACGCCTTCACGGCGTCGCCGAACGCCAGCAGACCAAGCAACTGTGCCGTTTCACCGTCCTTGCGCATCAGCCACGACACCGTGCGGCCGTCACCCTCCAGCCGCGCCGCTTCGTCGGCCAATGCACCGGCCTGCAGGCCCTGCTCGCGCAGCAGTCGGCTGCTGCCCAGCAGCAACAGCTGCCCGCTGCACGCTGGCCTGCAACCCGCGCCCGGCCAGGGCCTGCGCGTCGACGGCCTCGGGCAACTCCAGTTGTTCTGCCCGCGCCTTGTCCATCACTGCGCGTGCCAGCGGATGCTCGCTCGTGCGCTGCAGCGCGGCGGCGAGCGACAGCACGGCCTCGCGCGTCTGGCCCGCGGCCGGCAGCACCGCGACCAGCGACGGCCGCCCTTCGGTCAGGGTGCCGGTCTTGTCGAAGGCCACGGTGGTCACCGAATGCGCCAGCTCCAGCGCCTGCGCGTCCTTGATCAGGATGCCGTGCTGGGCTGCGACGCCGGTCCCGGCCATGATGGCGGTCGGCGTGGCCAGTCCGAGGGCGCAAGGGCAGGCAATGACGAGCACGGACACCGCGTTGACGACGGCTTGCTCGAGCTCGGCGCCGCCCACCATCCAGGCCACCAGGGTCAGCAGGGCCACGCCGAGCACGACCGGCACGAAGACCGCGCTGACACGGTCGACGATGCGCTGGATCGGGGCCTTGGCCGCCTGCGCCGACTCGACCATGCGGATGATCCGCGCCAGCGTGGTTTCGGTGCCGACCGCCAGCGTCTCGATCGTCAGCGCACCTTCGGCATTGATCGAACCACCGGTCACCTTGTCGCCGGTGGCCTTGGCCACGGGCTGGCTCTCGCCGGTGATGAGCGACTCGTCGACATGGCTGCGGCCCTCGGTCACCGCGCCGTCGACAGGCAGGCGTTCGCCCGGACGCACCAGCACGCAGTCGCCGACCGCGACCTGTTCGACCGGCACTTCGACCTCGACCCCGTTGCGCCGCAGCCGGGCCGTCGCAGGCTGCAGGGCATTCAGGGCCCGGATGGCTTCGGTCGTCTGCCGCTTGGCGCGACCTTCGAGCCACTTGCCGAGCAGGACGAGCGTGATGACCGCCGCCGAGGCCTCAAAATACAGATGCGGCATACCATGGCCGACATGCCGGAAGATCACGTAGAGCGAGAGGCCGTAGGCGGCCGACGTGCCGAGCGCGACCAGCAGGTCCATGTTGCCGGCGCCCGCGCGCACCGCCATCCAGCCGGCGCGATAGAAACGCCATCCGAGAACGAACTGCACCGGGGTGGCCAGCGCGAGCTGGGTCCAGGCACCAAGCATCCAGTCGATGCCGAACAGCTGCAGCAGCATCGGTGCGACGAGCGGAATGGTCAGCGCCGCGCTCAGAACGACCGGCCACCACTCGGGAATCCGCTTCGCTGCGGGGGCGGCTGCGTCCTGCAGATCGCTGGCGCCGTAGCCAGCCTTCACGACGGCGGCGCGAAGCGCCGCGGCCGGCACGGTCGAGAGCGATTGAATGGTGGCGCGTTCGGTCGCCAGGTTCACCGTGGCCGACAACACGCCGGGCACCTTGCGCAAGGCCTTCTCGACCCGGGCGACACAGGACGCGCAGGTCATGTCCTCGATCTGGAAGACCGTCTCGCGCAAGGCGACGTCGTAACCCGCCTTGCGAATCGCGGCGCTCAAGGTCGCGGAATCGACGTCGGCCTCGGCCGCGACGAAGGCCTGTTCGGTCGCGAGGTTGACGGTCGCAGCCTGCACGCCAGGGACGGCGCGCAGCGACTTCTCGACCCGGTTGGCGCAACTCGCGCAGGTCATGCCGGTGACCTGCAGCTTGATGCCGCCCGGGGCGTCGGATGCGATGGTGGGAGAAGTCATGGCGATGTGCTCGAACTGAGGCCAACCTCGAAGCAGACCATGCTAAAGGTTACCATCGTTGGAAGGTCAAGCGCCGTGCGGCACGGGTGTCCGCGTTCCGCCCGATCTGAGCCCGCGCAACGCCGGGTCGGCAGATGCGGCGCACGATTGCCTACATGGGTCAGGCCGCGCGTGCGGCGGCGAAGGAGCGAGACGGCAGATGATCGACCCGAGCCCGAATTCCAGCATCGAGTTCTTCGACCACCAGTTCGAGCGCCAGGTGCGCGCGCATGACTTCGCGCTCAACCCGTTCGAGGCAGGCGCGCTGCCGCATCTGCGCGGGCGCCTGCTCGACTTCGGCTGCGGTCTGGGCAATCTCAGCGTCGAGGCGGCGCGCCGCGGTTGCCAGGTGGTGGCCATGGATGCGAGCGAGGCGGCGGTCGCGCGCCTGCGCGAAGTCGCCGCGGGCGAAGCGCTGCCGATCGAGGTCGTGCGGGCGGACCTGCGCCACTTCGCTGTCGACGGCGATTTCGACACCGTCGTGTCGATCGGCCTGCTGATGTTCTTCGACTGCGCGACGGCACGGCGTACCCTCGGCGACTTGAAAACCCATGTGCGGCCGGGTGGAACGATGATCGTCAACGTCCTGGTCGAGGGCACGACCTATCTCGACATGTTCGATCCCGGCGGCTTCTGCCTCTTCGGCCGCACTGAGCTGGACCAGGCCTTTGCGGGCTGGGAACTGCTGGCCTCGGAGACCCGTTCGTTTGCCGCGCCCGATGGACGGACCAAGGTGTTCTCGACCGTCACAGCGCGCAAGCCGGCGCTGCCGTCCGTGGCCGCCCAGGCGCCGGGCTGACGCCCGCCGCGCCGACCTGCAACCGTCCCGAGAACCCGATGCGAATTCGACGAACCCTGCTTCTCCTGGCCCTGCTCGTGCCCGGAGTCGCCGCGACCCTGGCGCCAGGCGCGCGCGCTGCCGAGCCGGTCACGCTCACCCATGTGCACGGCCTGGCCTACAGCGCCGACGGGGCGCGCCTGATGATTCCCAGCCACCATGGGCTGGCCCTGTTCGAGAACAGCCGGTGGTCCAAGGCGGCGGGGCCGGAGCACGACTACATGGGTTTTTCTGCGACCCGCGATGCGCTGTACAGCAGCGGCCACCCGGCACCCGGCAGCGGGCTGGTCGACCCGTTCGGGCTGATCCGCAGCGACGACGGCGGGCGGACCTGGAAGAAGCTCGGCCTCGAAGGCGAATCGGACTTCCACACGCTGGCTACGGGCTATCGCAGCAATGCGGTCTACGTGATCAACCACGGGGCCAACTCGCGCATGCGCCAGCCCGGCATCTACGTCACCCGCAACGACGGGCTGCAGTGGACACGTTCCGGCGGTCGTGGCCTCGGTGGCCAGCCCCGGGGCCTGGCCGTTCATCCCGACGATGCCAGCATCGTGGCCGCCGGCACCAATGACGGCCTGTACCTGTCGCGCGATTCGGCGGGGCAGTTCACCCAGCTCGTGGGCCGGCGCCGGGTGCTGGCCCAGACCTTCGACCTCGACGGTCGCCATCTGTGGTTCAGCGCCCATGCCGGCAGTCCTTCGCTGATGCGAATCGCGCTCGAGGCAGGCGCCACGCCACAGGCGCTGAACCTGCCGCCGCTGAAGGACGACGCCGTGGCCTACATCGCCCAGAACCCGGTGCGGCGCGCCGAACTCGCGATCGCGACGTTCGGGCGCAGCGTCTTCGTGAGCCTCGACGCGGGCCGCAGCTGGATGCCCATTGCCGATGCCGGGGTGACGCGCACGCCGGACCCGAAGTGACTCAGGGCACGACTGCGGTCACTTCCAGTTCGATCTTGCCCGGGTTGTCGAGCAGGTCCGAGACGAAGATCATGCTCATCGCCGGGAAATGCTTGCCGATGTGGGTGCGCCAGATGGCGCCGAGCTGCTTGCGGGCGGCCATGTAGGCGGGTTTGTCGCAGCAGAAGGCGGTCATGCGGCAGATGTGCTCGGCCTTGCCGCCAGCCTCGGCCAGCACCGCCAGCACGTTCTTCAGCGCCTGCTCGAATTGAGGGACGATGTCTTCGGACTCGAACACCTGTTCGGCGTTCCAGCCGACCTGGCCGGCCACGAAGACGATGCGGCCGGCGGGCACGGCGATGCCGTTCGAATAACCGATCGGGGGGGCCCAGCCGGGCGGCAGCAGGACTTGCATCGAGTTCTCCTTGGGGTTGTTCATGTCGGTCAGTCGGTATAGCGCGGCGGATCAGGGTCGACCGCCCAGTCCTTCTCGGGCGGCGGGACCTTCTTCAGCCAGTCGAGCACGAGTTGCACATGCTCGCGTTCCTCTTCCTGCATCTCGAGCGCCGCCTTGCGCACGGCCTCGTCGGTCGCCGCTTCGGCCAGCGCGCCGAAGAACTTTTCGGCCCGCTGTTCAGCGGCCAGTGCCAGCTGCAAGGCATGCCAGGGCTGCATCAGGTAGTGGACCTCGTCGGCCGGGGCCGTCTCGGGCGACTCGAAGTCGGTCCAGGAGTAACCGCCGGGTGGCGGCAGCGGGGCCGAGGTCCAGCCCATCTGGGCCATGATCTGCTTGGCATGTTCGCCTTCGTAGCCGGCCATCTTGCGGAACATCTCGGCGACGTCGGCGTTGTTGTGGACCTCCATCGCATCGGCCAGCATCGTGTAGCGGTCGACGGCGTCGTTCTCCAGGGCCAGAGCCTGGGCCATGAAGTCCTCCAGGGTGCGTGCGGGCGTGTTCACAGTTCGAACTCCGATTCGAGCGAGGCGACTGGGCGCGCTTCGGGACGGTGCTTTTCGGAAACGGGCGGTCGGGCGCTTGAATAGAGCACACCGACGTTGAAACCGTCGTCGGACATGATGCGGCGCGCAGCGCGTCCGGGATCGTCAGTCGGCGCCACCGGGGCGGGCCGGATGTGCTCCTTCCATTGGCGCTGCTCGGGCCGGAACGTGACGCAGGGGCTGAGGATCTCGACGAAGGAGAAGCCCGGGTGCTTGATCGCCTGCGCGATGATGTCGGCGGTGCCGCTCGGATCGCCGGAGAACGCGCGCGCGACGAAGCTGGCGCCGGCCGCGAGTGCGATCACGAGCGGGTGGAACACCCGCAGGCCGGTGCCGCCTGGCGAGAGCTTGTTGTCCCAATCGGGCTCGGTGGTCGGCGAGGCCTGCCCCTTGGTCATGCCGTAGACATGGTTGTCCATCACGATGTAGGTCAGGTCGACGTCGCGTCGGCAGGCATGGATGAAGTGGTTGCCGCCGATCGAGTAGCCGTCGCCGTCGCCGCCGGCGACGAGCACGGTCAGGTCGGGCCGCGCAGCCTTGAGCCCGGTGCCGGCCGCCAGGGCACGCCCGTGCACACCATGAAAGCCATAACAGCTGGTGTAGGCCGGGATGCGCGACGAGCATCCGATGCCCGACACCACGGCCACTTCATGCGGTGGCAGCTGCAGTGAAGCCAGGGCCCTGGTGACGGCGCCGAGCACGGTGAAGTCCCCGCAACCGGGGCACCAGATCGGCTTGTAGCCGGACTTGTAGTCGGCCGCGGTCAACGGGGCCGTTGGGGAGCAGACGTCGTTCACGCGACCTCCGTTTCGCGGGTGAAGGAGCGCTGCCATTCGAGGATGGCAGTGGTGAGTTCGGCCGGGCGCAGTGGCAGCGGCCCGGCACGGTGGAAGCTGTCCGGTCGCGCCGGCAGGTCGTAGACCGAGCGCAGGTAGCGCAGCAACTGGGCACTGTGGTTCTGCTCGACGACCAGCACGCGACGCACGCCTTTCATGATCTCGGCCATCTTCTCGGGCAGGGCCGGGGCGAGCAGGCGCAGCGCGATCAGGCGCACCTGTACACCCTGCGCGGCGGCGCGCGCCACCGCCTCGCGCACGGTGCTGGTGACTGAGCCGAAGGTGACCACTGCGGCATCGCCGTCGCCCTCGACGTCGGCCCACCAGGGGCCGTAGTCGTGCAGTGCCAGCTTGCGCTCGCGCTTGTCGAGTTGCAGGTAGTGGTCGGGCGCCTGGCTGCTCGGCAGGCCGGCCTCGGTGTGCTCGAGGCCGTCGGCCGTGTACACGACACCGGGTGTGCCCGGGATGGACATCGGCGAGACGCCCGAGGGCGTGTTGCGGTAGCGCTTGAAGTCGGGCGTGTGGGCCTCGGCGGTCAGCCGCCTGGCGACGAAGCCCGGATCGACGGGCTTGTCGATGACGGCGCGCGACTGGCCCATGAACTGGTCGGACAACACGATGGCGGGTGCCTGCAGCGCCTCGGCCAGGTGGACCGCCCATTGGGTGGTACCGATGCAATCGGCGATCGAGGTCGGTGCCAGCACCAGTCGCGGCGCATCGCCGTGCAGCCCGCTGACGGCGAACGACAGGTCGCTCTGCTCGCTCTTGGCCGGAATGCCGGTCGACGGGCCGCCGCGCATCACGTCGACCACCACGATCGGGACCTCGGCGGTAACGGCCAGGCCGAGGGCCTCGGTCATCAGCGCCAGGCCCGGGCCGGCCGTGGCCGTCAGCGAGGGCACGCCACCATAGGACGCGCCGATGATCATGTTGATGGAGGCCAGTTCGTCCTCGGCCTGCAACAGGCTGCCGCCGACCTTGGCCAGCGCCGGGGCCATCCACTCGAGCAACTCGGTCGCCGGCGTGATCGGGTAGGCCGCGACGAAGCGCACGCCACCGCGCACCGCGCCGAAGCCGGCGGCCTCGTTGCCGCTGATGAGCCAGCGCTTCTCGCCGGCCCCCGGCACCGCCTTCAGGCGCGCCACGTTGTCGATCGGATCGGCCGCGCGCAGGCCGGCGTGCAAGGCGGCGACGTTCGCCTTCAGGCCCTCTTCGCTGCGTTTCCAGCTCGCGCGCAGCGCGGCTTCGAGCGCCGGTTCCGGGATGCCGACGAGTCCGCCCGCGAGGCCGAGCACGAGCATGTTGGCCCAGCTACCGGGGATCGCCTTGCCGAGCTTCTTGATCGGCAGCGCCTCGACCCGCGCGCCGCTGCGCGTGAAGACCTCGGGTGCGTCGCCGGCGTCCGACTCGCAGACGATGACGGAGTCCGCGCGCAGCGGGATCTCGTCGGCAAAGCGGTGCACGTTCTGCCAGTCCATGGTCAGCAGCATGTCGAAGTCATCGTCGAGTGCGCTGATCGGTTTCGGTCCGATGCGCAGCAAGGCGGCTGCCTCGCCGCCGCGGATCTGGGGGCCGCTGGTGCGGACCATGATGCCGTACAGGCCAGCGCGCGCTGCCGCGTCGAGCAGCATGGTGCCGGCGGTCATGATGCCGCTGCCGCCGCTGCCGGCGATGGCGATCGACACCGAGCGGTCGCGTGCCGATGTCAGGGGTGAGGGGGCCGTTGAGTCAGGCAAGGTGGGCTCCTACGGAATGCATATGGGGGTTCCTGGACTTCTCAGGGATCAAGTGAAACGGCCCGGCGGGGCCGCGCATCTGATGTAAATCAACCTTCGCGCAAGGAAGCGGTCTGATAATGACCTAAACCGGTAAAGCGGTACCAGAATACAACAATAGGTTCGGCAAGGCAGCAAACCGCACTTGCGACACAACCGTCATCAGGAGACGCAGGATGAGTATCAAGGCCCACCGTTGGTTGATGAATGCAGTCAACACGCCCCTGGTGCGCGCGGAGTTCGACGCCGTGGCCGGGCCGGGCGAAGTGGTCGTGGCAGTTGCCGGATGTGGCGTGTGCCACACCGACCTGGGTTACTTCTACGACGGCGTGCGCACGAACTCGGCCTTGCCGCTGGCGCTCGGTCACGAGGTCAGCGGCCGCGTGGTGGCGGCCGGTGCCGGCGCCGAGGCGTGGATGGGCAAGGCGGTCATCGTGCCGGCCGTGCTGCCCTGCGGTGAATGCGATCTGTGCCAGCGTGGCCTGGGCACGATCTGCCGCGCGCAGAAGATGCCGGGCAACGACATCCAGGGCGGGTTCGCCAGCCACATCGTCGTCCCGGGGCGCGGTCTGTGCGTGGTCGACGAGGCGCGCCTGGCCAAGGCTGGGTTGACGCTGGCCGAGGTGTCCATCGTCGCCGACGCGCTGACCACCCCCTACCAGGCCGTGAGCCGCGCCGGCGTGACGCCGGGCAGCCTCGCGATCGTGATCGGCGCCGGCGGCGTCGGCGGCTATTGCGTGCAGGTGGCCGCGGCCTTCGGCGCCAAGGTGGTCGCGATCGACGTCGACGACGCCAAGCTCGAGGCGGTGGCCGGGCATGGTGCAGCGCTCACGCTTAACAGCCGCGGTATGGACGGCAAGGCCATCAAGGCCGCGATCGGCGCCTTCGCCAAGGAGCAGGGACTGCGCAAGACCGAATGGTTCATCTTCGAATGCTCGGGCACCGCGCCGGGGCAACTCACCGCCTATGGGCTGCTGGTGCATGGCGCCACGCTGTCGGTGGTCGGATTCACGATGGACAAGGTCGAACTGCGGCTGTCCAACCTGATGGCCTTCGACGCCAAGGCGATCGGCAACTGGGGCTGCCCGCCCGAGTCCTACCCGGCCGCACTCGAACTGGTGCTCGAGGGCAAGGTGCAGATCAAGCCTTTCGTCGAGCCACATCCGCTCGACGACATCAACAGCGTGTTCGAGGCGGTGCACCACCGCGACATCAAGAAACGGGCCGTCATGGTCCCGGCCTGAATCCACCATTACCCGACGCCCGACAGGAGCAACACATGCGCGATTTCAAGAACCACGACCTCGTCGACGACTTCAGCAAGCCTGGCGTGCGCTATGAGAAGCGGCCTGCCAAGACACCCGACGGCAAACTTGCCGAGGGCCTCTACAACGCCTGGATCTGGCTCGACAACCCGGGCCAGTACAACTCCTACACGACCGACATGGTCAAGGGCGTGATCCTGGCCATGCGCGCCGCGAGCAACGACCGTTCGGTCAGCTGCGTGGTCTTCACCGGGGTCGGCGACAAGGCCTTCTGCACCGGTGGCAATACCAAGGAGTACGCCGAGTACTACGCCGGCCACCCGCAGGAATACCGCCAGTACATGCGCCTGTTCAACGACATGGTCAGCGCCATCATCGGCTGTGACAAGCCGGTCATCTGCCGCGTCAACGGCATGCGCATCGGCGGTGGCCAGGAGATCGGCATGGCCTGCGACTTCTCGGTATCAAGCGACCTCGCACGCTACGGCCAGGCCGGTCCCAAGCATGGCAGCGCTCCGATCGGTGGCGCGACCGACTTCCTGCCGGTCATCGTCGGCGCCGAGCGCGCGATGGCCGCCTGTGTGCTGTGCGAGCCGTTCAGCGCCCACAAGGCCTACCAGATGGGCATCCTGACCGACATCGTGCCGGCGCTCAAGGTCGACGGCAAGTTCGTGGCCAACCCGACGGTCGAGACCCAGCGCATGGTCGACGAGTTCGGCCGCAATGCCTTCGGTGAGCCCAAGACCGGTGCTGCGCTCGAAGAAGGCAAGGCGTTGATGAAGCGTGGCGAGGTCGACCTGTCGATGCTCGACGCCCGGGTCGACGAGCTGTGCGCCAAGATCCTGATGACCTTCCCCGACTGCACGACCAAGTCGCTCGAGGAACTGCGCAAGCCCAAGCTCGAGGCCTGGAACCGCAACAAGGAGGACTCGCGCTCCTGGCTGGCCCTGAACATGGTGACCGAGGCACGCTCGGGCTTCACCGCCTTCAACGAGGGCCCGAAGGACGACCGCGAGATCGACTTCGTGCTGCTGCGCCAGAAGCTGGCGGCCGGCCAGAGCTGGGTCGGACCCTTGCACGACGAAGTCCAGCCCAAGGGCAAGAAGCATGGCTGACGTTGTCGTCACGCCGCTGAAGGTCTGGCGCGAGCATGGCGGGGCGCTGCTGCGCCTGCGCCTGAACCGGCCCAAGGCCAACATCGTCGACGCCGAGATGATCGCGGCGCTGCAGTCGGCGCTCGACGCGCACGCATCCGATCGCGCGCTGCGCGGCGTGCTGCTCGACGCCGAAGGCACGCACTTCAGCTTCGGCGCCAGCGTCGAGGAGCATCTGGCCGAGCGCTGCGCGCAGATGCTCGCCTCCTTGCATGCCCTGGTGTCGACGATGGTCGAGTATCCGGTGCCGATCCTCGTCGCCGTGCAGGGGCAGTGCCTCGGCGGCGGCCTCGAAGTGGCGCTGGCCGGCGGCCTGATCTTTGCCCGGCCTGATGCGCAGTTCGGCCAGCCCGAGATGAAGCTCGGTGTGTTCGCGCCGGCCGCATCGGTCCTGCTGCCCTACCGAGTCAACCAGATCGACGCCGAGGACCTGCTGTTCTCCGGCCGCTCGGTCGACGGCGAGCAGGCCCATGCGATGCGCCTCGTGCACGCGCTCGGCGCCGATCCGCAGGCCGACGCGATGGCGTACTTCGAACAACACCTGCTGCCGCGCAGCGGCGCTGCGCTGCGTTGCGCCGTGACCGCGGCGCGCGCGCCGATGCGCGCCGATGTGCGTCGGCGGCTGGCCGAAGTCGAGGCGCTCTATCTGGAAACCCTCATGAAAACCCGCGATGCCAACGAGGGCCTCGCGGCCTTCCTGGCCAAACGTTCACCCACCTGGGAGCACTGCTGATGAACACGATCACGATGTCGCCGACGGCGGCGATAGTCGAGCGCTGCCAAGCGCTCTTCGACGACCTCGACTTCAATGCCGTCAAGGAATGGAAGGCCGCCAAGCCGGGCCGCAAGGCGATCGGCTACATGCCGGTCTACGTGCCGCGCGAGCTGATCCATGCCGCCGGCATGCTGCCGGTGGGCATTCTCGGCGGCGGCGACCAGCTCGAGGTCATCCAGGGTGACGCCTACTACCAGAGCTACATCTGCCGCATCCCGCGTTCGACCATCGAGCTCGGGCTGACCGGCCGCCTCGACTGCCTCGACGGCATGCTGTTCCCGTCGATCTGCGACGTGATCCGCAACCTGTCGGGCATGTGGCAGATCCTGTTCAAGGACAAGTACGTCAAGTACTTCGACGTGCCGCAGACCTACGTCGACAGCATCGGCGGCAGCTTCTACATCCACGAGATGCAGCTCCTGCGCGACGATCTGGGCAAGATGCGCGGCTCGCCGATCACCGACGCCGAGCTCAACGCCTCGATCGCGGTCTACAACGACAACCGCGCCGCCATCAACGAGCTCTACGCCTACCGGATTGCCAAGCCCTGGCAGGCGCCCACGTCCGAGGTCTACCTGCTGCTGCGCGCCGGCATGGTGCTGCCGCCCGAGGAACACACCAAGCTGGTGCGTGAGTACCTGGTGGCCACCGACCTTGAGCCGCGCGCCCAGCGCGACAACGCGCGTGTCGTCATCAACGGCTCGTTCTGCGAGCAGCCGCCACTGTCCCTGATCAAGTCGATCGAGATGTCGGGCTGCTACATCGTCGACGACGATTTCGTGCTCGTCTCGCGCTGGTTGCTCGACGAAGTCCCGGCCAACGCCGATCCGCTCGACGAGTTGTCGAAGGCCTTCCTGCACCGCTCGGCGTCGACTGCCGCCAAGTACGAGAACACACGCGAAGAAAAGGGCGTCTATCTGCTCAAACAGGTCAAGACCGGTGCCGCCGAAGGCGTGATCTTTGCGGCCCCTTCGTTCTGCGATCCGGCCTTGCTGGAGCGCCCGATGCTGCAGGCCGTGATGAAGGAACACAACGTGCCCTACACCGCATTCAAGTACGCGGAAAACACCGGCCAGATGGCTCCGATCCGGGAGCAGTCCGGCACCTTTGCCGATTCCATCAAGCTTTGGAGCGCCACATGAACAACCCCACCATCGCCATGCCGAAGAGCAGCAAGAAGCCCGAGGTCCTGAAAGAGGACGCGATGTGGCTCCAGAAGGAGCTCATCAACAAGAACTACATGGAGCTGGCGACCGCGCGTGCCAACAACAAGAAGGTTTCGGCCACTTTCGTGCCGGGCAACCTGAACGAGTTGCTGATGTGCTTCGACTTCGCACGCAGCCTGCCCGAGACCAATGCCTTGCAGAACGGCATGCGCAAGAAGTCCGGCAAGATGATCATGGACGCCGAGCGCGACGGCCACAGTGAAGACGTCTGCACCTACGTCAAGGCCGACCTCGGCATGATGCTCGGCGGCGACATCGGGCCCACTGGCGACCCGATGCCCAAGCCCGACGTGCTGTTGCTGTCCTACACCGGCTGCTTCACCTTCATGAAGTGGTTCGAGCTGATCCGCCACAAGTACGGCTGCGAGACGGTGATGCTGCACGTGCCCTACCAGGGCGAAGGCAAGATTGCGCCGAACATGCGTGACTACGTCGTCAAGCAGTTGAAGGAGACCGTGATCCCGACGCTCGAGCGCATCTCGGGCGTCAAGTTCGACATCGACCGCCTGCGCCAGTACATGCGCGAATCGGCCAAGGCCGAGGACGACCTGGTCGCGGTCCTGCAGTCGGCCAAGAAGCGGCCGAGCCCGATCGACGGCTACTTCGGCGCCGTGTATTACATCGGCCCCATCTTCACGGCCTTCCGCGGCACGCCCGAGGCGACCCAGTACTACCAGATGCTGCGCGCCGAAATCGAAGAACGTGTGCGTCTGGGCAAGGGTCCGATCACGCCAGAAGGCGAAATGGGTGAAGAGAAGTACCGCCTGATCGTCGAAGGCCCGCCCAACTGGACGAGCTTTCGCGAGTTCTGGAAGATGTTCTACGACGAGGGCGCGGTGGTGGTGGCATCGACCTATTCCAAGGTCGGCGGCGTGTACGACTTCGGCTTCCGGCACGATCCGGAGAACCCGCTTGAGTCGCTCGCCGACTACTGCCTGGGCTGCTACACGAACCTGAATCTGCCCTCGCGTATCGACATGATCTGCAAGTACATCGACGAGTACCAGGCCGATGGCCTGCTGATCAACTCGATCAAGAGCTGCAACAGCTTCTCGGCCGGCCAGTTGCTGATGATGCGTGAAGTCGAGAAGCGCACCGGCAAGCCGGCGGCTTTCGTCGAGACCGACCTTGTCGATCCGCGCTACTTCTCGGCGGCCAACGTCAAGAACCGGCTCGAGAGCTATTTCCAGATGGTCAAACAAAAGCGCACCTCTCTGGTCGGCGCAAACTGAGAAGGGGAACCCTATGCGCTGCTTCATCGGCATCGACCTCGGATCGACCACCACCAAGGCGGTGGTGATCGACGAGAACCAGAACATCATCGGGCGCGGGATCACGAACTCGCGCTCCAACTACGACACGGCAGCCGCGATTGCCAAGCAAGAAGCCCTGGTCAACAGCCGCTTCACGCTGTTTCGCGGGGCGCTGTCCAGCACCAATGCGCTGGATGGGTCGCCGGACGCCTTCATCGAGCAGCTCGAACGCGACTTCCGCGCCGAGCAATACCTCGAGCAACTGGCGGACCTGGCAGAGACCTGCCAGCGCAGCCTGGAGACGGCCAACTTCGGTGACGCCATAGGCGAAGTCGGTGTGGCACTGACCGAGGTCTTCAAGCGTCTGACGGTGGAAGCGCCCACGTTGTTCGCGCCTGGCGCAAAGCGCAAGTCCGACTTCTTCCGCGACATCGCCGGCAGCCAGTACCTGGCCACCGGCGAGACCGTGGCCAAGGAAGCTGGAATTCGCTACGACTTCCTGCTCAACGTGTTCGATCGCTCGATCATCGAAGTCGAGAACCGCGTCTACGCCGATTCGGTCAAGCGCCACCTGCTGGCGGCGCTCGAGCGGGCCTTCATCGCGCTACCGGAGACGGCGGCGCGGCGTTCGCAGATTGAGGCGCCGATCAAGGGCATCCTCGACATCGACCTGGTCGAGACCTATGTCGTCGGCACCGGTTACGGCCGCGCACGGCTGCCGTTCTCGAAGGAGCATGTGCGCTCCGAGATCCTGTGCCATGGCCTGGGCGCACATGTGATGTACCCGAAGACCGCCACCGTGCTCGACATCGGTGGCCAGGACACCAAGGCGATCCAGATCGACCGGGCCGGCATCGTCGAGAGCTTCCAGATGAATGACCGCTGTGCGGCCGGCTGCGGACGCTACCTCGGCTACATCGCTGACGAGATGAACATGGGCCTGCACGAGCTCGGTCCGATGGCGATGAAGTCGACCAAGACCATCCGCATCAACTCGACCTGCACCGTGTTCGCCGGCGCCGAGTTGCGCGATCGGCTGGCCCTGGGCGACAAACGCGAGGACATCATGGCCGGCCTGCACCGCGCCATCATCCTGCGCGCGATGTCGATCCTGGCGCGTTCGGGCGGCATCCGCGACGAATTCACCTTCACCGGTGGCGTGGCCAAGAACGAGGCCGCAGTCAAGGCGCTGCGCGAGCTCGTGACCGAGAACTACGGCGAAATCAAACTCAACATCGACCCGGATTCGATCTACACCGGGGCACTGGGCGGCGCCACGTTCGCGTGGCGCGCGGTGGTCGAAGACGGCAAGAAAATCGAAGCGAGGGCAGCATGATTCACACCATTGGCATTGACGTAGGTTCGGGCGCAGTCAAGAGCGTCCTGTTCCGCATCCACGACGACGGCCGCAACGAGTGGCTCGCCAAGCGCTGCGACCGCATCCGCCGGCGCGAGCCGATGGCACTCGCGCTCGAAGGGCGCGACGCCGTGCTCGAAGAAGCCGGGCTGAGGCTGGACGACATCGACTACACGGCCACCACCGGCGAAGGCGAGAACGTCACCTTCGCCACCGGCCATTTCTATTCGATGACGACCCACGCACGCGGTGGCGTGTTCCTCGAACCCGACACGAATGCGGTGGTCGACATCGGGGCGCTGAACGGCCGCGCCATCTATGTCGACTCGCGCGGCAAGGTGCTGTCGTACAAGATGACCAGCCAATGTGCTTCGGGTTCCGGTCAGTTCCTCGAGAACATCGCCCGCTACCTGGGCGTGGCGGTGGAGGAGATCGGCCCGTTGTCCAAGACCTCGACCAACCCGGAGACGTGCAGTTCGATCTGCGCCGTGCTGGCCGAGACCGACGTCATCAACATGGTCTCGCGCGGGATCCCGACGCCGGACGTGCTCAAGGGCATCCACCTGTCGATGGCCTCGCGCATCGTCAAGCTGCTCAAGGTCACCGGCATCAAGCAGGGCAAGGCACTCATCACCGGCGGCCTGGCGCTCGACACCGGCCTGCTGGCGGCGATCCAGGAAGAAATGGTCAAAGAGAAGGTCAACGTCGAGGCCAAGAACCACCCGGATTCGATTTATGCTGGCGCCATCGGCGCGGCGCTCTGGGGCGCCTACCGGCATGAAAAACTCAACGCGCTGGCCGAGCAGGCGGCTGCCTAACCGACGAGGAGAACCACACCATGGCCCTGATCATCGACGACAACTGCACCGCCTGCGACGCCTGCGTCCCGGTCTGCCCGAACGAGGCCATCACGGCCGGCGATCCGATGTACGTGATCGACCCGTTCAAGTGCACCGAGTGTGTCGGCGCCGAGGACGAGCCGCAGTGCAAGCTGGTGTGCCCGGCCGACTGCATCAACGTCAACCCGGAGTTCCAGGAGACGCCGGAAGAGTTGATGGCGAAGTACGAGTCGCTGCACGGCTGACGCAGCAGCGCTGGACGAGCCCCGGGCCGCGACACGGCGCCGGGGCGTATGCTGCGCGGATTCCATGAAGGAGCCGCGATGCATATAACCGGGTCCGCGCGACGGACGGTTGCCAGGGCGGCCGTTCTGATCGGCCTCGTGCCATTCGGTGCCAGTGTCGCAGCGGCGCCGCCTGATCCCTGCACGCTCATCACCGCCGCCGAGTTGCAGCAGATTGCCGGCGCGGTGAAGGGCAATCCGAACCGTAGCGGCGGGGCGGGCGCCGTTTCCTGCGAGTTCACGCTGGCCAAGGCCGACGCTTGGGTCGAGATCAGCCTGCACGACGGTGAACTCGCCTACTGGAAGAAGCGCAACGGCGGCAAGGCGCCGCTGGCATTGCCCGAGTTCGGCAGCGAAGCCTTCGTGAACCCGGATTTCGAAGGGTCGGCCGACCTGTACGCCAAGAAGGACAAACTGGTCCTGCGCGTGAGCATGCCCAAGGGCCCGGGTTCGGTCGAGACGGTGAAGGCCATCGCCAGGAAGGCGATGGCGCGCCTGTAGGACCGGCCGGCGCCAGCGGCACGAACATGAATCCCAAGGATCCGACGGCCGAACCCGACAGGACGCACGGCTGATGTGGGCGCTGGCCGATCTGCGCACCCTGGGCCGCCCGGCGCCAATGGCGAGCGAAGTGTCGATCAACGGTCGGCCGGTGAGGGTCGAGTGGAGCGCTGCGGCCGCGCGCGCACTCGCGGCACGTTCCCGGCCGCTGGTGCTCGAACTGGAGCTCTACTTCTCCTGCCTTGTGAAGAAGTTCGTGCACTTCCACGATGAAGTTCCCGCGCGCGACACGGTCAGCGTGACCGACAAGTTGCAGGTCTGCTTTCGTGCGGTGACGTCGACCGCTTGCACGATGGACGTCGCCGAACGACTAGGACGCCAGCCCGAGGTCGAGATCGCCACGGAGACTGCACACAGGCTGGCGCCGAAGCGGGTCCGGCTGGACCGCACGGGCGGCAAGTGGCGGGCGGAGTTCTGGATGTGAGCCCCGCGGCGCAGGCGCTTGCACAGGCCCGTGACCGTAGGCCCTTTCAAACGAAGGCGCGCGCTGGCGTCGGCCGCATGGGCACAGACGACGCTGTAGACGACCTGTAGCGAGGACCGACGCGCCGGGGCGAGCCCCTTGCCGGCAGGTTGCCGTTGCTCGATGGAACGACCACCCGCGATGGCCTGTCCCGCTGGCCCGAACATCGCACGGCTCGACCTGGGCGCCAGCGCGCAGACAGGATCTGGGCGATCTGTCACTATGAGTACCTTCCCACAACAAGGATCCGACATGTCCCAAGGCAAACATGGCAACAAGGAAGCCAAGAAGCCGAAGAAGGTGCGGGAAGTGCCCCCTCTTGCGTCGGCCCCTTCGACAGCGGGCGCCTTGGCGGTGGCCTCATTGAAAAGGAAGAAGTGGTAACTGGAGTTGCTACGGCTCTGATGGTCATGGGCTCGCCTGCCGCGGAGGTCGACGACGCCGGAGCTTGCCGGAGCAACCAGCCTTGATGCGGCAACCCGACCCTGCCGGCCGGGTCCCGCAGGCACAGCCGCTGCGCGACGACGCCGCGACCAGGACCGAAGGAATTGTGCGCAGCCACGCCCGCGGGTTCCGTTCGGGCCCTTGCATGTCGACGGATCCGCTCTCGCCGTCCCGCGCGCGACGCAACGCTTCGCCGCAACGCGAGCACCTCTGGCGGCGCTAGTCTCGTCGAGCGGGTCTGGCCAAGGCGCCCCGCGGTCGTTGCAACTCGGCGCGACAACGGCGCGCCCGCAGCGGTCGCTACGCAATTGGTGAGAAATCCCTGAGTCGACTGAGCGCCGCGGTGCTTGCTTCAACCAAGCGTTGCAAAGCGCAGTTGCATGCACGTCAGTAGCGGGCGTCATCCGTTGCACGCTGTCTAGCAATCAAACCCACAACAGGTATCACCACGAACACTCCACCGCGCACCAGACTCGCATCGCCGATCCAGCGGCTGTGGGCTTCGGTGCGCTCGTGGGGCCGGCGACCTGTGCCGCTGCGCGCTGCGCTGGATGCGGCAGCGCGCGCCGACGAGGCGCCGCTGCGCTCTGCGCTCTACACGGCGGACCAGATGGTGCAGCATGGCAAGCGCCTCGCTGCCGATCATGAGCTGACACTCGCCCGTTCGCCGGACCGCTTGCTGCCACGTCTGGCGTCCAACGAGGCTGTGCTGGTCGATGTGTGGGCGCTGCTCATGCACAACGCCCAGATGCTGCGTCGACAGACACCCGCTGGCGAGTGGCTGCTCGACAACTTCTATCTGATCGAGGAGGAGATCCGCACCGCCAAGCGCCACCTGCCGCCGGGCTACAGCCGAGAACTTCCGCGCCTGTCGAGTGGCCCCTCTGCCGATCTTCCCCGTGTCTACGACCTCGCGCTGCACCTGGTGGCCCACGGTGACGCCCAGCTTGGGCGCGGGGCGGTGAAGAGCTTCGTCGCGTCATACCAGACCGTGAAGGTGCTGCAACTCGGCGAACTGTGGGCGATCCCGATCATGCTGCGTCTGGCGCTGATCGAGAACCTGCGGCGCCTGGCCGCCCGCATCGGCGCCGGCCGCGAGGAGCGAAACCTGGCCAACCTGTGGGCCGACAAGATGCTCGGTGTGGCCGAGCAAAAGCCCAAGGACCTGATTCTCGTGGTGGCCGACATGGCGCGCTCGGACCCGCCGTTGACCAGCGCCTTCGTCGCCGAACTGGTCCGCCGCCTTCAGGGTCGCAGTGCGGCGCTTGCGCTGCCCTTGTCCTGGATCGAGCTGAGACTGGCGGAATCGCATCGGACCATCGAGCAGCTGGTGCAGACCGAGGGACAGGTCCAGGCCGCAGCGCAGGTGTCGGTGAGCAACAGCATCGGGAGCCTGCGGCTGTTGGAAGCGATCGACTGGTCCGCCTTCGTCGAGGCCCTGTCCCTGGTCGAGCACGCACTGCGCGAGGACCCTGCACAGGCCTACGCGGACATGGATTTCACGACGCGTGACAGCTACCGTCATGCCGTCGAGCGGCTGGCCCGACACGGCTCACTGTCCGAAGTCGATGTCGCCGAGGCGGCAGTGGAACTCGCCATGCACGCAGTGGCCAAGGGGGACGCCGGCCCGCAAACCCACGTCGGCCACTTCCTGGTCGGAGCCGGCCTGGCGGCGCTCGAACGTGTCGTCCGGGTCCGCCGCGGGCCATGGCTGCGCTTGCGCCAGGCCGCGGCCCGTCGTTCGCTGCTGCTCTACGGCGGCGCCATCGTGGCGACCACCTTGGGTTCGAGCGTGGGCGTGTTGACGTGGGCGGCCGGCGAGGCAGGGCACGCGTTCACGTCTGTCGTGCCAGGCTGGTGGCTGCTGCCGGTCGGTGTCGTCTTGCTGTTGGCACAGAGCCAATTCGCGGTGGCCCTGACGAACTGGCTGGCAGGCCTGCTGGCCAGGCCCAGCCTGCTGCCGCGCATGGACTATTCGCGTGGCATTCCACTGCCTTCGAAAACCCTGGTCGTCGTTCCCACCATGCTGGGCAGTGAAGAAGGGATCGAAGACCTGGCCGAGCAGCTGGAAGTCCGCTTCGTGGCCAACCGTGAAACGGGCCTGCACTTCGGCCTCCTGACCGACTTCCGGGACGCGCAGAGCGAGACTCGCGATGAGGATGACGCGCTGTTGCAGCTGGCGCGCGCGAAGATCGACGCCCTCAATCGCAAACACGACACGCCCGAGAACGGTGCGCACCAGGGCGACCGGTTCTTCCTCTTCCATCGCCCTCGGATGTGGAACCCGAGCGAGCGGGCATGGATGGGCCGCGAGCGCAAGCGCGGCAAGCTGGCCGACCTGAACGCGCTGCTGCGCGGACGTGCGCGGGCCGGGGTCGGTGAACGCTTCTCGCTCATCGTGGGCGACGTCTCGCTGCTGCAGTCGGTGCGCTACGTCATCACGCTGGACACGGATACGCAGCTGCCACGCGACGCCGCCCGGCAACTTGTCGCGACGATGGCGCACCCGCTGAACCGTCCGCGCTTTGCCGGCTCCCCCACCGGGGTGCGCGTGGTCGGTGGCTACGGCATCCTGCAGCCGCGGGTGGGCATCAGCCTGACCAGCGCGAACCGCTCGCGCTATGCCCGCCTGTTCGGCGGCGACCTGGGCATCGACCCCTACACCCGCGCCGTGTCCGACGTCTACCAGGACCTGTTCGGCGAAGGCTCGTTCATTGGCAAGGGCATCTACGACGTCGACGCGTTCGAGCGCGTGATGGGCGACCGCATGCCCGAGAACCGCATCCTCAGCCACGATCTGCTGGAGGGTTGTTACGCGCGTTCGGGCCTGGTCAGCGACGTGCAACTGGTCGAGGAGTCGCCCTCGCGCTACGACGCCGACGTGGACCGCCGGCACCGCTGGATCCGCGGCGATTGGCAGGTGGTGGGTTGGCTGATGCCGATGGTGCGCCTGCCCGTCAACCCGGAGGCTGCCGACGGCACCGGGCGCGTCGGCGTACGGTGGGTGAAGAACCCCTTGTCCGGGTTGTCGCGCCTGAAGATCGCCGACAACCTGCGGCGCAGCCTGGCGCCAGCGGCGCTGACCCTGCTCTTCCTGTTCGGCTGGAGCGTGCTGCCGTCACCGTGGGTATGGTCCCTGGCAGGACTGGCCATCGTGTTTGCCTTGCCGCTTCTGGCCTCGCTGGCGGACTTGTTGCGCAAGCCGGAAGAACTGCGGGTGGGCCAGCACGTGGTGGCCGTCGTTGGCGCGCTGCGGCGCCAGCTCAGCCACGCCCTGCTGTCGCTCGCCTGCCTGCCCTACGAGGCCACCTTCAGCCTGGACGCCGTCGCACGAACGGTCGCCCGCCTGTGGGTCACGCGCCGGCGGCTGCTGCAATGGCAACCGTCGTCCGAGGCGTCGCGGCGCGCCCAGTCGGTCGGCTCGACGGATCTGTGGCGCACGCTCAGGCGCATGTCGGTCGGCCCCGCGCTCGCGGTGGTCACGTTCGTCGGCATCGCCGCCCACCGCCCGATCGCACTGTGGTTCGCTGCCCCCGTGCTGGCACTGTGGTTCCTCTCGCCCGCGATCGTCTGGTGGATCAGCCAGCCGCTGCGCCGACGACCCTCCCCGCTGAGCGCCGAGCAGACGCTCTATCTCCGGTCGCTGGCGCGGCGCACATGGGCGTTCTTCGACACCTACGTCGGGGCGGAAGACAACTTCCTGCCGCCCGACAACATGCAGGAGCATCCCGTCGCGCGGGTGGCGCACCGAACGTCACCCACCAACATCGGCCTGTCGCTGCTTTCCAGCGTGGCGGCCTGCGATTTCGGCTACATCACGCTCGGGCAGTTGATCGACCGCACGCGCGCCACGCTGGACACGATGGACCGGCTGCAAACGCACCGTGGGCATTTCTTCAACTGGTACGACACGCAGTCGCTGCAGCCGCTGCAGCCTCGCTACGTGTCCACCGTCGACAGCGGCAACCTCGTCGGTCACCTCCTGACCCTGCGCGCCGGTCTGCAGTTGTGGGCAGACGTCCCGCCGCAGCCCCGTCAGCTGCTCCACGGCCTGGACGACACACTGCGCCTGCTGCACGAGGCGCGCGGCCCCGCGCCGCCCGGCAGCGCCCTTGGCGAGTTCACGACACGGCTGAAGCGGGCACTGGCGGCGCCGCCTCACACGCCCGACCCGCTGGGCCCGACGCTCGATGCGTTGGCCGCCTGTGCGACGGTCATCGCCCGGGAAGCGGCCGCCGCGGCAGCGGGCGGTGAGTTGGCCGGCGCGGCGGGCGACAACGCCGAGCGCGCGCAGGCCGAAGTCCTGCGGTGGGCGAAGGCCCTGCATGACCAGTGCAGCGCGGCGGTCGATGAACTGCGTCTCCTGGCGCCTGAAGCCCTCGGACCGATCTCCGGCGGGGATTCGTCGGCGCAGGCCACCCGCAGTGCCACGCTGCACGACCTGGCCGCGCGTGCCGGTCGCCTGGCCCGAATGGACTTCGGCCTCCTGTACGACCCTGCGCGCAGCCTGATGGTGATCGGCTACAACGTTGACGACCATCGCAGCGACTCGGGCCACTACGATCTTCTGGCCTCCGAGGTTCGCCTGGCCAGCTTCATCGCCATCGCGCAAGGCCAGGTGCCGCAGGCGAACTGGTTCGCCCTCGGACGCCTGCTCACCACGGTGGACGGCGATGCGCTCTTGCTGTCGTGGAGCGGCTCGATGTTCGAGTACCTGATGCCGAGCCTGGTGATGCCGAGCTACGCCGACACCTTGCTCGACCAGACGCTGCATGCGTCGGTCGACCGCCAGATCAGCTATGGGCGCCAGCGCGACGTGCCCTGGGGTATTTCGGAGTCTGGCTACAACGCCACTGATGCCAGTCTGAACTACCAGTACCGTGCATTCGGCGTACCGGGGCTGGGCCTGAAGCGCGGGCTGTCCGAAGACCTGGTGGTGGCCCCCTATGCCAGCGTGATGGCGCTGATGGTCAATCCGCTGGCCGCGGTCCAGAACCTGAAGCGCCTGGCGGACCTGGGGCTGGCCGGCACCTTCGGCTACTACGAGGCCATCGACTACACGCCCGCGAGACTGTCGCGCGGACAGACGGGTGCCATCGTGCGCTCGTACATGGCGCACCACCAGGGCATGAGTCTGTTGTCGCTGGCGCACCTGTTGCTCGATCAGCCGATGCAACGCCGTTTCGAGAGCGACCCCGAAGTCCAGGCCACACTGCTGTTGCTGCAGGAGCGCATCCCCAAGGTGGCGGCGTTCCATCCGCACACCGCCGACCTGGTGGCGGTGCCCAACGGCCACGACAGCACCGGCGTGCCTTCGCATCTGATCACCACGGCCGACACGCCGGCGCCCGAAGTTCAGCTGTTGTCCAACGGTCGCTACCACGTGATGTTGACCAACGCCGGGGCCGGGGCCAGCCGGTGGAAGGACCTGGCCGTCACGCGCTGGCGCGAAGACACCACCTGCGATGAGTGGGGCAGTTTTTGTTACCTGCGCGACACCGAGACGGGCACCTACTGGTCGACGACGCACCAGCCGACGCAGTGGAAGCCCGACCGCTACGAGGCCATTTTCTCCGAAGGGCGCGCCGAGTTCCGACGCCGCGACCAGGGCATCGATGCGTATACCGAGATCGTCGTCTCCCCCGAGGATGACATCGAGCTGCGGCGGCTGCGCGTGACGAACCCGGGCCGCGTGCGACGCATCATCGAGTTGACCAGCTACGCCGAGGTCGTGATCGCACCGGCAGCCGCGGATGCCCAACATCCGGCGTTCAGCAAGTTGTTCGTGCAGACCGAACTGCTGACCGATCCGGCGGCGCTGCTGTGCACCCGCCGGCCACGCTCGGCCGACGAACACCCGCCACACCTGCTGCACGTGATGGCCGTGCATGGCGCGCCTGCCGGCCCGGTATCGCATGAAACCGACCGCGCGCGCTTCATCGGACGGGGCCGCAGCCTGCATGCACCGCTCGCACTGTGCGAGCCAGGGGCCCTGTCGGGCACCGTGGGCTCGGTGCTCGACCCGATCGTCGCCATGCGCCGCACCGTCACGCTGGAGCCCAGCCAGACCGCGACCATCGACATCGTCTATGGCATGGCCGACACACGCGAGGCCTGCGTGGCACTGGTGCACAAGTATGTCGACCGACGTATGGCCGATCGAGTCTTCGAACTGGCCTGGGCGCACAGCCAGATCATCCTGCGCCAGATCAATGCCAGCGAGGCCGATGCGCACCTCTACGCGCGTCTGGCCAGCGCGGTCGTCTACGCCCAGCGGACGCTGCGCGCCGATGCCGCCACGCTGCTGCGCAACCGTCGCAGTCAGTCCGGGCTCTGGGGCTACGCGATCTCGGGCGATCTGCCGATCGTGCTGCTGCAGGTGGGCGCGGCCGCCAACATCGAGTTGGTCAAGCAGATGGTGCAGGCCCACACCTGGTGGCGCCTGAAGGGTCTGGCGGTCGATCTGGTGATCTGGAACGAGGAGCGCGACGTCTATCGCCAAGGGCTGCAGGAACAAATCGTCGGCCTCATCGCCGCCGGCATCGAAGCCCATGTGATCGACCGCCCGGGTGGCATCTTCATTCGCCATGCCGAACAGATCTCGGGCGAAGATCGCATCCTGCTGCAGGCAGTGGCGCGGGTCGTCATCACTGATCGACATGGGACGTTGGCCGAGCAGGTGTTGCGCAAGGCGGCGGTCGACCGGCGCCAGGTCGAGCGCCTCGAACCCGTTCGGCTCGCCCTCGTGCAGCCCGCGAAGCCGGCCCGATTGCGCCTGGATTCGAGCGGCCTGAGCTTCTACAACGGTGTCGGCGGCTTCGCGGCCGGCGGGAACGAGTACGTCATCGAATCGTCAGCCGGTCATCGCCCACCGGCACCTTGGGTCAACGTGCTGGCCAATCCGCGCTTCGGCACGGTCGTGTCCGATGGTGGCAGCGCCTACACCTGGTGCGAGAACGCGCACGAACTGCGCCTCACCCCCTGGCACAACGACCCGGTGACCGACGCCAGCGGTGAAGTCATCTACCTGCGCGACGAGGAGTCCGGCGCCTACTGGCACCCGACATCGCTGCCGAATCCGGGCGACGAACACGATCATGGCGAGGCGCCGTCAGACCGGACGCGCCACGGATTCGGCTACAGCGTGTTCGAACATGACGCGGCAGGCATCCACAGCGAGATGACGGTGTTCGTGGCGATGGATGCCGCGGTGAAGTTCTCGCTGCTCGTGGTTCGTAACGACAGCGACCGGCCGCGGCGCCTTTCGGTCACCGGCTATGTCGAGTGGGTGCTCGGTGACATGCGGGCCAAGACCGTGCCGCACATCAGCAGCATGGTCTCGCTGGGCAACGGGGCGCTGTACGCCCGCAACCCCTTCAGCAACGACTTCGGGGACTGGGTCGGATTCTTCGATGCCGACGAGCGCGCCCATGCCCGGGGCAGTTTCACCTGCGACCGCACCGAATTCATCGGCCGCAACGGCTCGCTGCGCCGCCCGGACGCTCTGCGCAGCGCGAGGCTGTCCGGCCGCAGCGGCGCCGGCCTGGACCCCTGTGCCGCGATCCAGGTGCCGCTCGAACTGGCACCCGGGGAGTCGCGCGAGATCGTCTTTCGCCTCGGCATGGGTCGCAGCCTCGACGAGGCGGACAGCCTGGTGCGGCGCTTCCGCGGCAACGTCGCCGCGCGCGAGGCCCTGGACAAGGTGCACGCCCATTGGAAACACACCTTGGGTGGCGTGCAGGTGAACACGCCCGATCCGGCCTTGAACCTGCTGGCCAATGGCTGGCTCGTGTACCAGACGCTGGCCTGCCGGATGTGGGCACGCAGCGGCTTCTACCAATCGGGCGGTGCCTACGGGTTTCGCGACCAGTTGCAGGATGCGATGGCCCTGGTGCATACGCGGCCGGCCCTGCTGCGCGAACAGCTGGTGCTGTGCGCCAGCCGCCAGTTCGCCGAGGGCGACGTGCAGCACTGGTGGCATCCGCCCTCGGGCCGCGGCGTGCGAACGCACATCTCCGACGACTTCCTGTGGCTGCCGCTCGCGCTGTGCCGCTACCTGCACGCCACCCACGACACCGGCATCCTGGACGAGGAGGTGCCCTTCCTCGACGGGCCGCCGGTGCCACCGGGCGAAGAGTCGTACTACGACCTGCCGAACCGGTCGGCGCGATCCGCCAGCCTGTACCAGCATGCGCTGCGTGCCGTCCAGCACGGGATGCGCTTCGGCGCCCACGGCCTGCCGCTGATGGGCGGCGGCGACTGGAATGACGGCATGAACCGGGTCGGCCATCACGGGCAGGGCGAAAGCGTGTGGCTGGGCTTCTTCACGTGCGAAGTGCTGCGCCAGTTCGCCGGCCTGGCGCGACTGCACGGTGACGACGCCACCGCGCGGCAATGCGACGACGAGCGCACGCAACTCGCGGACCGGATCGAAGCGCAGGCCTGGGACGGCGACTGGTACCGGCGGGCCTATTTCGACGACGGCACGGCGCTCGGATCGCAGGCCAATGCCGAGTGTCAGATAGATTCGATCGCGCAGAGCTGGGCGGTACTGTCCGGCGTGGGCGAGTCCCGGCGTGTGCAGCAGGCCATGGCGTCCTTGTCCGCCAGGCTGGTGCGACCCGAAGCGCGACTGGTCCAGTTGCTCGACCCTCCGTTCGACCACGCGGGCCCGAACCCGGGCTACATCGCCGGTTATGTGCCGGGCGTGCGCGAAAACGGCGGCCAGTACACCCACGCCGCGGTGTGGGCTGCGATGGCCTTTGCGTCCCTGGGCGACGCAACGCGCACGTGGGCGCTAATGGATCTCATCAACCCGCTCAATCACGGCCGCACACCGGCCGAGGTGGAGGCCTACAAGGTCGAACCCTATGTGGTTGCCGCCGACGTCTACAGCGTGTCTCCGCACACGGGGCGTGGCGGCTGGAGCTGGTACACGGGATCCGCTGGCTGGATGTACCGGTTGATCGTCGAATCGCTGCTCGGCCTGGACCTCGAGATCGACCGCGACGGTGCCGTGCTGCATGTGCGTCCCTGCATTCCCACCGACTGGGCGGGCTTCGGTGTCGACTACCGTTTCCGCAGCACGCTCTACCGCCTGCAGGTGGAGCAAGCCGACAGCGCCGACGTGAGTGTCGATGGCGTGCTGCAACCGGGCCACAGCGTGCCACTGGTCGACGACGGCGGCACGCACGAGGTGCGCGTGCGCGTCCTGAGGGAGGACGAGCCCGGCCAACAAGTTCGATGAGCGATCGCGAAACGACAGGTCGCCAAGCCGTTGCAGACGCTCCGTCACACCGTCGCACCTGCATGAAATCGTGGCCTGCACCGATGTGCCGGTGAATGCCGACTTCGAACGTGGACGCGTTGTCGATGCGGCAGGCGTTGGCGCGAACGTCCGCTGGTGCTCGAACTGGAGCTCTACTTCTCCTGCCCGGTGACGAAGTTCGTGCACGTCCACGATGAAATTCCCGCGCGCGCCACGAGCAGCGCGACCGACAAGTCGCAGGTCTGTTTTCGCGCGCTGACATCGACCGCCAGCACGATGGACGTCGCCGAACGGCTCGGGCGTCAGCCCGAGGCCGGGCAGCGCCCCCATCGCGGTCACTTGCAGCCGGAGTAGAGTCGTTGCCCGGCCGCACATGTTGCGCGGCCGGGCCAACCCACAGCGAAGGAGATCGACCATGGCCACCTATGTCCTCGTTCACGGCGCCTGGCACGGCGGCTGGTGCTGGCGCGAGACGGCGTCCGCGCTGCGCGCCGCCGGGCACACCGTCCACACGCCCACCCACACCGGCGTTGGCGAACGCTTCCACCAGGGCACCGAGGCGGTGACGCTCGAGACGCACATCCGCGATGTCTGCGGCACGATCGAGTTCGAGGAACTGAGCGACGTGGTCATCGTCGGCCACTCCTATGGCGGCATGGTCATCACCGGCGTTGCCGACCGCATGGCCGACCGCCTGCGCGCATTGGTGTACCTGGACGCTTTCATTCCCGAGCATGGGCAGTCGGTCATCGACCTGCTGCCGATTGCGCTGGCGCCAGAGGTCTGGCCGATGTTCGTGAACGGTTTTCGAGATGCTGCGCGCGCAGGCCAATCGGGTCTGATGCAGCCGATTCCGGCCGAGGTCTTCAACGTCAAGCCCGAGAATCGGGCCCGCGTCGATCGCCTGTGTCGACCACAGGCCTTGGCGACGTTCGAGATGCCGGCGCTGCTCGACGGTGCACACGCCAAGGTCGCGCAACGCACCTACATCCTGGCCGACGGCTGGGATCCGAGTCCGTTCCGCCACTTCGCTGCCCGCTGCGAGAAAGCCGGCGGCTGGAACGTGGTCAAGCTGCCGTCGAGCCACGACGTGATGGTCGACATGCCGCACGAACTGGCAGCCGAGTTGCTCAAGCTCGCTTGAGTTTGCCGCGCGCCGTGTCGCCTCCAAGCGGCGGCACGCGCGCAACGCCAACGCTGGCGCCGCAGTCAGTTCGGCAGCGCCCAGGATCTCTCGGGTTGCGCAGCAGCGGCAACGACGTCTAGAGTGTCCCGGTGTTCGCGAGGCAGTGCAGCGCAGGCAATGACGGCCTGAGTTGCCGGGATGAAAACAACTCCGACGGAGGTCACGATGCGCCATGTCCTGATGGGTCTTGTCTTTCTCTTCACCGTGCAATCGGCCCCATCGCGGGAGGCGCTGACCGATCATCCGCTGATCAAGCCGTACGAAGGCTCTGTCATTCGACGCAAGGACGTCAAGGCGTTCGACGAATACCGCCTGATCACCGGCAGCGACCAGAAGACTTTCAGCGGGCCCCGCCTGGAAGGCCGGGTAACGAAACTCCTCTACGCCAACCCGAAGAACCGCTCGCTGCTGGAGATGGTGAAGAACTATCAGGATGCGCTGGAACGCGGCGGCGCGACGATCCTGTTCACCTGCAACCAGAATGAGCACGAGTGCATGAAGGCCTATGCCGGCCCGGAGTTCCAGAAGTACAGCGGCATCCACGGCATCAGCAACCTCGACGGCCGCTTCGTCAGTGCCAGGATCGAACACAAGGATCAGACCGCATTCATCGCCATTGCCGTTGGCCGCTCGTTCACCGATGTGCACGTCATCGAAGTCAAGAAGATGGAGACCGGCAAGGCCAGCGTCGACGCGACGGCGCTCGGCGAAGGCATCGACAGGGATGGCTTCGTGGTGGTCGAGCACATCTTCTTCGACACCGACAAGACCACGGTCAAGGCCGAATCCGGGCCCGCCCTGGATCAGATCGCCAAACTGCTGGCGGCACGTCCTGCGCTGCAGTTGTATGTGGTCGGGCACACCGACATGCAGGGCAGCCTGGCGCACAACATGGAGCTGTCACGGGGGCGTGCGAACGCCGTCGTGGCAGCGCTGGTCGGCGATCACAAGATCGCGGCGGCCCGGCTGGAAGGTCATGGCATCGGCCCCTTGGCGCCGCAGTCGAGCAATGCAACCGACTCTGGGCGCAGTCTGAACCGCCGCGTCGTTCTGGTGGCACGTTAGCGGGCCGTTGAAGTGCTCCGCGCGGGCCGGTGCGCGCGCATGTGTCCAGACCTGCAGACCCCGGTGTGCAAGGGGCTTCTTGGTCACTTGCGCGTCCAGGATCGCAGCACCGATCTTCTGCCGACCTTGTGGTGACGACCTCCCGGTCGCCGACGTCGAAGGCATGGCCAGCGGTTCAGGCGGCGCACCACGGTCAGCCGGTGTCGAACTCCGTTGACCTGCGACAAGCCAGTTGGACGGATCAAAGCGAATGCTTCGCGAAGTCTGGATTCTTGGGGTCTGCAGTCATGAAGCACCTGCTTGCGTTCGTTTCGATGGCGCTTGTGTCGCCGCTGGTCGCGACCCAGCCCGCCAAAGCGCCCCCGGCGGATTTCCAGGCCGCCATATGGGCTTCGAGCTGTGCGGCCTGCCATGGCACCGATGGCAGGGCCGAGGGTGTCGGCATGTCCATTGGCGGGCGACCCGCTGATGAGCTGGCCGGCATGTTGCTGGCCTACAAGTCCGACGAGCGCATCGGCACCATCATGCACCAGCATGCCAAGGGCTACAGCGATGACGAACTCAAGCGCATTGCACAGCACTTCTCCAAGTTCAAGTGAGGCTGCCATGAACGTATCGCGTCGTACCCTGCTGCAGGCCGCCAGTGCCTCACTCGTGGCGAGTCCCTTTGTCAGTCGCGCCCAAAGTGGTCAAAGCATCGTCATCATCGGGGCCGGGTTTGGCGGGGCCACGGCTGCCAAGTACCTCAAGCGCTTCAACCCGGCGCTCAAGGTGACCGTGATCGAGCCCAGCAGGGAGTTCATCATGTGCCCGATGAGCAACCGGGTCGTCTATGGCGGCATGACGCTCAGGGACATCTCCCGTCCTTATGAGCGGTTCATGGTCAAGCACGACATCCGCTGGATTCGTGGCACCGCTGACGAGATCGATCCCGACAAGCGTGAAGTGCACGTTGGCAAGGACAGAGTGGCCTATGACCGGCTGATCGTTTCACCCGGCGTGGACTACAACTACGATGGCATCGACGGTCTGGGCAGCGCCGAGGCCCAGGCTCTGGTGCCCCATGCCTGGAAGGCTGGCGAGCAGACGCAGCGCCTGAGGGACATGCTGTATGCCATGCGGCAGGGCGGCGTCGTGGCCATACACATCCCGAAAGTGCCCTACCGTTGCCCACCCGGCCCCTACGAGCGCGCCAGTCTGATCGCCTACTTCCTGCAGCTTCGAAATCCCAAGGGCAAGCTGCTCGTGTTCGACAGCAACCCGGAAATCCAGGCCAAGAAGGGCTTGTTCGAGGCGGTCTGGAAGGACAAGTACGCGGGCTTGCTGGAATACGTTCCCAACGCGGAGGTCCAGAGCGTGGATGCACGCGCCCGCACCATCGATCTGATGGTGCACGGAAAGCAGAAGGTGGACGTGCTCAATCTGATTCCGCCGCAGCGCGCTGGCAGTATCGCCCGGCGTGCCGGCCTGGCGAATGTGGGCGAACGCTGGTGTGGCGTCGACTTCCTGACCTACGAGTCCACCCGGCACAATGGCATTCATGTGCTTGGCGATTCAATTGCCGGCTCGCCTGGCATGCCCAAGTCGGGGCATATGGCCAATCAGGAGGCCAAGGTGTGTGCCGGCGCAATCGCTGCATTGTCAGTAGGCCAACCGGTTCCCGGCCTGCCCATCATTGCCAATACCTGCTACAGCTTCGTGTCGCAATCGGAAGTGATCCATGTTGCGTCCGTGCACCGCTACGATGCCGCCAAGAAGGCCATGGTCGTGGTGCCTGGTTCGGGCGGCCTGTCTCCTGCGCCATCGGCCACGGAAGGCCTGTTCGCCATGGCATGGGCCAGCAACATCATGAGCGATACCTTGGGCTGAGGTGTGGCGTTTCGGCGCGTCGATGCCATGACCAGCTTCGGAGGCTGCTCGGGCAGGCGGTTGACGTCGACGCACGGTGAAGGCGTTCGTGCACTTCCCTGACGAGGCTTCTGTGCAACTGCGTCGCGTGCTGTTGTTGCGGCAACGGTGCCGCTGCGCAGACAGACTCGCGGTGGCTGGGCCTGCGGGGATCGGCAGGCCATGAGCTCGACCGGCGACGTTCCGCCATCAGGGCGCGAAATCGTCGACCTGGATCACGCGGTCGGCCGCACGCAGGTAGGCCAGCGCCGCGGCCGGGTCGCGCGCGCCGGCGGCGGCGTCCTCCAGCGAGCGCGTGCGGCGCAGCGCGCCTGTTCAGCGCCGGCAGCTCGTCGGCCACCGGTCGGCCAGCGCCAGCGCCTGCATCAGGTCGAGCAGGCCGCCCGCCTTGGGCCGGCCGACGTCGGGGCACAGCAGGCGCGATCAGCACCGGGTCGCTCGCGCAGCGCGCTCGGCCAGCGCCAGCAGTGCGCGGTCGCGCAGCGGCTGCAGGCGCTCGCGTGCCGCCGAGCAGCAGCGGCGTGACCAGCGGCAGCGGCCAGCGACGGCAGGTTGGCGTGCAGCTCGCGCAGCGTGCGCGCGGCCATGCGCCAGCTGCGCGCGGATCGCGGCGCGCGCCAACGGCAGCAGCTTCGGCTCGCCTTCGACCTCGTAGCGCCAGACGCAGGCCGCGGCCAGGTACAGGCGCGACAGCACGTCGCCCAGCCGCGCCGACAGCAGCTCCATGCGCTTGAGCTTGCCGCCGAGCAGGCCCATCGCCAGGTCGGCGGTCAGCGCGAACTGCGCCGACAGCGCGGGCGATGCGCCGCGCCTCGGCGCGCAGCTCCGGCGGCGGCTGGCCGTGCACGCGCGGCGCCGACCAGGCTGCGCCGCAGGTTGCGCAGCACATGGCGCGCCATGCGCCAGCAGCGCCCGGCCCAGCGCCTCGGCGTCCTGCGTCTCGCACCGCCGTCCATCTCGGCCAGCACCTGCGGGTGGCAGCGCACCGCGCCCTGGCCGAAGATGATCAGCGCGCGCGTCAGGATGTTGGCGCCCTCGACGGTGATCGCGATCGGCGCATGCCGGTAGGCCACGCCCAGCAGGTTGCTCGGGCCGCGGATGATGCCCTTGCCGCCCAGGATGTCCATGCCGTCGTTGACGGCGCGCCGGCCCGGCCTCGGTCAGCTGCACCTTCAGGATGGCGCTGGCCACGCTGGGCTGCTCGCCGGCGTCGAGCGCGGCGGCGGTGTAGCGCCGCGCGGCGTCGCTGGCGTACAGGTCGAGCGCCATGCTGCGCGATGAGCGCCGGCCACGGCGTGGAACTTGCCGATCGGCAGGCCGAACTGCTCGCGGATGCGGCCGTAGCCGTTGACGACGAACAGCGTGGTCTGCTGCAGCGCCGCGCCCAGCGCCGGCAGCGAGATCGCGCGCCCGGCGGCCAGGCTTTCCATCAGCATGCGCCAGCCCTGGCCGACCTGCTGCTTCGCCGCCGATGACCCAGTCCATCGGCACGAAGACCTCGTCGCCGCGGATCGGGCCGTTCATGAAGGCCGAGTTCATCGGCCGGTGGCGGCGGCCGATGTCCATGCCCGGCGTCGGCACCGGGATCAGCGCGCAGGTGATGCCGAGCTCGCGCTCGCCTTCGGGCCGCGCTCGGGTCGACCGCCTGGAAGGCCAGGCCGACCACGGTGGCCACCGGCGCCAGCGTGATGTAGCGCTTGTCGAAGGTGACGCTGAAGCCGCGCACCGTGCGGCCGTCGATCTCGCGCTCGGTCAGCACGCCGACGTCGGGAATCGACGCCGCGTCGGAGCCGGCATAGGGCGAGGTCAGGCCGAAGCAGGGCAGCTCGCGGCCGTCGGCCAGGCGCGGCAGGTAGTGCTGCTTCTGCGCCTCGGTGCCGTAGTGCAGCAGCAGCTCGGCCGGGCCGAGCGAGTTGGGCACCATCACCGTCACCGCCGCGGCGACGTTGACGGTGGCGATGCGCGTCACCACCGCGGCATGCGGCGAAATGCCCGAAGCCCAGGCCGCCATGCTCGCGCGGGATGATCATGCCGAAGAAGCGCTGCTCGCGCAGGAACTGCCAGACCTCGGGCGGCAGGTCGCTGCGCCTCGTCGATCGCGAAGTCGTCGAGCATCGCGCACAGCGTCGCGCACCTCGTTGTCGAGGAAGGCCTGCTCGGCGTCGGTCAGGCGGTTCGGGCCGCGCGCGCGCAGCGCGTCGAAGTCGGGCCGGCCGGCGAACAGCTCGCCCTCGAAGCCGACCGTGCCGGCCTCGAGCGCCGCGCGCTCGGTGTCGCCCATCGGCGGCAGGGCGCGGGTGAAGGCGGCCATCGAGGCGCGACCGACGGTGGATGCGAGTCCCATGAGGTTCCCCTTTGACTGCCCCAGCCACGGTTCGTGGCGGGTCGGTCCTGGTCGGGCCATCGTACGCCGTCTGACAGTTGGCGCGCAGTGCGCCCGGTCATGCGGCGTCGCGATCAGTTCTTCAGGGACGAAACGGGCGAAGGAGACGCTGAGTCCATGACGGGGGAGGGCCCGAGGGCGCTCGCCATGACGAGCTGTTCCTTCCAGGTGTCAGTGTCGGCACGCCTGTTGCCATTGGGTAACGCCGGCAGCAGCGCCAGATAGCGCTCGAGGTTGGTGCGTGTGGCCACCGATGGCTTGTGCTTTCGCGCGCGTGGCTTCAGGGTCTTCGAGAGATCGAAGAGAAGACGCTGTTCGACGTACTCCGCGTCTAGTTCGAGTTCGCCGATGCGCTTGCGCATGGGCGTCGCCCATTCACCGACCGGGTTAACGCCCGCGAGCGCCTTCAGCGCGCGCCGCGTCTGTCGCAACGGCACGATGACTTCCGACTGCCAGCGCCTGACCTCGGTGATCGCGCGGCGCAGTTCGGTGCGTGCCAGCGAGCGTCCACCGTGGCCGATCCAGCAGCAGTACAGCAGCAGGTTGACGTCGGCGCCGATCGTGTCCTGCAGCGCCAGACAGGCCGCCTGCACTTCGGGGCGCCGATAGATGTGCAGCGAATGGCGCCAGAAGTCGTTCGATTCGCGCCGCATTCAGGCTGCAGGCGCGAGGTAGGAACTGGTCGCGGCGGCCGGTTGCTGGTTGTGGCCATGTCCGGTCCAGCGTTCGAACAGACGGTGTTCGATGTCGAACTGGTCAAGCGCCTTGCCAAGACTCTGGTGCACGATGTCCATGATGGTCTGCGGCCGGTGGTAGAAGGCCGGCATCGGAGGCAGTATCACCGCCCCGCAGTCGGCGGCGCGCGTCATCAGCTCGAGGTGTCCCTTGTGCAACGGCGTCTCACGCACCATCAGCACGAGCTTGCGCCCCTCCTTGAGCTGCACATCGGCGGCGCGCACCACCAGGTTGGCAGTGAACGAGTTGGCGATCGCTGACAAGGTCTTCACGGTGCACGGTGCGACGACCATGCCGCGCGTGCGAAACGAGCCGCTGGCCACGGCAGCGCCGACGTCGCGGTTGTTGTAGACGACGTCGGCGAGCGAGCGCACTTCCTCCAGCGTGATGTCGGTCTCGATCGCCAGGTTCATGCCCGCCGCCTCGCTCAGGATCAGGTGCACCGGCTGGCCGATCTTCTTCAGCACGCGCAGCATCTCCACGCCGTAGATCACGCCGGTGGCGCCGGTGATGGCGACGATCAGGGGCAGGCTCATTCGTTGCTCCGGTTCAGGCGGCCAGCGCAGGGCGAGGCGACGCGTTCGATTCAAGCACCGCGAATCCTGCGGCTTCGAGGGCCGCCGCCACGTCGGCTGGCTGCCTGGCGTGAAAGCGGATGATGACCTTCTTGTCGAGCGGCCCTGAGCCCAGGTCGTCGGGTGCCGGCCCGATCGGGTACAGGGCCTGCAGCACCGCGCCTGCCGCCTCGGCCACGTCGACGATGCGCCCGAGCACGCCCGGGGCCAGTGCCACCGGGGCGAGCGTGAGGCCGTTGCGGCGCTCCCAGGCGCCCAGGCAATGCGAGGCGAGCTGGAAGATCTCGTTGGCCGAGATGAGCCCGACCACGCGCGTGCCGTCGAGCACCGGAAACTGCGCCACGCCGAGGGCCTGGCCGCGCAGCAGGCAACTCACCATCGTGTCGTTGGCCTGCACGGTGGCCGGGTTGCGCACCATCACGTCGCGCACCCTGAGCCGGGTGTTGAAATAGTCGAGTTCGTCGGCGTCCTGCGTGGCCAGGATGAAGTGGTCCATGCGCAGCAGGTTGGCACGTGTGACGAGCCCGCGCAGGCGCCCGTCGTCGACCACTGGCAGCCCGTGCAGATTGCTCTCGCCGAGGATGCGGTTGGCATCCGAGACCAGCATGTCGCTCGCAACGATCAGCGGGTCGGCCTTCATCCAGTTGCGCACGATCATGTTGCCACCTCCCGGTTCGTGGCCGGCGTGCGGGCGGCCTCGAACATTCTGACGAACTCGTCGACTGCCACGCGCGCGAACTCTGGCGTGTACAGGTGCAGGTCGACTTCCTTGACGCGCCAGGGGTCGTCCAGGCCGCGCTTGAGCTGATCGACGAAGGCCGCGTCGGCGACTGGGTCGAAGATCGGCCGTCCCTGCTTGTCGAGCGAGGACCAGCCCTTGAGCGGAACCAGGAAGGTCCATTCGCCGACCGCCTGGTTCAACCGCTGCGCGAAGACGTCGGCAGCCTGGCGCAGTTCGTCGGCCGTGGTGCGCACCTGAACGCGCAGCGCGTCCTGCACGACCTGTGCCCGGTCCTTGGTCTTCTCGAGCATGTCAGCGCGGCCGCCGTAGGACAGGATGTCGAGGCCGCAGGGTGCGAGCACCATCGGGATCCCGGACTTGACAGCGGCCATCAGCCGGTCGGGTCCCGGGTCGCGGTTGCCCTTGAAGAGATGCTCGATCACGCCGCCGGTGCAGATGTCGAGCACGCCATGGAAGGCACCGTCGCGGATCATCTCCTCCATTGCCTTGTCGCCCTTGCCCTGGGCATGGCAGACGATCGGCGTGAAGCCGGCCTGCTCGAGCAGGCCCAGCGCCGTCTGCACCGCCATCTCGCCGAAGCCGAACGACGACACCGCCACGCAGGGCTTGTCGAAGACGATGTCCGGCCCCTGGGTCATCTCGACCATGCCGCAGATGGCGCCCACCGCGTTGATGATCTGCGCCTTCAGCAGCGGGTTCATCTTGACGATGTCGAGCACCGTGTGGTGCATCGTGATGTCCTTCGTGCCGACGTACTTGTCGATGTAGGCCGGGTGCGCCGCCATCGGCGAGGCCATCAGCTTGGGCATGCCGAAGGGCAGGCGGCGCATGATCGAGGTCGAGACCAGGGTCGCGGTGCCGCCGCCAATGCCGATGATGCCGTGCACACGGCCCTGCTTGAGCAGATCGTCGACGATCGCCGCCGCGCCGGCGATCTGGTTGTTGGTCGCCGTGCCGCGGTCGCTGCGGTACTTCTCGCGCACCACCTCGATCGGCAGCCCGCCGCGCAGCGCCACCTCCTCGGTCCGGATGTCACCCGGAAAAGGAGGCGGCTCCTCCATGCTGAAGTCGAGCAGGATCGGCTCGTGGCCGCGCGAAGCGATCAGGTCCTTGACGAAGACGATGTCCTCACCCCGTGTGTCGAGGTTGCAGACGATCACGATCCCCTTGCGTATTACCATGCGAACGGCTCCTGGTCGCAGTGTCGAGTGGGTTCGAAGACGCGCGCGCTACTTCGCCTTGGTCGCCTTCTTTGCCTTCTTCGGTGCCTCGGGCCGCGTCAGCCGGTTGATCATGCCGGACACCGGACTGCTGCCGGCGAATCCGTACTCTTGCCAGCGGTCCGAGACCTTCTGCAGCACCTTGCGGTCCATGAAGATCTCGTTCGGCTTGTTGGCCCATTCGTAGGGTGTGCAGGCGTCGAGGATGATGCGGCTGGTGATGTCGCGCGCGTCGATCGGCAGCCCCGGGTCGAGCGGCGTCGAACGGCCGCGGTCGATGATCTGCGCCGAACGCTTGGGGTCGAAGCGCGTGGCCAGCGCCCACCAGATCCGGTCCCAGTCGTCGGCCTCGATGTCATGGTCGACCGTGATCACGCCCTTGACGCCGTAGTGGCCGGTGGTGGAGGCGATGACGGCATTGCCGACATGGTTCGAGTGCCCCGGATACATCTGCTTGACCGACACCACGACCCAGAAGCGCCCGCAGGCCTCGGGCGGGATGTACACGCTCTGGATGCCCGGCACCTTCATCGTCTCGAGGTCGTGCCACAGCGTCGCCGTGCGGTTGAGCGACTGGATCATGTGGATGTCGTTGATCGGCTTGCCCACCGTCGTTGCCCACATGACGGGGTTGTTGCGGTGCAGGATGCGCTTGATGCGCAGCACCGGCTTCGGGTAGTCCTTGCCCTTGTTGCCCGAGTAGTAGCCGGTGTACTCGCCGAACGGGCCTTCTTCCATCAGTTCGTTGGGGTCGATGAATCCCTCGGCAATGATCTCGGCATTGGCCGGCAACGTCAGCCCGGTGACGTCGGACTTGAACACCGGCACCGGGCGCTGGCGCAGCGAGCCGGCGATGTCGTACTCGTCGACCTGGGCGCTGACCAGGGTCGAAGCGGCCAGGAAGAGCACCGGGTCGCAGCCGACGACGGCCGCTGCCGGCATCAGCTCGCCGCGCTCGGCGTACTTCTTCATGTGCATGTCGCCATGCTTGCCCTTGATGATCTGCGAGCCCAGGATGTCCTTGCCGAGCACCTGCGAGCGGTAGGTGCCCAGATTGGTCCAGCCGGTGTCGGGGTCCTGCGTCACGAGGTAGCCCGAGGTGACGAAGAAGCGGCCACCGTCGTCCGGATAAAACCAAGGCGATGGGAACTTCTCGATGTCGATGTCCTTGCCCGTGATCTGGTTCTCCATCACCGGCGGATTGTCGACATAGGTCGGCTTGACCATCTTCTTGGTGGTCAGTTCCATCCACTTCTTCGACAACTGGCTCATCGTGAGCGAGGGGTCCTGTTCGAGCGCGATGGCCAGACGCTGCGGCGTCGTGAAGGCGCTCGTGAAGACCGGGATGTCGTAGCCCTTGACGTTGTCGTACATCAGCGCCGGGCCCTTCTGCTCCTCGTTCACCTTCGAGACGTGGCAGAGCTCGTACTTCCAGTCGACTTCGGCCTTGACGTGGTGAACCTGGCCATGCGCTTCGAGCGCATCGATATAGCTGCGCAGGTCGTCGATGGGCTTGATCTTGGTGCGGGAATCCATGAAGTCTCCTCGTGGGGTCGGGGGGTGGGTTGAAGGTCTAGCTGACGCGCTTGCCGGTGATCATTCCGGACACGATGTAGTCCATGGCCGAGCCGCTGGAGGTGGCCAGCGCTGGCTGGCGCTTTTCGCTCCACACGGTCTCGGGCCTGGCTTGCAGGATGAAGATGTTGCCGCCGGCGGGCAGGTCCTTGTCGACCGCCCACTCGATGTCCATCGGGCGGCCGTAGTGCTTTTCGATCTGCTTGCCCATCCAGGCCAGTTCGGTGATCTCGTCGTCGATCAGCGACTGCACGGTCTGGCGTTCGTTCGGCACCTCGATCTGGCGCGAGGTCTGGGTCTTGGTGTCGACCGTGTAGCAGATCTCCTTGCGCGAGATCGTGCGGTCGATGATGTCGAGCGTGATCTTGTTGACCACGAAGTGGTCCGGCGTCACCTCGCCCGAGACGACGGACTCGCCGAATCCGAAGTTGGCATCGATGACGATCACCGAACGATCGCCGTTGGCTGGGTGGATCGTGAACATGACGCCGGCTGTGTAGGCATTGGCCATCTTCTGCACGCCCACGCTGATGGCGAGCGAATCGTCGCCGAAGCCCTTGTTGGCGCGGTAGGCGATGGCGCGGCCGGTGTACAGGCTCGAGATGCAGCGGCGCATGTGGCTCAGGACCTCGTCGACACCGCGGATCCACAGATAGGTGTCCTGCTGTCCGGCGAAGCTCGCACCGACCAGGTCCTCGGCGGTGGCGCTCGAACGCACGGCCACCGGCACCCCCGGCACGCACGAGCGCAGCGCCAGCTTGCGGTAGCACTCGGCAACGGCGTCCTCGATGTCCTCGGGGAAGGGCTGGGCCTCGATGAGCGCGCGGATGGTTGCACTCGTGCGTTCGAGTGTCGCCAGGTCCTGTGCGTCCACCTTGTCGAGCAAGGTGGCGATCTCGACTGCCAGACCGGACCCGGCCAGGAAACGCCGGTAGCCCTCGGTGGTCAGTGCGAACCCCGGTGGCACGCGCACCCCGGCGTTGATCAACTCGCCGAGCGAGGCGCACTTGCCACCCACCAGAGGCACCGAATCCTTCTGGCAGTCCTCGAACCAGCAGACGAGTGGCAGCCCGGCCTGGGCCGGTCGCTCGCCACCTGCCGTTACGTTGCGCATCACCCGTCTCAGCGCGTGATCGTGACGGCGCCGGTCGAGCCGTCGACGCGGATCATCATGCCGGACTTGATGATCTTCGTCGCCATGCCGGTGCCGACCACAGCTGGCATTCCGTACTCACGGCAGACGATGGCCGCGTGGCTCATGACGCCGCCGACGTCGGTGATGCAGGCGCCGATCTTGGCGAACGCCGGAGCCCACGACGGCGACGTCGTCGGCGCGACGAGGATCTCGCCTTCCTGCAGTTCGCCGACCTCACTCACCGTGCGGCATACGCGCGCCTTGCCTTCTGCGATGCCGGGGCTGCCGGCAAAGCCCTTGAGCTCGGTGATCGTGTCGGGGTCGGCCACTTCCTGCACCGCGGCCCAGTCGGCGAGCGACTTGTTCGTCACACCCCAGAGCACGATCGTGAAGGGCTCTTGGATCACTTCGGGCGCGGTGCCGATTGCGGGCGGCGGGTTCCACTCCTTGAACTTCGCCATCACGCCCTTGCGCCATTCGATCTCGGCCGGCCAGGTCTGGGTGCCGCGTGGGGTGACGCCGGTCGCCCACGCCGTGACGATGTCCCACAGCGCCGACTTGATCTCGTCGCGGCGCAGCAGCCAGACGTCCTCGACGTCCTTGATGACGCCATGCTCCTGCATGATCGCGCCGACCTCGCGCATCTTGTTCCAGAAGACCGAGTGAAACCAGTGCTCGACGTAGAACAGATGATTCTCGACGTAGGGGAACACGGTCTTGGCGCAGCCGAGCAGCTCGTCGAACTGCTTCAGGTCCTCGGGCTTCTCGATCAGCGCGCGGTACTCCTCGGTGATGCGATCGCGTTCAGCGCGCACCTTCTCGGTCGGTCGGTCGATCGACACGCCCTGCTTCAACTTGCCGATGTAGGTCGCGATGCCCGACAGCGGGACGTTCATCTGGTCGTTCCACGAACGGTCGTGGTGGAACCAGCCGGTGCCGGTCGAGACGTTGAACCAGGGCTCCTTCGCGAGCGACAGCGAGGTGAGCCACTCGACGCCCTTGGGCAACTTCTTGAGCGCCTCTTCGACATCGGTCCACTGTGGACTGAAGGTGAGGACTTCATCGACGCCGAGCTCGATCGCACGCCGCGCGAGCTTCTTGAGCTCCTCGTCGGGCTGGTACATGATGACGTCGATGCCCGAGATCATCTGCGTCACGCGTTGTGCGGGAATGCTCGGGAAGAGCTTCTGTGCGAAGTCGAGGAAGAACACATAGGCGGCGTAGCCGAGGTTCAGGAACTCGAAGTGGTACTGCCAGCACTTGATGCCGAGATTGATCAAGTCGTCGTAGTTCTTCAGCAGGTGGTAGCCCTTGGACTCGCCGAGCGCGTCCATCACGACCGAGAGATCCTCCATATCCGCCAGGCGCGGGATCTCGATCGCTTCGAGCTCACGGATCGTCGCCTCCATCTTCACCTTCCACTTCGCCTCGAGCGCGTCCCAGTTCTTGTAGTAGTGGCCCGCGCGCTCCATGAAGTGCGGCACCCGGCTGCCGATCTCGGCACCGTCCTTGACCGGCACCGGCGAGATGTAGACGTAGCCGTTGATCATCCGGTGATCGACGCCGCGCACCGGCGGCACCATGAAGATGCGGTTGTTGAACTGAGACAGCGCGAGGAACCAGGCCTCGTCCCAGATCGTGTCGAAGGGGTAGAGCGGCTCGGGGTAGTGCAGCCCGTCGTAGAACCAGAAGGTTTCCTTCTCGTAGCCGTTGCGCACCGGGTCGTCGGTGACGAACTGGTACTGGTAGGGATACATGCGTTCCCAGCCCTCGGTGCCTGGAATCGTCTTGGCCTTGACGTCGTGTGGAACGGGGAACTTCATGAACGGTCTCCTGTTGTGTGACGGGCGCAAGCCCCGTGCGAAGTGCTTGCGGGTGAATCCGGTTGTTCGTTCCGTTTCCTTTGCATACGGCGTGCCAGGTCGGCCGGGGCGGGCCGCACGGCCGTGCCGCCACCTGCGACAAGGCACCGGTCGGGGATGTGCTGCGGTGGTTCGAGGGATGCTGGCCGATTGACCATTTCGTCGAATCGCCTGCGATCGGCCGGCCGGATCTGATCATTTGGTCAACTGCCGGGCGCCACCGAAAACCGGCTGCGAGGGCCGCCAATCCCTTGGGGTTGCCCTGCATCAATGCGCGTTGCGGCGCATGGCGCTAGAAGCGTTGCTCCCAGGCAGGGGAGACGATGAGCAAGCTCTACCGCGTCGATCGCGCGGCCGGTGACGATCTCCGGGCGCAGGTGCACTTTTGCCCCGAGACCGGGCAGATCTGGTTGCATGAGCACCGCATGCTGCTGGTCCACGCCGAGGCGCAGGCGGCGCTGCGCAAGGAGCTGATCGACTCGCTCGGCATGGACCGCGCCCAGGGCCTGTTGATGCGCATGGGCTATGCGTCGGGTCTGCGCGATGCCGAGCTCGCGCGCTCGCGCGCCGAAAACTGCAGCGACATCGAGGCCTTCATGACCGGGCCGCGCCTGCACGCCCTCGAGGGCATCGTGCATGTCACGCCGGTGCGACTCGAACTCGACCGCGCGGCGGGGAGCTTCTACGGCGAATTCCTGTGGCAGAACTCCTGGGAGGGCCAATGGCACCGGCGGCACTACGGGGTGCATTCCGAGCCGGTCTGCTGGACGCAGATCGGCTATGCCTGCGGCTACAGCTCGGCCTTCATGGGCATGCCGATCCTCTACAAGGAGGTCGAGTGTGTCGGCATGGGCGACAACAACTGCCGCATCGTCGGCAAGCCGGTCGACGAATGGGAGGACGCCGCCGAATGCATGCGATTCCTCAAGCCGGTGTCGATCGCCGAGCAGCTGATCGAGTTGCAGACCGAAGTCGTGGAATTGCGCTCGACGATCGGCGGGCGCGACAGGTTGCCGGCCGACATGATCGGCCAGTCGCCAAGCTTTCTCGCCGCCTGCGACTTGCTTGCCCAGGCCGCAGACAGCCAGATCAGCGTGCTGCTGCTGGGCGAGACCGGGGTCGGCAAGGAGTTGTTCGCGCGTGCGCTGCACGACATGAGCCCGCGCCGCAAGCGCCCCTTCGTGGCCGTGAACTGCGCCGCGATCCCGGCCGAACTGGTCGAGTCCGAGTTGTTCGGCGTCGAGCGCGGGGCCTATACCGGCGCCCAGAACCCTCGCCCCGGGCGCTTCGAGCGCGCCGATGGTGGCAGCCTGTTCCTCGACGAGGCCGCCGAATTGCCGCTGGCCGCGCAGAGCAAGCTGCTGCGCGTGCTGGAGGAGGGTGAAATCGAAAGGCTCGGCGGGCAGAAGCCGCGCCGGGTCGACGTGCGAATCATTGCTGCGACAAATGGGGACCTCGAGCAGCGGGTGCGCGACGGCAGCTTCCGCTCCGACCTGTACTACCGGCTCAATGCCTTCCAGGTCATGATTCCGCCGCTGCGCGAGCGCAAGGAAGACATCTCGCCGCTGGCCAAGCATTTCCTGGCCAAGCACAACGCGATCCATGCAAAGAAGCTGCGCGGCTTTACCGACAAGGCCAAGCGGGCCCTGCTGAGCTATGCCTGGCCGGGCAACATCCGCGAACTGCAGAACATGGTCGAACGGGGCGTCATCCTGGCGCCCAATGGCTCCTACATCGAAGTCAACCATCTGTTCTCGCCGCGTGCCGATGTGCACTCACAGGAACTGGGTCTGGGGCGACATGGCAACCTCGACCGCCAGCCGTCGGACGTTTGCGAAAAGGTCTGCGAGACTGTGCTGGGAGGCGAGATGACGCTCGATCGGCTGGAGGGGATGTTGATCGAGGCTGCCGTCGACAAGGCGCATGGCAACCTGTCTGCGGCCGCCCGCATGCTCGGCCTCACGCGACCGCAACTGGCCTACCGGCTCAAGCGCCTGCACGGGGGCGATGGGCAGGACGGGCTGCCGGCGCCTGCAGCTCCGACCGACGCGCGGCGCAGCCTGGTCTGATGCGACTCAGCCTGCCGCCACTGGTGCTGGAGTTCCTCGCAGGTCACAGCGTGATGACGCTGGCCACCCAGGGACCCGAGGGGCCCTGGGGTACGGCGGTCTTCTACGCCCACGACGGCGACCGCCTGCTCTTCCTGTCGGCGCCCGGCACAAGGCATGGGCGCAACCTCGCGCGCGACCCACGCTGTGCCGCCACGATCCAGGACGACCGGGACGACTGGCCGCGCATCCAGGGCATCCAGCTCGAGGGCCGGGTGAACCTGCTGTCGGCCGGCGCCCTTGCGCTTGCACGCGAACGCTACGGCATGAAGTTCCCCGTCGTCCGGCTGGCGGCCATGGCGCCGGTGGTGATCGCGCAGGCACTGGCGCGCATCCGCTGGTACCAGTTGGTGCCGCAGCGGCTGTCTTCGTCCACAACCGGCGCGGTTTCGGCCATCGGGACGAATTCA
>CAVPNN010000031.1:0-630409 GCA_963706655.1 uncultured beta proteobacterium
TCAAGCGCACCGGGCACCTGCAGATCCAGCACAAGGACTTCTTCCAGTTCGGCAGCGGCAACCCCGCCGCCTATGGCGTCAAGGGATACGAGCGCATCATCGAGGTGGTCAAGCAGGACGCGGTGCTCGCCCCGATGCTGGTCGTCGCCACGCCGACGCTGCAGTTCGGTGCGATCGCGGGCAACTTCGCAGCCAGCGTCTCGCGCCCGGTGTTCGTCGCCGGCATGGTCGTCGAGGACCAGAACCTGATGCGCGAATGGAACGACTACCAGCAACGCGTGCTTGGCCGCCATCTGAGCCTGTCCGGAACTTCGCCCGAGACGGCCGTGATCGGCACCGGCGTGGCGCGCGTCCTGCAACTGTGCGAAGCGCTCAAGGTGCCGGATTGCGCGCCCGAACAGCGATCGGTCGGCGGCCCAAGGTGCCGAGTTGCCGGCAGACATCGCCGATCTCGCGCTGTCGGGTGCAACGGCGCCTCGAAAGGCAGCTGCCGGGCCATCGCGCATCGAGATCCTGGCCGCCAGTGCGCGCGGGGCACCGAACGTGGCCGCTGTGAACGTTCTGAGGGCCGAGTTCCAGGGCATCAAGGAACTCGACGACGCCTATGTCGGCCTGCACCTGTCGCAGGCCCAGGCGCTGGTCTTCGGCGCCGCCCCGCCCCAGGTCACCGCCATTGCCCTGCAACTCCGTCACACGGCTCAGATGCCGCAGGCGCGCGAGCGTCTCGAGGAACTGCTGAAGACCACGTTCAAGGACCAGCCGCTGGGGATCGTCGACTACGAGACCTTGAATCCCTTCTACGGGCAGACGCTGGCCATGTTTGCCGCCATCTTCGGGTTCATATCGGTCCTGATCGGCGCCATCGTGCTGTTCACGGTGTCCAATACGATGAGCATGACCATCGTCGAGCGCACGTCAGAGATCGGCACGCTGCGCGCCATCGGGCAGCGGCGCGGCCGGCATCCGCACGCTGTTCGTGACCGAAGGCGTCGTGCTGGGTTGCTTCGGCGCCGTGCTGGGCATCGTCTGCGCGCTCGGCCTGGCCTGGGCCATCAATCAGCTCGGCCTGACCTGGATTCCGCCCGGACGCGTCGAACATGTGCCGCTGGCCGTCCGGTTGGCCGGCGAGAACGGCTTGATGGTTGCCAACGCGGTCGGCCTGGTGATCGTGGCCGCCCTTTCCGCCATCCTGCCCGCGGCCCGTGCCGCGCGCATGAACATCGTGGACGCTCTTCGCCATGTCTAGTTCGCCGCAACACCTACCCGAGTCCTGGGCCAGATGGCATGCTTGGCGCGCTCGTGCTGTGCTGCGTCTGCCTTGAGCGCGCATGCGGCACCAGACCCCCAGTCCGTGCTGGCCGCCAGCGACGCGGTGCGCAATCCGAGCCGCCCGTTCAGCGTGACGGTGTCGCTGTTCGAGTACCGCGGCGGGAAGCTCAGCGACAGCAACACCCTGACCGTGTACTCGAAGGCCGACCCCACCAGCGGCCAGTACCGCAGCCTGCTCCGCTTCACGGCGCCCCAGCGCGATGCCAACAAGCTGATGCTCAAGAGCGGCAACGATCTGTGGTTCTTCGACCCTTCCAGCCAGGCCAGCATCCGGTTGTCGCCCCAGCAGCGATTGCTCGGGCAGGCATCGAATGGCGACGTCGTGACAGTGAATCTGGCCAAGGACTACAAGGCCGAGTTGGAGGGCGAGGAGGAGATCACCGACGGCGAGCGTGTGCTGCGCCGCAGCTACAAGCTCGCGCTGGCCGCCACGGCGCCTGACGTCACCTATCACCGGGTCGAAATGTGGGTTGACTCCACGAACTCTCGGCCATTGAAGGCTCGCTTCTACGCCGAGAGCGGCCACCTGTTGAAGACGGCGTACTACCGCAAGTTCCAGCCCCAGCTGGGGCGCGAACGACCAACCGAGGTCGTCATCATCGACGGCCTGGACCCGGCCTGGGTCACGGTCATGCGATACAGTGACTACGCCTCGCGCGAAGTGCCGGACGCCTGGTTCCAACGCGACTACCTACCTCGTTTCAAACCGGAGTGAGCATGCATCCGATCCCGGCGTCGATCTGCGTCGTGCTGTTGTCCAGCGGCCTTGCACTGGCCGCCGCTCCCCCAAAGGATCCGCTGGCCGACCTCGATGCGCTGGACCTCGCGGACAAGACGCCCGCTGCCGTCCGCGCCCGTTGCGTCGAAGTGGCGCGCCTTCGGTGAAGTCGGGGTCGGCCAGAGCAGCCAGCGCGACAGCTCCCAGGATTCGGCCCGTCTGTCGCTCGATCTTCGTTACGACGACACCCTGTCGCCGGGCCTTCGCTTCGTATTCTCCGATCGCCTGGATCTCGTGCGCCGCAATGGCGAGCCGCGCGGCAAGAACCTCAACACCCTGCGCGAGGCCTACCTCAGCTGGAGCTACGCACCCGATCTGATCGTCGACGCCGGGCGCGTCAACGTGCGCCACGGTGCGGCGCTGGGTTTCAATCCGACCGACTGGTTCAAGGAAGGCGCGCTGCGCTCGACGACTTCGGTGGACCCGATGGATCTGCGGGAGAACCGCCAGGGGACGTTCGTTCTGCGCGCGCAGCAGCTGTGGCCCGGGGCGTCGCTCTCGGCAGCCTACTCCCCGGAGCTGTCGAACAAACCCAGCGATTCGACCTTTTCACTCGACACCGCTGCGACGAATCCGCGCGACCGCTGGCACCTGAGCGGGAGCTACAAGTTCAACGACCGGTTTGCGCCTGAATTGCTGTTGCTGGGTGGCGGGGGGTCACCTGTTCAGCTGGGTGCCAACGCTTCGACCCTGCTGGGTGACGCGACCGTGCTCTTCGGCGAGTTCAGCGTGGGCAAGGGCCGCTCGCTGGTCAGTCAGGCCACCGCCCTGCCCGAGGCCGAGACAACACAGCGCCGCGGCGCCGTCGGCCTGACCTACACGACGGGCTTCAACCTCAGCCTGACCGCGGAATTCGACTACAACAGCGCAGCGCCGGACCGGACCCAGTGGAACAGCCTGTCGGCTTACCCGGGGGCGCATCTCGCAATGCTGGCGGCATCACAACGGTTTCAGGACCTGCCGGCGCGCCATGCCTGGTTCTTCCATGCCCTGTGGAAGGACGCCTGGATCCATCGACTCGATTTCGCCGCCTACATCCGCCATGAAAGCGTGACCGACAGCCGGGCCCAATGGCTGGAGGCCCGGTACCGGTGGGACCGCGCCGACCTGGCACTGCAATGGGTCGGCCACTCCGGGTCCCCCGACACCATCTACGGCGCAGTGCCCCTGCGTCGGTCGGTCGACCTCGTGCTGCGTGTCTATCACTGAAAACAGCCCGATCACCGTGCCGCATTCGTTCCTGTTCGTCTGCCTGGGCAACATCTGCCGTTCGCCGATGGCCATGATGATGGCGCTGCACCGTGACATCGCGGGCGCGACGTTCGACTCCGCCGGCACCCATGCGGCCGACCGCCGCGAGCCGATCGACCCTCGAGCAGCGGCCGAGCTGGAGCGACGGGGGGTTGCCCTTCGCCCCAAGGCGCGTTCGCGTCGGATTCAGCCGGCGGACTTCGAGCGTTTCGAGCATGTGCTGGCCATGGACCGGTCGAACCTTGCACATCTGCACGAAATCTGTCCGACCGAGTACCGCGGCAAGCTGCACCTGTTTCTCGATTGGTCGGCGGTTTCGACCGGCCTGGAGGTGCCCGACCCCTACTATGGCGGGCCTGAAGGGTTCTCACGGGTCTATGACCTGTGCCTGCAGGGCGTGGAAGGCATCGCCCAGCGCCTGCAGGAAGGGCTGACGCCCCTCGGTCAAGACCGGAACTGAGGGTCACGGGCACTCGCCCGGGCCAGGCAGCGGACTCACCGACGTCCATGTCGACGAATGTGTCACGGCGCCCCCCCATGCAAGGGGTTGCTGATACATGAAGCAAGTCCGTAAAGTAATCCGACAGTCACGCGAGACGCCGTACCCCACTTCCGGGAGCGTCAAGGTGGTCTGAATCGGCCGGCACTACCGGATCGATTTGAGAGTCCAAGAGGCGTGGCGCACGAATCCATCAGACCCATGATCCGAGTCTTCAGCCATTACCTTCACCGTCAGACCCTGATGCGGATACTGTCCGACATGGGGCTGCTGGTGCTCGTGATGCTGATCGCGTTTGCGACCCAGGCCGACAGCCTGCGTGGTCTCCTGCCGATTGCAGGCTCGCAAGTCGTATCGCTCGCCGCTGGCATGTTCGTGATCAACACGGCCTCGGGCTTCTATCAGAAGTCTGCCAACTTCACCCACAGCCAGGCTTGTGCGCGTGCGGCGCTCGCGTTGTTGATGGCGCTGCCGTTGACCTACCTTTTGCTGGGCCTGCTTCCGGCCGACTTCCAGAGCCGTGAGATGGTGCGCCTCGCAGCCATGGTGGGCGTTTCGGCAGTGGTCTTGCGCCGGGTCTACGTCTCGCACTGGGCGAGTTCGTCCAAGGCGCGCACCAGGATTCTGGTCTTCGGTTCGGGCCCGGCCGCATTGCTGGTCAGCAAGACCTTGCAGGACTCGGATCCGATGGCCGAAGTCGTCGGCTTCTACCCGAGCCCGAACGAAACCGAGTGTGCAGTCCATCAGTCCTTGGTGCTCCCGGTCGGCAACACGCTCACCGAAACCGCCAAGCAGCTCAATGTCGATGAAATCGTCGTGGCGTTGACCGAGCGCAGGTCGGGCAGCATGCCCTTGCGCGATCTGCTCGACTGCAAGATCTTTGGAATTCGCGTTTACGACGTCAACACGCACTTCGAGAAGACCCTTGGCCAGATCCGCCTGGGTTTCGCCAACGCGGGCTGGATGGTCTTCGGTGACGGATTCAATCAGGGCCTGACTCGCACGGTCGTCAAGCGCGTCTTCGACCTCGTCTGCGCATTGATTCTCATCGTCCTGGCGGCCCCGATCATGCTGTTGACCGCTGCGCTCATCAAGCTCGACAGCCGCGGGCCGGTGCTCTACCGCCAGGAACGGGTGGGCCTGGACATGAAGCCGTTCCATGTGGCGAAGTTCCGGAGCATGCGCGTCGACGCGGAGCAGGACGGCACGCCGCGCTGGGCCAGCGTGCACGACGAGCGGGTCACACGCGTCGGCAACATCATTCGCCGTTTGCGCATCGATGAACTCCCGCAGCTCTTCAATGTCCTCAAGGGCGACATGAGCCTGGTCGGACCGAGGCCGGAACGGCGTTTCTTCGTCGACCAGTTGACCGACCAGATCCCCTACTTCGCGGTGCGCCACAGCATCAAACCCGGCCTGACGGGATGGGCCCAGGTGCGCTATCAGTACGGCGCCACGGTCGAGGACTCGATCGAGAAGTTGCAGTACGACCTCTACTACGTCAAGAATCACACCTTGTTCCTGGACATCGTCATCCTCTTCGAGACGGTGGCCGTGGTGTTGACAGGCAAGGGCGCCCGCTGATCCGCAGCCCAACCGCGCGGACGGGGTCGCACTTCAGCATGGGCCCGGTCGCCGGGCGAGGGAATTCCTGATGGGCGCCAGCGGGCCTGACCTGACGGTACTGAGCTACCTCGCCACCAGCCTCGCCTACGGGATCTTCCTGGCCAGGTTGCTGTCTTCCGGCTATGTGAAGGCCACGGCCGGCCGTGCTCAATGGGCCCTGTTGGGGGCGATCACGGCCAGCGCAGCATGGGGCCTGCTGGGCGCGTACGAAGTCAGCACCTCCGGACCAGACTATTCGGTGCGCATGGCGGCCCTTGATCAGGTGCGGTATGCCGCCTGGTTCTACTTCCTGCTGGAATTGCTGCGACCCGGGCTGCGTGGCAACAAGCGTGCCGAAGTCGCGCTCTTGCGTCCTGTCGCAGTCGGCCTCGTCGCTTTCGGCGGGCTGACCCTGCTGGCGACGGCCACTGGCCTGGCGTCCGGCAAGTCGGTCGAGCACCTGATGCTGTTGAGTTCGATGGCCCAGCCGGTCCTGGGTCTGGTGCTGACCGAACAGCTGTTTCGCAACATCCGCGAAGACAGCCGCTGGAGTGCAAAGCCCCTGTGCATCGGCTTGTTCGGCTTGTTCGCCTTTGACCTGTACATCTACTCGCAGGCGGTGCTGTTCGGCACCTTCGATCGCGACGCCTTCAGCGTGCGCGGCGCCGTGCATGCGTTGGCGGTACCGCTGTTGCTGATCGCGTCGCGCCGCCAGTCGGATTGGCGAACCAGGCTCCAGGTGTCACACAACGCGGTCTTCTTCTCCGCGACATTGCTGCTCGCCGGTGCCTATCTGCTATTGGTCTCGGGGCTTGGTTACTACGTCCGGTTCTTCGGAGGTGACTGGGGACGCGCGCTGCAGCTTGCACTGCTCTTCGGCGCCGTCGTGCTGCTCGTGGTCCTGGTGCTTTCGGGCGCATTGCGCGCTCGCTTGAAGGTCTTCGTCGGCAAGAACTTCTTTGCCTACCGGTATGACTACCGCGAGCAGTGGCTGCGATTCACTGCAGCGCTCTCGACCCAGGGTTCGCCGCAGGAAATGGGGGAACTGGTTGTCCGTGCGTTGGCCGACCTCGTCGAAAGCCCAGGAGGCTGCCTGTGGCTGGTGGCACCCGGCGAGCAGGAGTTCTTTCAGAGCGCGCATGTCAACATGACGATCGCTGCGCGGAGCGAACCCACCCAGTCTGCGTTCTCCGCCTTCCTTCGCGAGCAGAACTGGATCGTCGACGTGCCTGAGGCGCGCAGACATCCGCAGCGCTATGCCGGACTCGAACTGCCTGACTGGGCCTCGCCCGATACACCAATCTGGGCGGTTGTGCCGCTGACCGTGGGCGAGACCTTGACCGGGTTCGTGCTGCTGGTCCGTCCGCGTGCGGAGATGGAACTGGATTGGGAGGTTCGTGACCTGCTCAAGACCGCGAGCCGTCAGGCCGCGGGCTTTCTGGCGCAGATGCAGGCCACGGAGGCCTTGCTGGAGTCGCGCAAGTTCGAGGCCTTCAATCGAATGTCCGCATTTGTCGTGCACGATTTGAAGAATATCGTCACGCAGTTGTCGCTGATGATGAAGAACGCAAAGCGGCTGCGGGACAATCCCGACTTCCAACAGGACATGCTGATGACGGTCGAGAGCTCCCTGGAAAAGATGCGCCAGTTGATGCTTCAGCTGCGTGAAGGAGAGAAGCCACCTGGTGGGACGATGGGCGTCGAATTGCTGCCCATCATTCAGCGCATCGCCGACGTCGCGGAGCAGCGTGGCCGCACATTGGAACTGCGCCAGTTGGACAGACTGTCGACGCGCGGCCACGACGAGCGTGTCGAACGCGTCATCGGGCACATGGTCCAGAACGCCCTGGACGCGACGCCGGCCGATGGCACCGTCTGGGTCTCGCTGACCCGCGAGAGCGGCCTGGCTCGGGTCGTGGTCGGCGACACCGGTGCCGGCATGACCAGTGACTTCGTCGAGCGCAAGCTGTTCAGACCGTTCAACACGACCAAGCCCAGCGGCATGGGTATCGGCGCCTACGAGAGCTTCCAGTACATCCGGGAACTGGGTGGCAAGATCATCGTGGACAGCGAGCCCGGCCAGGGCACGCAGATCACCCTCATGCTCCCGATCTTCGAGTCGCACCAGGGTTCATCCCTGCAGATGGCGCAGACGCCATGAGCAACGACAAACAAGCCCCGCTCCTGATCGTCGAGGACGACCTTGCGCTGCAAAAGCAGATCAAGTGGTCGCTCGACAGTTTCGAATCGGTGACGGCCCACGATGCCCCCAGCGCCGTGCTGGCGTTTCGCCGTCACCAGCCTGCCGTGGTCACCATGGATCTGGGCCTGCCGCCCGACGCCGACTCGACTTCGGAAGGCTTCAAGCTGCTCGAGGAACTGCTCGAGATCGACCCGCATGTGAAGGTCATCGTGCTGACGGGGCAGAACGACCAGGAGAATGCGCTGCGCGCAGTCGCATTGGGTGCCTACGACTTCTTCGCCAAGCCCTTCGAGCCTGAGCTGTTGAACCTGACGATCAGCCGCGCCTATCGACTCGCCGAGTTGCAGGCCGAGAATCGGCGCCTGCAGGCGATACGCCATCCGGATGCACTGTCCGGGCTGATCACGCGCGACACGGAGATGCAGCGCGTCTGCCGCCTGATCGAGCGCGTTGCGTCGAGTGATGCCACGGTGATGCTGCTCGGCGAGAGTGGCACGGGCAAGGAAGTGCTGGCGCAGGGGGTGCACGAAGCCTCCAAGCGCGCAGGCAAGTTCGTGGCCATCAATTGCGCGGCGATTCCAGAGAACTTGCTCGAGACCGAGCTCTTCGGTCACGAAAAGGGCGCTTTCACTGGCGCCACCAAGACCACGGTCGGCAAGATCGAAACCGCTCAGGGCGGGACGCTCATGCTCGACGAGATCGGCGATCTGCCGCAGTCGCTGCAGGCGAAACTGCTGAGATTCCTGCAGGAGCGCAAGATCGAACGCGTCGGTGGACGGCAGGAAATCGCGGTCGATGTGCGCGTCGTCTGCGCGACCCACCAGGATCTCAAGGACCAGATCAGCGAAGGCCAGTTCCGCGAGGACTTGTACTACCGATTGGCCGAAATCGTGGTCACGATCCCGCCCTTGCGCGATCGAACCGGCGACGCCGTGCTGCTCGCGCATGCGTTCCTGCGCCGCTTTGCACAGGAGCAGCGGCGCGGCGCACTGGCCTTCACGGATGAAGCAATACGTGCCATCGAGGCACACGAGTGGCCGGGAAACGTGCGTGAGCTGCTGAACGCGGTCAAGCGTGCCGTCATCATGGCGGACTCGCCCCGTGTCGGTTGCGAGGACATCGGGCTGGCGCCACCCGACGGCGCCAGCGAGAATGGCGAGGCGAGTGACCTGGACCTGCGCAAGATCCGGGAGCATGCTGAACGCGAAGCCGTGATCGCGGCACTGGCCAGGGCCAACGGCAACGTGCTTCGTGCGGCGGAAATCCTCGGCGTCAGCCGGCCGACGCTGTACGACCTGATGCACAGGCTCACCATCAAGTGAGTGCTGCCACTTCGCGCGCGAGCCCAGGTTGAGTCACCATGTGGCCAACCCCAATATTGAACCGAGACTGGACTTCACTCATGAGAAACCTACGCGCCTTCGCCCTTTGCGCCGCACTGGCCACGCTGACCGCGTGTTCCGGCGAGAGCCCTGCCGATCTCATGGGCTCCGCCAAGGACTACCTGGCGAAAGGCGACGTCAAGGCGGCGATGATCCAGCTCAAGACGGTGCTTCAGACCGACCCTGCCTCGGCCGAGGCGAGGTTCTTGCTCGGCAAGGCCCTGCTCGACAGTGGTGACACCACAGCGGCCACGATCGAACTCGAAAAGGCGCTCGACCTGAAGTACCCCGAGCAAACGGTCGCGCCCGAGATCGCGCGCGCATTGCGGGCGACGGGCGAATTCCAGCGCCTGGTCGACAAGTTCGGCCAGCGTGATCTGGACGACCCGAAGGCACAGGCTGATCTGCAGGCTTCGCTCGCGGCCGCCTATGGCGCGCTGGGTCGACTGGATGATGCACGCAAGGCCGTCGACAAGGCGCTCAAGGCCATGCCGGGACATGGCCCGGCCACCCACCTCCAGGCGCGCCTGCTGGCCGATGCGGGCGATCTCGACGGCGCGCTGGCGGCGATCTCGCAGATCATCGAGAAGAATCCCCAGGATTTCGAGGCCTGGCTGGTCAAGGCCGAGTTGCTCGTCTTCGGCAAGCACGACACTGCCGGTGCACTGGCCGCCTATCGGCGCGCGATCGAGATCAAGCCCAGCTATGCACCGGCCCATGCCGGGGCCATGACGATGCTGCTGGGTTCGCGCGACCTCGAGGGCGCAAAGGCACAGCTCGTCCATCTGCAAAAGGCGCTGCCAAACCATCCGCAGACACGCTACTTCGAGGGCAACATCGCTCTGCTGTCGAAGGACCTCGACAAGGCCAAGGCCATCGCAGACGAGTTGCTGGCGATCGGCCCCAACAACGCACGTGTGCTCCAGTTCGCCGGTGGCGTTGCGCACGAGCGCCGGGATTTCACCCAGGCCGAGCTCCACCTGTCGCGCGCCATACAGTTCGCTCCGCGCCTTGACGCAGCCCGACGCCTGCTCGCGCTGACGCAACTTCGGCTGTCGCAGCCCGCCAAGGCACTGGCGACATTGCAGCCGCTCCTGGACCAGGCCGCCCCGACAGCCCAGACCTATTCGCTGGTGGCACAGGCGCATCTGCAGGCGGGAGACATCACCGAGGCAGAGACCTACTTTGGCAAGGCGGCCAAGCTCAACCCGGACGACGTCCGCACGCGCACTGCAGTCGCAGTGACGCGGCTCGTGCAAGGGGACAACGCGGGCATGGCCGAACTGGAGTCGATCGCGGCCGCGGACTCGGGAACGGCCGCCGATCTGCCCTTGATCAGCGCTCTGGTGCGCAAGAAGGACTACGCAGGCGCGCTGCGCGCCATCGATGCGCTCGAGAAAAAGCTCACCGGCCCACAACCGATGGTGTGGAACCTGCGCGCCCGCGTTCACCTTCGAAAAGGCGACGTGAAGGCGGCCCGACTTGCGCTGGAGAAGGCGCTCGAAATCAAGCCTTCCTTCTACCCGGCCGCTGCCGCGTTGGCAGGCCTGGACTTGATGGACCGAAACGTCGACGCCGCGAAGAAGCGTTTCGACTCCGTGCTCGCCGCCGATCCTGGCAACGTCCAGGCCCTGCTCGCCAGTGCGTCGCTGAAGGCCCGCACCGGAGCGCCACGCGAGGAAGTTCTGGCGACGTTCCAGAACGCGATCAAGCAGGGCCCGGAGGCGGTGCCACCGCGTCTGGCCCTGGTTCGCTATCACCTGGCATTGAACGAGTCGACGTTGGCGGTCGCCGCCGCACAACAGGGGGTCGCCGCGATCCCGAACCAGCCGGACCTGCTCGACGCCCTGGGCCGGGCCTTGATCTCGACGCGGGACCTGAATCAGGCCGAGTCCACCTACAACAAGCTCGCGCAGCTGCAGCGCAACTCGGCATTGCCGCTGCTGCGCCTGGCCGAGATCCACCTGATGTCCGGAAACCGGGACGACGCCGTCCAGCAACTCAAGCGGGCGCTCGTACTCGACCCGGACAACCTCCTGGCACAGAAGACCTTGTCGGACGTCCACATCGCAGAGCGCCGTTTTGACGCCGCCATCCAGATCGCGCGCGAAATCCAGAAGAAGCACCCGAAGCGGGAAATCGGGTATGCGCTCGAAGGTGCGGCGCAGGCGGCACAGAAGCACTGGGAACCGGCCATCGCGGTCTACCGTGCGGGATTGAAGGCCGTGCCAGGATCGACCGAACTGGGGGCGCGGCTGCACTCGTTGCTCGAGGCGTCGGGTCAACGCGGTGAGGCCGAGCGCTTCATGTCGCAGTGGTTGCGTGAGCACCCGGCTGACGCGGCCTTCCAGTTCTATCTGGGCGACGTGGCGATGATGCGCGGCCAGCTGCCTCAAGCCGAGGCGCGCTACCGGGAGGTCATCAAGCTGCAGCCCGACAACGCCCTCGCGCTGAACAACGTCGCATGGTTGCTGGCCACCGGCAAGAAGCCCGGGGCCGTGGAGATGGCCGAACGTGCTGATCGACTGCTTGTCAACCGTCCGACGATCATGGACACCCTGGCGCTGGCATTGGCCAGCGATGGACAGGTCGCCAAGGCTGTGGCGGTGCTGCGCCAGGCTCTGGCCATCGACCCGTCCAACGCCCAGATCCGGCTCAACCTGGCCAAGACCCTGATTCAGGCCGGAGACAAGCCGAGCGCCAAGACCGAGCTCAAGGAAGTGCTCAAGCTCGGATCCAAGTTCCCGCGCCAGGACGAGGTCAGGGAACTGCTGAGCAAACTCTAGGGCCTGTGCACACTGCGCACGGCAGAAGCGTTGCAGCCAAGAAGACCGTGAGCAAGGCGCAAACCGCAGACGGGGTTGGGCCCCGGCGAGGATTTGCAACGCGGCGCACGGCCTTCTTGGCTGCAACCCGAAGGGAACGGGTCACTTGGGGCGCAGCGCGGCGTTGCGCCTCTTGCCCGGACGCGAGTCCGGGCGGCGAGCCGCGCCTTGCTCTGCGCCCCAATCGGCCCGTTCGCACAGCCGTGCGTAGTGTGCACAGGCCCTAGTTCAGCGCGGCAGGCAACTCGCGCCCATCAGGAATCTGTCGATCGACCGGGCAGCCTGGCGACCCTCGCGAATCGCCCACACGACCAGTGACTGGCCGCGCCGCATGTCGCCGGCGGCAAACACCTTGTCGACATTGGTGGCATAGCCGGCGTCATCGTCGTCGGTGCCTGCCTTGGCGTTGCCGCGCGGGTCGCGTTCGACGCCGAAGGCTTCCAACACCGTGCTGACCGGACGCACGAAACCCATGGCCAGAAGCACGAGGTCGGCTTTCCAGTCCTTCTCGGACCCCTCGACCTCGGTCATCTTGGCGCCCTGCCACTGGACCTGCACGGTCCTGAGCCCGACGACCTTGTGCTTGTCCTTGCCCGTACCGGACAGGAACGCCTTGGTCGCGATCGCAAACGTGCGCTCGCAGCCTTCCTGGTGGCTCGAGCTCGTGCGCAGCTTCGTGGGCCAATACGGCCACACGAGCGGCTTGTCTTCATGCTCCGGGGGCATGGGCATCAGCTCGAACTGGGTCACGCTCGCGGCCCCATGCCGGTTGCTCGTGCCGACGCAGTCGCTGCCTGTGTCGCCGCCACCGATGACGATGACGTGCTTGCCATCGGCGCGGATCTGGCCCTTGAGCTTGTCACCTGCGACCAGCTTGTTCTGCTGGGGCAGGAACTCCATTGCGAAGTGAACGCCATCCAGCTCGCGGCCGGGAACCGGCAGATCGCGGCTCTCCTCGGATCCACCGGTCAGCAGCACGGCATCGAACGCAGACGTCAATTCGTCGGGAGACAGTGTTTCGGTGGCGTCATTGGTGATCTTGCTGCCGGTCGGCATCGCACCCACCAGCACACCTGTACGGAAGGTCACCCCTTCGACCTTCATCTGGTCGATTCGACGGTCGATGTGCGACTTGTCGAGCTTGAAATCCGGGATGCCGTAGCGCAGCAGGCCACCAATGCGGCTGTTCTTCTCGAACACCGTCACGTCGTGGCCCACGCGGGCCAGTTGCTGCGCGGCGGCCAGCCCGGCCGGTCCGGAACCGACGATCGCCACCTTGCGGCCGCTCTTGGATGGCGGTGGCATGGGCGCGACCCAGCCTTCGGACCAGGCGCGATCGATGATGGCGTGTTCGATCGACTTGATGCCCACGGCATCGCTGTTGACGTTGAGGGTGCAGGCGGCCTCGCAAGGGGCCGGGCAGATGCGTCCGGTGAACTCGGGGAAGTTGTTGGTCGAGTGCAGGACCTCGATCGCCTGCCGCCAATCCCCCTGGTACACGAGGTCGTTGAAGTCCGGGATGATGTTGTGGACCGGGCAGCCGCTGTTGCAGAACGGTGTCCCGCAATCCATGCAGCGGGCGCCCTGGAGCTTGGCTTGCTCCGCGCTCAGCGTTATGACGAATTCCTTGTAGTTCTTGACCCGCTTGGGGATCGGCTCATAGCCCTCCTCCAGCCGTTCGTACTCCAGAAAGCCAGTGACTTTTCCCATGATGTGATCCTCGGATGCCTTACTTGGCCACAGCGGTGTGCGCCTGCGACTTGGCCTTGGCGGTGACCAGCGCGGCCTCGGCGCGGGCCGCCCCTTCACCCAGGGCGCGCTTGTATTCGTTCGGGAAGACCTTGACGAACTTGGCGCGCGAAGCGGCCCAGCTGTCGAGGATCTCGCGTGCGCGCAGCGACCCGGTCCAGCGGTGATGGTCCTCGATCAGCTTCTTCAGCTGCGTCTCGTCGACCGAGCCGCGATGCAGCATGGCGCTTGCGGCATCCTGCTCCTCTTGCGGCAGCACTTTCTCGAGTGCCACCATCGACGTGTTGCAGCGCTCAGCGAACTGTCCGTCATCGTCGTACACATAGGCGATGCCACCTGACATTCCGGCCGCGAAATTGCGCCCGGTGCGGCCAAGCACGACCACGGTGCCGCCGGTCATGTATTCGCAGCCATGGTCACCGGTGCCTTCGACCACCGCACTGGCCCCCGACAGGCGCACCGCGAAGCGCTCGCCGGCCACGCCGCGGAAGAATGCTTCGCCCCGGGTGGCGCCATACAGCGCCGTGTTGCCGACAATGATGTTGCGCGTCGCGTCACCCCGGAAGTCGATGCTGGGGCGCACCACCACCCGCCCGCCGGAAAGGCCCTTGCCCGTGTAGTCGTTGGCGTCCCCGATCAGGTACAGCGTGATGCCATTGGCCAGGAAGGCACCAAAGCTCTGTCCACCGACGCCTTCCATCTGGATGAAGATGGTGTGGTCGGGCAGTCCTTCCGGCCGCTGCCGGATCAACTCGCCCGACAGCATGGCGCCGACGCTGCGGTTCAGGTTGCGCGCATCCTCCATGAACTGAACCTTCTCGCCGCGCTCGATCGCCGGCTTGCAGCGCTCGATGAGCTTCAGGTCGAGCGCACGGTCCAGGCCATGGTCCTGCGCCTCGCAATGGCTGCGCGCCACGTCGGCGGGAACGGATGGCAGGTGAAAGATGCGGCTGAAGTCCAGGCCGCGCGCCTTCCAGTGTTCGATTCCCTTGCGGGTGTCGAGAAGGTCTGCGCGACCAATGAGTTCGTCGAACTTTCGAAGACCCAGCTGGGCCATGATCGTGCGCGCCTCTTCGGCCACGAAGAAGAAGAAGTTCACCACATGCTCGGGCTTGCCCGAGAACTTCTTGCGCAGCAGCGGGTCCTGCGTGGCAACACCGACCGGGCAGGTGTTGAGGTGGCACTTGCGCATCATGATGCAACCTTCGGCCACCAGTGGCGCGGTCGCGAAGCCGAACTCGTCGGCGCCGAGGAGCGCGCCGATGACGACGTCGCGACCGGTCTTCATCTGCCCGTCGGCCTGCACCCGGATGCGACTGCGCAGCCGATTCAGCACGAGCGTCTGCTGGGTCTCGGCCAGGCCGAGTTCCCACGGTGTGCCGGCATGCTTGATGCTGGACCAGGGTGAGGCCCCCGTGCCGCCGTCGTGGCCCGCGATCACGACATGATCGGCCTTGCACTTCGTGACCCCGGCGGCAATCGTGCCGACACCGACCTCGGACACCAGCTTGACGCTGATGCTGGCCCGCTGGTTCGCGTTCTTCAGGTCGTGGATCAGCTGCGCGAGATCTTCGATCGAGTAGATGTCGTGGTGCGGCGGCGGGCTGATCAGGCCGACCCCTGGCACCGAGAACCGCAGCTTGCCGATGTATTCGCTGACCTTGCCGCCCGGCAACTGCCCGCCTTCGCCTGGCTTGGCGCCCTGCGCCATCTTGATCTGGATCTGATCCGCCGAGGTCAGGTACTCGGTCGTGACGCCAAAGCGGCCCGACGCGACCTGCTTGATGCGGCTGCGCAGGCTGTCGCCCTCTTGCAGCGTGTAGTCGGCTTCGATCACGTCCTTGCCCAGGATGTCGCTCACCAGGGTGCCGGCGCTGATCGGGATGCCCTTGAGTTCATTGCGGTAACGCGCCGGGTCTTCGCCACCTTCGCCCGTATTGCTCTTGCCGCCGATGCGGTTCATCGCGATGGCGAGCGTCGAATGGGCTTCGGTCGAGATCGATCCGAGTGACATCGCACCGGTGGCAAACCGCTTGACGATCTCGCTCGCCGGCTCGACCTCGTCGATCGGGATTGCCTTCGCCGGGTCGACCCGAAACTCGAACAATCCGCGCAGCGTCATGTGACGCTTGCTCTGGTCGTTGATGATCTGGGCGTATTCCTTGTAGGTGTCGAACTTGCCGCCGCGCACGCTGTGCTGGAGCTTGGCGATCGCGTCAGGCGACCACATGTGTTCCTCGCCACGGTTGCGCCACGCGTACTCACCCCCGGCGTCGAGCATCGACGCCAGCACCGGATCGCTGCTGAACGCAGCCTGGTGCATGCGAATCGCCTCTTCGGCCACGGCAAAGATACCGATTCCGCCGACCTGCGAGGCCGTGCCCCGGAAGTACTTCTCGACCATTGCCTTCTCGAGCCCGATGGCCTCGAAGAGCTGTGCGCCGCAGTAGGACATGTAGGTCGACACGCCCATCTTCGACATGATCTTGGACAGCCCCTTGCCGATCGCCTTCACGTAGTTCGCTACCGCCTTGTCAGCCGACAGGTCGCCCGGCAGGTGCTGGTGGATGTGGCGCAGCGTCTCCATCGCGAGATAGGGGTGGACGGCCTCGGCGCCAAACCCCGCGAGCACCGCGAAGTGGTGCACCTCGCGCGCCGATCCGGTTTCGACGACCAGGCCCGCATTCGTGCGCAGGCCCTCGCGGACCAGGTGATGGTGAATGGCCGACAGCGCCAGCAAGGCGGGGATGGCGACCTGCGAGGCGGACATGCGCCGATCGGTCACGATCAGGATGTTGTGCCCGCTGCCGATCGCGTCGACCGTCTCCGCACAGAGTGACGCGAGTTTCGCCTCGATGCCCTCGCGCCCCCAGTCGAGCGGATAGGTGATGTCGAGTTCATAGCTCTTGAACTTGCCCGAGGTGTGGCGCTCGATGTTGCGCAGGCGTGCCATGTCGTTGAAGTCGAGGACCGGCTGGTTCACTTCCAGCCGCATGGGCGGGTTCAAGGCATTGATGTCGAGCAGGTTCGGCTTGGGCCCGATGAAACTGTTGAGAGACATCACGATCGCTTCGCGGATCGGGTCGATCGGCGGGTTGGTGACCTGCGCGAACATCTGCTTGAAGTAGCTGTAGAGCGGCTTGCTCTTGCTCGACAGCACGGCCAGCGGCGAGTCGTTGCCCATCGATCCGATGGCCTCCTCGCCGTTCGCCGCCATCGGGCTCATCAGGAATTTCAGTTCCTCCTGGGTGTAGCCAAAGGCTTGCTGTCGGTCGAGCAAGGACTCGGTCGCAGGAAGCGGCGCACCCTTGGCCTCGATCGAGTCGAGACGGATGCGCACGTTCTCGATCCACTGCCGGTACGGTTTGGCGGCCGCGAACTGGCTCTTCAGTTCCTCGTCGTCGACGATTCGCCCTTGGTCGAAGTCGATCAGGAACATCTTGCCCGGCTGCAGGCGCCACTTCTTGACGATGCGGTTCTCGGCAATCGGCAGCACGCCGGACTCGGAGGCCATCACGACGAGGTCGTCGTCGGTGACGATGTACCTGGCCGGGCGAAGCCCATTGCGATCGAGCGTTGCGCCGATCTGCTTGCCGTCCGTGAAGACCATCGCGGCCGGGCCATCCCAGGGCTCCATCATTGCCGCGTGGTACTCGTAGAAGGCCCGGCGCCTCGGGTCCATGGCCTCATGCTGCTCCCAGGCCTCCGGGATCATCATCATTGCGGCGTGCGCAAGCGAATAGCCGGCCATGACGAGGAGTTCGAGCGTGTTGTCGAAGGTCGCCGTGTCACTCTGGTGCTCGAAGCTGATCGGGTACAGCTTCTTCAGGTCGTCGCCCAGCACCGGGGACTTCATCACGCCCTGGCGCGCGCGCATCCAGTTGAAGTTCGACTTGACCGTGTTGATCTCGCCGTTGTGCGCGACCATCCGGTAGGGGTGCGCCAGCGGCCACTCCGGGAACGTGTTGGTCGAAAAGCGCTGGTGCACCAGCGCGAATGCCGACACGGTGCGAGGGTCGGCCAGATCACGGTAGTACTGGCCAACCTGATTGGCCAACAGCAGGCCTTTGTAGAGCACCGTGCGGCAACTCATGCTGGGCACGTAGTACTCGCGGCTGTGGGTCAGTTTCAGGCGCTGGATGGCGCCTGAAGCCGTCTTGCGAATCACGTACAGCTTGCGCTCGAGTGCGTCCGGCACGATCACATCGGGGCCACGCCCGATGAAGACCTGGCGAATGACCGGCTCCTTCGCGCGCACGGCCGGCGACATCGGCATGTCACGGTCCACCGACACATCGCGCCAGCCCAGCAACACCTGTCCCTCGGCCTTGATGGCGCGCTCGAGTTCCTGCACGCAGGCCAGCCTGGACGCGTTCTCCTTGGGCAGGAAGATCATGCCGACGCCATACTCACCCGGCGGCGGCAACTCGATGCCTTGGCCGGCCATCTCGGCGCGGTAGTACTCGTCCGGAATCTGGATCAGGATGCCGGCGCCGTCGCCCATGAGCTTGTCGGCACCCACCGCGCCGCGGTGGTCCAGGTTCTCCAGGATCTTCAGGCCCTGTTCGATGATCGAGTGCGCCTTGCGTCCTTTGATCTGGGCCACGAAGCCGACGCCGCAGGCATCGTGCTCGCGATCTGCCGCGTACAGCCCGTTCTCGGTCAGCGTTCGGATTTCTTCGGGGGTCGCATGCGAGTGCGTGGCCTTGTTCATGGCGCGCTCCGGGCAGAGTGGGGACAGGGACGCGAGCCTACCGCAGTGCAGCATTGGCGACAAGCAAAACAAATAGGGTCAGAGTTGTTTTGTATCGCCCAACATATCCTGTCCAGTTAATTGGGGACATAGTCGTGAAATCCTACCCCGGTTCACTGCGCTTCGGGCCCTGTCGTGGACGCCCTCGTGCCCTGGGCGCCGCAGGTCGACCTGCGAGCGTGGTGATCTTCGCCACGAACTCATCCGAGCCAACGGCCCAACCGCCGCGAAGTGCGCGGCCGATGCGGTCAATGTTGCCCCTCGAGACGCCCTCCAGCAGTCGATCCTGGTAGCCCTGTTCGCGCTCGAAGGGCGTGTTGCCGAGGGTCCAGACTTGTGGGGGATCCTTGACCAGGGGGTCGCGTACCCTCCCGATCCGATGCAGGCGACTTGACCATGTCGAGTCCTCTGGCAGGATCTCGTCAATCATCGTCATTGCAGTGAGTAACCACTCACTCGGTTCGATCACTGCGGACTCGAACCGGGCTCCCCAGAGCGCACCAGTGCGTCCGTGGCGCCGGTTGAAGGCCGCAACATAGCGCCGACCGATCGTCTGCATCATGCGACTCAGCCCGTCTTCGTGGCCGGGCGTCACCAGGAGATGAAGGCATCCAGCCTCCAGCGCGTAGGCCCAGACCTGTACCTCAAGCGCCGCCGAGGTCTCGCCGATGATCTTGACCAGGATGCGCCGATCCTCATCGTCCTGCGCAAGCAGTTGCCCATGCACCGCGCGTTGAAGCACATAGTGGGGATATCCGGGCACGACCAGACGCGGCTGCCGGGCCATTGTTCAATCGACGTCGAAAACCCGACGGCCCGTCAGTCGCTCATGCTCACGCAGCGCAAATCGGTCCGTCATGCCGGCGATGTAGTCCGCCAGCGCCCGGCGCGGGTCCTTGCGCTGGGCATGCTCGAGCGGAAGTTCGGAGGGCGAACTGCTGTAGGCATCGAACAGTTCGACGACGACCTGGCGCGCCTTGTCGGTCGTTTGCACGACCTTGGGATGCCGGTACAGCGAGGCGAACAGGAATCGCTTGAGCGGTGCGACCTCCGAACGCAGCGATTCCGATGTGCTCACGACGGCGGGCAGCGCCCGTACCGCGTCGACATCGACGGGGTTCAGAATTCGCAGCCGTTCGCCGGTGTGGGCCACGACGTCGTAGACCAGCAGCGACAGCATGCGCCGGATCGTCTCGAACAGGAGGCGGCGGTCCGGCTGATCGGCCAAAGCCGGATACTCCGTCAGGGTCTCCTGGCACAGGCGCGCGAACAGCGGCACTTCGGCCAGCTGGTCCATCGTGATCAGTCCGCTGCGCACCCCGTCGTCGATGTCGTGCGCGTTGTACGCAACCTCGTCGGCCAGGTTGACCAACTGTGCCTCGAGGCTGGGTTGCCAGCCCTCGAGGAATCTGCGGCCCACGCCGCCCGGCTCGAGCAGTTCCAGATGCCTGGCCCGCTCCGGTGAGCAGCGCTTGAGCACGCCCTCACGCGTCTCGAACGTCAGGTTGAGTCCGTCGAAGGCGGCGTAGCGCTGCTCCAGCGTATCGACGACGCGCAAGCTCTGCAGGTTGTGCTCGAAGCCGCCCTGGTCGCGCATGCAGGCATGCAGTGCGTCCTGACCCGCATGCCCGAAGGGCGTGTGCCCCAGATCGTGTGCCAGGGCAATCGCCTCGACCAGATCCTCGTTCAGGTGCAAGGCGCGCGCCATCGACCGGGCCAGCTGCGCAACCTCGAGCGAATGCGTCATGCGCGTTCGGAAGAGGTCCCCCTCGTGGTTGATGAAGACCTGTGTCTTGTAGACCAGCCGCCGGAATGCCGTGCTGTGCACGATCCGGTCACGGTCGCGTTGATGCTCGCTGCGCGGTCGGGCGCTGTCTTGCGCGATGCGCCGACCACGGGTTCGCGATGGGTCGCAGGCCCAGGGGGCCAGTCCGATCGCGGGTCCCATTCGTCAGGGCCCGGTGTTGGCGGACAGGACGTCGGCCACGACAGCAGCGGGTGCGGTTCGCACGGCCGCATGCCCCAATCCATCGATCACCACGAACCGGATCTCGCCATGCTCGGCCTTCTTGTCGACCTGCATCAGCTCCATGTACCGATCCAAGCCGAGATCGGGCCCACGGACAGGCAGCCCGGCACGCTCCACGATGTGTTGCATGCGCTGCGCAAAGCCCCGTGGCATCAGCCCAAGTCGAACCGACAGATCGCTGGCCATGACCATTCCGCACCCCACGGCCTCGCCATGCAGCCATTGGCCAAAGCCCAGCCCCGCTTCGATCGCATGGCCGAAGGTGTGGCCGAAGTTCAGGATCGCACGCAGTCCGGACTCGCGCTCATCCTGTCCGACGATCGCCGCCTTGATTTCGCAGGATCGTTTGACCGCGTAGGACAGCGACGCCAGGTCGCGCTCTTGCAGCGCGGCCAGGTGCGACTCGGTCCAGTCGAGAAACTCGGCGTCCGCGATCGGCCCGTACTTGATGACCTCGGCCAACCCGGCGTTCAGTTCACGCGCCGGCAAGGTCATCAGCGTCGACAGATCGCACAACACACGCCGCGGCTGGTAGAACGCGCCGATCATGTTCTTGCCCAGCGGGTGATTGATCGCGGTCTTGCCACCGACCGACGAGTCCACCTGGGCCAACAGCGTCGTCGGCAGTTGCACGAACGGGACACCGCGCATGTAGCAGGCCGCGGCGAATCCCGTCATGTCGCCGATGACACCTCCGCCCAGGGCAAACAACACCGTCTTTCGGTCGCATGCCGTGCCCAGCAGGTGGTCGTAGATCAGATTCAGCGTCGACCCGTCCTTGTACCGCTCGCCATCGGGCAGCACCAGGCACGAGACCTGGCCATAGTGGCGCCGCAGTTGTGCCGAGACGCGCTCGGCATACAGCGGCGCGACCGTTGTATTCGAGACGATGACTGCATGCGACGCCTGTGGCAGCCCAAGCCAGGACTCGGCAGCGTCGAGCACATGGGGCCCGACCACGATGTCGTACTGCGTGCCTGGCGTCGCGACCCGCACGCTGAAGGCGTTCTCATTCGCATCGTTCATCGGCATCAAGTGTATGACGCCAGACGCCATTCAGCCGGTTCAGTGCCGACCGCGTTCGGTGCCGTCCACCGGCGACGGCACCTGCAAGGGATCGACCATCCCTGCCAGCTCGAGCTGCATCAGGACCATGTTCATCATCGACTGGACAGAAGGCCTGGGGGTCTCGACGACGTAGTGCGCCGTGTTTCGATACAAGGGATCCCGCTCTCGGTACAACTCCCTGAGCCTGCGCAGAGGGTCTGCCACCTGAAGCAGTGGGCGCTGGGTGTCATGTCGCAGTCGCCGGTGAAGGTCTTCCGGCGTCGCCCGCAGGTAGAACACACGGCTTCGCGCATGCAGGTTCTCGCGATTGGCCTGGCGCAGCACCGCGCCACCGCCCGTGGCCAGCACGAAACCGTCCTGCTCGCACAGCGACGCAATCACCTTCTGCTCGACATCGCGGAATGCGGACTCGCCGTGGGTCTCGAACCAGGTTCGGATCGGAGCGCCGATTTCGCGCTCGATCTCGGCGTCCGCGTCCACGAACCGAAGCCCCAACTGACGTGCCAAGTGCCGCCCGACCGTGGACTTGCCACAGCCTGGCATGCCCACCAAGGCCACGATCACGGGTTCAACGTCAGTTCGGCTCCGTGCACAGCAAGTAGGTCTTGCCGCCGAATTCCTTGGACACGACCGGACTGGCCAGCACACCGTATGGGCTTACAACGAACGGCGGTGGAACCTTGATATTGGTGATCGCTTCGGCTGGGACCGGCAGGATGCCGTTGTAGTTGGCACGACCTTCCGTCGCAGAGACTCCCGAGGCCGAGACCTGGATATTGAATTCGACCCATGAGCCCAGATCCTGTGGGTACTCGATCCGGATCACGACGATTCCGCTTGAATCGGTCCGACTGATGCCATCCTCGAACGAAATGGCGACGTCGGCCTTGCGCGGCTCGAGTGCCGGTCGCCCAGCCGTCAGGTTGAAGCTGCCGTTGGCATCCTCGACCCAACCGTCTGCATAGACCTCGTTGGTGTTGTTGCGGTTCAGGTCCTCGTTGTCGCAAACGGTGATCGGCTGCGCCTTGAACCAGTTCTCGAGGCCGGCCTCGTAGTGGCCCTTGATGTATCGCAGCAGGTCGATCGACGGCGTGATCTGCACGTCGGGCTTGGCCAGACCGGACGAATCGACGACCTGGATGGCGTAGCGCTTGACATAGGTCAGACCAGACGCACCGGTCTCGATCAGGGCGTTGGTTCCGATCGACACGGAGACAGGATCGGCGATGACCGTGACTGTCGCGGTGACCGACTTGGCAGGGTCGCAGGTCGTGAAGTCGACATAGTCCCAGCAGGCACGAATGGTCACCCCGTCGGTCGGGCTTGCGCGCGTGCCAGGAACATAGGCCGAGGTCGCGACGCCGTTGGCGTCGCTGTACACGGTGTTCGTTCCCGTCGTGAAACGTGCCGCCGATGGAATTGACGTCGGTCGCGAGATCGAAGCGCACCCGCATGTTCTTGACCGGCGCATTGTTGTTCGTCAGGAAGAGCACCCGGACCTGGGCCTGGTTGTTCGTCGTGCCGACGTTGACCGGAACCACGCTCGGGTTGGCCGACACCGACACCGATCGAATCGGCTGCTCGGCGCTGTTGACCGGCGCAATGCCGCCGGAACTGGCCGACTGCACCAGTACCGTCGTATTCAGCTCCACCCCGCCGGCGGAGGCACGCAAGACAAGATCACCGGTCGAGACTGGCGCCGTGTACTTGTAGTTGTAGTCCCCGTTCGCGTCCGTGACGCCCGAGACCTGCACGCCGCCACTGCCGGTGATGACAATCGCCGCGCCGACCATCGGGTTGTCGCTGCCATCCTTGAGCTTGTACTTGACTTCGCCAGGCATCGACGGCGACAGTACCGCCGGAATGGCCGTCCCGGAGAGCTTTGCGCCGACGATCTGGAAGGTCTTGGAGACGGTCAGGTTCCCGTCGTTGGCCAACGCAGTAACAGTCACGACGCGGTTGCTGCGATCGTCGCCGATTCGAACGATACCCGTCAGCTCACCTGACTCGTTTGTCACGGTTGAGTTGGCAATGACGTCGGCGCCGTTGTTCACGCGCAGAACAACGGGTGCATCCTTGAGCGCCTGGTTGTTCGAGTTCTTGGCGATCGCCGTCACCGTCACGGTTTCGCTACCGGAATTGCTGATCGTCGAAGCAGGATTCAACAGCAAGGTCAACGTAGCGACCTGCGGCGTCGCTGAGACGACTTCGAGAGTCTTGCTGACCGACAGCTGCCCACCATTTGCAAGTGCCGTCACAGTCACCGTTCGCGCGCTCTTGTCTCCAGCAAGCAGAATGGTGCCTGTGAGCTCGCCCTTGGCATCGGTCACCGCGGCCTCGGCAACCACGTCGGCACCGTTGCCGATGCTCAGTGTGACAGGTGCTCCGGCGATGACCTGATTGGAGGCGTTCTTGGCAATGGCGGTGACCGTGGCTGTTTCGTTCCCCGTTGTCGCAACGAGTGTCCCCGGGTCAATCGACACGGTCAGCGATGCAACTTGCGCGTTCGCACCGACCGGTTCGCAGCTATTGCCAAAGACGTTGGTGCAACTATCACCTCCGCCGCCGCAACCGGCCACAACCAAGGTCGTCCCAACCAGTGTCAACCAGCGTGCAGTCTTGCCAATCATCGTCCGCAACATAGCCCCGCCTCTCTTAACGTGCCGCCGAGCGGTCGGTCACGATCTTGGGTGTGATGAAGACCAGCAACTCGGTTCTGTTCGTGCTGCGGGTCGTGTTCTTGAACAGGTTGCCGACCACCGGAACGTCTCCGAGGAATGGCACCTTGTTGATTTCGTTCCGGTCGGTCTGCGTGAAGATGCCGCCGATCACCACCGTGCCGCCGTTCTCGACAAGCACCTGGGTCTTCACATGCTTGGTGTCGATCGCAAAACCGGCCACCGTGTTGCGACCGACGCTGTCCTTGTTGACGTCGACGTCCAGGATCACATTGCCTTCGGGCGTGATCTGGGGCGTGACCTCGAGCTTCAGGTTGGCCTTGCGGAACTGGATCTGCGTTGCACCGCTCGAAGTCGCCGCCTGGTAGGGCAGCTCTTCACCTTGTTCGATCAGCGCCTTGACCTGGTCCGCGGTGATCACACGCGGACTCGAGACGATCTTGCCCTTGCCTTCGGCTTCGAGGGCCGACAGTTCCAGGTTGAGGAAGCGATTGGCAGCGGATCCGAACAACGACAGCGCGACCGTGGCCGGCGTGGCGCCACCGAGCGAACTGACGTTCGCCGGCAGGCTGACCAGCTGTGAGTTGACGAAGTCGATCGGGCCGGCGATCTGGCCCGTCTGGACGCCGATCGAATCGTAGTTGCCGCCAATTCGAAGACCCGATCGTGTCGGCACACCGCTCAAGTCGGTAGCCCCGAGCTTGACGCCCAGTGAGCGGCCGAACTTGTCGTCGGCCTCGACGATCCGCGCTTCGATCAGGACCTGCCGCACTGGAATGTCGATCTTGCCGATCAACGAGGTGATCTCGTCGAGCTTGGACGGGATGTCCGAGACGAACAGCTGATTCGTGCGCTGCTCGAAGATCACGCTGCCTCGCGCCGACAGGATGCGCGTGGCCGTGGCACTGCCACCCGACTGCGCACCGCCCTGGCCCGTGAGCCCCTTGGCGACCTCTTCGGCCTTCGTGTAGTTGAGCTGGAACGACTGCGTGCGCAGTGGCTCAAGTTCGGCGATCTTCTTCTTGGCTTCGAGGTCCAGTTGCTCCTTGGCCGAGAGCTCGTCCTTCGGCGCGATCCACAGGACGTTGCCGTTCTTGCGCACGCCCAGGCCCTTGCTCTGCAGGATGATGTCGAGCGCCTGGTCCCATGGCACGTCCTTCAGGCGCAGCGTCACGTTGCCGGTCACGGTGTCGCTGGTCACGACGTTGAAGTTCGTGAAGTCTGCGATGACCTGAAGCAGCGCTCTGACTTCGATGTTCTGGAAGTTCAACGACAGCTTCTCGCCCTGGAATCCCTGTCCCTGGGTCAGCTTGTTGGGATCGACCTTCAACGGCCGCACCTCCAGCACGAACTGGTTGTCGTTCTGGTACGCGCTGTGCTCCCAGGCGCCGCGCGGTTCAACGACCATGCGCACCCGGTCACCGGACTGGATCGTTGACACCGTGTGCACCGGGGTGCCGAAATCGGTCACGTCCAGACGTCTGCGCAATGCTTCCGGCAAGTTCGACCGAAGGAACTCGACCACCAGGCTCTGCCCTTGCTGGCGGATGTCGACGCCGACCTGGGTGCTCGGCAACGAGACGACGACACGCCCCGAGCCATCCGGGCCGCGGCGGAAGTCGATATCGCGAAGCGCTTGCGGTTCGGTGTTCTGGGGCGGCGCGAAATGCACCGGCTCGCCTTCCTTGGCGACAGCGACCGAGGCATTGGCGTCGAGCACCAGCAGCAGCGCCTTGCCGTCCAGCTGGGCCTTGAAGGTCGAGGCCTGCTTCAGGCTGAGCACGATGCGCGTGCGCTCGCCGGCCTGGGCGATGGCGACCGATCTCAGGTTGCCTTGATTGACCTCGACGCTGTTGCGTCCCATGCCGTTCGACACACCCACGAGGTCGACGGCAATGCGCGGCGGGGTCTGGATCGCGAACCCGGTCGGCACGGCCTTCAATGCCTCCTTGAGCTCGATCCGGACGATCTCCGTACCTGCTTGCTGGCTGCTCGTGATCGACTGGATCGCGTTCTGCGCCCAAGCGGCCACTGGCACGGTCAGCCCGAATGCCAAGGCTGCCAGCCCGACTCGCCACTTGTGCATGATGCGACTCTCCTCGGTGATCTTCATCGCGTCCTCTCCTGGAGCTGCAGGCTTGCGCTGCGCTCAATCCACTCACCGGCCGTGTCCTGCACGATCTCACGCAGGGTGACCGCGGTTTCAGCTATGTTCATGACGCGTCCGTAGTTTTGGCCGAGGTAGTCGCCCACCTTGACCTGGTACAGCAGGTTGTCGACCCGCAGCAGCGCGAACGGCTGGCCGCCACGCGCCACGCTTCCCACCATGCTCATGCTGTCGAGCGGAAACGCCTCCAGCGGCTCCTTGCGTCGATTCAGTTCGGCCGACAAGAGAGAATTGGGGCCGCGTGCCTCCTGCTTGAGCGCCACGGTCAGTTTCTGCGTGCTGTACGGCTCGACCGACTGGGCCACCGAATAGGCCTCGGGATCGAAGCGCTTGGGCGGTATCAGCGGCGTCACATTGGGCCGGACCTCACGCCGTTGTTGCTCCATCCACTGCTGCAACTCGTCGTGTTCGGCGCTGCACGCGGCGAGCAAGGTCAGCACCAGCGCCAACGGAACGATACGGAGCATCATCACTTGCCCCCCTTCTGGGCCTTGTCGGCAGCGGCCTTGCGGTTCCTCTGCTCTGCCACTTCGTCCTTGTCGAGATAACGATAGGTCCGCGCAGTGGCTTCCATCACGAGCGCCGCCGGACCGGCATTGTCCTTGGCCTGCTGATTGGCAGCCGGTCGAGCGATCGCGACGTCCTGCAACGTGACGATGCGCGACAAGTTGGCGACGTCGGCGGCGAATGAGCCCATGTCGTGATAGCGGCCCGAGATCCGGATGGCGATCGGCAGCACGGCGTAGAAGTCCTTCACCTCGACCTGACCCGGGCGGAACAACTCGAACTGCAGACCACGGCCGAGGCCCGCCTGGTTGATGTCCGACAGCAGGGCATCCATGTCGGCCTTCCCGGGCAGCTGCTTCTCGAGCTGGGTGACGTACTCCTCGACCTGGAGTTTCTGCTTGCGGAGCTCTTCGAGATTGACTGCCTGTCCCAGCTTGTCGCGGAACTGGCTCTTCAGCGCCGGCTCCCGGTCGCGCTCAGTCTGAAGCTCGTCGGTGGCATCCGACAGCACCGCGACCCAGGCCAGACCGACCACGACGACGGCCGCCAGCAGCCAAGCCACGAACTTCGGCAATGGCGGCCATTGGCCGGGCTCGTTGAAGTTCAGCCCGCGGAACTGGGAAAAGGTCTTGTCGACGGCGGCGTTGACGTCGAGATTGAAATGTGGAGGATTTGGCTGCCATGACGTCCTCACGAAGCCTTGGCCGGCGGCGCGGATGCAGCCGGCGAGGCCGTAGGCGGCCGTTTGATTGACACGCGCATCGAGAACTCGTACAGGCGCCGCTGTTCGCGATTGGCCGCTGTCACGTTCGCGGCCTTGATCTCGATGAGCTCAGGTCGCTCGAGCCAGGGCGAGTTGTAGAGCGAGTTGCGCAGGAACTCCGAGACTCGCTCGTTGGTCTGCGCGACGCCCGTGATCGCCACAACCTGTCCCGTCTGCTTGATCGACGAGAGGTAGATGCCTTCCGGCGTCTGCTTGACGATCTCGTTGAGCAAGTGAACCGGCGTGTTGCGATCGGTCTGCAGATCCTCGACGGCTTGCTGCCGGGACTTCAACGCGTCGATCTCGGCGCGCAGTGTTGCGATGTCCTTGATCTGCGCCTCCAGGCGCGTGATCTCTGCCTTGATGAAGTCGTTGCGCGACTGCTGGGCCGCCTTCATCTGCTGGAGGACCGAGAACCACGCGCCGGCCGCCAACGCGCCAATCACGAAGCTCAGTCCGAGCGTGGCCAGGAAGTTCCGCTTGCGCTGTCGCCGCTTCTCTTCGCGGTGAGGCAGCAGGTTGATCAGGATCACTGCACGAACCTCCGCATCGCCAAACCGCAGGCCGTCAGGTACGACGGGGACTCGCGACGCAGGCGGCTCTCCCGCACGGCGGATCCCAACTGCATGCCGTCAAACGGGTTGACCACCATCGACGCAAAACCGGTCAGCTCCGTCACCCGTTCCTTCAGGCCAGGCAGCGTGGCGGTTCCGCCGGCCAGCATCACATAGTGCACCTTGTGGTGTGGGGTGCTGGTGAAGAAGTACTGCAGCGCGCGGCCGATCTCCTGCGACAGACTGTCGACGAAGGGCGTCAGCAAAGCGCTTTCGAAGTCGTCCGGCAGGTCCCCGCCGAGCTTCTTCTGCTCGGCCTCTTCGAACGAGAAGCCGTATTGTCTGGAGATCAGCTGAGTCAGCTGCGATCCGCCGAACGCCTGATCCCGGTCGTACAGCATCTCGTCGTCGCGCAGCACCTTGAGGCTGGTCGTGTCCGCGCCGATCTCGAACAACGCGACCAGTGCATCGCGGCCCTCGTTTGGCAGCGCGGCCACCACACGGCTCATGGCAAGACGGGAGGCATGCGACTCGATGTCGAGCACGGTCGGCTTGAGACCTGCCGCTTCGGCCAGACCCTGACGATCCTGAACCCGGTCCTTGCGCGACGCTGCAATCAGCACCTCGACGTCACCCGCCGAACTGGCGCTCGGCCCGATGACGCAGAAGTCGAGGCTGACCTCGTCGAGCGAAAACGGGATGTACTGATTCGCCTCCGCCTCGACCTGGATTTCCATTTCTTCGTCGCGCAAGCCGGCGGGCAACATGATCTTCTTCGTGATGACGGCGGATTGCGGCATGGCCATCACGACGCTCTTGGTCTTGGTCCCGCTGCGCGAGACCACGCGGCGCACCGCCTCGGCCACCTCGTCGAACTTCTCGATCTGGCCGTCGGTGATCCAGCCTTTCTCGAAAGGCTCGGACGCGAAACGCTCGAGCACAAACTCGCCGCCGGCGTTCTGCCCAAGCTCAACCAGCTTCACGCTTGACGAACTGATGTCAAGCCCGATCACCGGCGGATGTTTTCGACCCAGTAGGACGTCCAGAAAGCTCACGACGCTTGACTCCCCGCGCACCATACTGGCACCGGATTGTTAAGAAGTTACTTCAATGCTAGCAGTAAAGCCTATGTGCACGAAAGAGAAATGCCCGTGAGAAGTTTGCGTCTCGTTGTCATTCGTTGACGCGCGAAACAGCACTTGAAACAACCCGCAAACACTTCGTTCGGGTGAACCCTAACTCTTTCCGCAGCAGCCCTGTAACCCGTGGAGGATGTCACGCGAGCTGAACTCGATGGCCGATTCCTATAATGGCCCGCTGGACGATTCGATCCCTGATGACGGCCCCTGACTCGAAACCCCGGCGCTTCGCGCCACACTGGCTTTGGCGCATGCTGGCCTGGGCCGCAGGATTGGGGGCTGCTGGCGCGGTTTCGCTGCTGCTGCTCGTCGGAATCGCGCTGGCGGTCGCATTCCCCAATCTGCCTTCGATCAGCAGCCTGACCGACTACCGACCCAAGCTTCCACTGCGCGTCTACTCGGCCGATGGCGTGCTGCTGGGCGAGTTCGGCGAGGAGCGTCGGACCTTCACGCCGATCGCGCGCATCCCGAAGGTCATGCAGGACGCGGTGCTGGCGGCCGAGGACTCCCGCTTCTACGAACATGGCGGCGTGGACTACAAGGGCATGCTGCGGGCGGCACTCGAGAACGTGCGCGACGCGCGCAGCCAGGGCGCCTCGACCATCACGATGCAGGTCGCGCGCAACTTCTACCTGTCCACGGAGAAGACCTTCACACGCAAGATCTACGAAGTCCTCTTGACCTGGAAGATCGAGAGTCAGCTGACCAAGGAGCAGATCCTGGAGGCCTACATGAACCAGATCTATCTGGGTCAGCGGGCACATGGTTTCGCCGCCGCAGCGGAGGTCTACTTCGGCAAGACGCTCGACGCGCTGACGCTTGCCGAGGCCGCCATGCTGGCAGGCGTTCCAAAGGCCCCTTCAGCCTACAACCCGATCTCGAACCCGCGCCGCGCCACCCAGCGTCAGCGCTACGTGATCGACCGCATGCTCGACGGTGGCTTCATCGACCAGACGCAGGCCGAGGCGGCTCGTGCCAGCCCGATGCGCTACCGCAAGACGTCCCAGGTCGCCGTGCACGCGGAGTTCGTCGCCGAGGCCGCGCGCCAGCTGATCTTCGCGCAGTACGGCGACGAGTCCTACACGCGTGGCATCAATGTCCACGTGACGGTCGACGCCAAGCTTCAGGCGGCGGCCTACGGTGCCTTGCGCGCCGGATTGATGGACTACGAGACACGCCAGTTCTACCGGGGGCCGGAGGCCTATGTCGATCTGCCCGCCGACCCGACCGAGCTCGATGCGCGCGTCGCCGAAGCCCTCGCTGAACACCCGGACAATGACGATCTTCGTGCGGCCATCGTGCTCGACGCCTCGCGCTCCAAGGTCACGGCAGTGCTCCAGGACGGCGACACGATCACGGTCACCGGCGCCGGCCTGAAGCCGGTGGAGTCAGGGCTGGCAGCCAAGGCAGGGCCGAAGATCCAGATTCGGCGCGGTGCGGTTGTGCGTGTCATGCAGGACGCAAAGAAGGCCTGGATCCTGACCCAGTTGCCGGAAGTCGAAGGCGCTGTCGTTTCCATCGATCCCAGCAATGGCGCAATCCGCACCATGGTCGGCGGTTTCGACTTCAACAAGAACAAGTTCAATCACGTCAACCAGGCATGGCGCCAGCCGGGTTCGAGTTTCAAGCCCTTCGTCTACTCAGCCGCACTCGAGAAGGGATTCACCGCGACGACGGTCGTCAACGACGCGCCCCTGTTCTTCGGCGCCGGCGAGACCGGGAGCCAGCCCTGGGAGCCCAAGAACTACGACGGCGAGTTCGCCGGCCCCCTGGAATTGCACACGGCGCTGGCCCGCTCCAAGAACATGGTCTCGATCCGCGTGCTGCAGTCGATCGGCCCGGCCTATGCGCAGGACTGGGCCGCGCGTTTCGGCTTCGGTGCCGACAAACATCCCGCCTACCTGACGATGGCGCTCGGCGCTGGCTCGGTGACGCCGCTGCAGATGGCCACCGCCTACGGGGTGTTCGCCAACGGCGGTTTCCTGGTCAGCCCGACCCTGATCACGCGCGTGACGGACAGCCAGGGCAAGCTGCTGCGCGAGAGCGCGCCCGTGGCCCTGGACGAGTCGATGCGCACGCTGGACGCCCGCAACGCCTTCGTGATGGGCAGTCTGCTGCAGGAGATCACGCGCTCCGGCACGGCCGCCAACGCGCAACGGGTCCTGGGCCGGACAGACCTCTATGGCAAGACCGGCACGACCAATGACTCGCTCGACGCCTGGTTCGCCGGTTATCACCCGAGCCTCGTCTCCGTGGTCTGGATCGGCTACGACAATCCGCGCAAGCTCGGCTCACGGGAAACTGGCGGCGGGCTTGCGCTGCCCGTGTGGATCGATCTGATGAAGGTCGCGCTGGCCGGCTTGCCGGTGGTCGAGCCACCGGCCCCACCCGGTGTCGTCCTGTCCGACGGACACTGGACGTTCGAGGAGTTCGGTCATGGCGCAGGCGTTCGCAGCGTGGGCCTGGAGGATCAGCTTCCGGTCGCGCCGTCCGGCGAGGAGCGCCGAAGCATTCTCGACCTATTCAGGCGCTAGCACTTCCAGCACTTGCCCGGCCTGCGCGCTGGCCTCGCGCGACAGCACCGCAAAGAACTCGCTGCCATCCTTGGTGTCGACCCACTGCCCGTTGCGGAACCGGTAGTGGAAGCCGCCCGCCCGAGCGGCCAGCCACAGTTCCTGCAACGGGGGCTGGGTGTTCACGACGATGCGGCTGCGGTCCGGGAAGTCCAATTCGAGCATGCCACCAGTGCGCATTGGATCGATGTCGATGACGTCGTCTTGCAACCAGCGGTCGACGCTCGCCTCGATCGCCGCAAGGATACGGTCGGTGCGGCGTTGGTATTCGGCATCGGACAATGCGGTGACCTCGGGCGCAATCGACATGGTGGCTAGAATTTCCTGCATGAAAACGCAGTCGAGTGTAGCGATGCCGCGGCGCAGGGCCCGGCCCGTCGTCAGGTTCACCCTGGGCGTGGTGGTGTTGTCGGGCCTGATCGCCGGCTGCGGCCAGAAGGGCCCCTTGACCTTGCCGTCCACGGGCGCGGCTTCCGCGCCAGCCCGATGAGCCTGCCGGGCGCTCCGCGTCTGGCCCGTTCTGGCGCCGACCTGGTACTGGATGGCCTGAGCCTGGAGTCGCTCGCGCGAACGCACGGCACGCCGCTCTACGTCTACTCGCAAGGCGCGATGCTCGATGCACTGGACGCCTACAAGCGCGCCCTTCGCGGACGCGAGCATCTCATCTGCTACGCGGTGAAGGCGAATTCCAACCTCGCCGTCCTGCAGACATTCGCCCGTGCCGGGTGCGGCTTCGACATCGTCTCGGGCGGCGAACTCGCGCGCGTCAGCGCGGCCGGCGTCAGTGCGGACCAGATCGTGTTCTCCGGTGTCGGCAAGACACGCGCCGAGATGCGCCAGGCCATGCTGGCCGGCGTCAGGTGCTTCAACGTCGAAGGCCTGGAAGAGCTGGATCAGTTGTCGGGCGTGGCGGTCGCGCTCGGGCGCAAGGCCCCGGTCAGCCTGCGCGTCAACCCGGACGTCGACGCCGGAACCCATCCCTACATCTCGACCGGTCTGCGCGACAACAAGTTCGGCATCGCACATGAGCTGGCGCTCGCGGCGTACCGGCATGCGGCCAGTTTGCCCGGCCTGACCGTTCAAGGCATCGACTGCCACATCGGGTCGCAGATCACGCAGATCGAACCCTATCTCGATGCGCTCGACAGATTGCTCGACCTCGTCGAGTCGATCGAGGCCGCAGGAATCCCGGTCCACCATGTCGATGTCGGAGGCGGCCTGGGCATCCAGTACGCGGACGAGATCCCGCCCACCGCAGACGAGCTCGTGGGCCGCATGCTGCAACGACTCGATGCGCGCGGCCATGGACACCGATTTCTGCTGCTCGAACCCGGCCGCTCGCTGGTCGGCAATGCCGGCGTGCTGCTGACCGAGGTTCTGTCGCTCAAGCCTGGTGCGCCAAAGAACTTCTGCGTGGTCGACGCCGCGATGAACGATCTGGCGCGGCCGGCCATGTACCAGGCCTGGATGGCGATCGAGCCCTGCACCTTGCAGGCAGACGTCGCAACGGCCAACTGGGACGTCGTGGGCCCGGTCTGCGAATCGGGCGACTGGCTCGGCCGCGACCGTGCACTGGCGGTCAGGACGGGCGACGTGCTGGCCGTGCTTTCGGCTGGCGCCTACGGAATGGTGATGGCCAGCAACTACAACACCAGACCACGAGCCGCCGAAGTCATGATCATCGACGGCAAGGCGGAGACGGTGCGCGACCGCGAACGAGTCGAGACCCTGTTTGCCGGCGAGTACCTGCTGCCCTGACCGCGCTCAGGCACGGCCCTCGATGACCGCATGGCAGGCAATGCGCATCCCCTTGAACTCCTGCAAGACCGGCCGTTCCGCCACACAGCGTTGATTGGCGTGCGGGCAACGTGGGTGAAAACTGCAACCTGATGGCGGGCTCAGCGGGTTCGGCACTTCGCCCTGCACCGGCGTGCGCGAACGCCCGCTCATGTGAATGTCGGGGATCGCGTCGAGCAGCATGCGCGTATAGGGGTGGCGCGGCGTCGAGAACAGGTCGCTCTTGTCGGCCACCTCGACCAGTCGACCCAGGTACATCACGCCAACCTGATCACTGACGTGCCGCACGACCGCCAGGTTGTGCGAAATGAAGAGATAGGTCAGACCGCGCTTGCGCTGCAGATCCTTCATGATGTTGAGCACCTGCGCCTGGACCGAGACGTCGAGCGCAGAAGTGGGCTCGTCACAGATCAGGAACTCCGGCGCCGTGGCCAGCGCGCGCGCGATCGAGATACGCTGGCGCTGCCCGCCGGAGAACTGGTGCGGGAACTTGTCCATGTCGGCGCTTGCCAGGCCCACCGACAACAGCAGTTCACCCACCCGCTGCTTGATCGACTCCAGGTCGAGCGCCAGGCCATGCTCGCGCAGCGGCTCGGCGACGATGTCCCGAACCAGCCAGCGCGGGTTCAGACTCGCGTACGGATCCTGGAAAATCATCTGCATGCGCCGGCGCAGCGCGCGCTGATCCGCGAACGACAGCGTGTCGGCGCCGTCGAAACGCACCTGGCCACGGGTCGGCGCGTAGAGCCCGACGAGCAGGCGCGCGACCGTGCTCTTGCCACATCCTGACTCGCCCACCAGCGCCAGCGTGCGCCCCTTTTCGATGCTGAAGTCGATGCCGTCGACCGCATGCACGAACTGGCGCGACTTGCGCTCGACGACACGGTTCAGCCATGGCGCCGAGACATCGAAGGTCTTGGCCAGATCGCGAACCTCCACCAGTACCGTCATCGACTGCTCCCGTCGGCCAGCAGCCAGCACGAGGCGCGTGTCGCACCTGCCGGCATCAGGTCGGGTCGTTCGGTGCGGCAGCGGTCGGTCGCCTCCGGGCATCGCGGGTTGAACGCACAGCCCTGCGGAATGGCATTCAGGCGCGGCATGGCGCCGTCGATCTGGAGCAGTTGTTCGCGGTCCTCGTCCATCACCGGGATCGACCCCATCAATCCCATCGTGTACGGATGGGCCGGGTTGTGGATGACCTCGTGCACCGGCCCGATTTCGGCGACCCGCCCCGCGTACAGGACGGCCACGCGGTCGCAGGTCTCCGCGATCACGCCCATGTCATGGGTGATGAGCATCACGGCAGCACCGTGGTCCTGGCAAAGGCGCTTGAGCAAGGCAATGATCTGCGCCTGGATCGACACATCGAGCGCCGTCGTCGGTTCGTCGGCGACGATCAGCTTGGGTTCGGCCGCCAGCGCCAGAGCGATCACGACGCGCTGACGCATGCCGCCCGAGAACTGGTGCGGATACTGATCGATGCGCTGCGCCGCCGCCGGAATGCCGGTCTCCTCCAGCAGATGGATGGCGCGCGCGCGCGCATCAGCATCACTGACATTGAGGTGGGTCTGGATCGTCTCGGTCAACTGGCGCCCGATCGTGTAGAGGGGGTTCAGCGAGGTCAGTGGATCCTGGAAGATGGCGCCGATGTGACGCCCGCGGATCGCGCGCATCTGCTCATAGGGCAGCGTGTCGATGCGCTGCCCGTCGAACCAGATCTCGCCTCCACAGACCCGGCCTGGAGGGTCCAGCAGGCCGATGATGGCCGACCCCGTGAGCGACTTGCCCGCGCCTGACTCGCCCACCACGCCCAGGATTTCGCCGGGTGCGATGTCGAACGAAATGTCGTCGAGCGCCAGCAGGGTTCCGCGCCGGGTCGGGAAGTCCACCTTCAGGTGGCGCACTTGGAGCAAAGGGGCGGTCATGGGAATCAACGCAGGCGCGGGTTCAATGCGTCGCGCAACCAGTCGCCGAGCAGATTCACCGACAACGCGATCATCACCAGCATCACACCCGGGAAGATCGTGATCCACCACTCACCCGAGAAAAGGAAGTCGTTTCCGATCCGGATCAGGGTGCCGAGCGACGGCGACGTCGGCGGCACGCCGACCCCGAGGAAGGACAAGGTTGCCTCGGTCAGGATGGCCAGGGCGACGTGAATGGTGGCGAGCACCAGCACCGGACCCATGACGTTGGGCAGCACATGGCGCACCATGATCCTGTAGCGGGACACGCCGATGACGCGCGCAGCCTGTACGTACTCCTTGTTGCGCTCGACCAGCGTCGAGCCGCGCACCGTGCGGGCGTACTGGACCCAACCGGTCAGCGAGATGGCCAGGATGAGCACGCCGAAGGCCAGCGTGTCATGGGCATTCGGGAACATGGCGCGGCCGACGCCGTCGATCAGCAAGGCGACCAGGATCGACGGGAACGACAGCATCACGTCACACACGCGCATGATGAAGGCGTCGATCTTTCCGCCGGCGAAACCCGACAACAGCCCGAGTCCGACCCCCACGATCATCGACAGCGCCACCGACGCCAGCCCGACCAGCAGCGAGATGCGTGCGCCGTACATCAAGGCCGACAACAGGTCACGCCCCTGGTCATCGGTTCCCAGGATGAACTTGCGCTGACCCTCGTCCATCCACGCCGGCGGCAAGCGCGCGTCGCTGAGGTCCAGCGTCGCCAGGTCGAACGGGTTGTGCGGTGCGACCCAGTTCGCGAACAAGGCGCAGAAGAGCCAGACGAAGGCGATCAGCGCCGCCGCCACCGCACTCGGCGTGTTCCAGAAGCTGTGCCAGACATCGCTGTCCCGGATCCGCGCCAGCCGCCCCGGCGCTGCAGTCACGCTTGTCATGCTCAATGCCCTCCCGCCGGTTTTTCGATGCGCAGGCGCGGATCGACCGCGAAATAGAGCATGTCCACGACCAGGTTGATCACCACGAAGATCAGCGCCACCAGACACAGATAAGCCGCCATCACCGGGATGTCGGCGAATTGCACTGCCTGGATGAAGAGCAGGCCCATGCCGGGCCACTGAAAGACGGTCTCGGTGATGATCGCAAACGCGATCAGTCCTCCCAGCTGGAGGCCCGTGATCGTCATCACCGGCACCAGCGTGTTCTTCAGCGCGTGTCCGAAATAGACCGCGCGGTTTGGCAGCCCACGGGCGCGCGCGAACTTGATGTAGTCGGCGCGCAGCACCTCAAGCATCTCCGAGCGCACCAGGCGAATGATCAGCGCGAGCTGGAACATGGACAGCGTGATGCCAGGCAGGATCAGGTGTCGCCAGCCATCGACGGTCAGGAAGCCCGTGGTCCACGCGCCCAGGGTGACGGTGTCACCACGCCCGAAACTGGGCAACCACTTGAGGGTGACCGAGAACACGAGGATCAGCAGGATGCCGATCAGGAAGGTCGGAAGCGACACCCCCAGCAACGACACCGTCATCATGACTTGCGAGCCAATGGTGCCGCGCCGCAGCGCAGCGTAGACGCCCATCGGGATTCCCACGACGAGCGCAATCACCGCGGCCGCAAGCGACAGCTCCAACGTGGCCGGGAATCGCTCGGCGATCAGGGCGGACACCTTGCGACCCTGGCGCAGGCTCAGTCCGAACTCGCCTTGCACGGCATTGCCGACGAAGCGCGCGAACTGGACGGGAAACGATGCATCGAGCCCCAGATCAGCGCGCAACTGCAGGCGCTGCTCGGGCGTGGCGTCCTGGCCCAACATGCCGCTCACCGGGTCGCCGACGTACTGAAACAGCATGAAGGAGATGAAGGCCACCGTGAGCAGCACGATGACCGACTGCATCAGGCGTCGGAGAATGAAGGCAAGCATTTCGGATCCGGGTGCTCAAACGCTGCGGACCCTTGGGGCCGGGCGAAGCGGCGATGATGCGTGCATTGTCGCCTCGGCACAAAAGGGGAAACACCGGGTGACGACGGCGCATTCAGCGCCCCACCGTCAGTCCAGCAACACAGGACCGTACCAGGTGCGCGCGCGGGTGCCGGTGTTGTCGGTGTCCGTCATCAGTGCCACGGACAAGAGCGTGCCGGGCTCCTCGCCGAATGCATGACGAAAGTCTGCGGCCAGGTCACGCCGGTGATCACGCCAGCGCCGCAACTCGCCCGGCCCCGAGTCGAGCACGATCTTTCGAATCCGGTCGGTGCGCGGATTGCGCACCAGGCTGCCCACCGGCACCTCGTTGGCGTAGACGTACATGAGGGTCGCATAGGGCGGGCGTTCACCGGTCAGGGCCTGCGCCAGATCGAACAGCATCCGGTTGCGGGGAGACAGGCTCGTGTGATCACCGTCAAAGGCAAACAGGACCCGGGCTGCCGCGTCCTCGCGCTCGACGTCCACCACGCTGGCGCCGGGAACCATGTCGTCGACCCACCAGGAAAAACGGACCGCCACTGGCGCCGGCAGCGCCGCCGCGACCGGGCGCCGCCACAGGCTCGCGGAGCGGTCGGCAAACGCGGCAACGGCGGACCTGCCATCCTTGTGCATGGCGTCGTAGCGCGTGGGCGTCTTGCCCGGCAGCGCCACGGCCACCCACCCGTCGTCTCTCAGCGGCGGCGGAGCGGCGCAGGACGTCAGGAGCAGGCAGGCAACAAGCGCGAGCACGAGCTTCATTCATCGGCCTCCGGTCGAAAAAAAGCCGCCCCGAAGGGCGGCTCTGATCACAGGATCATCCAGCACTCGCCCGCAGGCGAGCAGCCATCAGAAGTTGTGCTTGATGCCGAAGTCGTAGCCCGTCTTGCTCGTCGCAGCCTTGCTGTCGTTGGCGACGTCCATGTACAGCGTGGTCCGCTTGGACATGCTGTAGTGGTAGCCGACCGCGAACTTCTGCGAAGCGGTCACGTCCAGCGTGGTGTTCTTCAGTTGCGCGAAGGCAATGCGGAACTCGCCGGCGCCCATCGGGGCCGTGGCACCGAGTTGGTACTGGCGATGCGTGCCATTGGCGGTGTTCTTGCCCGTGCCGAAGCCGGCCAGGATCTTGAACGCGCCAAAGTTGTAGTTGGCATTCAGGTAGTGCCAGACGTCGTTGTTGTTACCCGGGTTCTCGTAGCCATAGGCCAGGTACATCGGGCCGGCGCTGTAGTTGACCGCGAAGCCCATCGGACGATCGTTCATGCCGTCGCCTTCGGCGATCTGGCCCCAGAAGTTGAAGCCGCCACCACCGATCTGGTAGTTGACCGTGTTGTCCTCACGGACCTTGACGATGCCACCGCCGGCCGACGTGAACGCGGCGACCGTGTCCCAGCCCCACGGATCAACCGCCAGCTGGGCGTACAGGAAGGCCGGGGTGTACTCACGACCCAGCGAAATGCGGCCGAAACCACCCTTCAGGCCAACAACCGAACGGCCATGCCAGAAGCGCGAGGCCGAGCTGTCGCCGGTGTCGGCGTTGTAGCGATGCTCGAGGTTGAAGTCGACGCTCATGCCGCCACCGAGATCCTCGACGCCACGCACGCCAAAGCGGCTGCCGGAGCCGTTTTGCAGGCCTTTGTTGTCGCTGCCGATGTTCTTGGCGAGCGACAGGTCGATGCGACCATACAGGGTGACCGACGATTGGGCCGAAGCAGCACCGGCGAACGCAGTCAGCGCAGCCAGAGCAAGCAGAGATTTTTTCATTGCAACTATCTCCTAGGTTGAACAAGAGGTCCCGATCCACGAGGAACCCTGCGAGGGGCTGATCGAGCCAACCTCCTCAGCGGAAGTTGATGTATTGCACCAGACGCCCCCACCCGATGCCAAGCCTTGGGTTCGAAAACAGGGTCGTATGTTGTCTGACAACAACGTGTCACAAGTGCGCCATCGAGGTAGGCCTGGGATATGCTCGTTCCACATGATGACAAGTGATCGACTGCTTTCGACCCTGGACAGTGCGCTGCGCACGCTGTCCGGCGCTGTCCACGCGGCAAGACCCTGCCCGCGCCCGCCCGGCGCCGAACAGGCCCCACTCGATGCACCGGCGCGCCGCCTGTCCGGGGCCTTGATGCGGGTCAACCACGTCGGCGAGGTCTGTGCCCAGGCGCTCTACCAGGCACAGGCGCTGACGGCCCGGGACGATTCCCTGCGGATCCAGATGTCCGAGGCCGCGCGCGAGGAGACCGACCATCTGGCCTGGACCGGACAGCGGCTGGCCGAGCTGGGCGACCGGCCGAGCGCCCTGAACCCGCTGTGGTACGCCGGCGCCTTCGGGATCGGCTTGCTGGCCGGGCGCTTCGGTGACGCCATCAGCCTGGGATTCGTCGTCGAGACCGAACGCCAGGTGGAACAGCATCTGGCCGGTCACATGGAACGCCTTCCGGCGCAGGACGCGACCTCGAGGGCCATCGTCGAGCAGATGAAGCTGGACGAAGCCCGGCATGCCGACCAGGCCCTGGCGGCGGGCGCCCAGGAGCTGCCGGGCGCGGTGCGCTGGCTGATGAAGGGCGCGGCGCGCGTCATGACCGGCGTCGCTCACCACGTCTGAGGGTTGGCCGCCGCCGCGCGCTGTGCTTCAACCTTCGATCAGCTCGAAGCTGGTCGTGATCTCGGCCGTCTTGGCGATCATGATGCTGGCCGAGCAATAGCGTTCATGGGACAGCGCAATGGCGCGCTCGACGGCTGCCTCGGGCAGCGCATGGCCCGTGATCACGAAGTGCATGTGGATCCGGGTGAAGACCTTGGGGTCGGTCTCGGCACGTTCGGCGCTCAGTTTGAGCTGACAGCCGCGAACGTCGTGCCGCCCGCGCTTGAGGATCAGCACCACGTCGTAGGCCGTGCACCCGCCCGTCCCGGCCAGGACGGTTTCCATCGGGCGCGGCGCCAGGTCCCGGCCGCCACCATCCGGCGCCCCGTCCATGGCCAGGACATGACCACTGCCCGTTTCGGCGATGAAGGCCATGCCGCTGGCGGGCATCCAGTTGATCGTGCATTCCATCGATGAGTCTCCAGATTTCGGGTCGCGGTGTCCGGTTTGGGGTTATCTCCCTAGACAGACCTTGCACAAGGATATTGCACTGCAACATCGAGCGCGATAGACTGGTCTTAAGGGTCGGGTCTTGGGATGCCGGCCCATCGATTGTCTCCTCCACCTCCAAACGGTGGATTCAGCCCGGGGCCGCAATGCCCCGGGCTTTTTTTCGTGGGTGCGTATCATGAGCCGGCCCATGAAAACCAAGAATTCCACCGCGATCGACAAGCCCACAGCCCGCCCCAGCGCAACGCGCACAAGGGCGCGCAGCGCTGCCGACTACCTGAAGAAGATCCTGACCGCGAAGGTCTACGACGTCGCCATCGAGTCGCCCCTGGATGCGGCGCCATCGCTGTCGCGCCGCACCGGCAATCGTGTGCTGCTCAAGCGCGAGGACCAGCAACCCGTCTTCAGCTTCAAGCTGCGCGGGGCCTACAACAAGATGGCGCACCTGGCGCCGGAGCAGTTGGCGCGCGGTGTGATCTGCGCATCGGCCGGCAACCACGCCCAGGGTGTTGCGCTGGCGGCACGCCGCATGGGATGCCGCGCCGTGATCGTGATGCCGGTGACCACGCCGCGCCTGAAGGTGGACGCCGTGCTCGCCCTCGGTGGCGAGGTCGTTCTCGAAGGCGAGAGCTTCTCCGAGGCCTACACCCATGCCCTCGTGCTCGAGGCCGAGCGTGGCATGAGCTTTGTCCACCCGTTCGACGACCCGGACGTGATCGCCGGCCAGGGCACGGTGGCGATGGAGATCCTGCGCCAGCACCAGGGTCCGATCGATGCCGTGTTTGTGGCCATCGGCGGCGGCGGTCTGATCTCGGGCGTGGCTGCCTACATCAAGGCGGTCCGGCCGGAGATCCAGGTCATCGGCGTCCAGACTGCGGACTCCGACGCGATGGTGCGCTCGGTCCGCGCCGGCCGGCGTGTGCAGCTCGATGACGTCGGACTGTTCTCGGACGGCACCGCCGTCAAGCTGGTCGGCAAGGAGACCTTTCGCCTGACCCGCGCCCTGGTCGACGACTTCGTCGTGGTCGACACCGACGCCGTGTGTGCAGCCATCAAGGACGTGTTCGAGGACACACGCAGCATCCTCGAGCCCGCGGGCGCGCTCGGCGTGGCCGCCATCAAACAATACGTGGCCGAACACAAGTCGCGCGGCAAGACCTTCGTCGCCATCACCTGTGGCGCCAACATGAACTTCGACCGCCTGCGCTTCGTGGCCGAGCGGGCCGAGTTCGGCGAGCAGCGCGAGGCCTTGTTCGCGGTCACGATTCCCGAGGAGCGGGGCTCGTTCAAGCGCTTTTGCGAGCTGATCGGTCCGCACGCAGTGACCGAGTTCAACTACCGCATTGCCGACGCCGACGTGGCACATGTGTTCGTCGGTGTCGCGGTTCCCAAACGGGCGGAGGCCGCGCGCATCGCGCGCACTTTCCGGCGCCATGGTTTCGACACCGTCGACCTCACCGGTGACGAACTGGCAAAGGAACATGTGCGCCACATGGTCGGCGGTCGCTCGGAGCTGGCACGCCACGAACGCCTGTTCCGCTTCGTTTTCCCCGAGCGCCCCGGTGCCTTGATGCGTTTCCTGGCCGCGATGCACCCGGGCTGGAACATCAGCCTCTTCCACTACCGCAACCAGGGCGCCGACTATGGGCGCATCCTGGTCGGCATCCAGGTCCCGCTGGAGGACGATGCCGCGTTCAAGCAGTTCCTGCACACACTGGCATACCCCTGTGTCGAAGAAACCGCGAACCCGGTCTACCGCTTGTTCTTGCGCTGACTCACTGGCTACACTGCCGTCGACCATGGCCATGAACCGATCGCTCATCGCGCCGAGCTCGAATCCTTTGCTGGAGCGCGCGCTAAGGGACAAGCTGCGCAACCGCAGCGAGACGACCGGCAGCCTCGGCGAGCTGGAACCACTCGCGATTCGCCTGGGCCTGATGCAGAACACGCTCAAGCCGCGTTTCGGAAATCCGCAACTGGTGGTCTTCGCGGCCGACCATGGCCTCGCGGTCGACGGGCTCGCGGGCGCCCGGCGCGGCCAGACCCAGGACCAGGTCACCCAGCTCCTTGCCGGTCAATGGCCGCTGGCGGTGTTTGCGCGCTCGCAGGACATCGAACTGAGCGTGGTCGACTGCGGGATTGCGGCCGAGATGCCGGCCCACGAACGTTTGCTGATGCGCAAGATCGCGCATGGCACGCGCAACACCAGGGTCAGCTCCGCGATGACGGTGGACCAGGCCCATGCGGCGATGCGCGCCGGAATGGAGATCGGGGATTCGCTGCGCGGCAACATGCTGATCTGCGCCGGGCTGGGTGTCGGCACCCAGGAGAGCGCCGCGCTCGTGCTGTCCAAGTTGACCGACACACCCATCCGCGAGTTCGTCGTCTCGGGTCCGATGATGAGCGCGGACCACATCGCCCACCTGATGGTCGTCCTGCAGGGTGCGCAGGGCCGGCACCGCGGCGCGACCGATCCGATCGAGATCCTGGCCGCATTCGGCGGTTTCGAGATGGGCGTCATGGTCGGCGCCATGCTGGTCGCCGCCAGCAAGCGCCATCTGTTGATGATCGATGGCATGACGGCGTGCGCGGCCCTGATGCTGGCATCCCGCATCGCCGCCGCGGTCACCGACTACTGCGTGTTCTGCCGCAGCCACTCGCACCGTGGGCTGGACCGTGCGCTCGGCCTGTTTCGCGCCTCGGCGCTGCTCGAGCTGGGTCTCGAAAGCGCGGACGGCACGGGCGCCACGCTGGCCTGGCCCCTCGTGCGCGGTGCCGCTGCATTGCTGACCGAAGTTGCCGACGGCGAGGACCCCGGGCCTTCGCACCCGGCGCCGTTCTCGGGCTCGGTGTTCGGCGCCACCGAACTGCCCGAGGTGTCGATCAGCGATCCGCTCGACGATCCTGTCTGATTGCCCCGCTGGCGTTCGAGCGCCCGCGCGCGGCTCGGTGGCTATCGCGTCTCGAGGGTCTGGCGTTGCTGGAACTGGCCTGGTGCCGGCAGACTCTCCACGGTCTGGGCGTCGCCGGTGCCCTGTGGCTCAGGCGCCGGCAGCGGTGCCGGCCGCACGAGCATCGCGGGCGGAAACACGGGCCTGTTCGGGCCCGGAGCCGCGGGCATGATCGAGGGAAGCGTTCCGGTGCTGGCCGCGGCCGGTGGCGGCAACTCGAGCGCCGCCGTGGCACCGCCACGCGGACCGAGGTTGGCGCCGCGCACCCCGACCGATTGAAGAACGGTCTGCCCGTCGACCACCGCACCGACACGGTAGGCCTTGGCGGGTTGGTCATCGACCGAGATCAGGGCCAGCGCGATGCCGGCATCACGCCCTTGCTGGGGCGTGACGACGCCCAGCAACTTGAACCGGGATGGTGCGATCGGCACGACCGCGTCCTGCGCGGCCACTTCGGCGCGGCCGAACAGCACGCCCAGATCGGCCTGCAGCGGGCCCGCCTGGCCCACCGTCACGGCATCCGCCGGCACCGCTATGGGCGACGCGAACAAGCGCATGACCCAGAAGACGGCACTGGCGGCCAATGCGGCCCAGACGACGAAGGCAACCCAGCGAGCGCTCACCGCAAGATTATGATTCATGGACCCTCGCCTGACCGACCGCCCATGCACCCCCTGCCCCGTCTCTTCGCCCGCCCCCACGGTTTCACCCTGATCGAGCTGATGGTGGTCCTGGTCATCATCGGCGTGCTCGCGGCGCTGATCGTGCCGAACGTGCTCGACCGTGCCGACGACGCGCGTGTCACGGCCGCAAGAACCGACGTCAACAACCTGATGCAGGCGCTCAAGCTGTACAAGCTGGACAACCAGCGCTTCCCGGCTTCGGAGCAGGGCCTGGAGTCCCTCGTGACCAAACCTTCGGTCGGCGTCGTGCCACCCAACTGGAAACCCTACCTGGACAAGTTGCCGAACGACCCCTGGGGCCGGCCCTACCAGTACCTCAATCCTGGTGTGAAGGGTCCGATCGACATCTTCAGCTTCGGTGCCGACGGCCAGCCCGGGGGTGAAGGCACGAATGCAGACATCGGCTCCTGGCAATAGGTTGCTGCGCTGCCAGCCGCCTCTCAACCTGGCACGGCGTGGATTCACGCTCATCGAGTTGCTGGTGGTCATCACCATCATCGCGCTCTCGGCCGCGCTGGTCTCGCTGGCCCTGCGCGATGGCGACGCCTCCCGGCTCGAGCATGAGGGCCAGCGGCTCACGATGCTGCTCGAGACCGCACGCGCCGAGTCGCGTGCGACCGGGCTCGCCGTTCTCTGGATCCCGCAAGCCGAAGGTGTGCAGGGCCCGGGCAAGGCATTCCGTTTCGTGGGCCTCCCGGCAGCCCGTGTCCTGCCCCAGGACTGGCTCGATCCGCGAGTCAATGCGCAGGTCGTCGGAGCGACCTCGGTCAGCCTGGGGCCGGAGGCCCTGATCGGGGCCCAGCGGGTCGTGTTGCGGCTGGAGAGCCAACGGCTCGAGATCGCGACCGATGGACTGGGCCCGTTTGCAGTCGTTTCGAGTCCGGACACGCCACCATGAGGCAACGTGGGTTCACCCTGGTCGAAGTCCTGGTGGCGCTGACGATCGTCGCCGTGGCGCTCGGCGCCGGGTTGCGGGCCGCCGGCGCCCTGACCGACAACGCGCAGCGCCTGGCCGACGTGACGGCGGCGCAGTGGTGCGCAGACAACCAGCTCGCGGCGCTCAGGCTGGCCCGTCAGTGGCCGGGCATCGGCGACAGCGATTTCGGTTGCGAACAGATGGGGCGCCAGTACGCCGGCAAGCTGATCACACGGCCGACGCCGAACCCGAACTTCCACCGCGTCGACGCCGTGGTCAGCGACGACAGCGGCCACCCGCTGCTGACGCTGTCCACCGTCGTGTCGAGGTACTGACGATGGCCCAGCATCGAGACCATTCGAGCGCTGACGGATTCACCCTCGTCGAAGTGCTGGTCGCGCTCGTCATCATGGCGGTCCTGGCCGGCCTGGCCTGGCAGGGCGTGGACGGCATGCTGCGTGCCCGCAGCGCCAGCCTGGAGGCCCTCGACCGCACGACCCGGCTGTCCACCGTGGTCACCCAGTTCGAGCAGGACATCGCGGCCCTGTTCGAGACCACCGCCGTGCCGGCGCTGCAGTTCGACGGCCAGACCTTGAGGCTGACCCGCCAGGGCCCGCGCGGGGTCAACGTCGTGGCCTGGGCCGTGCGCGACGGGGCCTGGATGCGCTGGGCCGGGCCCGCCGCAACTCGGTCCGAGGACCTCCAGCTTGGCTGGATGCGCAGTCAGCAACTGCTCGGGCGCGAACCCGAGCAGTTGCGCGCCGTCGAGGGTGCGAGCGCCTGGCAGCTCTACTTCTTCCGCGCCAACGCCTGGAGCAATGCGCAATCGAGTGGCGACCTGCGCTCGCTCGCGTCCTCGACCACCGGGTCCACACCATTGCCGCCAGGCCGGCAGCAACTGCCCACCGGCATCCGTGTCGTGCTGACCACCGACCGCGGTGTGTTGACGCGCGACCTGCTGGTGCCGCCCCAACTGCGATGACACGGCAGCGCCGCCTTCATGCCCAGCGCGGCACGGCGCTGCTGCTGGCCATGGTCATCCTGACCCTGGTCAGCACGGTCGCTGCCGGCATGGTGTGGTCGCAGCAGCGTGCGATCGAAGTCGAGGCGGCCGAGCGCGCGCGCGCGCAGGCGGCCTGGATCCTGAACGGAGCGCTCGACTGGGCGCGCCTGATCCTGCGCGAGGACGGCCGCTCCGGCGGCAGCGACCACCTCGGAGAGCCCTGGGCGGTGCCACTGGCCGAGGCCCGGCTGTCGACCTTTCTCGCGGCCGACCGCAACGCGGGCGAGGCCGATGGTCCTGAGGCCTTCCTGTCCGGTCGGATCGTCGATCTCCAGTCGCGCTACAACCTGCAGGCCCTGGTCGGCGATGCCGGCGAGCCGGTGGCACCCGAGCTGGCCGTGCTGAGTCGGCTGTGCGACCTGGTCGGAGTGTCCACGGGCACCGCCCAGCAGATCGCCACTGGCCTGGCCGACGCCCTGCGCAAGACCGGTCCTGCGGTCGGGCTGGGTCCGCAGCGGCTCGACCAGATGACCTGGCTCGGCGTCAGTGCCGACGACATTGCTGCGCTGGAGCCCTATGTCGTGCTGCTGCCCGACCCGACCGGCGTCAACCTCAATACCGCCCCGCGCGAAGTGATTGCGGCACTGCTGGAGGGGCTGCCGCCGGGCACCGCGGAGCGAATGATCCAAGTGCGCCAGCGCGACCCCTTCCGGACCCTGGCCGATGCCCAGGCCCTGCTGCCGAACGGCCCTGATCTGCCGAGTGGTCGGGCCACCGTCGCGAGCCGGTTCTTCGAGGTCACCGGCCGGCTGCGTCTGGATGACCGCGTGCTCGTCGAGCGGTCGATCATCGAGCGGCGCGAGGCCGGACAGGGCAGCGACGTGGTGGCCATCCTGCGCCAGCGGCGCAGCGCGCTGGAGCCGTCGCGCTGATGAGCCCCCTTTGTTCTGGTCCAATGCGGTGCTGTCCGCACCGGCCACCTCTCGTCTGAAGCATGTCCGTCCTCGTGATATCGATTCCATCCCGTGTGCGCCTTGCGTCGCGCCTGGGCAATGGCGCGCCCGTCGCGGCGACGGCAACCGAGGTCGACTATGTCTTCAGCGCCGACGGTCTCCAGGTCACGGCGCAAGGCCGTTGCGCTCCCTCGGCGCTGCCGGCGGCCGACAGTCTGGTCGCACTGGTGTCCGAAGCCGACCTCGCCTGGCACCGCGTCAAGCTGCCGCGTGCGCCCGCCGCGCGCCTGAGACAGGCCTTGCACGGCGCGCTCGAAGAGTCCCTGCTCGACGACGATTCGGCTGTGCACTTCGGATTGCCGCCGCGGCCTGTGGCCGGCCAATCCACCTGGGTCGCGGTGGTGCACCGTTCCTGGTTGGTCGCCGAACTGGCCCGCCTGGAGCGGGAGGGGCGGGTCGTCGACAAGGTCGTGCCGGCCAGCATTCCCGGCCATGGCGGCGCCACCGGGCACTTCTTCCTGACCAGTGGCATCGACGATGCCCACGCCAGCGCCCTCAGCCTCGCCTTTTCCGACGAACAGGGGCACAGCGTGCTGTCGCTCGCCGGCTCGCTGCCGCGCCAGCGCTGGCTCGGTGAACGCACACCTGCGCCCACATGGACCGCCAGTCCGGCCGCTGCTGCCGCCGCCGAAGCCTGGCTCGGCGCGCCGGTCCAGGTGATCGGCGATGCCGAGCGCTCGCTCGCTGCCGCGCGCTCGGGCTGGAATCTGCGCCAGTTCGACCTCGCGCTGCGCCGGCGCGGCACGCGCGCGCTGCGTGACGCCTGGCTGGCCTTCACGAGCCCCGCATGGCGCCCGGTCCGCTACGGACTGGTCGGCCTGATCGTCTTGCAGCTGCTCGGTCTCAACGTTCTTGCCTACCAGCTGCGCCAACGAACCGACGACACGCGCCAGGCCATGGTGGCCTTGCTCAGGACGAGTTATCCGAAAGTGCGCGCGGTGCTCGACGCGCCGCTCCAGATGTCCCGCGAAACTGACTTGCTGCGCGCGGCCGCCGGCCGCCCAGGGGACGGCGACCTGGAGACCCTGCTCGCTGCCGCGGCCAGCGGCTGGCCCGGGGAGGCCGGGCCGGCGCAGGGTCTGCGCTTCGAGAACGCAACGCTTTCGCTTGCGGTACCGGACTGGGATGCGGCCCGCATCGACGCGTTCCGCTCGCACCTACAAGGCCAGGGATGGAACGTGACGTCGGCCGATGGCTGGCTGCAGCTGGCCCGCGCGGCGGGTGCAAAACCATGAACCAAGCCATGTCGACGCTGCGACAACGCTGGGCTTCACTGGCGGCACGCGAGAGGCGCGCGCTGTCGACGGCCGGACTGCTGATCGCGGCAGCGGCCGTGTGGCTGATCGCGGTCCAGCCGGCCTGGCGGACCCTGCGCCAAGCGCCGACCGAACTGGCCCGGCTCGAATCGCAGTGGCGCGCCATGCAGCAAGAGGCGGCGGTCGCGCAGGCCCTGCGTGCCGCTCCACCGGTGCCGCAGGCCCTGGCGGTGCAGGCGCTGCGCGGCGCCACCGAGACCTTGGGCGACGCAGGGAGCCTGCAGATCCAGGGCGATCGTGCCGTCCTGATCGTCAAGGACGCCGATGCCGACGCGTTGCGCCAATGGCTCGTCGAAGCGCGCGCCGCAGCGCGCGCAAGACCGGTCGAAGTGCGCCTGACACGCAGCGCGGCGGGCTTCAACGGCACGGTCGTGGTCTCGATCGGGGTTCGACCATGAGTGCCGCTCGCCGCTGGGCCGTCACGGGCGCCGCGCTCGGCCTCGCGGCCGGCCTGGCCTGGTTTGCGCCCGCCACCTGGTTGGCGCGCGCGGTGAAGACGGCCAGTGGCGGGCATGTGCTGCTGGCCGAGGCCCGCGGCACGATCTGGTCGGGTCACGCCGTGGCCGTGCTCACCGGTGGGCCGGGCAGCCGCGACGCCGCGGCATTGCCCGGCCGCCTGGAATGGGACTTCGGCTGGACCACCAAAGGGCTGGCGCTGCGCCTGCGCCACGCCTGCTGCCTGAGCGGCGAGCAAGAACTTGTGCTGCGCCCCGGCCTGGGCCGATGGAGCATCGTCGTGCCCGCATCTCCGCAGGCCCTGGGCCACTGGCCCGCGGCCTGGCTGGCCGGCCTGGGCACGCCCTGGAACACGCTGCAACTGATGGGGTCGCTGCGCCTGATGTCGTCCGGCATGCAGCTCGAGAACGTGCGCGGCCGCTGGCGCATCGACGGTCGGGTCGGACTCGACCTGAGCGACATCGCGTCCAGCGTGTCGACCTTGCCCGTGCTCGGCAGCTATCGACTCGATGTGGCCGGCGACGCCGAGCATGGCGAAGGGGCGCGCCTGAGCCTGTCCACGCTGTCCGGCGCGTTGCGCCTCCAGGGCCAGGGCCAGTGGACCGGGCCGGCCCTGCACTTCCGGGGCGACGCCCGCGCCGAGTCTGGCGCCGAGCGGGCGCTGGACAATCTGCTCAACATCATCGGCCGCCGCCAGGGCGCGCTGAGTCTCATTGCAATCGGATGAACATGACGCTGCGCCGAACTCCTCTCTTGCACCGCCTCATGTGCGCCGCCCTGTGCACGGCCCTCGCATTTGCGGCGCCCGTGACTGCGCAACCTGCCATTCCGGGCGCCGCCGCAGCAGCGCGCTCGAAGGCTCCGGTCACGGTGAACTTCGTCAACGCCGACATCGACGCCGTGACGCGTGCCTTCGCGGCCATGATCGGCCGCCAGATCGCGGTTGATCCACGCGTCAAGGGCGTCATCACGGTCTACAGCGAACAGGCGATCACGGTGCGCGAGGCCTACCTGACCTATCTGTCGTCGCTGCGCGGCCTCGGGTTCGCGATGATCGACAGCGGCGGCTTGCTCAAGGTCGTGCCCGAGGCGGACGCCAAACTGCAGACCGGCACGGTCTCGATCGGCGAAGTGAACATGCGCGGCGACCAGGTCTTGACCCAGATCTTCCCGCTGCGCTACGAGAACCCGAACAACCTGGTGGCGATCCTGCGCCCGCTCATCAGCGCCAACAACACCATCAATGCCAACCCGGGCAGCCAGGCCCTGGTGATCACGGACTACGCAGACAACCTGCAGCGGATCGCCAAGATCATCGCTGCGCTCGACCAGCCATCGAGTACCGGGACCCAGGTGGTGACGCTCAAGTACGCGGTGGCGAGCGATCTGGCGCCGCTGGTCCAGCGTTTGCTGGCCGGGGGCGGTGCAGCGGTGCCGAACGCGGTGGCGATCGGCGGTGCCACGGTCGTGCCCGAGCCGCGCAGCAATGCACTCATCGTGCGCGCGCCGAACGATGCCAAGCTGGCCGAGGCGATGAACCTGATCTCGCAACTCGACACGCCTTCGGCCGGTGGTCCGGCCGGCGGTCTGTGGGTCGTTCACCTCAAGAATGCGGACGCTGCCAAGCTTGCAACCGTGCTGCGCGCGGCGTTCAGCAGTGGTGGCTCGGGCGGGGGCTCGTCGACGTCCGCGACGCCGGTGGCCAGCGGTCCGTTCGCGCTCCCGACGGCCGCCGGCGCCCAGACTGGGCAGAGCGCGGCCACCTCGCCGGTGGCGAGCTCCGCATCGCCATCCACCGGCGGATTCATCCAGGCCGACCCGGCGACCAACTCGCTCATCATCAGCGCGCCCGAGCCGCTCTACCTGCAAGTGCGCTCGATGATCGACCAGCTCGATTCGCGCCGCGCCCAGGTCTACATCGAGAGCATGATCGTCGAGGTCAGCGGCGACAACGCGGCCGACTTCGGCTTCCAGTGGCAGGGCCTGCTCGGCAGCAGTGGCGACACCAACCTGATCGGCCTCGGCACCAACTTCACCGGCAAGGCGGGCGGCAACATCATCGACGTCAACGTGGCCGGGCAGGACCTGACGTCGAACCCGCTCGGCCAGGGCTTCAACATCGGCCTCGTGCGCAACTTCGGCGGCACCTATGCCTTGGCCGCGATTGCGCGCATGCTGCAAAGCCAGGCCAGCACCAACATCGTGTCGACCCCGAACCTGATCACGCTCGACAACGAAGAGGCCAAGATCGTGGTCGGCGAGAACGTGCCCTTCATCACCGGCCAGTTCACCAACACCGGCACCGCGACCACGAGCCCGTTCCAGACCATCGAGCGCAAGGACGTCGGCATCACGCTGCGCATCCGCCCGCAGATCGGCGAGAACGGCGTCGTGCGCATGACGATCTACCAGGAACAGAGCAGCGTCAAGGAGACGGCCGCGGTGGGCACGAGCAATGCCGGTCCCTCGACCACCAAGCGCTCGATCGAATCGACCGTGGTGGTCGACGACGGCCAGATCATCGTGCTCGGCGGCCTGATCGAGGACCGCTTCATCGAGAGCCGCTCCAAGGTCCCGCTGCTCGGCGACATCCCCTACCTGGGGGCGATGTTCCGCAGCGAGAGCCGCGAGCGCAAGCGCACCAATCTGATGGTCTTCCTGCGCCCGGTCGTGATGCGCGACGCAGCCAGCGCCAACCGCCTGTCGGCGGACCGCTACGACCAGATCCGGGCCCAGCAGCAAAACACCCAGCCGACCGCCAATCCGGTGCTGCCGATCGGCGATGCGCCGGTGCTGCCGCCATTGCCGCCGGCGCCGCCTGCATCGACGCCCGCAGCCCTGACCTACCCGGTCCTGGGCCCGGTGCGGCCTTGAGTACCAGCAACACGATGAGCCCGCGCCACCCTCTGCCCTACGCGTTCGCCAAGGCGAACGCAGTGCTGCTCGAAGACGACGGCAGTGAACTGGTGCTGTGGGCGGCCGAGCACACGCCGAGCGCAGCGCTGTCCGAGATCACGCGCCTGTACGACGTCGCGCGCTGCGAGCATGAAGCCGCTGCCACGCTGGTCCAGCGCATCGCCGCCGTCTACGCCGGAGGCGAATCGAGCGCGGCGGCCGTGATCGGCGAAGTCGAGAGCGGGGTCGACCTGTCGCGCATGATGCAGGACCTGCCGGCGGTCGAGGACCTGCTCGAGGCGGCCAACGACGCACCGATCATCCGCATGCTCAACGCGCTGCTGACCCAGGCGGCCAAGGACGGCGCGAGCGACATCCACATCGAACCTTACGAACGCAGCAGCTCGGTGCGCTTTCGTGTCGACGGCACGCTGCGCGAGGTCGTGCAACCGAACCGGGCCCTGCACGCGGCACTCATCAGCCGCCTGAAGATCATGGCCGAGCTCGACATCGCCGAGAAGCGCCTGCCGCAGGACGGGCGCATCAGCCTGCGCATCGGCGGACGCGCGATCGACGTGCGCGTGTCGACCCTGCCCTCGGCGCATGGCGAACGCGCCGTGCTGCGCCTGCTCGACAAGACCGAATCGAAGTTCACGCTCGAGGGACTCGGGATGAGCGGCGACGTGTTGTCGGCCTTCGACCGCCTGATCCAGCAGCCGCATGGCATCGTGCTCGTCACCGGCCCGACCGGCTCGGGCAAGACGACGACGCTCTACGCCTCGCTCGGCAGGGTCGATACGAGCACCACCAATGTGCTGACGGTCGAGGACCCGATCGAATACGAACTGCCCGGGATCGGCCAGACCCAGGTCAACCCGAAGATCGAACTGACCTTCGCCAAGGCGCTGCGCGCCATCCTGCGCCAGGACCCCGACGTCATCATGATCGGCGAGATCCGGGACTACGAGACGGCGCAGATCGCGATCCAGGCCTCGCTCACCGGCCATCTGGTGCTGGCCACCGTGCACACCAATGACGCGCCGAGCAGCGTGACCCGGTTGATCGACATGGGCGTCGAGCCCTTCCTGCTGTCGTCGAGCCTGCTCGGCGTGCTGGCCCAGCGCCTGGTGCGCAAGCTCTGCCCACATTGCAAGCGCCAGGGCGAGGACGGTCTGTGGCACCCGGTCGGCTGCGCGTTGTGCGGCCAGACCGGCTACAAGGGCCGCACCGGTGTCTACGAATTGATGGTGGCCGACAGCGACGTGCAGACGCTGATCCACAACCAGGCCGCCGAGAGCGAGCTGTCGCAGGCGGCCCAGCGCGGCGGGCTGCGTTCGATGCGCGACGACGGGCAGCGCCTCGTCACGAGTGGTGTCACCTCACCCGAGGAAGTGCTGCGTGTGACCCGAGAATGACGGCCTACAAGTACGAAGCGCTGGACGACGCGGGCAAGAGCGCGACCGGTCTGCTTGAGGCCGACAACGCCAAGGCCGCCCGGGCCCAGTTGCGCGGCAGGGGCCTGGTGCCATTGGCCGTGACCGGCGTGACGCAGTCCTCGTCCGGTGAATCGAACCGCTTCTCGAGGCGTGTCTTCAACGCCACCACGCTCGCGGTCTGGACCCGTCAGCTCGCAGGCCTGGTCGGCTCGGGCCTGCCGCTCGAACGGGCCCTCACCGCGCTCGCCGACGAGTCCGAGCAGGACCGCCAGCGTGAGCTGCTCGCCCACCTGAAGAGCGAGGTCAACGCCGGCAGCAGCTTTGCGCGCGCACTGGCCTCGGCGCCACGCGAGTTCGACGATGTCTACCGGGCCGTGGTCGCCGCCGGCGAGGCCAGCGGTGCCCTCGGCCTGGTGCTGGAGAAGCTGGCCGACGACCTCGAGGAGCGCCAGGCCCTGCGCCAGAAGGTGATCGGCGCCATGCTCTACCCGGCCATCGTGTCGCTGATCGCCTTTGTCATCGTGGTCTTCCTGGTCACCTACGTCGTGCCACAGGTGGCGACCGTGTTCGCGAGCTCCAAGCGGGCCTTGCCGATGCTGACTGTCGCGATGCTGGGCATCAGCAGCTTCGTGCGCAGCTGGGGCTGGGCCGTGGCGCTGGGCGCCGCGGGCGGCATCGGCACGCTGGTGGTGATGCGCCGCGGCGACGCCTTTCGCGAACGCAGCGACGCCGCCCTGTTGCGCCTGCCACTGCTCGGCCGGCTCACACGCGGCTACAACGCCGCGCGCTTTGCCAGCACGCTGGCCATGCTGGCTGGCGCCGGCGTGCCGATCCTCAAGGCCCTGCAAGCGGCGGCCGAGACCTTGTCCAACCGCGCCATGCGCGCCGACGCACTCGACGCCCTGGTCCAGGTTCGCGAAGGCGCGCCACTGGGCTCCGCGCTGGCATCCAAGAAGCGCTTTCCGGGCCTGTTGCCGATGTTCGCCCGGCTCGGCGAACAGACCGGCGAGTTGCCGCGCATGCTGCAGCGCGCGGCGACCCAGCTGTCGGGCGAAGTGCAGCGCCGTGCGATGGCGCTCGCCACGATCCTGGAGCCGCTGCTGGTGGTCGCGATGGGGGTGGTGGTCCTGCTGATCGTGCTGGCCGTGCTGCTGCCCATCATCCAGCTCAACACCTGGGTGCGCTGAGCCTGGCGGGTGCTGCGGCGGCGCCGGCCCGGCGCAACTGACCCGCAAACACGGGGTAATTCCTGCACCCACCAGGGCCGGCACTTTGATTCAATGGTGCAGGTCTCGCAGTCTGGAGGTGAAGCAATGAGTTCTGGTCACGACCTGGTGCCCATGCCGCCCCCGCGCGCCATCCCGATCGCGCACATGCGGTCGGTGTACCAGCTGGGAGACGTCGAGAAGCGCCTCGACAAGCTGCCGCACAAGGAACACGAACATCTGCGCAACACTTATGAGCGCATGCTGGAGAAAGGCGCCGAGCGTTTCCAGGTCAAGCCGAGCGGCCTGCCGGCCATGGAGCACCTGTACGACGAACTGCCCAACTTCCACGAGGTGCTCGACGACCTGCGGCGCCAGCTGGCCCTGTGCACGAGCAGCCAGGATGCGCTCGAAGTCACGCCGATGCTGCTGCTCGGGCCACCGGGGGTTGGCAAGACACACTTCGCACGCGAGCTGGCGCAGCTGCTCGGCACCGGACTGGGCTTCATCTCGATGAGCTCGCTCACCGCCGGCTGGGTGCTGTCCGGCGCGTCGTCGCAGTGGAAGGGTGCGCGCCCGGGCAAGGTGTTCGAAACCCTGGTCGACGGCCAGTACGCAAATCCGCTGATGGTGGTCGACGAGATCGACAAGGCGCGCGGCGAGCATGCCTACGACCCGCTCGGCGCGCTCTACAGCCTGCTCGAGCACGACACGGCGCAGACCTTCACCGATGAGTTCGCCGAGGTTGCCATCGATGCCAGCCAGGTGGTCTGGATCGCCACCGCCAACGATGCACAGGCCATCCCGGAGCCGATCCTCAACCGCATGAACGTGTTCGAAGTGCAGATGCCCGACCACGACGCCGCCCGCGCCATTGCACGCCGGCTTTACACGAGCATCCGCAATGCGCATGACTGGGGGCGACGGTTCGACCCCGCGCCCAGCGAGACCGTGCTCGACGCGATCGGCAGCATGGCCCCGCGCGAGATGCGCCGGGCCTGGATGACGGCGTTCGGCAATGCGCAACTCGACCGGCGCGACCGGCTCGAGGTGCAGGACCTGCCCGGTCGCACGGCGCGGCGCGCGCCGATCGGCTTCATGCAGTAGGTGCGAACCGTGCGCCTCAGGCGCTGACCAGCCCGGTCGAGGCCCCGCCGCGCCGCACGGTGCCCTTGCCGCCTTCCTTGCCGGCATACATCGCCGCGTCGGCACGCTTGAGCAGATCGGATGCAGACAGCCCGTCCTGCGGAGACAGCGCGAAGCCGACGGTCAGGCCGACCTTGCAGGGCTGGCCCTGGATGACAAAGGGCTCGGCAAACGCATCGAGCAGTTTCTGCCCGAGACGCCAGGCGACGCTCTCGTCACTCAGCTGGTTGGCCAGGACCACGAACTCGTCGCCGCCGAGCCGGGCCACGACGTCGGCACCGCGCAGGCGCGCGCTCAGACGTTGTGCTGCGCCGACCAGCAACTCGTCGCCCGCATCGTGCCCGAGCCTGTCGTTGACCGCCTTGAAGCCATCGAGGTCGACCACGTAGACCGCCAGGCCCCGGCCCGGGTTCACCTGGGCCAGTGCCGCTTGCAGTGCCAGGTCCAGGCCGCGCCGGTTGGGCAGACCCGTCAACGGGTCGGTGTGCGCCAGACGCGTGAGCAGCGCACGCTCGTCGATCGCACGCGCCGCCTGGCGCCGGATCTCGCCGGCGCGCACGCCGAGCACGCGCATCCAGGCAATCGATTCGATGATCCAGCCAGCCTGGAAGGCATGCTGGGTCCAGATGTTCGAATCGGCCATGCCGCGCAGCAGTGCGGCCATCACCAGCACACCCACGGCGTAGGCAGTCCAGCCGATCAGCACGTAACGCGCCGCCTCGTCGCCAACGCGCGCCTTGCGCCAGGCCAGGTGCACCCCCAGCACGATCGGCATCGGGCCCAGGATGGTGCCGACCAGCGAAGCAGCCCGGTAGTCGATCACGTCCGCCACGAAGAGCACGGACGCCACCAGCGCGACCACGGACAGGACTTGCAGGGTCAGCGCCAGTCGGCGCGAGTGGGCCCGGATGTCGAGCAGCCGTTCGACCAGCAGCATGGCACCCGCCACGCCGATCAGTATGAGCATGGGCGCGGCGTTGTCGGTCAGCCAGGCGTGGTTCGACCACAGATGCTGGGGCGCGAGCCCGTAGTAGGCAAAGAAGAACATGCCGACGCCGAGTAGCGTCATCGCGTAGTACAGGAACATCGGGTCCCGGCAGCCCGCGAACTGCGCCAGCGCATACAGCGCCAGGCACAGCGCAAGCCCGGCGACCAGGCCCTGAGCCATCTGCACATTCATCTCCTCGGCGTAGAAGCGGTCCTCCTTGACCAGCCGCAATGGCACGATCATCGAACTGCGCGTCTGCACACGGGCGTACAGGACGTAGCGGCGGCCGGGCTCGAACTGAAGCCGCACCGCATGCGAACGCGACGCCAGCGGGCGGGCGTTGTAGGGCAGGTGGTCGCCGAGCGCCACTTGTTGCAGCGGCACACCATCCGCCACGACATAGAGGTCGATCCGGTCGAGCGAGGGGTAGTCAATGTTGGCTATCCAGCGCCCGTCGTCGGCCGCGTCGACCCGCAGCGGCACGCGCAGCCAGACCGCGTCGCGGCGCACCCCGAGGTTGGCGTGCCAGCGCGGCGGTGCGGTGAATTCCGGACTGCGCGCGAGCACGTCGTCGATCGACGCATCGCTGCCGGCATCGACCAGCAAGGTGACCGCCGACCAGGCATCGACCGAAGGTTCGCTGCTTGTCAGATCGAGTGCGCCCTGGGCCAGCGCGGGTGCAGCGCTGCCCAGCACGAGGGCCGCCACCATGCCGATGCGTACCAAGGCAGAGTCGAGCCTGACGAGGACGCCGGCCACGGTCTGGAGGGCAAGACTTCGCAACATGAGGGCAGTGGGGGGTGATCGCACCGGGTCTATCGGCCTGCTGCCGACCGACTTGATCCCCGGTTCGTGCCAGATCCGACAATCCGGGATCATTCCCCGCAGTCCCTCATGTCCATTCCGCCCTCCGCCGCGCTCTTTCGCACTGTCTGGCTGACCTGGTTCCTGGTGCTGGCCGGGCTTGGGCAGGCTCTGGCCGCCGACCCGCCCCGCATCGGACTCGTGCTCGGTGGTGGCGGCGCGCGCGGCGCGGCGCATGTCGGCGTGCTCGAGGTCCTGGAGGAACTGCGCGTTCCGATCCATTGCGCTGCCGGCACCAGCTTCGGCGCGCTGGTGGCCGGCGCCTGGGCCGCAGGCGTGTCGACGGCCGAGATGCGCCAGGTGCTGGCCCAGACCAACTGGGCCGACATCCTGCAGGACAACCCGGCCTACACCGAGTTGAACCCACGCTACAAGCGCCTGCTGCAGCGTTACCTGCCGGGCAGTGAGTCCGGCGTCGACGCCTCTGGCGTGACCTACCCGCCCGGTGCAGTGGCCGGGCAGAAGATCAAGCTCTTCATCAACCAGCTGGTGCGCGCCGACCGTGGCGAGCCGGACATTGCCAAGCTGGCCCTGCCACTGGCCATCGTGGCGACGGACATCGGCACCGGTGCGCGCGTCGTCTTCCACGAAGGCAGCCTGACCCAGGCCATGCGGGCCAGCATGTCGGTGCCCGGACTGATGGCACCGGTCGAGCTGGACGGGCGCAAGCTGGTCGACGGCGGCCTGGTCGACAACGTGCCGATCCGGGAGGTGCAGGCGCTTTGCGCGCCGGACGTCATCATTGCCGTCAACGTCGGCTCGCCGATGCTCCCGCCCGAGCAGGTGGGCTCGCTCCTGTCCGTCTCGGCCCAGATGGTGGCGTTGCTGACCGAGCAGAACGTGAGCCTGTCGCTCGGGCGCCTGAAGGCGGGCGACATCTACCTCAAGCCGAACCTCGACGGCATCAGCGCGGGCGACTTCGCCCGCCACGCCGACGCCGCCGCGCGCGGGCGCGAGTCGGCCGAGCTGGTGGCGTCTGCGCTGCGCGACCTGTCGGTCGACGCCGAGACCTGGGCCCACACCTCGCCGCGGCGCCTGGCGCAGAGCCCGGTGCCGGTCGCTGCGCCACGCATCGACGCCATCGAGGTGGTCGGCCTCGACCGGGTGCCGCCGCAGACCGTGCTGCGCCACTTGCGCCAGGTGCCAGGCGAGGCGCTCGACACGGTGGCACTCAACCGCGATCTGCAGCGCGTGTATGGCGACGGCTGGTACCAGAGCGTCGACTACAGCCTGCTGTCCTCGCGCGAGCGCAACGTGCTGCGCATTGCGCCGGTCGAAAAGGAATGGGGACCCGACTACCTGCGCTTCGCGCTCAACATCGACTCGTCGTTCAGCCAGGGCTCGACCTACAGCCTGCGCGCCGCATTGCAGCGAACCTGGCTCAACCGGCTCGGTGGCGAGGCGCTGCTGAGCGCCGAGATCGGCAACCGCAGCGCGCTCGAGTTCGAGTTCCACCAGCCACTCGACACCCAGCATCGCTGGTTCGTCGAAGCCGACCTGGGCACCGGTTGGTCGCACCGCGACCTGTACCAGCTGGGTCAGCGCATCTCGCGCTTCCAGATCTACCGCTCGTCGGCCGAGCTGACGCTCGGCCGCACCCTGGGGCGGCTCGGGGAACTTCGCGCGGGCTGGGTCGAGCGGGTGGCGCGTGCCGCGCTCGAGACTGGCCAACTGGTCTACCCGCGCGAGGCCCAGTACGCCGGCGGGGCGATCTTGACGCTCGATCTCGATCAGCTCAATCGGCTCTACTTCCCGACCGACGGCTGGGCCACGCGCCTGCGCTACTTCCATTCGCGCCGCGGCGACTACAGCCAGCTGAGCGCGGAACTGCGCGGCGCGATCTCGCTCGGCTCCTGGGTGATGGCCGGGCGCTGGCACTCCACCGTGTCACCGCGCGGCGAGTTGCCGCCGATCGACGCCGCGGCCCTCGGTGGTTTCCTCAACCTCTCGGGATATGCCACCGGACAGATCCTGGCCGACACCGTGCACTACGGGCATCTGCGCGCCGAGCGCATCATCGGCCGCGCACCGCTCGGCCTGCGCGGCGACCTGCGCCTGGGGCTCGCGCTCGAACTGGCCCAGGTCAAGCGGCCCTACTCGGAGTTGTCAAGCGCGGGCCGGCTCGATTCGGTCGCGGCCTACCTGGGTGGAGAGACGCCCTTCGGTCCGGTCTATCTGGGCTTCGGCGTGTCCAGCCAGGGCAGCTCGAATGCCTATCTGTTCCTCGGCACGCCGTGATCAGGCGGTCGCCCGGCGGCGCACCGCGTCGATGTAGGCATGGCCGTCGGGCGGCAGGCCGCTGCGCTGCGAGGTCCAGATCATCTCGCCCAGGCACTCCATGACCTCGTGGTGGGCCTCGTGCAGCGAACTGCGGCGCGCCGCCAGCAACTCCACCGCCTGGCGGATCCCGCTCGGCTGGTCGATGCTGCATTGTTCACTGATCGACAGGTGCATCGACAGGTGCAGGAAGGGGTTGGTGCGGCCTTCCTCCACCGCGTACACGCGCTCCAGCGCAACCTCCTCGTCGGCCAGATCGCCGTGATACTCGGGGTGTTGATCGACCCAGCTTGCCGCCACGGCCTCCATCGGTGTCAGCGGCAAACCGGCGCGCTGCTTGCGCAAGATGCCGCAGAAGAAGCGCCGGACGTCTTGCTGGTTGGGCTGGAACATCCCGCCATTTTCATGCCATCCCGATGACCGGACTGCTGAGCGACCCCGGCTTCTACGCCGTCTCGATCCCCGCCGTGCTGCTCATGGGCCTGTCCAAGAGTGGTTTCGGGGCGGGCTTCGGCGCCCTCGCGGTGCCCTTGATGGCGCTCGCGATGCCGGTGCCGCAGGCAGCGGCGATCATGCTGCCGCTGCTCGCGGTGATAGACGGGTTTGGCCTCGCAGCGCTGTGGCGCGAGCGTGACCGGGCGCTGGTCCGGCTGCTCGTGCCGGCCGGGCTGGTCGGCACTGTGATCGGCACCTTGCTCTTCGGCTGGCTATCTGCCTCGGTGGTGGCGGGCCTGGTCGGCGCGCTGACCCTGTGTTTCGTGGTGATCCGGCGCTTCTTTCCGCCGCATGCCGACGCTCCACCGCCCTCGCGCGCCCTCGGCCGCGTACTGGGCGCCACGGCCGGATTCACCAGCTTCGTGGCCCACGCGGGTGGGCCGCCGATCGGCTTTTACGTGCTGCCGCTGCGCCTGCCGCCGGTCGTGTTCACGGCCACTATGGCGGTGTTCTTCGCCACCATCAACGCCTCGAAGTGGATTCCCTATGCCTGGCTCGGACTGATCGATGGCAGCAACCTGCTCGCCTCGCTCGTGCTGATGCCGTTCGCACCGGTCGGTGTCTGGCTCGGTGTGCGGTTCGTGCGGCGGGTGCCGCAGCGCCTGTTCTACGGCCTGTTCGAAGCCGGCATGGTGCTCACCGGTGCCAAGCTGCTGTGGGATTCACTGCGGGTCTGAAGTCGCAGTCCCAGCGTCGGCGGCTTCGACCTCTGGCGCTGCAGTCTCTGGCGACAGCTCGTCATCGTCGCCGATCCAGGCTTCCAGCAGGGTCCAGGCCACCGCGAGCACGACCGGTCCGACGAAGATGCCGACCAGGCCGAACGCGAACAGCCCACCGATCACGCCGGCCAGGATCAGCAGCAGCGGCAGGTCGGCGCCAAGGCGGATCAGCACCGGCCGGATGACGTTGTCGATCGTGCCAACGATCACGGTGGCCACCAGCGCGAACACGCCCCAGCCGGTGGCGCCCTGCCAGAACAGCCAGATCGTGGCCGGCGCCAGTACCAGGGTCGGCCCAAGTTGGGCCAGGCAGAGCATGAACATCACGGCGGTCAGCAGTCCCGCAAACGGCACCCCCGACACGCCGAGCGCGATGCCACCGAGCAAGGATTGGATCAGCGCGGTGACGCCCACGCCGAGGGCGACGCCGCGTGTGGCGTCGCCCGCCAGCTGCACCACATGTTCGCCGCGATTCCCGCCCAGGCGCCGCCCGAACCGCTTGAGCGTGCTGCCCCAGGCCTCGCCATTGGCGTACATCACGGCGGCCAGGCCGACCGTGAGCATGAACTGCAGCAACAGGAAGCCGACGCTGCCGACTTCGCTGACAAACCAGCGCGTGACATTGCCTGCGTAGGGCGCGAGCCGCTCGAACAGGCCGTCGATCCCGGCCGCGACGGCTTGCTGCCACAGATCGACGAGGGTCGATCCGATCACCGGCAAGGTCGCCATCCAGGGCGGTGGCGCCTCCATGCGAAAGGCCGCCACCGCCTTGGCCCAGGCGATGATGCGGTCGGCATTGCCGACGATGGTCGCAATCGCCATCGTCAGCGGCACCACGAACAGCAGCAGCAGCACGAGCGTCATCACGGCCACCGCCGGCCAGCGGCGGCCGCCCAGACGCGCCTGCACGGCGCGCATCAACGGCCAGCTCGCCACGACCACCATGGCGGCCCAGATCAGCGGGCCGATGAAGGGACGCAGGATCCACAGCGAGGCCCCGATCAGCGCACCCACGGCGAGCACGCCAAGGGTCACTTCGGCCAGTTGGGAGCGGGAGTTCTGCATAGGACGCGGTCGCAGCGGTGGGTCGGCGGACATTGTGCCTATGATCCGCAGCACCATGCCCGCCACCCTCGAAGGCCAGCTCGTCGTTGCCATCTCCTCGCGTGCGCTGTTCGACTTCGAGGAGGAGAACCGCCTTTTTGAGTCCAGCGACGACCGTGCCTACATGCAGCTGCAGCTTCAGCGCCTGGAGCAGCCGGCCCGCCCCGGCGTGGCGTTCTCACTCGTCAACAAGCTGCTCGCCTTCAACGGCAGCGAGCCCCGCGTCGAGGTCGTCATCCTGTCACGCAACGACCCGGTGTCGGGCATGCGCGTGTTCCGCTCGGCCCAGCATTACGGGCTGCCGATCGAGCGTGGTGTGTTCACGCGTGGCCAGAGCCCCTGGCGCTACCTGACCCCGCTGGCGGCCAACCTGTTCCTGTCGACCAACGAAGCCGACGTGCGCTCGGCGCTCGCCGCAGGCGTGCCGGCGGCCCGCGTCTACCCGCACAGCGCACGCGCCTCGGACGCGCACCCGGATGAAGTCCGCATCGCCTTCGACGGCGACGCCGTGCTGTTCTCGGACGAGGCCGAGCAGGTGTTCCAGCGCCAGGGCCTGGACGCGTTTCAGAACCACGAACGCGACCAGGCCGCCACGCCGCTCGCCCCCGGCCCTTTCAAGCCGCTGCTGCAGGCGCTGCAGCGCCTGCAGCAATCGCCTTCGGAGAACATGCGCGTGCGCACGGCGCTCGTCACGGCGCGCAGCGCGCCGGCCCACGAACGTGCGATCCGTACCCTGATGGCCTGGCAGATCGAGGTCGACGAGGCGATGTTCCTCGGTGGCCTGTCCAAGGGGGCCTTCCTGCGCGAATTCGAGCCCGACTTCTTCTTCGACGATCAGACCGGCCATGTCGACAGCGCGGCCCTGCATGTGCCGGCCGGCCATGTGGCGTCGGGGGTCTCTAACACCTGACTACTGGGTGTGCTCGACCAGGAAGCGCTCGACGCGCGTCCACAGGTCGATCTGGTTCTCGAGCTTGCCAAAGCCATGCGCTTCGTCGGCGTACTCGACCCACTCCACCGGCGTGCCTTGCTTGCGCAGTACGTCGCGCAGTTCGGTGCCATGGGCCACGGGCACCCGGACATCGCCCGACCCGTAGATCATCAGCACCGGCTGGCGAATTCGCGCCGCCTGCTTCAGCGGCGAGGTGGCCTCGAACTGGGCGGCGTCCTTGACCGGATCGCCGACCAGGCGCGGGAGGTAGAAACGGCGCCCGAAGTCGTTCAGGTCGGCGTAGCCATGCGAGAACATCAATCCGATGTCGGTGACGCCCACGATGTTGATGCCGGCGCGGTAGAGCCCGGGCTCGCGCACCAGACCCATCATCGCTGCGTAGCCGCCGTAGCTGGCCCCGGCGATGACGAGCCGCTTCGCGTCGGCCAGGCCCTGCGCGACGGCCCAGCGCGTCGCATCGGTGATGTCGTCCTGCATCTTCAGGCCCCACTCTTTGCGGCCTGCGAGGTAGTGGCGACGACCGTAGCGCGTGGTGCCGCGAAAGTCCGGCTCGATCACGAGGTAGCCGCGCGAGGCCAGGAACTGTGACTCCGGCGCCCAGCGCCAGGAGTCACCGTCGACATAGGGTCCGCCATGGACCAAGACCACCGCCGGGAAGGGCCCCTTGCCCTGCGGCTTGGTGACATGCACGGGGATCTGCAGGCCGTCGCGCGCCGCGATGCGCACGAAGTCGCGCGTGGCCATCGCGCGCGGGTCGATCGCCGGGCGCGAAGCGCCGATGAAGTCGAGCTTGCCGCTGTCGCGGTCGAACACGAACAGCAAGGCGGGCTGCAGGTCCGAGGCCGCGCTGACGAGCACACGGCGCTGGGCCAGGCAGCGCGCACCACAGTCGATCAGGTTGTTCGTGTTCGGCAGCAGCTTGTCGACCTGTTGCTGCATCTCGCGCAGCGCCGGGTCGAGCCAGGCGGTGCCGACTGCATCGCTGCGGTAGCGGATACCGATGATCCTGCGCGCGTCAACGTCGCTCACCAGGGCCCCGCGAAAGTCGAATCCGTCGAGCGCCAGCAACGGCTCGGACGCCGGCTTGCCGGTGCCCGGGTCGAGCTTCGTCAGGACCGACATCGCGTCGGCCCGGCCCTGCGCGGAGGCCACGTAGAGCGTGCCGTCGGGGCCGATGCCCTCGAGCTCCAACGGGTCGCCCTGCAGGTCCAGCGCATCCTGGTCGGCGATCTGGCGCCAGTCCTCGGCGGCGCCCTCGCGCCAGTACAGGCGCCTGCGGTCGGCCTGATAGGCGACCGCCAGCCGCGGCACCGCCTGATCGTCGACCAGCCAGGCGCTGACATGGCTTGGCGGGTTCTTGACCAGGCGCTTCCAGTCGCCGGTCTCGGTGTTCAGGCGGATCAGCTCGGTCTCGGAGTGCCAGCCGTCGCCGCTGCCGATCTCGCGGTTGACCTCGTACTTGTGCTGTTCGGCGATGACGTCGGCTGAGCCGTCGCGCAGCAGCGTGTGCAGCCGGTAGTGAGCCGACAACGGGTCGCGCGCGAAGTTGCCCTGCTCGCTCCTGGCGCGGCCCGAGATCAGGCGCCGGAAGTTCTTGCCATCGCGGTCGACGGCGAGCAGCCCGGAGTAGGACTGCTCGGCCAGGCCGAGCGTGTAGTCGACGGTCTGGAATGCGATCCGCTGGTCATTGACCCACACGATGCGCGCGATGCTGCCCCGGTCGAGCCTGGCCACGCCCTTGAACTGGGCCGGCTTGTCGATGTCGGCAACCGCCAGTGCCGTGCTTCGGTCGGGTCCTGCGATGACGAGCGCGATGTGCTTTCCCGACGGTGACAGCACCGCTTCCGAGATCGCCGGCAGGCGAAAGAAGACCTCGGCCGGGGGAGCGGCGCCGGCGCTCGCGGCCAGGGCCAGGGCCAGCAAGGCAGAGGTGATCAGCCGGCGCACCGGCAACGAAGGACGAAGCAGCATGACCATCGGATGAGCGGCGTTAGACCGCATGGCTGAACTGGCCGCGAGTCTAGTGCCTGTTCACGCTGCGCGATCAGCCGGGCGCGGCGAACTTCCCATAGCGCAGGCGGTCCAGGTCCAGCACGCGCACGCCGCCGTATTCGACCCGGATCACGTCGGCGGCCTGCAGGGTGCGCAACGCCTCGTTGACGCGTTGGCGCGACAGGCCGACGAGGTAGCCCAGCTCCTGCTGGGTGATGCGCAGCAGGCTGCCCACGCCCGGGTACAGCACCGGGTGGAAGAGCGCGCCCAGGCTGCGCGCGACGCGTTCGTCGGGCTGGGTCATGCGGTCGATCTCGCGCGCGCCGATGAACTGGCCCAGGCGCTCGTTGAGCTGGTTCATCACGAATCGGTTGAAGGCGATGCTGCGTTCGAGCAGCCAGTCGAAGGTGTCCACGGAGATGCCTGCCACCAGGCTTCGGCGCAGCGCCTCGATGTTGTAGCGGTAACTCTCGCGCTTGAGCACCGTGCCTTCACCGAACCAGCCACCGGGCGAAATGCCGGTGAAGGTCATCGGCACCCCACGCGCGCTGTCGTTGCTCATCTTCAGCAGGCCGTCGACCAGGCCGAGCCAGTAGGTCACCGGGCGTCCGACCCGGCAGATCACTTCGCCCGGCCCGACTTCGACCACTCGGAGGTCCGCCAGCGTGCGCGTGCGTTCGAACGCTGTCAGCAAGGCGAACCAGGGAACGCCGGCCAGTTCGGCTGGTGTCGGTGCGCGCGAGCGTGCCGACAGCGCTTTGAGCGCAGGTGTTCTGGAACTCGACACGCGGGAAATACCTGATAGGACGTACCCGTAGATTGTCGTCCGAACGACAAGCCGGCGTCAAACTTGTTCTCAGAATGGGACTCCATTAGAGCGTCGGCGCTGTCGTCGGCGCGCCAGGAGACCATGGTGACGGCCACCTTCCCCAGTCTGATGCTCGAACACGCAGCCAAACGCCCTGGCGCGGCCGCGCTGCGCATCAAGGAGTTCGGCATCTGGCAGACCACGACCTGGGCCGATCTGGCCCGGATGGTTCGCCGTCTGGCCTGCGGTCTGGCCGAGGCCGGCCTGAAGAGCGGGGACCATGTGGTCGTGGTCGGCGAGAACCGGCCGCGCCTGTACGCCACGATGCTGGCCACGCAGTCGCTCGGCGGCATCCCGGTGCCGCTGTACCAGGACGCGGCCACCACCGAGTTCGTGTTTCCGATCCAGAACGCCGACGTGCGCTACGCCTTCGTCGAGGACCAGGAGCAAGTCGACAAGCTGCTCGAGATCCGCGAGCAATGCCCGGGCCTGGCCCGCATCTGGTACGACGAGCCGCGCGGGTTGCGCAACTACGACGAGCCGGGCCTGGCCTCGCTCGACGTGCTGATCGAGGCCGGCACCACCTACCACAAGGCCCATCCCGAGTTCTTCGACGCCGCGGTGGCGCGCGTCGCGCCGCAGGACGTGGCGGCGATGTTCTTCACCTCTGGCACCACCGGCAAGCCCAAGGGCGTGGTGCACACGCACTTCACGCTGCTCGACCGTGCCAGTGCCGGTGCCCGCTTCGACAAGTTGACCGAGCACGAGGAAGTGCTGGCCTATCTGCCGCCGGCCTGGATCGGCCAGAACATCTTCAGCTACGCGCAATGGCTGGCCTGCGGCTATGTCGTGAACTGCCCCGAGGCGGCCGAGACGGTCACGATCGACCTGAAGGAGATCGGTCCCACCTACTACTTCGCGCCGCCGCGCGTCTTCGAAGGCCTGCTGACGAGCGTGATGATCCGCATGGAGGACGCCGGCACGATCAAGAAGTGGCTGTTCGGGCACTACATGGACGTCGCCAAGCGCGTCGGACCGAGCATCATGGACGGCAAGGCCGTCGGCTTCTTCGACCGCCTGAACTACCGGCTCGGCAACCTCTTCATCTACGGCCCGCTGCGCAACACGCTCGGCCTGTCGCGGGTGCGAGTGGCCTACACCGCGGGCGAGGCCATCGGCCCCGATCTCTTCACCTTCTACCGCTCGATCGGCATCAACCTCAAGCAGCTCTACGGTAGCACCGAGACCGCGGTCTTCGTCTGCCTGCAGCCTGACCATGAGGCCAAGGCCGACACGGTGGGCGTGCCGATCGAGGGCGTCGAGATCAAGGTCGCCGAGAACGGTGAGATCCTGGTCAAGTCGCCGGGGCTGCTGCGCGAGTACTACAAGAATCCGGAGGCGACGGCCGAGGTGCTGACGCCCGATGGCTGGTACCACACCGGGGACGCCGGTTTTCTCGACGCCGGCGGCCACCTGAAGATCATCGACCGCGCCAAGGATGTCGGCCGCATCAAGGGCGGCCCCAACGATGGCGCGATGTTCGCGCCCAAGTACGTCGAGAACAAGCTCAAGTTCTTCCCCTTCATCAAGGAGGCCGTCGCGCTCGGTGACCAGCGCGACCGCGTCTGCGCGATGGTCAACATCGATGTCGAGGCGGTCGGCAACTGGGCCGAGAAACGCAATCTGCCCTACGCCGGCTACACCGACCTGGCGCAGAAGCCCGAGGTCTACGAAATGATCCGCGAATGTGTCGAACAGGTGAACGCCGACCTGGCACAGGATGAGTTGCTCGCCGGCAGCCAGATCAGCCGATTCCTCGTGCTGCACAAGGAACTTGACGCCGACGACGGCGAACTGACGCGCACACGCAAGGTGCGGCGCGGCTACATCGGCGAGAAGTACCAGGTGCTGGTCGACGCGCTGTACGGCGGCAAGACCGAGCAGTTCATCGAGACGGCGGTCAAGTTCGAGGACGGTCGCAGCGGTTCGGTGTCGGCGACGCTGAAGATCGTCGACGTCAAGACCTTCGACAGCGTGAAACGGGCTGCATGATGGGTGAGCGCAAGATCGGCGAGGTCATCCTCGATGTCAAGAACATCTCGCTCGCTTTCGGCGGCGTGAAAGCGCTGACCGACATCAGCTTCGATGTGTGCGAACACGAGGTGCGCGCGATCATCGGCCCGAACGGTGCGGGCAAGAGTTCGATGCTGAACTGCATCAACGGCGTCTACCAGCCGCAGCAGGGATCAATCACCTTCCGCGGCCAGACCTTCAGCCACATGAACTCGCGCCAGGTCGCAGAGATGGGCATCGGCCGCACCTTCCAGAACCTGGCGCTGTTCAAGGGCATGAGCGTGATCGACAACATCATGACCGGGCGCAACCTGAAGATGAAGACCAACATCTTCCAGCAGGCCTTGCACCTGGGTGCAGCGCGGCGCGAGGAGGTCGAGCACCGCAAGGTGGTCGAGAACATCATCGACTTCCTGGAAATCCAGGCCTACCGCAAGACACCGGTCGGGCGCCTGCCTTATGGTCTGCAAAAGCGCGTCGACCTCGGCCGAGCGCTGGCGATGGAGCCCGAGGTCATGCTGCTCGACGAGCCGATGGCCGGCATGAACGTCGAGGAGAAGCAGGACATGAGCCGCTTCATCCTCGACGTCAACGACGAATTCGGCACCACGATCGTGCTGATCGAGCATGACATGAGCGTCGTGATGGACATCTCCGACCGTGTCGTCGTGCTCGACTACGGCAAGAAGATCGGCGACGGCACCCCCGACGAGGTGCGCAACAACGAGGACGTGATCAGCGCGTACCTCGGCACCACCCACTAGGAACCGGCATGGGATTTTTCATTGAAACCCTGATCGGCGGCCTGATGGCCGGCATGCTGTATTCGCTCATCGCACTCGGCTTCGTGCTGATCTTCAAGGCCAGCGGCGTGTTCAACTTCGCGCAGGGCGCGATGGTGCTGTTCGCCGCGCTGGCGATGGCGCGCTTCGCCGAATGGATCCCGTCCTGGCTCGGCTTCGAGAACCAGATCGTCGGCAACCTCCTCGGTTTCCTGGCTGCGATGCTGGTGATGATCGCGCTCGCCTGGGTGGTCGAAAGGCTGGTGCTGAGCAAACTCGTCAACCAGGAGGGCATCACGTTGCTGATGGCCACGCTCGGCATCACCTATTTCCTCGACGGATTCGGCCAGACGATCTTCGGCAGCGCCATCTACCGCATCGACATCGGCCTGCCCAAGGAACCGACCTTCCTGTTCGAAAAAGTCTTTCCCGGCGGCATCCTGATCAGCAAGGAAGACCTGTACGCCGCGCTCATCGCCGCCGCGCTGGTGGCGGTGCTGTCGATCTTCTTCCAGAAGACCAAGACCGGGCGCGCGCTGCGCGCGGTCGCCGACGACCACCAGGCCGCGCAGTCGATCGGCATCCCGTTGTCGAAGATCTGGATCATCGTCTGGAGCGTGGCCGGTTTCGTGGCCCTGGTCGCCGGCATGATCTGGGGCAGCAAGCTCGGCGTGCAGTTCTCGCTCTCGCTGGTCGCGCTCAAGGCCCTGCCGGTCGTGATCCTGGGCGGCCTCACCAGCGTGCCCGGCGCCATCATCGGCGGCCTGATCATCGGCGTCGGCGAGAAGCTGTCCGAGATCTACATCGGCCCCTTCTTCGGCGGCGGCATCGAGATCTGGTTCGCCTACGTGCTCGCCCTGCTCTTTCTGCTCGTCCGCCCGCAAGGGCTGTTCGGCGAAAAAATCATTGACCGCGTATGACATACGCGGTCAATGATTTTTCGGTGCAGGCTAACTTGGCGCAGCCAAGTTAAGCGAAGCGTGCCGCAACCAAGAGATCATCGAGAACAGAATGCTGTATAGAGAGAACGGCCAGTTCAAGACCCGCTACGCCGACGACCAGCAGATCTTTCCGATCCTGCAGGACCGGGTCGTCATCGCGCTGCTGTTGGCGTTCGCCGCCATCGTCGTGCCGCTGATGGCGTCGGAGTACATGTTCCGCGCCATCCTGATCCCCTTCCTGATCCTGTCGCTGGCAGCGCTCGGCCTGAACATCCTGGTCGGCTACTGCGGCCAGATCTCGCTCGGCCACGGCGCCTTCATGGCGGTGGGCGCCTATGCGGCCTACAACTTCATGGTCCGCATCGACGGCATGCCGCTGCTCCTCGCGCTGCTGCTCGGCGGCGTCTGCGCGACCATCGTCGGCGTGCTGTTCGGTATCCCGTCGCTGCGCATCAAGGGTCTGTACCTCGCGGTGGCAACACTGGCCGCGCAGTTCTTCGTCGACTGGGCCTTCTTGCGGATCTCCTGGTTCACGAACAACTCCTCGTCGGGCTCTGTCTCGGTGGCGCAGCTTGATGTGTTCGGCTGGATCGTCAACTCCCCAGTCGAGAAATACCTGCTTTGCCTGGCCTTCCTGATCGTCTTTGCGCTGCTGGCCAAGAACCTCGTGCGCGGCCACATCGGCCGCGAGTGGATGGCGATCCGCGACATGGACGTGGCGGCGGCAGTGATCGGCATCCGGCCGGTCTACGCCAAGCTCACCGCCTTCGCCGTCAGCTCCTTCATCGTCGGCGTAGCCGGCGCGCTCTGGGCCTTTGTGCATCTGGGCTCCTGGGAAGGGGCCGCGTTCAACATCGACCGTAGCTTCCAGTTGCTGTTCATGGTCATCATCGGTGGCCTGGGCTCGATCATGGGCAGCTTCTTCGGCGCGGCTTTCATCGTCGTCCTGCCCATCGTGCTCGATAACCTGCCCTATTGGTTCGGAATCCCGATCGACGTCGCGCTGGCGTCTCACCTGACCTTCATGGTGTTTGGCGCATTGATCGTGTTTTTCCTCATCGTCGAGCCTCACGGCCTGGCGCGACTGTGGTCTATCGGCAAGGAAAAGCTCAGGCTCTGGCCGTTCCCACATTGACACTACTTTCCCCGCGCACTGACGAGTGCTCTTTCACCACCCCCTCTGGAGGCAGACCATGAAATTCAGATCCATCGCAGTCGCAGCGGCCTTGACCGCTGTCGGCATGACCGGACTGGCCAGCAACGCGCTGGCGCAGGCCAAAGAGCAGTTCTTCCCCGTCCTGTCGGGTCGTACCGGGCCGGTGGCACCGAATGCCACGCCTTGGGCGAACGGGCATAACGACTATATGAAGCTGGTCAACGCGCGCGGCGGAATCAACGGCGTCATGACGCTGGTTGAGGAGTGCGAGACCGCCTATGCGACCGACAAGGGCGTCGAGTGCTACGAACGACTCAAGGGCAAACATGGCGGCGCGACCGTGTTCCAGCCCCTTTCCACCGGCATTACCTTCGCGCTCACGCCAAAGGTGCCGGCCGACAAGATCCCGCTCATCACCTCGGGCTACGGCCGCAGCGATTCGGCCGACGGCGGGATCTTCAAGTGGAACTTCCCCCTCATCGGCCACTACTGGGTAGCGGGCGATACCGTGCTCAAGCACCTGGCCAACAAGGAAGGTGGCTGGGAAAAACTCAAGGGCAAGAAGATCGCTGTGGCTTACCACGACAGCGCTTTCGGCAAGGAACTGCTGCCGATCATGGAAGAGCGATCCAAGATGCACGGTTTCAGCCTGCAACTGTTGCCGATCCCGGCGCCGGGCGTTGAGCAAAAGGCGATCTGGCTACAGGTGCGCCAACAACGCCCCGACTACGTCGTGATGCAGACCTGGGGCGTGATGACTGCCACCGCGATCAAGGAGGCCGTGGCCACCGGCTACCCGCGCGAGAAGATGTTCGGAACATGGTGGTCGGGTGCGGAGCCGGACCTCAAGGACGTGGGAGATGCTGCCAAGGGCTACAGCGCCGTGATGATGCAGCATGGCGCCGAGCGGCAATCGCAGGTGGTCAAGGACATTTTGGCCCAGGTGCATGGCAAGAACGAGGGCGCTGGTCCGAAGGAAGAAGTCGGCACGGTGCTCTATATGCGGGGCGTGGTTGGTGCCCTATTGGCCACCGAAGGAGTGCGTGCTGCGCAGGAGCGCTTCGGCAAAGGCAAGGTCATGAGCGGCGAGCAGGCCCGCTGGGGCTACGAGAATCTGAATCTGACCCAGGCCAAGCTGGATGCGCTGGGATTCAAGGACGTGATGCGCCCTGTCTCGACCTCGTGCGTCGACCACATGGGATCGGCCTACGCACGCGTGCACACGTGGGATGGAAGCAAGTTCACCTGGTCCTCGGGCTGGCTGGAAGCCGACCAGCAGATCATCAAGCCGATGGTCAAGGCCTCGGCCGAGAAGTACGCAAGTGACGCCAAGCTCACCCGCCGCGCCCCGGCGGACTGCCAGAGCTGATCCGCGACCGACTTTCCGGGCCCCTCGCGGGGCCCTCTTCCGAGCGCCGCGTGCGACGCTTGGAAGAGTTCAAAGGAACCCACGAATGTCGAACATCCTTCTCAACGTCAACGGCATCGAGGTCATCTACAACCACGTGATCCTCGTGTTGAAGGGCGTGTCGATGCAGGTGCCCGAGGGCAAGGTCGTTGCCTTGCTCGGCGGCAACGGCGCCGGCAAGACGACGACGCTGCGCGCGGTCAGCAACCTGCTCGCCGGCGAGCGCGGCGAGGTGACGAAGGGTTCGATCGAACTGCGCGGCGAGCGCATCGAGAAGCTGTCCACCTCGGCCATGGTCGACCGCGGCGTCGTCCAGGTCATGGAGGGGCGGCATTGTTTCGCCCATCTGACGATCGAGGAGAACCTGCTCACCGGCGCCTACACGCGCAAGGACGGCAAGGCCGCAATCAGCGCCACGCTCGACAAGGTCTACACCTATTTCCCGCGGCTGAAGGAACGCCGCAGCTCGCAGGCCGCCTACACCTCGGGCGGCGAGCAGCAAATGTGCGCGATCGGCCGCGCGCTGATGGCCAACCCGAAGATGGTGCTGCTCGACGAGCCCAGCATGGGCCTGGCGCCGCAGTTGGTCGAGGAAGTGTTCGAGATCGTGCGCGACCTCAACACGCGCGAGAAGGTCACCTTCCTGCTCGCTGAGCAGAACACCAATATGGCGCTGCGCTACGCCGACTACGGCTACATCCTCGAGAACGGCCGCATCGTCATGGACGGCGAGGCCAAGGCCCTGCGCGAGAACGAGGACGTCAAGGAGTTCTATCTTGGTGTCGGCGGCGGCGACCGCAAGAGCTTCCGCGACGTCAAGAGCTACAAGCGGCGCAAGCGGTGGTTGTCGTGAGCGACGAGGCATGGGCGATCCCTGCGCCAGCCTTCAAGGCCGAAGAAGCGCTGGTCGGACTGAAGCGTCAGTTGCGCGAGTTGCGCCCGCTGGCCGAGCGCGGCAATCGCTTCGAATTGCACGGTGTGCCCGTGATCGAGCTCGCGGCCGGCGCAGACGCAATCAGCGCGCGCATCGTTCAGCGGCCGACCGCCAGCGCCACCTGGGTCCCCCGGACGATCACTTCCGCTGCCGAGATGCGCCGCTTCGTCGACGACATGCGCAGCCAACTCAGACGCTGGGAACGCGACGAATGAGCGAGTTTTTTGATTCACTGGAAACCCGGTCCATGGCTGATCGGGAGGCGGCCTGGATGGCGGCGCTGCCGGCCCAGATTGCCAATGCCCAGGCCACGGCCGCGCAAGGGACGGCACTGGCGCAGGTCGACGCGGCCAGCATCCGCACCCTGGCAGCGCTCGCGACCCTGCCCGTCACGCGCAAGGCCGACCTGCTCGAGCGCCAGAAGGTTGCCCGCGCCGCCGGCGGATCGGGCGATCCGTTCGGGGGCTTTTCGACCATCGGCTGGCGCGGCCTGGTGCGCAGTGGCGGCGCACGTCGCGTCTTCCAGTCCCCGGGTCCGATCTACGAGCCCGAAGGCCAGGCGAGCGACTACTGGCGCTTCGGGCGCGCCCTGTTCGCCGCCGGCTTCAGGGCGGGCGATCTGGTGCACAACAGCTTCAGCTACCACCTCACGCCCGCCGGCTCGATGATGGAGACCGGCGCCCATGCCGTCGGCTGCACGGTCTTCCCGGGCGGCGTGGGCAACACCGAACTGCAGCTCCAGGCCATGGTCGAGCTGCGTCCCCATGCCTATGCCGGCACGCCGAGCTTCCTGCGCATCGCGCTCGACAAGGCCGACGAGATGGGGCTCGAGCTGCGCTCGCTGACCAAGGCGTCGGTCGGAGGCGAGGCATTCCCGCCCGCCCTGCGCGACCAGCTCGCGGCGCGCGGGATCGCGGCCTACCAGAGTTACGGCACGGCAGACGTCGGCCTCATCGCCTACGAGACCGAAGCGCGCGAGGGCCTGGTGCTCGACGAAGGCGTGATCGTCGAGATCGTGCGCCCGGGCACGGGCGTCCCGGTGCCCGTGGGCGAGGTCGGCGAAGTGGTGGTCACGACGTTGAACGCCGACTACCCGCTGATCCGCTTCGGCACCGGCGACCTGTCGGCCCTGCTCGCTGGCAGCTGCCCGACAGGACGCAGCAACACCCGCATCAAGGGCTGGATGGGGCGGGCCGACCAGACGGCCAAGGTGCGCGGCATGTTCGTTCATCCGAGTCAGGTCGCCGAGGTGCTGCGTCGCCATCCCGAGGTCAGCCGCGCCCGGCTGGTCATCGAAGGCGAGATGGCGGACGACCGCATGACCCTGCGCGCCGAGTGCGGCGCCGCCTCCGAAGGCTTGGGTGCGGCGATCGCCACGACGTTGCGCGACGTGACCAAGCTGCGCGCCGAAGTGTCGATCGTCGCCCCCGGCACCCTGCCGAACGACGGCAAGGTGATCGAGGACATGCGCAAGTACGACTGAGGCCCGTCGAGCCCCGTCCGGCACCGCCGGCCTGCAGATCGGCCCGCTGGGTCGCCGTTCATCGCAAGCCCCATGCCCGTTTCCTGCCGGGCGCGCTACGCTCGCGGCTTCCTACTGAACGAACCGGCGCCCGGGCGGCGCCGCGCCTGTCCATGCGATTCACGCTTGCTTTGCTGATCCTTGCCGCCACCTTGACCGCCTGCGGAAAGGTCGACGACACCGCCGCCACGGCGGCCAAGACGGCAGCCCCCGATCCGGTCCTGTTGCTGGCCCCCGAGGACCTGCTGACCTTGCAGACCAGCCAGCGCGCCACCGGGCCACTGATCACGGGGTCGGTGCAACCGGCGCGGCGCGCCGATCTGCGCGCAGAGGTTCCGGCCGTCGTCACCCAGGTGCTCAAGGACAACGGCGACAACGTGCGCGCAGGAGACCTGCTCATGCGCCTGGACGACACGGCCCTGCGCGACAACCTGGGCTCGTCCGAAGAGGCCCTGCGCGCGGCGTCGCAGGCCTTCGACCAGACCGAGCGCCAGGTCCAGCGCATGAAGACGCTCAAGCAGCAGGGCATGATCTCGGCCCAGGGTCTCGAGGACGCCGAGGTTCGCCGCAACAACGCGCAGAGCGACCTCGTCGCGGCCAAAGCGCGCGTCGTCACCTCACGCCAGCAGCTGCAGCGCACCTTGGTACGCGCACCCTTTGACGGCGTGGTCAGCGAGCGCAAGGCTTCGGTGGGTGACACGACCCAGATCGGCAAGGAGCTGGTCAAGGTCATCGACCCCAGCAGCATGCGCTTCGAGGGTCTCGTCTCGGCCGATCGGCTGCATGAACTGGCGATCGGCCAGAAAGTGATCTTCCACGTCAATGGCCATGTGCCGGACCAGCTCACGGGTGTCGTGCAGCGCCTGGATGTGGCCGCCAATGCGACGACGCGCCAGCTCGCCGTCATGGTGGCCTTCAGTGACCCGCGTACCGCCCCGCGGGTGGCCGGTCTCTTCGCCGAGGGACGGATCGACAGCACGAGCGGTACGGCGCTGATGGTGCCCGAGCGCAGCCTGGTGCGAAGCGCTGATGCGCTGCATGCCTGGCGTGTGCAGGATCAAACGCTGAAGCGCGTCGCTGTGCGGGTCGGCGACCGCGACTCGCGCACCGGCGAACTGCCCGTGCTCGATGGTCTCGCGGCAGGTGACAGGATCCTGCGCAACCCGGGCAGCCAGCACGTCGACGGCCAGACCTTCGAGCTGGCCCGCACAACGCCCCTGCCCGCCGCCAGTGCGGCGAAGTGAGGCCCCATGATTCTTTCTGAATTCAGCATTCGACGACCGGTCGCGATGGTCGTCATCATCATCGGCCTGATGGCCCTGGGCCTGCTCGCGCTGTCCAAGCTGCGCGTCAACCAGATCCCTGACGTCGAGCAACCGGTGCTGGTCGTCAACGTGCCCTACCCCGGCGCCAGCCCCGACACGGTGGAGCGCGAGGTCATCAACCGCATCGAAAAGGCACTGCAGGGGATCTCCGGCGTCGAGCGCGTGCGCGCGACAGCGAACGAGGGCAACGCCTCGCTGGTGCTGTTCTTCAATTTCGACAAGAACATGATCGAGGCCGCCGACGAGGTGCGCAACGCGATCGGCACGGTTCGGCACAAGCTGCCGATCGAGATGCGCGAGCCGGTGCTGCGGCGCATCGACCCGGCGGCGCAGCCCATCGTCCAGCTCGCGCTGTCATCCGAGACCCAGTCGCATGCGCAGATCTCGCGCCTGGCCGAGGATCAGCTCGCCGACCAGTTCCGAGGCGTCGCGGGAGTCGCCGACGTCAACGTCAATGGCGCCCTGCGTCGCGAGCTGTCGGTACTGCTGCGCTCGGAGAAGCTGCGTGAGTTCGAAGTGTCCGTCACCGACGTCGTCGCGGCCCTGCGCGCCCACAACGCCACGGCCCCGGTCGGCAAGGTGCGCGGAGAGCTCGAAGACCAGAGCATCCGTCTGGTCGGTCGCATCGAAACACCGGCGCAGTTCGGCCAGATCGTCATCAAGCGCCGCGGCGCCCAGCTCGTGCGCCTGGGTCAGGTCGCCCTCGTCGAGGACGGCTTCGCCGAGGTCGCCAGCGCGTCGATTCGCAACGGGCGGCCCAATGTGGGCCTGTCGATCACGCGCACGCGCGAAGCCAGCACCGTGTCCGTGGCCGCAGACATCCGCAAGCTGGTCAAGGAGGTCGGCGCGACGCTGCCCGCCGGGACCAAGCTCGAGGTCACGCGCGACGGCGGCGAGGACGCGCAGAACAGCCTGAACAACGTCATCCACGCGCTCGTGTTCGGCGCCGGACTGACCGTGTTCGTGGTCTACATCTTCCTGAATTCGTGGCGCTCGACATTGATCACCGCACTGTCGCTGCCGACTTCGGTGATCGCGGCATTCATCGCCGTCTGGCTGGCCGGCTTCACGCTCAACTTCATGAGCCTGCTCGGCCTGTCGCTTTCGATCGGCGTGCTCATCGACGATGCCATCGTCGTGCGCGAGAACATCGTGCGCCACCTTGAGCGCGGCGCCGACCGCATCAGCGCTGCCAGTGCCGGCACCGCGGAGATCGGCTTGGCCGTGGCAGCAACCACCTTCTCGATCGTCGCAGTGTTCATTCCCGTCGCCTTCATGCCGGGCGTCTCGGGCGAGTGGTTCCGGCCCTTCGGCGTGACGGTTGTGGCGTCGGTGCTCGTCAGCCTGTTCATCAGCTTCACGCTCGACCCGATGCTGTCGGCCTACTGGGGCGACCCGCCGGGGGATCACCAAGCCGAGAAGCGCGGCCTCGGCCGGCTCCTGGTGCGCTTCAACGTCTGGTTCGACCGCCAATGCGACCGCTACGGACGCATCATCGCCTGGGCCTTGCACCATCGGCGCTGGATGGCGCTGTTCGCGGTCTCCAGCCTCGTGGGCGCACTGTGGCTGCAGGCCAGCTTCGGCGGCTCGAGCTTCCTGCCCGCCTCCGACGCCGGCACGATCGCCATCGAAGTCCGCGCACCTTCGAGCAGCAGCCTGGAGTACGCGCGCTTGAAGGTGGAAGCCGCCGCCGAGCTGGCGCGCACCCTGCCTGAGACGGTCGCCACCAACAGCGTCGTCAATCCCGGCGGCGGCCGAGTCTGGGTCGACATTGGCAAGAGCACCGAGCGCAAGCGTTCGGCGGCCCAGATCGCCGAGTCGTTGCGCGGCCTCACGGCGCGCCTGGTCGGCGCCGAATACGTTGTTCTCGATGATCTCAACAACGGCGCCCAGAAACCGGTGCAGATCCGATTCACCGGTCCTGACTCGCGCCGCCTGCTCGAGATCACGAATCAGTTCATGGTGCAGTTGCGCCAGGTTCCCGGTGCGGTCGACGTCGGCCTGTCCGAGCAGGACCCGCAGAACGAACTCAAGATCGAGCTCGACCGCGGCCTCGCCAACACGCTCGGCATCTCGGTCAGCGATGCGGCGCAGGCGCTGCGCGTGGCATTCGCCGGCGTCGAGGTCGGTGACTGGATCGACCCGAAAGGCGAGGCGCGCGATGTCTCGGTGCGACTGCATCCGGACGACCGCGTCGACGCTGGCAACATCGAGCGCCTGCCGATCGCGGTGAGCGGCAGCAATCTCATGGTGCCGCTCGAGCAGATCGCCACCGTCACGATGGGCAAGGGCCCGTCGCAGATCCAGCATGCCGACGGCAAGCGCACGATCTCGGTCGCGGCCAATGCGCAAGGGCGATCGCCCGGCGAGGTGACCGCCGACGCGCTCAAGCTCGCGCGCGCGATGGACTACCCGCCGGGCTACGGGCTCGAGCTCGCCGGCGCCTCGCGCGACCAGCAGGAGGTGTTTCGCGAGATGGGCATCGCGCTGGTCGCCGGCATCGCGCTGATGTACCTGATCCTGGTGATGCAGTTCGGCTCGTTCACGGCACCGCTCGGCGTCATGTTGTCACTGCCCTTGTCCTTGATCGGCGTTGTGCTCGCCTTGCTCGCCACCGGCGGCACGCTGAACCTGATGAGCTTCATCGGCGTCATCATGCTGATGGGACTGGTGGCCAAGAACGCGATCCTGCTGCTCGACGCCGCGCGCGTGCTCGAAGCCGAGGGTGTCAATCGCGAGGAGGCGTTGATGGCGGCCGGGCGCAAGCGCCTGCGCCCGATCCTGATGACGACCTTCGCGCTCGTCGCCGGCATGTTGCCGGTGGCGATCGGCGTCGGCGAAGGCGGCGAGTTCTACCGCCCGATGGCGGTGGCCATCATCGGCGGGGTGATCACGAGCACCTTCCTGACCCTGCTCGTGATCCCGAGCTTCTACGACAGCATCGAGACCTCGCGCGACCGTGCGGTCGCCAAGTTCCGCCGGCGCGATGAGCGCCTGCCCACTGCGCTCGCTTTCGTGATGACTTTCGCCGAGGCGGTGCTGGCCCTGCTCGGCGTGCGCTTCCTGTGGCGGCTGCTGGCACGCGGCATCGGCCGTCTCACGGGCCGCAAGGCGCAGCCGGCCTGAGTGCGGCGGCCGGCATCAGCCGAGCTGGATCGACCCCTGCTCGGCGAGGGCACGGATCTCCGCTTCGCTGTAGCCATGCTCGGCCAGCACCTCGCGCGTGTGCTGGCCATAGGTCGGCGCGGGGCAGCGAATGCCGCCCGGGGTGGCGCTGAACTTGACCGGCACACCGAGCGCCCGGGTGCGGCCTGCGACCGGGTGTTCGAGCTCCACCACCATCTCGCGCGCCAGCGTCTGCGGGTCGACCGCCATCTCGCCGATGGTCTGGATCGGTCCGGCCGGAACACCGGCGGCATCGAGGTCGGGCAGCCAGTCCGAGGTCGGGCGCTGGCGCAGGTGCGCGCTCAACAGTTCGACCAGCGCCTCGCGGTTGACCATGCGCGCGCTGTTGTCGATGAAGCGTGGGTCGGCAATGAGCTCGGGCGCGCCCACCAGGCGTGCGACGCGCTCCCAGTTGGCCTGGTTGGCGCCGCCGATGTTGATCCAGCCATCCTTGGTCGGGAACGCCTGGTAGGGCGCGGCCAGCACATGGGCCGAGCCGCCGGGGCCCGGCGAGATGCCGGTCGCAAAGAAGATCGCCGCCTGCCAGGCGGTCTGGTGGATGCCGGCCTCCATCAGCGAGGTGTCGACGAACTGGCCCTCGCCGGTGCGCAGCCGGTGCACATAGGCCGAGACGATGCCGAGCGCGGCGAGCAGCCCGGCATTCATGTCGGTCACCGGGCTGCCGACCTTGACCGGCGCGCCACCCGGCTCGCCGGTGATGCTCATCAGCCCCGACACGCCCTGCGCGATCAGGTCGAAGCCGCCCTTGTCGGCCGCCGGTCCGGTGCGGCCGTAGCCCGAGATCGAGCAGTAGATCAAGGCCGGATTCAGCGCGTGCAGCGCGTCGAAACCGAGGCCGAGACGGTCGAGCGCGCCCTTGCGGAAGTTCTCGGTCAGCACGTCGGCAGACCCGGCCAGGCGCTTGAGCACCTGCTGGCCGCCAGCGGTCTTGAGGTCGATCGCGACCGAGCGCTTGTTGCGGTTCATCATCATGAAGGCCGCCGACTCGCCATTCACGTTCGGGTCGGCATAGCGCCGCGTGTCGTCGCCGCCGGGCAGCTTCTCGATCTTGATGACGTCGGCGCCGAGGTCGGCGAGCAAGGCGCCACAACTCGGGCCGGCCATGATCTGGGCCAGCTCCAGCACCTTCAGCCCGGCCAGCGGGCCGGTCGAGGGCGCCGTCATCGGCCGACGAACTCCGGCGCCACCTTGGCCAGGAAGGCACGGTAGCCGATGCGGAAGTCCTCGCTGTCGTAGCAGCGGAAGCCCTCGTCGCGCTGCGCCTCGGTCAGCGGCTGGCCGGACTCGATCTCGCGCAGGAACTGCTTGTGCCAGCGCGCGACGAGCGGCGCGCCGGCCGCGATTCGCCGCGCCGTGGCATAGGCCTCGGACTCGACCTCCGCGTCGGCGACGACGCGGTGCACGAGCTTCTTGTCGAGCGCTTCGCGGGCACCGAAGACCCGCCCTTCGAGCAGCATCTCGAGCGCCGTCGCGCGCCCGGCGAGCTGGACCAGCGCGGCCAGTTCGGCATGCGCCATCACGAGGCCGAGCTTGTTGATCGGCACGCCGAAGCGGCTGCCTTCGCCGCAGATGCGGATGTCGCACAGCGCCGCGATCTCCAGGCCGCCACCGACGCAGATGCCCTCGATCAGCGCGACGGTGGGATGGCGGCAGTCGGCGATCGCGCCCAGCGCACCGTGCAGGATCGCGCCATAGGCCTTGCCCTGCTCGGCGTTGCTGCGCTCGGTCGCGAACTCGGCGATGTCGTTGCCGGGCGCGAAGGCCTTGCCACCCGCACCGCGCAGCACGATGCAGCGCAGTCCGTCGTCCGCCGAGAGTTCGCGCATCACCTCGCCCAGGCGCTGCCACATCGGCTTGGTCAGCGCATTGAGCTTGTCGGGGCGGTTCAGCACGACGGTGGCGATGACGTCCGTCGCGCGCGACGAGGATGGCGTCGCTCACTTGTAGAACACGTCGACCAGGAAGAGCGGGATCGCCGGCACGTAGGTGACCATCATCAGCGTGGCCACCAGCACGCCGATGAAGGGCAGGTTGACCTTGGTGACGGCCCACATGTCGGCCTTGGCGATCGAGCAGGCCGCCATCAGCACGCTGGCCACCGGCGGCGTCTGCTGGCCGATGCCCAGGTTCAGGGTGACGATGAGGCCGAAGTGCACCGGGTCGATGCCGACCGCCTTGACCAGCGGCATCACGATCGGCACGACCAGGATGATCGCCGCCGCCGAATGCAGGAACAGGCCGATGACGAGGAAGAACACGTTCAGGATCGCGAGCACGGCATAGCGGTTGTCGGTGATCGACGACAGCCAGGTCGCCAGCTGCTGCGGGATCTGCTGCTCGGTCAGGTAGACGCCGAGCAGCGCCGACGCGGCGACCAGCAGCATCACGGTGGCGGTCTGGGTCGCACCGTCGATCATCGACTGGTAGAGATGCTTCCAGTCGAGCTCGCGGTAGATCACGCCGCCGATGAACAGCGCCGCCAGCACCGCCAGCGCCGCGCCCTCGGTGGCCGTCACGATGCCGCCGAAGATGCCGCCGAGGATGATCATCGGCAGCAGGAAGGCCCAGGCCGCGTCCTTGAAGGTGCGCCGGACCTTGGCCCACTCGAACACTTCCTCGACCGGGTAGTTGCGCTTCTTCGCGAACCAGTACGACAGCGCCATCATCGCGCCGCCGCACAGCACCCCGGGCACGATGCCGGCGACGAACAGCTGCACCACCGAGGCGTCGGCCATCACCGCGTACAGGATCATCGGAATCGATGGCGGGATGATCACCGCCAGCGTCGCCGACGACGAGGTGATCGCGGCCGCGAACTCCTTCGGATAGCCCTTCTTCTTCATCGCCGGGATCAGGATCGAGCCCATCGCCGCGACGTCGGCCACCGCCGAGCCGGAGATCTCGGCGAAGAACATCGAGGTCGCGATGTTGATCATCGCCAGCCCGCCCTTGATGAAGCCGAACAGCGCCGAGGCGAAGGCGATCAGCCGGCGCGACAGGCTGCTCGAGTTCATGATCGCGCCGGCCAGGATGAACAGCGGGATCGCCAGCAGCGGGAAGCTCGTCGCGCCGGTGAACATCACGATCGCCGCATTGAGCAGCGAGTCGATGCCGTCCGAGTACACCATCGCACTCATCGCGACGATGCCCAGCGAGATCGCGATCGGCACGTTCAGCAGGATCAGGCCGACCAGGCCGAGGAACATCAAAGCGACGGTCATGGCTGCACCACGGGCCTCGTGAGCTTGGGGGTCATGTCTTGAGCACCTCGGCGACCGGCGCCTGCTCATGGTCGACGATGCCCTCGCCGCGCGCCTGCTGCAGCACCTCGGGCAGGCTCAGCAACTGGGCCATCACGAAGAGCGCGCCGCCGATCGGGATCACCGACTGGGTGAGCTGGGTCGGCACCCAGGTCAGGCTGACCATGGTGTCGCCCTGCAGGATCATCAGCACCCGCCAGCCGAACCAGCTCAGCAGCACGAAGAAGGTCACGACACGCAGGCCTCGCCGAACCATACCGCCGGCACCCGCCAGCGCGGCGGCATCGCATTGACCATGCCAGGAAAGCCGATGTGGGCACGCTTGAGCGCCGCCAGCGCGGCACCGTAGTAGGTGAGCCAGGCCAGCATGATCGACGCCCCCTCGTCGTACCAGACGAGCGCGATCTCCAGTTTGCGGCAGGCGACGCCAAGCAGCACCACCACCGCCAGGCCAGCGAGCTGGAGAATGACGAACGCGGTCAGGGTGCGCTCGAAGGCGCTTCGAAGGGCAGCGAACACGCGCACTCCATCCAGTGAACAGGCGAAGACCGGACCCGAGCCGCTACGGCTCGGTTGGCGTCTACTTCATGCCCTTGCCGAGCTCGATGGCCTTGTCGACCAGCTTGCCACCGTCCGGAACGTCCTTCGCGAATTCGCCATAGACGTCCTTGCTGGCGGCGATGAAGGCGTCCTTGTCGGGTTCGTTGACCTTGACGCCGGCGGCCTTGATCTTGCCGAGCAACTCGTCGTCGAGCTTGGCCGCCTGTTCGTAGACATAGGCCTGCGTGTCCTTGGCGGCCTGCGCCAGGATCGCCTGCACGTCGGCCGGCAGCGAAGCGAACTTGGTCTTGCCCGTCACCAGGTAGGCCGGCGTGTAGACATGCCCGGTCATCGACAGGAACTTCTGCACTTCCTGGAACTTGGACGAATAGATCTGCGTCAGCGGGTTTTCCTGTCCGTCCATGACGCCGGTCTGCAGCGCCACGAAGACCTCGGACAAGGCCATCGGCGACGGGTTGGCGCCATAGGCCTGGAACATCTTGACGCGCCACTTGCCCTGCGGCACGCGCAGCCTCATGCCGGCCAGGTCCTCGGGCTTGACGATCGGCTTGGTATTGGTCGTGATGTTGCGAAAGCCGTTCTCCCACACCGCCAGGATCTTGTAGCCCTTGGCCTCGGCCATCGGCGCCAGCGAGGGCCAGACCACCGCCGCCTCGATCTTCTTCATGTGCTCGCGACTCTTGACCAGGTACGGCATCTCGAACATGCCGAACGCGTCGACCGCGGACGACATCACCGACGAGGGAATCGCGAACTCGACCGTGCCCAGGCGCAGCTTCTGCATCAGCTCGCTGTCGCCGCCGATCTGGCTCGAGCCGAAGACGATCACCTTGGCCTTGTTGCCGAGCTGCTCGTTGGCGCGGCGCGCGAACTCGTTGGCGGACAGTTCGAACAGCGAACCCGGGCCGCCGACGTGACCGAGCTTCAGTTCCATCTGCGCGACGGCGGGCAGGCCGATCGCGCCGATGAGGGCGCCAATGGCGGCGGTGAGGATCGTGCGACGGGGATTCATGGTCTGGTCTCCTTGGGTGTGGGTGCCGGGTGTGCAGCAAAGTGGTTCATTGCGGCCTGCACGCCGCTGCCCGCGAGCTTGACGCCGGCGAGCTCGAGTCCCATCTCGACGCCGGCCAGCGTGGCCACCAGCGTCAGGTCATTGCAGTCGCCGAGGTGGCCGATGCGGAACATGCGGCCCTTCACGCGGCCCAGGCCGGTGCCGAGCGACAGGTCGAAGCGCTGGTGGATCAGCTGGCGCAGGGCATCGGCGTCCAGGCCCTCGGGCGTGATCACACCGGTCAGCACCGGTGAGTAGACGTTCGGGTCGGCACATTGGATCGGCAGACCCCAGGCCTGCACGGCGCTGCGCACCGCCATGCCCCAACGCCGGTGACGAGCAAAGATCAGGTCCAGGCCCTGGCCGAGGATCATGTCGAGCGACTCGTGCAGGCCGTAGAGCAGGTTGGTGCTCGGGGTGTAGGGCCAGTAGCCGCCCTTGTTCATCTCGACGATCTCGTCCCAGGCCCAGAAAGCCTTGGGCAGCCTGGCGGTCTTGCTCGCTTCGAGGGCCTTGGGCGAGAGCGCGTTGAAGCTGATGCCGGGCGGCAGCATCAGGCCCTTCTGCGAGCCGCTGATCGCCACGTCGACGCCCCACTCGTCGTGCCGGTAGTCGGCGCTCGCGAGGCCCGAAATCGTGTCGACCATCAGCAGCGCCGGGTGGCCCGCATCGTCGATCGCGCGGCGCACGGCGGCGATGTCGCTCGTCGCGCCGGTGGAGGTCTCGTTGTGGACAACGCAGACCGCCTTCAGGCGGTGCTCGCGGTCCTGGCGCAGGCGTTCGCCGATCGCCTGCGCATCGACGCCATGGCGCCACGCCAGCGGCAGGCCGGTGTCGGGGCAGGTGCCGGGCCGGGTCAGGAATTCGGGTGCCAGGCCCAGGCGCTCGGCCATCTTCTTCCACAGCGTCGCGAAGTGGCCGGTCTCGACCATCAGCAGTGCGTCGCCCGGGCTGAAGGCATTGACAAGCGCCGCTTCCCAGGCGCCGGTGCCCGAGGCCGGGTAGATCGCCACCGGGTGCCGGGTCTGGAACACCTGCTGCAGGCCGGCCAGCACGGTCTTGCCGAGCACGCGCGAACTCCGGGCCGCGGTGGTCGATCGTGGGCAGGCTCATCGCCCGCAGGATGCGGTCGGGCACCGGACTGGGGCCCGGGATCTGCAGGAAATGGCGCCCGCTGGGGTGGCTGTCGAGGATCAGCATCTCAACTCCTTGGCTGACCAGTTTTGCATACAGAATTCGTTTGTCAATGCTGGTCACCTAGAATATCGTCAACGCGATCGGCGTCGATTTCTGCATACAAATCAGGACTAACCCCAATGCCTCCCGACTCCGCCCTGGTGATCTCGATGCCCAGGCAGGTGCTGCACCAGGAGGTGGCGGTGCGCCTGCGCCAGCGCATCGTCGAAGGCGAGATCGCGCCCGGCGCCAAGCTCAACGAGCGCGAACTGAGCGAGTCGCTCGAGGTCTCGCGCACGCCGCTGCGCGAGGCCATCAAGATGCTCGCCGCCGAGGGCCTGGTCGAACTGCTGCCCAATCGCGGCGCGGTCGCGGCATCACTCTCGGCGCAGGACGTGGCCGACACCTTCGAGGTCATCGCCGGCCTCGAAGGCCAGTCGGGCGAACTGGCCGCGATGCGAATCACCGACGCCGAGCTCGACGAGATCCGCGCGCTGCACTTCGAGATGCTGGCCGCCTTCACGCGGCGCGACCTGTCCAACTACTACCGGCTCAACGCGCGCATCCACGAGTGCATCAATGGCGCGGCGCGCAACCCGGTGCTGACCCGCACCTACCGCAACGTCAATGCCAGATTGCAGGCCTTGCGCTTTCGCTCCAACTTCGACGAGCGCAAGTGGGCATCACGCCGTGCAGGAGCACGCGCAGATGGTCGAACATCTGGCCGCGCGCGATGCCCCGGGTCTGCGCGCGCTGCTGGTCCAGCATCTGGAACACAAGCGCGACGCGGTGCTCGAACTGATGCAGCGTGGCGAGCTCAACCCGGCGCCGAAGGTCCGCGCATGATCGAGGCCCTGGCCAAACGGCTGCGCCAGGAGACACGCGCCGAGGTCATGGTCGACGCCGCCGCGCGCGGCCGCTACGCGACCGACGCATCGATCTACCAGATCATGCCGGTCGCCGTATGCGTGCCGACTTGTCCCGAGGACGTGGCCATCGCCATCGCCATCGCATCCGACGCCAAGGTGCCCGTGCTGTCGCGTGGCGGCGGCACCTCGCAATGTGGCCAGACCACCGGCGCGGCGCTGGTCATCGACCACAGCAAGCACCTGCGCCGCATCCTCGCCGTCGACGCCGACACGATGACCGCCGAGGTCGAACCCGGCCTCGTGCTCGACCATCTGAACGCGGCACTGAAACCCAAAGGCCTGTGGTACCCGGTCGACGTGTCGACCAGCGCCCAGGCCACGCTCGGTGGCATGGCGGGCAACAACTCCTGTGGTTCACGCAGCATCGCCTACGGCAACATGGTGCACAACGTGGCCGGCATCGACGCCTGGCTGGCCGACGGCACATTGGCCTCGTTCGGGCCGGTCGACACCCTGGGCGCGCGCGAGCGCGGCATCGCCGACTTCGTGCGCGGCCTGGCCGACAGACACCGCGCACAGATCGAGACGCATTGGCCCAAGGTGCTGCGCCGCGTCGGTGGCTACAACCTCGACATCTTCCATCCGCAAAGCGAGCGGCCCTACACCGGCGACGGCAGCGTCAACCTGGCGCACCTGCTGGTCGGCAGCGAAGGCACGCTGGCCATCACCGAGCGCTTGCGGCTCAAGCTCAGCCCGCTGCCGCGTGCCAAGGTGCTCGGCGTGGTCAACTTCGCCAGCTTCCACAAGGCGATGGACTCGGCCCAGCACATCGTCACGCTCGGCCCGAGCGCGGTCGAGCTGGTCGACCGCACGATGATCGAACTGGCGCGCGCCAACCCGGCGTTCAGAACGGTGATCGAGGCCGCGCTCATCGGGGCTCCGGACGCGATCCTGCTCGTCGAGTTCAGCGGCGACGACAGCGCCGCGCTGCGGCGCCAGTTGAAGGCCCTGGTCGAGCTGATGGGCGACCTCGGCCTGCCCGGCAGCGTCGTCGAGATGCCCGACGAAGCGCCGCAGAAGGCGCTGTGGGAGGTGCGCAAGGCGGGCCTGAACATCATGATGAGCCTGAAGGGCGACGGCAAGCCGGTCAGCTTCATCGAGGACTGCGCGGTCCCGCTGATTCACCTGGCCGAGTACACCGACGCCTTGACCGAGGTCTTCGCGCGCCACGGCACGCGCGGCACCTGGTATGCCCATGCCTCGGTCGGGACGCTGCACGTGCGGCCCATCCTCGACATGCGCCGGAGTGGACCGCAGGCGGCGCCGCGAAGATGCGCGCCATCGCCGAGGAAGCGAGCGAACTCGTGCGCCGCTTCAAGGGCGCCTACAGCGGCGAGCATGGCGACGGGCTGTGCCGCGGGGAGTGGGTCGAGTGGCAGTTCGGCCCGGCGCTGAACGACGCCCTCAAGGCGATCAAACATCAGCTCGACCCGGCGAACCTGTTCAACCCGGGCAAGATCGTCGACACGCCGAAGATGGACGACGCCTCGCTGCTGCGCTTCGCGCCCGGCTACCGGACGATCCCGCTCACCCCGGTGTTCGACTGGTCGGCCTGGGACGTGCAGAACGATCCGGTGACCGAGGCCATCAGTGCACCCGGCAGCGGCGGCGACAACACCGGCGGCCTGGCCAAGGCGGTCGAGATGTGCAACAACAACGGCCATTGCCGCAAGTTCGACGCCGGCACGATGTGCCCGAGCTACCGCATCACGCGCGACGAGAAACACCTCACGCGCGGGCGCGCCAACACGCTGCGCCTGGCCTTGTCGGGACAGATCGACGGCGGCTTCGCATCAGACGCGGTGGCCGACGCGCTCGACCTTTGTGTCGGCTGCAAGGGCTGCAAGCGCGACTGCCCGACCGGTGTCGACATGGCGAAGATGAAGCTCGAGTTCACGGCCCAGCGCGCCGCCATGCATGGCGTGACCTTGAAGGACCGGCTGATGGGCTGGCTGCCCGCCATCGCCCCGATCGCGAGCCGCCTGCCCTGGCTGTTCAACCTGCACGATCGCCTGCCCGGCGCCGCCCTGTTGACCGAGAAGTGGCTCGGGCTGTCGGCGCGGCGCACGCTGCCACGCTTCCGGTCCGACACCTTCCGCGCCGCAGCACCCTCACTCGGGCTCGCCAGCCGCGCGCAGGTGCTGGCCGCGGACAAGGGCGTGGTGCTCTTCGTCGACACCTTCAACGGCCACTTCGAGACCGAGAATCCGACCGACGCGGTGCGCGTGCTGCAGGCCGCGGGTTATGCCGTGCACGTGGCGACGCGGCCGGGCGGCGGCAATCTGTGCTGCGGGCGCACCTTGCTCGCTGCGGGCCTGGCCGAGCAGGCCAAGGCACGCGCGCGCGAGCTGCTCGAGGCCCTCTTGCCGCTGGTCGACGGCGGGCTCGCCGTGGTCGGCCTCGAGCCGTCGTGCCTGCTGACGATGCGCGACGAGATGCTCGTGATGGGCCTCGGCGAAGGCGCCGAGCGGCTTGCTGCCAAGGCCCTGCTGCTCGAGGAGTTCCTCGCCGACGAAGCCAGGGCCGGACGCTTCAAGCCGCTGCTGCGCGCCGCCACCCAAGCCATCCTGGTGCACGGCCATTGCCACCAGAAGGCCTTCGGCGCGATGCCGCCGGTGCTGGAGGTGCTGCGCCTGATTCCCGGCGCGGCGCCCGAACTGATCGAGAGCTCGTGCTGCGGCATGGCCGGCAGCTTCGGCTTCGAGGCCGCGCACCACGAGGCCTCGATGCAGATGGCCGAGCTGAACCTGTTGCCAGCGGTGCGTGCAGCACCCGACGCGATCATCGTCGCCGACGGCACCAGCTGCCGGCACCAGATCAGGGACGGCGCGATGCGCGAGGCGCTGCATGTCGCCCGGGTGCTGGCCGCGCACCTGGTGTGAGCAGCATTCCGGTGGGTGCTGATTCGCAAGTCGCCCGGTCAGGCCGGCGACAATGGCCCGATGCATGTCACGCCATCAACCACGGAATCCCTGCCCTGGTACCTGCGGCCCTTCTTCTGGCGCCAGCGCCGGCGCTTCGGCGCAGTGCTCGCGCCGGCACTGGTCTGGGCGCGCGTACCGGCCCTGTACTTCGCGCTGGCTGGTTTTTATGCTGCGCTCGAACGGCGGCGCTCGCCGCTTGCGCCCACCTTGCGCGCGCTGGTGCAGATCCGCGTTTCGCAGCTCAACCAGTGCAGCTTCTGCATCGACCTCAACGCAGCCATCGCGGCCGAGCGGCTGGGCTCGATGGACAAGGCGCTGATCGTCGAGCACTGGCGCGATCACGAGGCGTTTGACGTCGACGAGCGGCTGGCGCTCGAATACGCCGAGGCCTTGACGCGCAGCGAGTTGTCGGTATCCGACGAGTTCGCCGCCCGCTTGCGGGCTCGGTTCGGCGAGCCGGCGCTGATCGAACTCACGGCACTGATCGCGTTCCAGAACCTGTCAGCGAAGTTCAATGCCGCACTCGACATCCCCTCGCAGGGGCTGTGCCGCACGCCGCAGTGACCATGGGCGCCTGACCAGTTCCAGGATTCGACCCAGCGCTGGCGATCCGGAGGTTCACCGTGTCGGAGCAGCCGATCGGTGCGTGGCGCTGCAGCTCTCAACCACCATCCGGCATCGCGAGCAGGAGCGGCTCTCGCGAAGACCGGGGCAGCCGCTTGTCGAACGAGCAGATCGGCAGCATGGCCCTGGAACAACCGGGCCGGGGCCAGTAGGGCCTGTTCACACTGCAGACGACCGATGCGTTGCAGTCCTTCGATGCGCAGCCGATTCAAGCGTCGAATGGCCGAACCGTGGGCGACAGCCCGTAGTCGTGCATCACTTGATGCGCGGCAAGGCTCCTGCCAGCAGTTGCGGCATCGTGCGTCATCCGGTCATTGCGACCCCGATGCCGGGGTCTCGACGCATGCCGATCTTTCTTGGTCTCGTTCTCGTCTTCCCGCTTCATGCGCCACAAACGCTGTGCCGGCGCTTGTCGGGTCTGGCCATCGCGCTGGCGCTGACGGCTCCCGCCGTCGCGGCAGGCGACGCAGCCCGCCCCGCCCGGCCGACCAGAGCGGCAGGCGTGCCGGTCCAGGTCACGCCCGAGATGATCGGTGCCGGCATCGTTTCGAGCGGCGTCGCGCTGCCGCCGATTCCACCCATTACCGGCAATCGCAAGCACCCGGTGCCATCCTGGGGCAAGCCCCTGCCCTACCCGATCGTGATCGCCGACCGGCGCAACAACCGACTAATCGAGGTCGCACCCGACAAGCGCATCGTCTGGGAGATGCCCTCGCCGGACCTGACCTTCTGGCGAGGCAATGAGGACGTGAACTTCTCGCCCGACGGCGAGCGGCTTGCCGTCAGCGAGGAGGACAACTTCGACGTCCACATCGTCGATTACGAAACCAAGGCCGTTACCTGGACCTGGGGCGTGCCCAATGTGCGCGGCAGCAAGGACAACTTGCTGAACTATCCCGACGATGCGCATCTGCTCGAGGACGGCATGTTTCTCACCGCCGACATTCGCAACTGCCGCATCCTGATCGTCGATCCCCAGGCCAACAGGATCGTCACCGCCTGGGGCCGGCCCGGACAGTGCAGACACGATCCACCGACGGCACTTGGCCACCCGAATGGCGCCACCCCAACCGAGAACGGCGACATCCTGGTCAGCGAAATCACGGGTTCATGGATCACCCGCCTCACGCGCGCAGGCAAGGTGGTGTGGAGCAAGCAAGCGCCGGATGTACGTTACCCATCCGACGCCTTCCCGACCGTGGATGGCAAGCTGGTCATCGTGGCCGACTTCAGCAAGCCGGGCCGGGTGGTGATCTTCGACCCGAGCACGGGCAAGAAGACCTGGGAGTATTTCGTGGCCAGCGGCGACGGGATGCTCGACCACCCGTCGCTGGCGCGCGAACTCCCGGACACGGGCGACATCATCGTCGCGGACGACTTGCGCGATCGTGTCATCGTGATCGACCGCCAGACCAAGGAGATCATCTGGCAATACGGCGTCACCGACACCAAGGGTCATGCGCCGGGATACCTGAACTACCCGGACGGCTTCGACATCGACGTGTTTCGCGACTGGAAGAAGGCGTCGGCCAGCCCGCGCTGAACACCGCCTCGGCAGCAGCGGCAGTTCAATGCCAGGCTGAGGCGCTGCGAATGGTCGGTCTGGATGCCCGTCGGATTCAACGGTGGGTTCGTCCGTTCGGCAAGATGATGGGCAGAGACCTGCCATTTGGAGCGGCGATGACTGCACCGAGTTCGTCGAGCCGGCGTTGCGACAGGAACCTCGTTCAGGGCAGCTGGTTCGGGCCGGTGTACTTGAGGGATATCGACGACCCGTCCACCGGCGTCCATCGGAGGCTGGCCAGGCTCGCGCTGGTCGGGCGAGGCCTATCTGCCGCGGAACAGTGCATCGACGTTCGGCAGCCGCTCGAACCTGGAGAACGTCCCTTCGCCCGCGATCTCGCTCGCCGCCTGCAGGAAACCGGCCCACGCCGTGCGCGCGAGCGTTCCACCCACGCTGATCCGGCGCACGCCCAGTTTGGCAGCTTCGGCAACCGTCATGAACGGCGCATTGATCAGCAGATTGACCGGCTTGGGCGAGACCGCGGTGATGATCGCCTCGATGTGCTCGACCTTGTCGATGCGCGGGGCGTATAAGCAGTCGGCGCCGGCATCCGAATACGCGCGCAGCCGGCGGATCGTTTCGTCAATGTCGGGGCGCCCGCAGACGAAGCCTTCGGATCGGCCCGTGAGCACGACGCCGCTGCCCGTTGCGTCGATCGCCTTGCGCGCGGCCCGCACGCGCGCGACCGCGAGGTCGAAGGGGTGCAGCGGATTGGCCTCGTCACCCGTGGAGTCCTCGATCGAGAGCCCTGCGATCCCCGTGCCCACGGCAAGCTTGACATTCTCGGCAACCTGCTGCGGCTCGACCGCGTATCCGCCTTCGAAATCCGCATTCACCGGCAGCTTCACCGCGGACACGATCTCGCGCAGATGCTCCAGTGCCTGACCGAGGGTGATCTGATTGTCCGCCTGGCCCAGCGTCCAGGCGAAACCGGCGCTGCTTGTCGCCAGCGCCTTGAAACCCATCTGCTCCAGGGCCCGTGCACTCCCTGCGTCCCACGGGTTCGGCATCACGAAGCAGCCGCTGGCGTGCAAACGCTGGAACGTCACGACCGGGTCACGACTAGCCGCCATGTCAGTACTCCGTGGACACACTGAAGGACCGATCATGCTCCGAGAAGGGGCAGGTCATTCGCCATTTCACAAGTCCCCGGGTCTACGGGCGCTGCGTCCGTCGCGCAGGACGTCCACGTGCACCCAGGTCGGCTGGTGGTGAGTGGCAGGTCGATCGAACCCGCTCAGCGCCGCACGGCCGGCGGTGGCGAACCATCAGACCGCGGCACGGGCCCTCGCGCTGCCACGCACAGCACCCCTGGGCAGTTCCCGAAACGGCCGCCACAGTCTGGCCTCTACCATCGCAGGGTCGGACCTCCCGACCCAGACCCGACCCCAGCATGATCCAGCGCCGCCTCCTCGCCGTTGCCACCATCGTCGCGCTCGCCGCGACGGAGGCCTTCACCTCGCGCCCTGCCCTGGCCGACGCGCCTGTAACGCTCGTCGTGCCCTTCCCCGCCGGCGGGCCGACCGACAAGCTCGCGCGCGACCTCAGCGCTGCGCTCGGTGCCGCGCTGCGCCAGACGGTGATCATCGAGAATGTCGGCGGCGCAGGCGGCACGCTCGGCGCGACCAAGGTCGCCAAGGCCGCGCCCGACGGCCGGACCCTGCTGCTGCACCACATCGGCATGGCCACCTCGCCTGCGCTCTACCGCAGCCTGCCCTTCCAGCCGCTCGAGGACTTCGAGTTCCTCGGCATGATCAACGAGGTGCCGATGACCGTGATCGGCCGCCCCACCCTTGCGGCGCGCGACTTCGCCGAACTGGTGAAGTGGCTGCGCGCCCACCGCGGCAAGGTCAGCCTCGCGAATGCCGGCCTGGGCGCGGCCTCGCATCTGTGCGGCCTGCTGTTCCAGCAGAGCCTCGCGTTGAGCCTGACGACCGTCAGCTACAAGGGCACCGGCCCGGCGATGAGCGACCTGCTCGGCGGGCATGTCGACATCCTGTGCGACCAGACCACCAACACCGCCGAGCAGATCGAGAGCGGGCGGGTCAAGGGTTATGCCGTGACGACCCTCGCGCCGCTGCCGATGCCGCCTGCCTTGGCACGCCTGCCGACCCTCGACAGCCAGGGCCTCAAGGGCTTCAGCGTCGCGGTCTGGCATGCGTTGTACGCGCCGAAGGGGACGCCCGCGGCCACCGTCGAACGCATCAACCTCGCCTTGCGCGCGGCCTTGCAGGACCCTGAATTCGCGCGCAGGCAGGCGGCACTGGGGGCCGTGGTCATCCAGGACGATCGGCTGAGCCCGGCCGGGCACAAGCGATTCCTGGCGGCCGAGATCGACAAGTGGGCACCGGCGATCAAGGCGGCCGGGCAGTACGCGGACTGAGCTCCGGCGGGACCCGCCGCGCGCTGAAGCAGAATGTGGCCAGGAGGAATGACAATGGCATCCGGCAAGATCCTCGTCGCCCAGGGCGGCGGCCCGACTGCGGTCATCAACCAGTCGCTCGTCGGCGTCGTGCTCGAGGCGCGGCGCTTTCGTGACGTCAACCTGGTATACGGCGCGCGCCACGGCGTGCGCGGAATCGTCGACGAGGACTTCGTCGACCTGACCAAGGAGACCAGCCACAACCTGGAGCTGGTCGCGAACACACCCGCGTCGGCGCTCGGCTCGACGCGCGACAAACCGGACCTGAAGTATTGCCACGAGATCTTCAAGGTCCTGCAGGCGCATGAGATCGAGCACTTCTTCTACATCGGCGGCAACGACTCGTCGGACACGGTGCGCATCGTCAACGAGGAGGCGAACAAGGCGAACTATCCGCTGCGCTGCATCCACATCCCGAAGACGATCGACAACGACCTGGTCGAGAACGACCACACGCCGGGTTTCCCGTCTGCTGCGCGTTTCGTGGCCCAGGCCTTTGCCGGCGCGAATCTCGACAACGCAGCGCTGCCCGGTGTCTACGTCGGCGTCGTGATGGGGCGCCACGCGGGTTTCCTGACCGCCGCCTCGGCACTTGGCAAGAAGTTCCCGGACGACGGCCCGCACCTCATCTACGTGCCCGAGCGCACCTTCGTGCTCGACAAGTTCCTGGCCGACGTCAAGGCCACCCACGACCGCCTGGGCCGTTGCGTGGTTGCGATCTCGGAAGGCGTGCACGATGCGTCCGGCACACCGATCGTGGCCCAGCTGGCCAAGCAGATGGAGCACGACGCGCATGGCAACGTGCAGCTGTCGGGCACCGGCGCACTCGCCGACCTGCTGTGCGAGGAGATCAAGAGCAAGCTCAAGATCAAGCGCGTGCGCGGCGACACCTTCGGCTATCTGCAGCGCAGCTTCGTCGGCTGCGTCAGCGACGTCGATCAGCGCGAGGCGCGCGAGGTCGGCGAGAAGGCGGTGCAGTTCTCGATGTGGGGCGATGTCGACGGCAGCGTCGCGATCAAGCGCACCGGCTTCTACTCGGTCGACTACCAGCTGGTGCCGTTGCAGGCCGTGGCCGGCAAGACCCGCACGATGGACGATGCCTTCCTGAGCGACAGCGGCACCGATGTGACCGACGCCTTTCGGATGTACCTGCGCCCGCTGCTGGGTTCCGGCATGCCCGACGCTTTCCGCCTGCGCGGAGAGCGCGTCGCCAAGGTGCTGCGCGAGTCCTGAGCCCCGAACTTCAGGAAGCGACGCCGACGATCACCGACAGGGTGCAGTGGTAGGCCGCACTGTCGTTTGCCATGCACCAGTTCACGTCGTTGTGCACGCCCATGCGGTAGCCGGGGCGGTCGCCCTGGTTCGTGTTGCAGAAGCAGCGGCCACAGCTGGTCTTGCCGCAGCAGTCGGAATAGCTGACGAGGTAGTGCTTGCCATCGACCGGATTCAGGCAGGTACCGACCCAGGCCACGCTGGAGATCGTCGTCCCGGGCGGGCAACTGTTGGCACTGCCGCCGCAGCATGAACACAGAAAGCCGTCGACCGAACAGTAGCGCCAGTAGTCGCAGTCGAACTCACCGGGGGTCTTCTTCTTGGCCCCCGCGCCAGCACCGCCGCCACCGGCCGCGTGGGCCTGGGAGGTTCTGTCGAACGGAAGCACCGGCAGCGCGAATGCGCTCGCCACGAGCGTGCGGCCGACGCCGACCAGCAGGCTGCGCCGGGAGCTGCGCTGCGCAACGCTGCGCACCCGGCGCTCGGCGAAACGATCGAGCAAGTCGAAAAGGGGCTTCATGCGCGATCCTTGGCAAGTGCGGGTTGATCGAGATAGTCCTGGATCGAAGCCACGCCGAGCTCGCGCGCGGCGAACAGGCTCTCGAGCTGTTCGCGCGAATTGACCAGTCCTTTGGCGCTCAGCCGGCCGGCCTCGTCGAGCAAGAGGGCATAGGGCAGCTTGCTCACGCGGAAGTGCATGCCAAGCTCAGCCGACAGCACGTAGGGGAATGCGAGCAGGTCGGCACGCCGGCGGAACTCTTCATGCGCCGGCGCGTCGCCGTCCGAGGCCAGCACGATGTCGAGCCAGGACGCCTCGGCGTTGCGGATCGACTTCAGGATCGGCAGCAGCTTCTTGCACACCGGGCAGGTCGGCGACAGGAAGAACACGAGCGTCGAGCGCGCCTGCACGCCGCCCAGGCGCAGGCGGTCGGTCCGGCCGAGCATCGGCAACTCGAAGACCTGCGCCGGTTCTCCGACCTTCGGTCCGCTGTCCATCATCAGCGCCCCCATCGGCGCAATGCGCTCGTACAGGATGCCGACCTGCCTGGCCAGTGCGATCACCGCCACCAGCAGCACCAGGACCGCGGCCCACAACAGACCATTCGAGACCAGCAATGCGTCGTTCATCAGAGATTCCTCAAGGCTTGCAGGTTCGGCTGCTGGACCAGCATCGTGTTGGCCAGGGTCCAGGTGCCGAGCAAGAAGAGCGTGGCCGCGGCGATCGACGGGTAGTCGATCCAGACCACGGCGCGCAGCGCCATCGGTGCCGCCGCGCACACGAGCAAGGCCATCAGCACGAGATTGCGCAGCACCAGCCCTGGGCCCAGCGGCAGCGACTGCTCGCCACCGCCGCAGCCGCAGTCGATGCCGCCCCGGCCTCTGGCCAGCGCCAGCAGCACGCCCGACGTGACCAGCACCATCAGCGCCAGCCCGAGCAGGGCCCCGGCCTCGCGCGTCGCCAGCGGCAGCAGCAGCAGGCCCGCGCTCGCCTCTGCCAGGGCCAACGCCCAGGCCAGCGGGCCCAGGATCGGCCGCGGCAGCAATTCGTAGTTCGCCAGCGTTTCGCGAAACACGATCGGGTCGCGCAGCTTGGCCCAGGCACCGGAAAGCAGCACGAGGCCGAGTGCCGCCGCCAGCGTGTGACTCAGGACCGGGTCGATTGCCGGCAACATCACTGCAGCACCAGGTAGACCGGCGTCTCGCCAACCGGCTCGGAGCGCATCGTCGGCGCCTGGGGCAGCTTGGGCGCCGAGAAGTCGTAGCGCAGGATTCGGTTGTCGGCGGCCGACAGCAGGTAGAGCATCGGACTGGCCGTCGGCGCGAAGGTCATCGACAAGCCCACCTGCCCGGGCAGGCGCGCCACGCGCTTTTGCGTGGCCAGGTCGAAGACCCAGAGCTCCTTGGCCGGGTTCTTGTGGCTGCCCTCGCCGCCGCCGTCGTGCATCGCCACGACCAGACGTTTGCCGCCCGGATCGATCGCGAAGAGCTGGAAGCCGCCCGGTCGCCATCCGGCCTTGCGCGCGTTCGCACTGACCATCGACCAGGGCGCGCCGTCGGCGACCAGGCCTTCGTCGGCCATGCGCAGCGTGTGCAGCTTGCCATGGAAGGAGGCGAAGACAAGCCGTTCGCCGACCTGCTCATAGTGCATGAAGACCGGGTCGACATCGGGGTCGAAGAAGACCGGCCCGGAGGTCGCGCGCACCAGCGCTCCGCGCTCGTCGAGGTCGAAGGTCGTCGTCGACCCGTCGCCGCAGACGGTGGACATCCTGCGCGCCTTCGACGGCCAGGGCAGCACACCCCAGCAGCCAGGGTTCTCGATCTCGGCCGCCACGCGCCGTTCGGCCACGTCGACCACCGTGATCGTGGTCGCCGGGGTCGCGTTCTGGATGAAGAGAAAGCGGTCGTCGGCGCTCATCGCCGTCAGCGCCTTGATCTGCAGGCCCTGAGCGCGCCGCGGCGGGATCTCGATCTCGTGTTCGAAGACCAGGTCGGCGCTGCGGTAGACCTCGACCACGTCGGTCCGCTTGCCACGCTGAAGACGGCTGAAGTAGGTGGTCGCGACATAGATGTGGCGGCCGTCGCGCGAGAGCTGGATCAGACCGGCAAACCCGGACCCGAGCAGGCCCAGGTAGCGCATCTTGCCGCCTTCGACCACATGCATGCGCCCGTCGAGCAGGTGGTTCATCGCCGGGTCGCTCAGGTAGACGCGCTGCCCTGCGGCGGCCGGCATCTCGGCCGTCGATATCTTCTCAGGCAGCTTGTCCGGGTCGATGCGTTCGGCCATGGCGCCACTTGCCGCCAGGGCCAGCACCAGACTTGCAGTGGCCAACAAGCCGGCAGTTCGCCAACCGGGGGAATGGGTCATGCATTGCTCCTTCGCGCGCAAGCGCTCGGCTGTCCGCAGCGAAGCCGAGGGACGCGCGTTCATCGCTCGTCCTCGCCGCTGCGCAGCATCAGTTTGTCCAGGATGACGTCGAACTGCCGATGTTCGTCCTCGGTCAGCGCGGCCAGGTACCAGGCCTCGCGCGCGGCCGCCTCGGGCAGGATGCGGGTGCAGATCCGCGCGCCCTCGGCGGTGATGGTCAGCAGCAGCTTGCGCCCGTCGCTGGGGTCGATCTCGGTCTCGATCATGCGCAGGTCGACCAGCCGGCGCTGCGCGCGCGACACACGCGCCTTGTCCATGCTCGTGCGTTCGACCAGTTCATGGAAGGGCAGGCGGCCGTATGCGTAGAGCGCCATCAGGATGCGCCACTCGGGGATCTGCAGGTCGAACCTTGTCTCGAACAGGTGGCCGATCGATTGCGAAACCCGGTTCGCGACCACGGCCAGCTTGAACGGGATGAAGTCCTCGAGTTTGCCGACCGGACCGAGCGTGGCGCGCGTGGCGCTCAGTCGGCGTGGCGTGGTGGCCGGGGCCGCTGCGCGTGCGGACTTCAAGGCGGCGCTCGCCTTGGTGGCCCTGGGCGCGGTCGCCGGCTTGGCCGCTCGGGGCGGAACAGGTTTCGCTGGACTCATCGGGTGAAATTCAATGGTGGCAGGCCGGGTTCGGATCAATCCGTTCGTTGACGATAAAACAAAATCGGCGGAACTGCCAGCGTTGCGCGCCAGGATCTGTCGAGGGTCATGTCATGGAAAACCAGTCGTTGACAATGAAACGAACTGTCTCGATGATCGCCGCATGTCCGAGCTGCCCTGCCCCCCGAGGCTTGCCCGTGCGCCATTCAGCGGGGCGACGCCGCTCGCGCCCGCACCATGAACAAATCGAACTACCCCCAGCCCGCGCTGCACATCGGGGGCCGCTGGATCGAGCGCACCGATCACGGCAGCCTGCCCATCCACGACCCCGCTCAGGCGCGCGTGATCGGCCACACGCCGATCGCAGGCCAGGCAGAGGTGGCCGCGGCGCTCGAGGCGGCCGCGCGCGGATTCGAGGTCTGGCGCCGCACCCTGCCGATCGAACGCTGCCGGGTGATTGCGCGCGCCACCGGCCTGCTGCGCGAACGTGCCGCATCGATCGCCGCCATCCTGACCCTGGAGCAGGGCAAGCCAGTCGCTGAATCGTTGCGCGAGGTCAGCCTGTCGGCCGACATCATCGACTTCCTGGCCGAGGAGTCGCGCCGCCTGGCGTCGCGCGGCGTGCCGCCGCGCAGCCCCGGTGTGCTGAGCCAGACCGTCTCGCGGGTGCCGGTCGGGCCGGTGGCGGCGTTCACGGCCTGGAACTTCCCCGCCAACCTGCCGGCACGCAAGCTCGGCGGCGCACTCGCCGCCGGCTGCAGCGTGATCATCAAACCGGCCGAGCAGACCCCCGCCACCTGCATGGCGATCGTGCAGGCCTTCGTCGACGCCGGGCTGCCTGACGGTGTGCTGAACATGCTGACCGGCCGCCCGGCAGAGATTTCGGCCGCCCTCGTTCGCAGCCCCGTGATCGCCAAGGTCTCGTTCACCGGTTCGGTCGCGGTCGGACGCGAACTCGGCGCCCTGGCCGCCAGCCAGGGCAAACGCTACACGGCCGAACTCGGCGGTCATGCGCCGGTCATCGTCTGTGCCGACGCCGACCCGCTGGCCGTGGCCCGGCAAGCCGTCACGGCCAAATACCGCAACGCCGGCCAGGTCTGCGCGTCCCCGATCCGCTTCCTCGTGCACCGCTCGGTCTACGCGGCGTTCCGCGACGCCTTCGTTGCCGGCGCAGTGGCGCTGCGGGTCGGCGATGGGTCGGACCCGGCGACCCAGCTCGGGCCGCTGATCGGCGAGCATCGGCTGCAAGAAATGCAGGCCTTCGTCGACGATGCGGTCGCCAAGGGCGGGCGCCTGGCCTGTGGCGGAGCGCGCGTCGAACGTCCGGGCTGGTTCTATGGCGCGACGGTGCTCGAGGACGTCCCACTGACGGCCAGGGTGCAACAGGTCGAGCCCTTCGGCCCGATCGCGCTGCTCGACGCCTTCGACGACCTCGACGAGGCCATCATGCGCGCCAATGCCCTGCCCTACGGCCTTGCCGCCTATGGCTTCACGCATGATCTGGGGAGCGCGCACCGGCTCGCCGACGGCCTCGATGCCGGCATGGTCGGCATCAACCACTTCGGCATCTCGCAACCCGAAACCCCGTTCGGCGGTGTCAAGGCAAGCGGCATCGGCCACGAGAGCGGCCTCGAGGGCCTGCTCGGCTACACCGAACTCAAGCTTGTGAGCATGTCCGCATGACCCCCGTCGCCAACCAGGTTCCGAGCAGCCTGTACCTAGCGCCGCGCGCCCTGTTGCTGGACTTCGGCGCCGTGATCAGCACCTCGCTCTTCGAATGCCACCGCGACACCGAGCGCCAGCTCGGCCTGACGCCGGGCTCGCTCGACTGGCTCGGCCCGCTCGACCCCGCCACCGACCCGCTCTGGCGCGCCATGCAACGCCAGGAGATCACCGAGCGCGACTACTGGGCCGAGCGCGCGCGCCAGCTCGGCGAGGCGGCCGGTGAGAAAGGCTGGGACACCGCGACCATGCTGGCCCGTGTGCGCCACAACGATCCCAACAACACCGTGCGGCCCGGCATGGCGCGGCTGATCGGCGCCGCACGCGCGCAGGGACTGCGCGTCGGCATCCTGTCGAACGAGCTCGAACTGTTCTACGGCCGCGCATTCCTGTCGCGCATGGCCGTATTGCGCGACCTCGACGCGGTCATCGACGCCACCCACACGGGCATCCTCAAGCCCGATGTGCGTGCGTATCAACTGGCGGCCGATGCGCTGGCGCTGCCGGCGGCGCAGATCCTGTTCGTCGACGACCAGTTCCGCAACATTGCCGGTGCCGTTCAGGCCGGCCTGCAGGTCCAGTATTTCGACCTGCGCGACGTGCCCGGCAACATCGCTGCCATCGGCGCGCGCCTGAATCTGCCGCGCGGGGAGGACACATGAAGAAACCCAAGCTCAGCGCCAGCGAGCTGAAGGCGGCCAACGCACGCCATCTGTGGCATCCGATGGCCCACCCCCAGGCCATGCGCGACGCGCCGCCCGACATCATCGTGCGCGGCGAGGGCAGCTGGATCTGGGATGTCGACGGGCACAAGCTCGTGGACGGCGTGGGCGGCCTGTGGAGCGCCAACCTCGGCTTCGGCCGGCAAGAAATCCGCGACGCGATCGTGGCCCAGCTCGACGAGCTGGCCTTCTACAACATCTTCCGGGGCACCACCCACCCGCGTGCAATCGAGCTGGCCGAGCGCCTGACGGCCTTCATGGCCGAGGATGGCGTCGAGGCCGTCTTCTTCAGCAATGGCGGCTCGGACGCGGTCGAAGGTGCGCTCAAGCTGGCGCGCCAGTACTGGAAGTGCCAGGGCCAGGGTGATCGAACCAAGTTCATCGCCTTGCGCCAGGGCTACCACGGCGTGCATTTCGGCGGCATGAGCCTGAACGGCAACACCAATTTCCGCCGCCCCTACGAACCGCTGTTGCCCGGTTGTTTTCACGTCGACACACCCTGGCTCTATCGCAACCCCTACACCGACGATCCCGAAGCGCTGGGCCGGATCTGCGCCGAGATGCTCGAACGCGAGATCGTGTTCCAGGGCCCGGACACGGTGGCGGCCTTCATCGCCGAGCCGGTCCAGGGCGCCGGTGGCGTCATCGTGCCGCCGCCGAACTACTGGCCACTGGTGCGCGAGATCTGCGACCGCCACGGCGTGCTGCTGATCGCAGACGAGGTCGTGACCGGTTTCGGCCGCACCGGCGCCATGTTCGGCACCCGGCTGTGGGGCGTGCAGGCCGACCTGTGGTGCCTGGCCAAAGGCATCTCGTCGGGCTACGTGCCGCTCGGTGCGACCGCGATTTCGGCCAAGGTGGCGCGTGTCTTCGACAGCGCCGACGCGGGCCTCGGTGCGGTCTCGCATGGCTACACCTACAGCGCGCACCCGGTCGCCGCGGCGGCCGCGCTGGCCACGCTCGACATCCTCGAACGCGAGGACGTCGCGGGCACGGCCGGTCGCGAAGGCGCCTACCTGCTCGAGCGGCTGCAGGCCATCGGGGCGGGTTCGCCCCTGGTCGGCGACGTGCGCGGGATCGGCCTCATGGCCTGCCTCGAACTGGTGGCCGACAAGGCGACCAAGGCGCCCTTCCCGCGCGGCGCGAAAGAAGTGGCGCAGGTCGCGCGCGAGGCCTACCGGCGCGGCGCGATGGTGCGCACCTCGGGCGCCAACATCATTCTGTCGCCGGCGCTGACGATCGAGCGGGCCCAGATCGATCTGCTGTGCGATGCGCTCGACGCGGCGCTGAAATCGGTCATCGGTTGAACGACCCCACGGTGTCGCTCGTCAACCCTTCGCCACAACAAGAATCAGGAGACACCCCCATGACCATCGTAAATGCCGGCGATCGATCAGGGTCGGCCACGCCCGGCCAACTGCAGAAGAACGTGCTCGGCGTGGCCGGCGTTGTCTTTCTCGTTCTCGCCGCCGTCGCGCCATTGACCGGCATCGTCGTTGTCGCGGCGCTGGCGATCGCACTCGGCAACGGAGGCGGTGCGGCGGCGTCTTTCCTCATCGTCGCGATCATCCTTCTGTTCTTCGCCGTCGGCTACGCCCAGATGTCCAGGCAATTGGTGAATGCGGGCGGGTTCTACGCCTTCGTCGTCAAGGGCCTAGGCCGCACCGGCGGGCTGGTGGCCGGCCTCATCGCCACCATGGGCTACAACTTCTTCGTCGCCGGCACCATCGGTACGAGTGGCTTCTTCACGCAGACCGTCGTCGCGCAGCTGACCGGGTTCGACATGCACTGGTACATATGGGGGCTGCTTTCAATCATTGCGTCGTTTGCGTTCGCGCGGCAGGGCATCGGCTTCAGCGCCAAGGTGCTCGGCGTGGCACTGATTCTCGAGACGCTGATCCTGCTCGTGTTCGACTTCTCCGTCTTGACCCAGCACGGATTCAGCTTCGAGGCGTTCGCACCGCGCCATGTCTTTTCGGGGTCGATCGGCATCGGGCTGTTGCTGGCAGGCACGGGATTCCTCGGCTTCGAAGCGACGTCGCTCTTCAGTGAAGAGGCGAAGGACCCGCAACGGACGATTCCGCGCGCCACCTATGCGGCGATCTGCCTGATCGGATTCATCCTCAGCTTCACGACCTGGGCCGTCGTCAGTGCGACCGGCGTCGCTGAGGCCCAAAAGGCAGGGCTCGACCACCTGGAAGGCGGCGACCTGATCTTCAGTCTCTCGAACACCTACCTCGGAAGCGCATTGACCGACGTCATGATGGTGCTGCTCCTCGTCAGCCTGTTTGCCGCGATGCTCGCGTTCCACAACTCGGCGACACGCTACCTGTTCTCGCTCGGTCGCGCGCGCATCCTGCCGTACGCCCTGGCGCGCACTCGCAGCAACGGCATTCCGCAAACCGCGGGCATCGTGCAAGCGCTCTTCGCCGCAGCCGTCGCAGGAGCTTTCGCCCTGGTCGGGCTGGAACCGATCGCATCGCTCGTGCCGAGCATGCTGGGCTTCGGCACCTTGTGCATTCTGGTGTTGCAGTTGCTCGCCGCGGTCTCGATCGTCGTCCACTTCCGCAGGACCCACGACCCCAGATGGTGGCGCACCTTCGTTGCCCCGGGGATCGGGGCGCTCGGGCTGCTCGGCATTTCGACCATGGCGATCCTGAACTTCTCCGTCATTGCCGGCTCCGAGGCCCAGCTGGTCAATCTGCTCCCGCTTCTGTTGCTGGTGGCCCTGGTCGGCGGAATCGTCTATGGGATCTACCTGCGCAACAGCAAGCCGCAGGTCTATGCCGGGCTCAGCAACGATCTCGAGAAGTTCAACGAAATGCTGCCCGCCAACGCGCCATGAGTGATCATCATGTGGCACTGCCGGTGGACTTGCGGCCCATCCGGTCGCGTGCACAGTCCCTGGGCCGGTGATCCCGGCGACGAGCGGGTTTCACGCGCAGTGAGTCATTGCAATTTGCCGGCCACACGATGACGATCAGCCCGAAAGTTCTTCTCGTCGGCACGGCCGACACAAAAGCCGACGAACTGCTCTACCTGCAGCGCTGCATCGAAGCGCAAGGCGGTACGGCGTGCATCATGGACGTCGGCGTGCTCGGCACGCCGAGCTTTACACCGGCGATCACGAACCATGCGGTCGCTGCGGCGGCCCACTCGACGCTGGCCGCACTGGCCGCGCTCGGCGACGAGAACGCGGCGATGACGAAGATGGCCGAAGGCGCGGTCGCGCTCGCGCTCGATCTTTACGCGCGCGGCGAAGCGCACGGGCTGCTCGCCATCGGCGGCACGATGGGGGCCGACCTCGCGCTCGATGTGACCGCAGCGTTGCCGTTGGGCATGCCCAAACTCATCGTCACGACGATCGCCTATTCGCACCTGATCCCGCCCGAGCGGCTGGCGCCGGACCTGATGATGATCCTGTGGGCCGGAGGCCTGTACGGGCTCAACGGAATCTGCCGTGCGATCCTCAGCCAGGCTGCGGGTGCGGTGGTCGGCGCCTGTCGAAGCGTGGAGGCGCCCGCCACCGAGCGGCCGCGCGTCGCCATCACATCGCTTGGCAAGTCCTGCCTGTCCTACATGGTGCGTCTGGTGCCGGCGCTCGAGGCGCGTGGCTACGAAGCAGTCGTGTTCCATTGCACCGGCATGGGCGGCCGTGCCATGGAAGCGCTGCTCGACGAGCAGCGCTTCGTCGCCGTGTTCGACCTGTGCCTGCAGGAGCTGGCCAACCTGCGCCAGGGTTCGGTCGTGCACGCCGGGCCGGACCGGCTGATGACCGCCGGCCGGCTCGGCCTGCCCCAGATCGTGGCGCCCGGGGCGAGCGACATGATCGACGTGCAAGCCTGGACCGACCTGCCCAAACGATTCGAGGGCCGCGCCCACCATGCCCACAACCGCCTGATCGCATCGGTCGCTGCCACGGCCGAAGAAAAGCGTGATCTGGCGACCGAGGTCTGCGCCCGCCTCGCCCAGGCGCGCGGGCCGACCGCGTTGTTGCTGCCCAAACGCGGCATCCATGCCTGGGACCGCGCCGGCGAGCCGATGCACGACCCCAAAGGGCATGCAGAATTCATGGCGGCGTTTCGCGCCGCGGCGCGCGCGCCGGTGGAGCTGCACGAGCTCGACCACCACATCAACGACGACGCCTTTGTCGACCAGGCGCTCGCGATCTTCGACCGCTGGGTCGCGGCGGGCCGGGTTCCCAGGCGCTGATCTGCCTTCGACTCAGGCGCGCGGTGCCTGCGCCGCGCGTTCGTTGAGCAGGTGGACCAGGCGCGCGGTGGAGCGCGTGCCGAGCTTGTCGCGAATGCTGCGCAGATGGTGGTCGACGGTGGAAAGGGATCGGTCGAGCTGGCGCGCGACTTCCTTGTAGCTCAAGCCGATGGCGATCAGCCGCGCGACCCGCCATTCGGCCGGCGTGAGGGCGGCCAGGCCGTCGGCTGATTGATCTTGCGCGGGCGTTGCAGCGCCTGCTGCATTGTCGGTGCCTGCCAACAAGCCCGCAGGTCCGGTGTCGCCGAGCCGCGCGACCGACAGCGACGGCTCGCATTGTTCGGCGGCAGCCAGCACGGGGCCCAACACCTGCTGCGCGAGTCCGGCCAACTGGTTGCACACCTCGCTGTTCCAGCGTGGCGCGCGTCGATGCCAGTCGGCGCAGATCAGGCCCACTGGCCGCGCGCCATCGCGGATCGGCAAGGCCAGCTTGGCCGAAGTCCCCAGCGCCTGCAACGTGCCGCGCATGTCGGCCGTGAAGCTGCGCTCCTGCGCCACATCGGTGATCGCCGCCACACCACTGTCGTCCCAAACGGCCCGGATCGCCGGGTCACCCGCGTCGAACTGGATGCCCAGCACGGTGGGCAGCCCCATCGAGGCCCGCTGGGCCTCGGCCGTGATCACATAACTTCGGCTGCAACCCCCGGCGCCCACGTAGCCGCCGTAGCCGCCGTCGACACGGTCGGCATCGAGCGCGTCGCGCAACCACTGTGCCGTCAGGCGCCAGCAGGCCTGTGGATCGTCCAGGTAGAGCAGGAGCTGGGCCGCAAGTTCACGCGCCGGTCGCCAGCGAATGGCCGTGCCGCCTTCGAACAGGCGGTAGCGCAGGTTGCGCTGGATCCTGAGGATGTCATCGACCATCACTGCCGTCCCGCTCGGGCCTCGCTCCGTGCCTTGGAAACCGGACTCTGCCTGAACTCGCCGCAGGTGTGCACGGGGTCAACGCAAGGTCCGGTCGATCGTCTTCGCGCGGCGCGGGTTTTCCCGCTGCGAATGTTCGCAATGGTGGACTCGGCCATGCACGTCCAAACTGCCCCCACGCCTTGCGGCGCGCCGCCCGGGCAATGCCCCACACCCTGAACTGGAGAGCCAGCATGAAGACCTACCCGAACGTCGTGAACGGCCGCCCGGAGACCTCCGAGCGCAGCTTCGAATCGAAGAACCCTGCCACTGGCGAGGTACTGGGCCTGGTGCCCCACAGCAGTGCGGAGCAGGTGGCGGGTGCAATTGCCGCGGCCAGGGCCGCACAGCCCGCGTGGGCCGCGATGCCGGATGCCGATCGCAAGGCCTTGCTGATGAAGGTCGCGGAAACGATCAAGGCGAATGCCGATCACCTGGCGTCCTGGGTCACGCGCGAACAGGGCAAGCCGCTCGGCGGCGTCGGCCCCGACCAGGTCCCCGGCGCACGCTTCGAGATCTGGGGCTGCGAGGTCTGGACGCAGGTACCGGCCAGCCTGGAGCTGACCGTCGAGACGGTCTTCGAGGACGAGACGCGGCGCGACGAGATGCACCGCAAGCCTTATGGCGTCATCGCCGCCATCGCACCCTGGAACTGGCCGCTGCTGATCGCGATCTGGCAGATCGTGCCCTCGCTGCGTGCCGGCAACACGGTCGTGATCAAGCCGTCCGAGTACACCAGCATCGGCACCCTCGAGATGGTGCGCCTGATCGCCGAGATCCTGCCACCGGGCGTGCTCAACACCGTGAGCGGCCCCGGCGAGGTCGGCGCCGCATTGGCCGCCAACCCCGACGTCGACAAGATCATGTTCACCGGATCGGGCGCGACCGGCGCCAAGATCGCAGCCGCGGCGGCGCGCAACCTGACCCCGACGACGATGGAACTCGGCGGCAACGACGCCGCCATCGTGCTGCCCGATGCCGATCCGAAGGCGATGGCGATGGGCCTGTTCTGGGGCGCCTTCATCAACATGGGCCAGACCTGCGCCTGCGCCAAGCGCCTGTACGTGCACGAGAGCCTGCACGACGCCGTGGTCGCCGAGCTCAAGGGCCTGGCCGAGGCGATGCCGATGGGCAACGGCATGGACGACGGCATGGTGATGGGGCCGATCCAGAACCGCATGCAGTACGACAAGGTCGTGTCGCTGGTCGATCAGGCCCGCGCCGGCGGGGCCACCGTCGTTTGTGGCGGCAAGCCCAAGGGTGGTCCGGGCAACTTCTACCCGCTGACCCTCGTCACCGGGATCAAGGACGGCGCCGCGCTCGTCGACCAGGAGCAGTTCGGCCCGGTGCTGCCGATCATCAAGTACAGCGATATCGAAGACGCGATCGCGAGCGCCAACCGCCTCGACGCGGGCCTCGGCGCCTCGGTCTGGTCGACCGATGTCGACAAGGCGCGCGCGGTCGCCTCGCGCATCCAGGCCGGCACGGTGTGGATCAACCAGCACGGAATGATCCACCCGATGGTGCCGTTCGGCGGCACCAAGGGCTCGGGCTGGGGCGTCGAATTCGGCGTCGACGGCCTCAAGGCCGTGACCCAGCCGCAGATCATCAGCATCAAGAAATAGCTCCGCCGGGATGCGCTCGCTCAAAGGCGGGCGCATCAGGGCCGTTGCGGATCAATAACTTGTTGACAATGAAACGAATTGGGAAGAAATTCGCTCCTGCTGCGATCGCAGGCGAATTCGCGCCCCGCGGCCCCCGGGCCTACTGAGCAAGGAGTCGAGATGACACGTATCGGATTCACGATGATGGCGCTGGCACTGCTCGCGCTGTCCCCGCAAACCTTCGCCGCAGACGCGGCCAGGCTCGGCTCCGAGCTGACGCCCGCCGGTGGCGAGCGTGGCCCCAGCAAGGACGGCAGCATCCCGGCCTGGGCCGGCAACGAAGCCCAGCAAACGGGCTGGAGCTATGGCCAGGTGCGTGCGGCGCACTGGAAGCACAAGGGCGACAAGCCGCTGATGAGCATCGACGCGTCGAACGCGGACAAGTACGCCGACCGCCTCTCGCCCGGCCAGCTGGCGATGCTCAAGCAGATCAAGGGCTACCGCATGGACGTCTACCCGACGCGGCGGACCTGCGGCGTGCCGGACTTCGTGGCCGACAACACGAAGAAGAACGTCGGCACGGCCAAGGTCGGCGCCGACGGCTGGAGCCTGAAGGAAGCCACCGTGCCCGGCTACCCGTTCCCGATGCCGACCACCGGCACCGAGGCGATGTGGAACGCCAAGATGCGCTACCGCGGGGTCGGCATCGACTACAAGAACACCGTGACCTCGGTCTCGCCGCGCAAGGGTGGCAGCGAGTGGATCCGCGCCGGCCAGGAGTTCACCGCCTTCATGCCCTGGGGCGTCAAGGGCTCGACCGCGCTGAGCAAGCTGCCGCAGGTCGACTACTACGCCTACTTCGCCTACAACTCGCCGACCGCGCTCGCCGGCCAGGCGCTGGCGATCACGTTCTTCCTCGACCAGCCGGGCAGCGAAACCTTCTACTACTTCCCCGGCCAGCGCCGCGTGCGGCGCATGCCTTCCTATGCCTACGACTCGCCGCAGATCGGCATGGAGAACCAGTACACGCTGGACGAGCCGTTTGTCTTCAACGGCACGATCGACCGCTTCGACTGGAAGCTGGTCGGCAAGAAGGAACTCTACGTCCCGTACAACGCCTTCGGCGCCTACGACTTCAAGACCAAGTTCGAGGACATCGCCAAGGCCGACGCCATCGACCCGGCCTTCCGGCGCTACGAGCTGCACCGCGTCTGGGTCGTCGAGGCCACGGTCAAGAAAGGCATGCGCCACACGGCGCCCAAGCGCACCTTCTATCTCGACGAGGACAGCTGGAACATGCTGCTCGCCGACGACTACGACGCCCAGGGCCAGCTGGCCAAGGTGCGCGAGGGATTCCTGATCCCGGTCTACGAGACCGGCAGCTGCGATGTCTCGGCCTTCGTGCAGCACAACCTCACCGAGGGACGTTACCTGTTCGACATGCACGCCGCCGGCACCGGCAGCGACGTGCGCTGGGTGACCGACACCGGCGGGCCGCGCTTTCGCACGGACTTCTACACCTCGGACAACCTGCGCGCGATCAGCGACCGCTGACGCTCGACCAACACCCACGCACAGGAGACAAGCATGAGCCGATTCCAGCAGGCCCTCCCGGGGAGCCTCGCACTCGCCGCCTTCATCGCCTGCGGCGGCGCCGCACAGGCCTTCACCTTCGACGCCGAGGGCGGCGTGCGCGGCAACTTCGACTCGACGATCACGATCGGTCTGGGCTCACGCGCCAAGAACCCGAGTTGCAGTCTCGTCGGCGATCTGGCCTATTGCGACGCGGCCGACATCTTCCGCTGGGGCAGTGGTGACGACGGCAACCTGAACTACCGCAAGGGCGACCTGTTCACCACCTACCTCAAGGGCAACCACGAGCTGTTGCTGAACATGCCCGATGGCTGGAAGTTCCTCGGCCGTGCGAGCTGGATGCACGACTTCAAGGCCGACGACACGGCGCGCACGCCGCTGTCGTCCGACGCCAAGGGCCAGATCGTCAACGACGTGCGCCTGCTCGACCTGTGGGTCGGCAAGCAGACCCAGCTCGACGACGGCCGCCGGCTTGGCGTGCGCGTCGGAAACCAGTACCTCAACTGGGGCGAGAGCCTGTTCCTGCCCGGTGGCATCAACTCCACCAACGCGGTCGACATCCAGCGCCTGTCGCAACCCGGCACCCAGCTCAAGGAAGCCTTCCTGCCGGCGCCGATGATCAATGTCTCGGGCTCGCTCGGCGGCGGCGTCAGCGCCGAGGCCTATTACCAGCTGCACTGGAACCGTACCAAGTTCCCGCCGGTGGGCGGCTACTGGTCGCCCGTGGACCTCTATGACAAGGGGCGCCAGCCGATCTACCTCGGGCCGGATCCGGCCTCGGCCGCCGCGATCGGTGAGCCGGAGTTCCCGTCGATCCCGCTCGCGGCCGATGTGACGCCCAAGAACAGTGGCCAGTGGGGCATGGCCTTGCGCTGGCAGCCGCAAGGCAGTTCGGCCAACTACGGCTTTTATGCGCTCAACTACCACGACAAGACCCCCAACCTGCGCTTCATCAACGGCCAGTCGGAGGCCCAGTGGGTGTTCCAGCCCAACCGCAAACTGTACGGCGCGTCGGTCAGCTTCCCGCTCGGCGACTGGGCCATCGGCGCCGAGCTGTCCTACCGGCCGAAGGACGCCATCGCACTGTCCGGTTGTTTCAACCCGGGCCAGGAGGGCAACAACATCGACGGATTCGCGCCCGCCGGCGAGTGCCAGCAATACGTCGACGGCAAGCGCTGGCAAGCCCATGTCACGGGTCTGCTCAGCCTGACACCGGGCGACCATGGCGCCTTCCTGAACCTGCTCGGCGCCGACACGGCGACCTTGCTCGCCGAAGCGGTGGTCATCCACTACCCGGGCCTGAAGTCGGTCCTGCTGCGCAACGCGCCCGACGGCACGCCGGTCGCCCAATTGCCGGCAGCCGGCCTCTGGAACTGGTCGGACGACGGCGGCGCCACCGTCTACGGCGCCGGCACCAAGACCTCGTGGGGCTACAACCTCGACTTCAGCTGGGTCTACGACGGCTCGGTGATCCCGGGCTGGCAGGTCACCCCGGGCCTGTACTTCTTCCATGCCGTCTCGGGCCGCACGCCGAACCTGGGAGCGACCTTCATGGCAGGCGCCAAGATCGCGAACTTCTACGTGCTCTTCACGCAGAACCCGGCCAACTGGCAGATCGGCATCAATGCAGCACGCTACAGCGGGGGCAAGTCCTCCTTCGATCAACCCTACGGCGACCGCAATTTCTACGGCGCCTTCCTGTCACGCAACTTCTGACCCCGACGCAACGCGGCCGGTTGACACCGGCCGCGGCTGAGGCGTAGCGCCGCCAGACGCTTTCCCGTGTTTCCCCATGCCCTCAGCCCCTGACCCCCCCGATGCTCAAGGTTCGATGCTCACGCGCACCTTGCGCAGCATCGAGACCCTGCTGTTCGCGCACCGGGCTGCTGTACTTGCCAGCCTGGTCCTGCTCACTGCGGTCAGCGGCTGGTTCGCGCTACAACTGCGCATGGAAGCCGGCTTCGACAAGCAGATGCCGGTCGGCCACGAGTACATCGAGACCTTCCGGACCTACCGCGACGACCTGATCGGCGCGAACCGCCTGACGGTCGTCGTGCGTGCACGCAGCGGGACGATCTGGACCCGGCCTGGCCTGACGCGGCTGTACGACGTGACCCAGGCGGTCATGTTCCTGCCCAATGTTTCACGCGGCAGCGTGACCTCCTTGTGGACGCCGAACGCGTTCGTCAACGAGATCACCGAAGAGGGCTTTCGGGCCGACCCCTTGATCCCGGGCACGGTGACCACCGACAGCCTGGACGACGCGACGATCCAGTCGATCGCACGCACCGCGCGCCAAGGTGGCTTCGTCGGCTCGCTGGTGGCGCACGACCAGGCCGGCGCGATGATCACGGCCGAGCTGAACGAGTTCGACGCGAGCGGTGTGCGCATCGACTACGTGGCCTACAACCAGGTGCTCGAGGACCTGCGCACGCGCTTCGAGGACGCTGATTTCGAGGTCCAGATCATCGGCTTTGCCAAGCAGATCGGTGACATCGCCGCCGGCGCATCGGCGGTGCTCGAGTTCTGCCTCGTTGCCCTGCTGCTGACCGCGGCGGCGGTCTACTGGTACTGCCGCTCGTGGCGCTTCACCCTGCTGCCGCTGGCCTGCTCGCTGACCTCGCTCGTGTGGCAGTTCGGCACCCTGCGTCTGCTCGGCTTCGGGCTCGACCCGCTGGCCGTGCTGGTGCCCTTCCTCGTGTTCGCGATCGGTGTCTCGCACGGCGTGCAGCAGATCAACTTCATCGTGCGCGAGATCTCGCACGGAAAGAGCAGCGAAGCCGCGGCGCGCGCGAGCTTCACCGGCTTGCTCGTGCCCGGCACGCTGGCGCTCGTCACGGCCCTCGTCACCTTCGTGACGCTGATGCTGATCCCGATTCCGATGGTGCGCGAGCTGGCCATCACGGCCGCGCTCGGCGTGGCCTACAAGATCGTCACCAACCTCGTGATGCTGCCGCTCGCGGCGTCCTACGTGAAGGTCGACGCCGACTACGCGGCGCGCCAGATGCGATCGCGCGAGCGGCGTGCAGGCTGGCTGCGACTGGTCGCGCGCACCGCCGAGCCGCGTCCGGCCCTGGTCGTTCTGGCAGCGGCCAGCGTGGTGCTGATCGCGGCGGCCGCCTACAGCCATGACCGGATCGTCGGCACGCTCGAGGCGGGTGCGCCGGAACTGCGCGCCGAGGCCCGCTTCAACCTCGACGCGGTGTCGATCGCGTCGAGCTACAACACCGGTCTGGACTGGCTGTCGGTGGTGTTCGAGGCGCCGCCCGATTCCTGCGAGTCGGTCGCGATCGGCCTGTACCAGGACCGTTTCGTCCATGCCATGCGCGAGGTCGAAGGTGTGCTGTCGATCGACGCCTACTCGAGCCAGCTGCGCCAGTACAACGAAGGCTACAACGAAGGCAACCCGAAGATGGCCGTGATCCCGATCGACCCGGCCAACTACGCCGGCCTGTCGGTCGAGGTCTCGCGCGTGCCAGGAACCATGCGCAAGGACTGCAGCATGACGGCCGCCCACCTCTATCTGGCCGACCACAAGACGACAACAATCAACCGCGTCATCAGCGCCGTCAAGCAGTTCCGTGCCAGCGAGCCGCTGCCCGGTGTGACGGTCCGGCTGGCGGCCGGCAATGCCGGCGTGCTGGCGGCCATCAACGAAGCCGTGGCGAGCAGCGAGTTGCCGATGATGCTGTACGTCTATGGCGTCATTGCCGTGCTGGTCTTTGTCGTCTACCGCGACTGGCGCGCGGTGCTCATCTGCTGCCTGCCCCTGACCGTGGGCACCTTCGTCGGCTATGCCTTCATGAAGGCACTCGACATCGGTCTGACGGTGGCGACGCTGCCCGTCATGGTGCTCGCGGTCGGCATCGGCGTCGACTACGCCTTCTACATCTACAACCGGTTGCAGCTGCACCTGGCCGACGGCCAGCCGATCGTGAAGGCGCTCGAACACTCGATCCTGGAGGTCGGCATGGCAACGATCTTCACCGCGATCACGCTGGCCATCGGCGTGGCCACCTGGTCGTTCTCGGATCTCAAGTTCCAGGCCGACATGGGCAAGCTGCTCGCCTTCATGTTCATGATCAACATGGTGATGGCGATGACGGTGCTGCCAGCCTTCGCGGTCTGGCTCAATCGGCTGTTCCCGCGCCGCGGACCGGTCCGCGCGTCCGGGCTGCTCGACCACTGAAGACGACAGACCGATGACCATCAAGCGCCTGCTCCTGCTGCCGATCCTCGGTGCCCTCGCGGCAGGCGCGACGCTGCTCGGCGCAGCGCCGAGTGCCGAGTTGGCGCGACCACGACCGCACGCCGCCGTGACGGCACCGGCCGCGCTCAAGGCCATGCTGCTCGGTGCCAGCTGGGCCGGGCCGCGTCTGGTCGCGGTCGGCGAACTGGGCGTCGTCCTGCTCAGCGACGACCAGGGGCGCACGGTGCGTCAGGCCAGGGCGGTTCCGCTCGACGCAACGCTCACCAGCGTGCACTTCGTCGATGCGCAACAAGGTTGGGCGGCCGGTCATTGGGGGGCGATCCTGGCCAGCGCCGACGGCGGCGAGACCTGGCAACAGCAGCGCCTCGACCTTGAGCAGGACCGTCCGCTGTTCGCGCTGCACTTCTTCGATGCCAGGCATGGGGTGGCGGTGGGTCTGTGGTCGCTCGTGCTGACCACCGACGACGGTGGCCGCACCTGGACCGAGCGCCCGCTCACGCCGCCGCCCGGCGCCAAGCGTGCCGACCTGAACCTGCTGTCGCTTTTCGCTGACGCCCAGGGCGCACTCTACGCAACCGCCGAGCGCGGCATGCTGCTGCGCTCGGCCGACCGCGGCGCCACCTGGCACTACTTGTCGACCGGCTACAAGGGTTCGCTGTGGAGCGGCATCGCGCTGGCCGACGGTACGCTGCTGGTCGGTGGCCAGCGCGGATCGATGTTCCGCAGTGATGATGCAGGCCAGCGCTGGACGGCGGTGGTCAGCGGCAGTCGGAGTTCGGTTACGGGATTTGCAGCGCGCGCCAAAGACGTCATTGCGATCGGCCTCGAAGGCCTGGTCACCCACAGCACCGACGGTGGACGCAGCTTCACCGAGCGCACGCGCGCCGATCGGCTCTCGCTCACCGCCGCATTGGCAGCTGCAGACGGCACCTGGGTCTTTGCGTCGCGCGCCGGCGTCCTGCGCGACGAGCCGGCGCGTTGAGAGACGCCGCCTTCAGGCGACGCCGCGCCGCTTCAGCGAGACGCCGTCGAAACGCTGCTTGAGCGGCGACTCGCCCAGGCGCTCGAGCCGGCCGCGCCCGAGCTTGTAGCGGTAGTTGTTCGTCACCGGATCCGGCACCGCATGGCACACGGCATTCGCCGGTGCGCCGGGGAAGTTGAAGTTGGCCTTGGCCACGCCGGGCCGGATGTCCTCGCTGACCACCGCCAGGGCCTCGAATTCGCCCTGCGTGACCTGGATGTGGCCGGCTGCGAGCAGGCTGTCGAAACCCAGGTCGTTTTCGAACACGCCCTGCGGCATCCCGGTCTGGATGTAGACGGTGTCGTTGACGACGCGCACCCGGTCACCACTCGTGATGCCCTGCGGTGCGGCGTCGCTCGGGTGAATGAAGATCAGCGGATGCGGCCCGCGGGAGGCCGTGTAGGGCTTGCGTTGGTCGTCGAATCCGGACTGCCAGTTCTCGTTCACGCGGCCGTTCGTGACCCAGATCTCGTCCTTGGCCGCGCGCGGGGCAATCGCGCGGTAGAACTCGATCCAGCCCGGAAAATCCCAGGGCGTCTTGAGCAACTGTGCCTTGCCGGTGTGGGTGCGAAAACTGCTCAGGAAGGCGTGGCCGACTTCGGCCGCAGGCGGCGCGCCCCAGTCATTGGCGGGATCGTGCAGGCGCGGCGTGCCGACCAGGACACCGTCACGCAGGCGCACCGGGGTCTGGATGCCTTCGGTGCCCAGGTCACGCAGCAGCGCATGGCCCGGGCGGCCCGCGCGCTGCGCTTCGGCGACCAGGACGGCGTAGTCGAGCACGCCGTTGCGGCTCGCAGCGGCGGCCTCTTCGAAGACATCGTTGGCGTTACGCCAGTCGTAACCACTGAACCCCATGCGGCGCGCGAATTGCTGGACCGCCCACCAGTCGGGCCGCGCCTCCCCCGGAGCATCGTAGAAACCGGAATAGAGGCGCAGCCGGCGTTCGGAATTGCAACGCGTGAAGTCCGCTTCGCCCCAGGTCGCCGCGGGCAGCACGAGGTCGGCGTAGCGCGTGCCCAGCGGCTCGACCGGGTAGATGTCCGAGTCGACCAGCACCAGACCACCCGCATCGACCCGCCGGCGCCAGGCATCGACGATGTCTGCCCGCTCGGCGCTCCCAGGCCGGTGCGGGCTCGCCACGGTGAGGCGTTCGATCGAGGCCTGCAGCGCCGCGGAGCCGGCCATCGCCGCGATCCAGGTCGTGCCGAAGACCCAGGCAAAGCGCAGCTGGCCGTCCATCAACCAGCGGTCGACGTTGAGGTCCTTCTTGCGTCGCCCGGGGTACTTCTCGGGGCTGAGCCAGCCTGCAGCGCCACCGGCGCTGATCATGCCGCGCTGATGCCCGCCGCCGCGCGAGATGACCTGGCCCGGGCGATTGCCTGCGCCGCAGATCAGCCCCAGCGCCGCAAGCGAGGCCGAGTTCATGTAGTTGTTGGACCAGTAGTTGCCCTTCTCCAGCATGAACGAGGACTTGGGCCGGCTGCCATCGGCGCGGGGTTTGGCGAGCAGCTCGGCGCAGCGCTGGATGTCACGCGGGTCGAGTCCGGTCAGGCGCGCCGCGTTGTCGAGCTTGTGTTCGTCGCGGCCGAGGATGAAGCGGCGGTAGTCGGGCCAGTCGCTCTGCCAGCGGCCCCAGGTCGTGCGCCATTGCGAGCCGGTGTTGCGCGTCCCGCGCCCGTAGCCGGCATCACTCTCCCAGGCGTTGCTGATCCAGCGCTCGATGAAGGCCTGATCCTGCCAGCCCTGCTCGATGATGATGCGCGCCAGCGCGTTGTGCAGGATCGTGTCGGTGCCGGGGATGATCGGCAGCCACAGCCCACCTTGTTTGACGCCCCAGGCCACGCCGCCGGTTCGGTGGGGTGTCACGAAGATCAGCGTCTTATCCGGATTGGCGCCGCCCATGATCCAGCTCGTGAACAGTGTCGTCTTGGTCTCGAAGGGGTCGACGCCGGACATGAACAGGGTGTCGCACTGCCCCCAGTCCTCGAACGAGGCCGAGAACGAATCGATGCCGGCGTCGTCGAGGCCGGTCGCATCGTTCGTGTTGGCGCATTTGTCGTGCGGCGCGAAAGCGGGCGTGCCGACGCTGGTCAATGCCAGTTTGGTGATGGCGTAGGTGTTCTCGAAGAACTGGTAGGAGTTGCTCTTGACCGCCCAGGCATGCTCGCCGAAGCGCCTGAGCACATGGCCCGAAATCTCGGCCATGACGTCGATCGCCAGCGCCCACGACACCGGCACCAGTTCGCCGTTGACGCGCAACAGCGGTTGCGTCAGGCGCTCGCGCGTTCGGTTGGCCGGGTTGTGGCATTTCTGCGCCAGTGTGCCGCCCCGCATCGAGTGGTTGCCGTACGGGTTGACGACGCGCGCCTCGTGGTCCGGCAGCACCAGCACATGGTGCGCACGCCCACCATGGGCAACGATGTTGTGCTGGCTCGGGGTCGGCCACAGCGGCGCATCGGACTGGGCGGTCGCAGCGCGCAGATCAACACCGAAGGCGTTGTCGGCCGCTGCCGCACCGCCGACGTCGCGACCGGCCTCGACCGGCCACCGATAGACCTTGTAGCCGCAGCCGACGGCGCAATAGTCGCAGGCCGTGCCGAGCACGTCGGCATGGCGGGGTGGCAGGGGCGGTGCCGTCATGTCGGAGCCCGGGTGCCGAATTGCCCGTACACCAGACCCATGACACCGACCGCGAATACCTCGTCGCCGTCGACTTCGAGCACGATCTGCGGCAGGGCCTCGGTGGCGCTGCCACTGGTCACCATGCCATGGCGCGTCAGGTCGAAGGTCGTCAGGTGGCGCGGGCAGGGTCCGAGCAGTTGCTGACCGGCCTGCAGCGTGTGCGTGAGATCGCCCCCCATGTGCGTGCAGCGCAGGTTGAAGGCCACGATGTCGGCGCCAGGCCCGACACCCGCCCCGGCGGGCACACCGAGCCGGACCAGCAGGTTGCTGATGCCCGGCCGCGGGTAGTCGAAGGTCAACGCCTGGTCCACGGCCAGCGTGTCGATGCGGCCAATCCTGCGCCTGGCGTGTGTGGCCTTCAGCAGTGAGGTGCCAGCCGGCGCCGCCCACGCGGTCACCGGCAGCGTCGACAGCGCCAGCGCGCCGGCAAACAGCAGCTCGCGCCGGCTCAGGCACAGGGGGGCGCTGCCGTCTTCGAAGCAGGAGGGGTTCATGGCGATGTCGGCGCCGACAAGGGCGCATAGGGCGGCAGGGCAGGCGCATCGATGAGCAAGGGCTGGTCCATGCTGAGCGAATCGAGGAAGGCGATCAGGTCCTGTTTTTCCACCTCGCTCAGGCCCAGCGGGCGCAGCCAGGCCGGCTTGTTGGGCGCAGCACCGGCGCCACGATCGTAGAAGTCGACCACTTCGCGCAAGCTGGCGAACACCCCGTTGTGCATATAGGGCGCGCTGTCGCGCAACTCGCGCAGTGAGGGCGTGCGGAACTTGCCGATGTCGTCGGGGCGCCGCGTCACGTAATACAGGCCCAGGTCCGCGCTGCCGCTGTCGTACTGGCCCTGCGTCGCGCCGCGCTGGTAGTTCTGCCAGCGGTGCGTGATCTGGAGCAGGGCCGTGTTGCCGGACGGTGGTGTTGGCGGCACGCCGGTGGCATGGAGGCCTTGGTCGGAGGCGAGCGCGCCATGGTGGCAGCGCAGGCAGCCGGCCTTGCCGTTGAACAGCGCGTACCCACGTCGAGCGGCCTCGCTCAGTGCGCCCGTATCGCCGCCAAGATGGCGGTCGAACGGCACCTGGCGCGGGTCCGACACGACGGTGCGCTGAAAGGCGCCGATGGCCTGGTAGGCCTGGTGCAGGCGCGGCCATTCCAGGCCGAAGACCTCGCGAAAGCGCCGCACGTACTCGGGCACAAAACGCAGCCGCATCTCCATCGTCGCCGGGTCACCGTTGCCGGTGACCGCACCCTCGGCCGCGCCGGCCGCCTGGCGCTCGAGCGTGGCAGCCGCGCCGTCCCAGTTGTACTTGCCGAAATAGGCCGCGTTGAGAACGCTCTGCGCGTTTCGCCAATGCCAGGTACCGGGGTAGCCACGCGATTTCGGTCGCTTGTCCGACCAGCCGAGCTGGGGCAGGTGGCAGGTTGAACAGGGGGTGCTGAGATCCCCCGACAGGCGTGGGTCGAAGAACAGCATGCGGCCCAGTTCGACCTTCTGCGCCGACATCGGGTTGTCGAGCGGGACCGGCACCGGCGGCAAGGTGGCCAATGGCGCAGGAGACGACGGCTCGACCTGGGGCATCCGACGGCACAGGGGCTTGCACCGCGATCCCGTCCTCGTGCAGGACCCGGAACTCGGGTTGGCGCGGAATCGTCACCACGATCGGCGCGCCGCTCAGGCTGTCGAGGAAGCTGCGCAACTGCTGCTTCTCGAGCGTGCTCAGGTGCAGCGCGTTGAGTTCGCTGCCCGGTCCGCCCGCGCGGTCGTAGAAGTCGATGACTTCGTCGAGCGTCGCAAATACGCCGTTGTGCATGTACGGCGCCGTGTGGCGCAACTCGCGCAACGACGGCGTGGCAAAACGACCGCGGTCGGCTTCACGTTTGCTGACCGCATAGGCGCCCACATCGCTGCGCGCATTCATGTAGTTGGGCATGCCCTGGGTGGCGTAGTGGCGCAGCAGCGTGATGCTGCGCAGCGGATCTCGCCACAGCTGCGGATGCTCCGGGACCCCGGTGCGGTGCAGATCACCATCCGAGAACATCGGCCCGCCGTGGCAACGCACGCAACCGGCCTTGCCATTGAACAGTGCCTGCCCGGCGCGCGCGGCACCCGACAACCCGCGATCGACCGGCGCCTCGTTCGATTGCAGGGTCTTGAGGAAGGCCCCGACCGCGTCGAACAGGCGGGGACCATAGGGCTCGCTGCGCGCGCCGAACGCGCGTGCCCACAGGGCCCGGTACTCGGGGCTCTGCTTGACACGCTCCTGCACCAGGCGCGCATCGGCGTTCATGAAGTGCGCCTCGGTGACCATGTCGCGCACGGCGGTCGCCAGATCGGCGCCGTCGAGGCGGCCGTCCCACATCAGGCGCTTGCGCCGGCCGACGTTGACCAGTGACGGCGCGTTGCGGAAGTAGCCGCTGCCGGTGTAACCACGGGCCAGTGGCAGCCCGTCGGCCCAGCCATGCCGGGGGTCGTGGCAACTCGCGCAGGACAGCCCCATGTCGCCCGACAGCCGGGTGTCGAAGAACAGATGGCGTCCGAGTTCGACCAGGGCCGGCTCGGGGGGTGCTGCATGGGCGCCCCACGAGGCCATCGACATCAGCAGCGCGATGGCCGGCCACAGGCGCAGCGTCATCGGGTGGGGGTGTCGACGCGCAGGTCGATCAACTTGGCCGCCGACTTCATCGCCGGGCAGATGCGCCGCCAGGTGTCGATCTCGTCGCGCACTGCTGCATCCTGTTCGGTGGTCCACGGCGCTCCGGGTGCGGGCATCCGGATGAAGAAGCGCCGTCCCGAATCGGTCTGGTAGAACGCGCCGGCATGCGGTGCGTCGCCGCCAAACGCGCCCAGATCCTGGGCCGGCATCGGATGGCAACCGAGGCAGTTCAGCTGGTACATCAGACGGCCGCCGCCGGCCACGCCGTCCGCCCAGGCAGCGCTCGCGAAGTGCAGTCCGAGCAAGACGATCCAGATCGGTCCAAAGCGTCGCAGCATGCGTGAGACCACGGTGACGGATTCCCCTTCTTCCCCACCCGCCGGGGGGTGTCCGACATGCTACCCGTCGCCGACGCTCAAGACGATGCGACAGATCAACGCGACCGGTGCGCGGTCGGGATCCGTTGGCTCCCGCATCGGGTCGGTTCGCGACCCGCAGCGCGGCTTCGTCGCATCGGGCTCGCAAGCCTCGACGGCGGATCGCACAGTGCGCTCCATCGTCACCCCCGAGCCAGCGAGCACGACCATGATTCTGCGCATCCTGCACAACACGCCCTCCTGGGTCTTCGCCCTCCTGCTGGCCTTGACCGTGCTGGGGTTGCTCCAGACCCGGCCCCGGTCGCTGTCGTCGCTGCGCCTGCTGATCCTGCCGCTCGTGTTGCTGGTCCTGTCGCTCGCCGGTGTCCTGGCCACCTTCGGGCCGCAGGTTCCCGCGCTGGCGGCCTGGGCGCTGGGAGTCGTCGCCGCGTCGACCTTGGTGCGCAGAGGGATCGACCTGTCGACGGTGGCCTTCGACCCCGCCACGCGCCGCCTGCACGTGCCGGGCAGCGTGTGGCCGCTGGTCCTGATGCTCGGCCTCTTCTGCGTCAAGTACGCGGTCGGGGTCACCCTGGCGATGCGGCCGGAACTGAGGGATTCGATCGGGTTCGCGTTCGCCGCCAGTGCGGGCTACGGGTGTTTCAGCGGTGCCTTTCTGGGCCGCGCCTGGGCCTGCTGGTCCGTCTCGCGGCCTGCGCGCCAGCATCAACAACTCGCGTGACGGCTCGCCAGGTCAGCCCGGGTGTGTGCGCAGCGCCTTCATCCACATGGCATTGGCGAGCATCGCCGACACCAGGACGGCACCGCAGACATGCAGTGCGATGCCCACGCCAAAGGCCTGCACCAGTCCGCCGGCGGCCACCCCCGACGCGGCGGGCACGACCTGGGAAATGATCGTGTACATGCTCACGATGCGCCCGCGCAGCGCCGCCGGCGCCTCGGCCTGGATGCCAGCCACGATGATCGACAAGGCGAGGCCGCCCGCGATACCGACGACGCCCAGCAGCGCGACCGCCACGGCCGGTCGATGCGCAGCGCCCAGGGCGGCCAGACCGGCACCGGCGAGCAGGGTTGCGCCGAAGATGATGCGTCCGTGGTGCACGCGCGATCCGATCGCCAAAGCGACCAGTCCGCCCACGATCAGCGACAGCGCCAAGCTGCCGAGAAAGGCTCCTCGTTGCAGCTCGGCCAGGCCCAGTTGCGTCGCCGCCAGCTTGGGCAGCAGCACACTCATCGGCCCCATCGCCAGATAGCCGGCCATTGCCGCCACCATCAGTTGCAGCAGCAACGGCCGGGCGCGCACCGCGGCCAACCCTTCTCCGACCTCCTGCAACACCGGCGCGTGCGGGCGCCCACTCGCCTGCGTCGGTATCCGCCACAGGATCAGCGACGACAGCACGAACAGCGCGGCGGCACCCGCAAACACCCCCGACCAGCCGAAGGACTGGCGCGCCAGCGCCAGCATCAGCGGCCCCAGACCGAAGCCGAGCATCACGAACAGGTTGAACGCCACCGACGCCGGCTTCAGGTCCTGCGCACTCGCGATCTGACCGAGTGTTGCCATGCGCGCGGGCGACACGAAGGACCAGCCGCCGCCGGCCAGCGCCGCCGCCAGCAGCAGCAGCGCGGTGCGCAGGCCCGCGTCGCCGCTCGACGCATCGGCCGCCCAAAGCAGCGCCGTGGCCAGCACGAAGAGCGCCTGTGCGCCGTGGATCACGCGCCCCGGTGCGAGCCGGTCGCACAACACGCCCGCGTACCAGCCCAGCAGCAGCGGCGGCCCGAAACACAGGCCGAAACCGATGCCCGCGAGCAGGTCCGATCCGATGACCTCCTGCGCGTAGAGGATGACGGCGTAGTTCACCATGTGCCCGGCCGTGAAGGCGGCCAGGCAGGACAGGTAGAAGCCTCCGTGGCGCAGCAGGATCATGGTGCCAGCTGAACGCGGATCATCGTCGGCTGGCCGTCCTCGACGTGCCAGCTCGGGAAGTTGGACGTCGAGGTGTAGACGGTGCCATCGGCGCCGATCTCGATGTCGCGCGTGAAGGCCACGCGGCGCGGCAGCGGCACGCTGCGCCAGGTCGAGGTGGCGATGTCCAGCACATGCAGGGCGTCCGACTGGTTGCCGGTGACCCAGACCCGGCCGCGCGCCTTGTCGACGTTGAGCGAGTACGGCGTGTCGCTGCCCTTGGGCAGCACCGGCAGCTCGAAGCGCGTGAAGCGCCCGCTGGCCGGCTCGTAGCGCGCGATGGCCGACTCCGGGAACGCCCCGATCCACAGATTGCCCTCGGCGTCGCTGCGCAGCCGGCGCGGGCCGGCGAACGGCGTCGGGATCATCGTGATTTCGCCGCTGGCGGGGTCGAGGCGGCCGATCTCATCCGTGTGCAGGCGCGCGAACCAGACCCGCCCGTCGGGTGCGATGTCGATGCCATAGGGCAGCGGCGTGCCGGTCGCGAGCCGGTCGACTGGCAGCCAGTTGGCCAGCGGCACGCCCCACTCCATCAGCTTGAACAGCGGGCGGATCAGCGCCACCGTCAGGCGCTCGCGCAGCCCACGCGCGGGCAAGTCGTGCAGCGTGAAGCGCCCGCTGCGGCGATCGAACATGCCGATCTGGTTCGACAGCGCGAGCGTGAACCAGACCCGGTCCTGCGCATCGATGCGGATCGTGTGCGGGTAGAAGCCAGCACCCATCTCGTGCAGGGTGAACTGCCCCGTCTCGGGCGCGAACTCGACCAGCCGGCGCTGCGCCGACGGCGTGATGAAGATGTGGCCGTCGCGCGCCGACTGTGCCAGCGAATGCGCGTTCGACGTGCTGTCGTGGCGCGGGAAGTCCTTCAGACGCGCGGCCAGCAGGCCGCCCGGTCGGTCGCCGTCCTTGTGCGGGATCCTGTGCACCGTGACCTGGTGCGTCTGCGGGTCGATCTGGTACAGGCGGTCCTGGATGTTGTCGGCCACGTAGACGCGCCCGTCGTCGGCCAGCAACTGGTCGTGGGTCTGCGACATCGCGTCGCCGATCGGCCACTCGGTGATCACTGCGCTCGCCAGCGCCGGATCCCAGGGCGCCGGATCGGCGAGCAGCGCAGGGTTTTCGCGCAGCTTGCGCCAGCCGGTCTCGAGCAAGGCCGGCAGCGCCTTCTGGTCGGCGCTCGCCAGACGCGAGCCATAGCGCAGCATGCGGTCGGTCGCCGCCGACCAGTCGGCCGCCGACCGTTCCTGGCGCAGCGGCGCATTGCCTTGCTGGTGGCAGAAGCCGCACTGCAGCATGAAGTGGCGCTTGCGCGCCTCGTCACCGAGGTCGAGTGCACCGAGCCAGACGTTGGCCGGCTTGGCCTGTGCCAGCTTGAGCGGGTCGGTCTCAGGCACCAGGGCGATCGTCAGCGAAGCCTGACCTGCATCGGCGCGCACCATGGCATCGCGGTAGCCGGGTTTGCGCACGAGGTAGGACACCGCCACGCCGCGCGCGGCCCACTCGGCGCGGCCGCCGCTGTCGGTGAAGCGCGTGATGTCGACGTCGACCGCGAATGGCTCGCCAGGCTTGGCGTAACCACCGTCCGAGGTGTCGGGCGGCCGCGGCGTGGTGGCCACCTCACGCACCATCGCAGTCGCCAGCGGCTGCCCGCTCGCGTCGGTCACGCTGATCGTGGTCGCGCCGGCCTGCGCCGTGGCAAGGGCGAGCAAGAGGACGACGTGATCGAGCATTTGGAACTTCATGACGGACTCCGTTGCGAGAGATCGAATTCGCCGCCGACGCGGCGCAGCATCAGGCGCTCATAGATTGCGGGTGCCAGCCGGCTGACCCACCAGGCCAGGCGCGAGGTGGTGGACGGCAGGCACAGGCGCTGATTGCGGCGCGCAGCGGCCAGGATGTGCGTCGCCACCATCGCCGGGGTCGCTTCGGCGCCTGCAGTCTGGCGTGGCGCGCGCGCGCTCTGCCCGTCGCCGGCCAGCGCGGCCGCCTCGATGCCGGTCGCGATGAAGGACGGGCAGACGAGCATCACGTCCACGCCGTCGGCCTTCAACTCGCTGCGCAGCGAATCGAAGAATCCGTGCAGTGCATGCTTGCTTGCGGCATAGGCGGTGCGCCCGACGAGCGGCGAGAAGCCCGCCACGCTGGAGATCGTGACGATCTGGCCACGCCGCTCGCGCAGCGAGTCGAGTGCCGCCGTCGTACATGACACGGCGCCGAAGAAGTTGACCGCCATCACGCGCTCGATCAGACCCGGCAATGTGTCCCGCAGCAGGCAGCGAGCCGAGATGCCCGCGTTGTTGATCAGCAGATCGATGCCGCCATAGGCCGCCTGCGCCTGCGCGATGGCGTCGTGGCAGGCCGCTTGCGAAGTCAGGTCGCAGCCGATGCCGATCGCCTCCCCGCCCTGCTCGCGCAGCGCCTGCGCCAGCGCCAGCACGGGTTGCTGCGCGAGGTCGATCGCGACGACGCGCCCGCCCTCGGCCGCGAACACCGAAGCCAGCGCCTGCCCGAGCCCGCCGGCCGCGCCGGTGATGACCACGCTGCGGCCGCGGTAGTCGCGGGTCGCGCGCATCGTTCAGCGCCGCAGCGCGCCCTGGCGCGCTGCCCACCAGAAATCGAACACTTCGGCCGAGGTCTTGCGCGGCAGGTAACCGAGCTCCTCCTTGAGCGCCCGGTTGTCGAGCACCGGCCGGTAGCGCAGGAAGCGCAGCTGCTCGGGACCGTACGGTGTCAGGCGCAGCAGCTTGCCGAGCCAGAGCGCCGCCAGCAGCAGCCACGCCGGCAGCACGCGGCATGATTTGCCCATGTGGGCCGCGATCTGGTGGATCGTCAATGCCCCGTCGCCCGCGACGTTGAAGATGCCGCCGTGCCCGCGCTCGATCGCGTGCAGGATGACGCCGACCACGTCCTGGTCCCAGATGAAGACGAAGGGGCTGTCGGCGCCGACCACCGCGAGCGGCCGCGGCTTGTCGAACAGTGCCGTGATCTGGTTCGCCACCGTTTCACCGAGGATGGTGCCGATGCGCAGCACGGTCTGGCGCAGCTGCGGCGCGCTCAGGCGGAATTCCGCCAGCATCTCCTCGACCAGCCGCTTGTGCCAGGCATATGCGAACTCGCGGTTGCCGCGCAGCGCATCGGTCTCGGTCAGCCAGGCCGGGTTGTCCGGGTGGTAGCCATAGGCGGCGCCGGACGACGACACGATCACATGTCTCACCCCTGCCTGCACGCAGCCATCGATCACATTGCGCGTGCCCACCACGTCCACCTGGTACTCGAAGTCACGGTCCGACTTGCCACCCGGGTTGACGATGGCCGCCAGGTGCACCACGGTGTCCACCGCGTGTTCGCGCAGCAGATCCGCGATGCCGGGCGCACGAATGTCCGCGCTGGCGTAGACCACCCCCGCCAGACGATCCTTTGGCGCCACCTCGCGCACATCGAGCGAAACCACCGGGCGCGTGCCAGCCAGACCGGCCACCACCTGGCAGCCCAGGTAGCCCCCGCCGCCGGTGACGAGCACCGCGCCGCTCATGGCGATGGCGCCGCCGCCACCACGGGCGGGCGTTTCATCCACCAGGTCGACAGTGCGACTCCGGCCACGATGTGCCAGATGCCCCACCAGGCGGTCACGATGGCCATGCCACCGAGCCCGCCGAAGAAGTTGAAGACCAGCACCAGGCCGAGGCCCGAATTCTGGATGCCGGTCTCGAAGGCCACGCTGCGCCGATCGCGCTCGGGCAGGCCGGTGAGCTTGGCGAAACCGTAGCCGCCGGCCAGCGCGAGGGCGTTGTGCACCATCACGACCACGATCACGTAGTGGCCGTACTCGCGGAAGATGGCCCAGTTCATCGCCAGCGCGCCGAGCACGAACACGATGAAGATCAGCAGCGACGCGGTACGCAGCGGCCCGTGCACGCGTTTGGCCAGCGCCGGCAGGCGGTGCGACACGGTCAGACCCGCAGCCAGCGGGATGCCGAGCAGCATCGCGACGTCACCGAGCATGTGCAGCGGGTCGATCGAGAACGAGCGCAGCAGCGCATTCATCTCCGGGTCGAGCGCGGCCCAGAAGGCCACGTTGAGCGGTGTCATCACGATCGCCCCGAGCGTCGACAGCGAACTGATCGACACCGACAGCGCCGCATTGCCCTTGGCCCGGTGGGTGAAGAAGTTGGAGATGTGCCCGGCCGGGCAACTGGCCACGAGCAGCATGCCCAGACCGATGGAGGGCAGCGGCTTGAGGATCAGGATCAAGCCGAAGGTGAAGGCCGGGAACAGCAGGTGGTGGCAGACCAGGCCGATCGCGAGCGCCTTGGGCGTGCGCAGTGCGGCCTTGAAGTCCTGCACCTTGAGGTCGAGCGCGATGCCGAACATCACCAGCGCCAGCACCAGGTTGAGGCCGATCTGGGCCTGCGGGTTGAAGTTGAGCCTGACCTGGTCGATGGTCTCCACCATGGATGTCTCCTGCGCAAAGGGTCGTGACGCAGGGCTCGATCGGCCCCGTGGGGCGCATTCTTGACGAGAGCGCCACGGGAGGGGAGGTGCAGGGCGGCCGCAGGCATGTGAAACTCGGACAACTCGGTACATGTCCCTATGCCGCCCGTGCACCCCGCATCGTCCCCGCCCGCAATGCACGAAGACCGCCTGCACCGGCCCGACAAGCTGGCCGTGCTGGTGGAGCTGCTGGTGACCGAAGGCGCGAGCGCCGCAGACGCGCTCGCAGGCAGCGGACTGTCCGCCGCGGCGCTGCACGATGCCGACACCCGGGTCTCGGTGCGCCAGATGCTGGCGGTCTACGCCAATGCCCAGCGCCTGTCGCGCGACCCGGCGCTCGCGCTGCGCGCCGGCGCACGGATCCGCATCACCCATTTCGGCCTCTACGGCTACGCCCTGCTCGCCAGCCCCAGCGCTCGCCAGGCGATCGACTTCGCGCTGCGCTACCGCGCCCTGGCTTCGCCTGTCATCGGGCTGTCGTTCAGGCTCGACGGGCAAGAAGCGGTCTGGTCGTTCGACGACGTGATGGGCATCGGCGACCAGAGCGACCTGTTCCGGTTCGTGGTCGAGATGCAGCTCGGCACCCAGCTCGCGCTGCACCGCGACCTGCTGGGCACTGCACTCACGCCGACCCGGGTGCAACTGCGCTACGCCGCGCCGGCCCACGCCGACAGCTACCGCGAACTGCTCGGTTGCCCCATCAGCTTCGATGCACCGGGCCATGAACTGCGCTTCGACGCCGCGTGGCTGGACCACCCGCTGGTGTTTGCCAACCCGCTCGACGGCCGCGCTCGTCCAGCAGACCTGCGACAAGCTGCTCGCCGAAATGAATGACGCCAGCAGCGTCGCGAGCCGGGTGGCTGCGCTGCTGCTGCGCTCGCCCGGGCAGTTCCCGGACATCGAGTCGGTGGCCGCGAGCCTGACCTTGAATTCGCGCACCCTGCGCCGGCGCCTGCAAGCCGAGGGGGCCTCGTTCCAGGGTCTGCGTGATGCAGTGCGCCAGCAACTGGCGACCGACTACCTGCACAACACGCGCATGAGCACCGACGACATCGCGGCCGCGCTCGGGTTCAGCGACAGCGCCAACTTCCGCCATGCCTTCAAGCGCTGGACCGGGCACAGCCCCGGCGCCTGCCGCGCGGCCCGGGTCGGCCCGTAGCACGGAGCTGCGTCGTTCAAGGTAGAGTCCGGCGCAGGGTGCCGCGGGCACCGCAATGGGAATCACGCATGAAATTCGGTCTCCTGTCCGCCCTGGTGTTCGGGTTCGCAATGGCACTGGCTCCGATGGAAGCCGACGCCAAGCGCTTTGGCGGCGGCAAGTCGTCGGGCATGCAACGCGCCGCACCGGCCAAGCCCACGCCGACCGCCCCGGCCGCTGCACCCAACCCGGGACCTGGCGCGGGCGCCGCGGCAACCCCGAAGCGGTCCTGGATGGGGCCGCTCGCAGGTCTGGCCGCCGGCCTCGGCCTGGCCGCCCTGTTCAGCCACCTGGGTCTGGGCGAGGGGCTGGCGAACTTCGTGATGCTGGCCTTGCTGGCCGTGGTCGCCTTCGCCGTGATCCGCATGCTGATGCGGCGTTTCGCCGGATCCAGTGGCCCGGCCCTGGCCGGCGCGGCGGCAGGCCCAGGCCCGTCGCAGGCCATGGCGCGTACGCTCGTTCGAGCCGGATCGTGCAGCGCCAGCCCTGCCGCCGTCCAAGCTGTCGGGCATCGTGATCGGCTCCGGGCTCGCAGCGTCGTCGGGTGCCGCGCCATCACTGCCGGCCGACTTCGATGCCGAGGGCTTCGGGCGCATCGCCAAGATGATCTTCGTCCGCATGCAGGCCGCGAACGACCGCGCCGACCTGAACGACCTGCGCAGTTTCACGACCCCCGAGCTCTTTGCCTCGCTGCGCGTCGACCTGCTCGAGCGCGGCGACCAGGGCCAGCAGACCGACGTGCTGGGCGTTGAAGCCACCGTGCTCGAACTGGCCGAAGAAGACGGCCAGCAGATCGTCAGCGTGCGCTTCGAGGGAACGCTGCGCGAGCAGGCCGAGGCCGAGCCGGTCGCCTTCAACGAGGTCTGGCACCTGGTCAAGCCGACCGACGCCGAAGGCGCCTGGCGCATCGCCGGCGTGCAGCAGGCGAACTGAAGCCGCTACGGGCGCGCCAGCGCGCGTTCGATCCGGTGCCGCGCCACGGTCGTGCGCGGCACCTTCTGGTCGAACCAGCTGCGCACGTCGGCCTCCAGGCCGATGCCGTGCATGTAGTTGTAGAGCGCCTTCTTGAGCGCGCCACCGAGTGCATCGTGGTCGACCCCGGTCGGGTCGTGAAAGCCGATGTCGTTCTTGGCGAACGACACCGGCGGCAGCGCCTGCAGCGTCACCCCGTATTGCTCGGGATTCCGGCCCACCGGCGAGTGCACGGTGCAGGCGAAACGGTGGAAGAACCCGGACTGGATGCAACCGGCCTCGAACAGCTGGCGAACGTATTCGAGTGCATCGACCGTGTCCTGCACCGTCTGGGTCGGGAAACCGTACATCAGGTAGGCGTGCACCAGGATGCCGGCATCGGCGAAGCCCTTGGTGACGCGCGCCACCTGCTCCACCGACACACCCTTCTTCATCAGCCCGAGCAGCCGGTCCGAGGCCACCTCGAGCCCGCCCGAGATCGCGATGCAGCCGCTGTCGGCAAGCAATTGGCAGAGCTCGGGCGTGAAGGTCTTCTCGAAGCGGATGTTGCCCCACCAGGTGATCGGCAGCCGGCGCCGCTGCAGCTCGGCCGCGAGCGTCTTCAAGGCCTTGGGTGGCGCGGCTTCGTCGACGAAGTGAAACCCGGTCTGGCCGGTCTCGCGAACGATGGCCTCGATGCGGTCGACCAGCGTGGCCGCGCTGGCCGTCTCGTAGCGTGAGATGTAGTCCAGGCTCACGTCGCAGAAGCTGCACTTCTTCCAGTAGCAGCCCTGGGCCACGGTCAGCTTGTTCCAGCGCCCGTCGGACCACAGCCGGTGCATCGGGTTGAGCATGTCGAGCAGCGACAAGTACTTGTCGAGCGGCAGGCCGTCCCAGGTCGGTGTGCCCACCTCCTCGAACGGCACTTCGGGTTCGGCGAAGTTGACGTAGCGGACCTCGTCCTGTCCGGGCGGCCGCAGGTAGGTGCGCACGAGGCGGCTCGCCGAGCGCTTGCCTTGCAGGTGTTCGAGCAGCGCCAGCAGGGGCCGCTCGCCGGCGTCGAGGGTGACGAAGTCGAAGTGGTCGAACACGCGCGGTTCGGTCAGTTCGCGCAGTTCGGTGTTGACGAAGCCGCCACCCAGCACCGTCGTGATCGACGGGTCCATCGCCTTGATCGTCTGGGCGATTCGGAACGCGGCATAGACCGCCCCGGGGAACGGCACCGACACCAGCACCAGGGTCGGAGTCTCGCGCTCGATCGCCTGTCGGGTGAGCTCGTCCAGGCTGTCGTCGAGCAGGTTCGTCGGCGCCGCCAGCGCAGCAGCCAGGGGATCGAAGCTGGCCTGGCTCTGCGCCAGCGATTCGGCGTAGCGCACGAACTCGAAGCGCGGGTCGACCGCCTCGCGCAGCACGTCGGCAACGTCGTTCAGGTACAGCGTGGCGAGGTGGCGCGCGCGGTCACTCACACCGAGCGCACCGAAGGCCCAGGCCATCGGGTCGCCGCCATCGTCGTCGACATAGACGTCGAGCGACTCGAAGCGCGGCCCCTCGGGCAGGAAAGCACGCGAGCCGATGCGGTGCGCCAGCGTCGGGTCGCGCCCTTGCAGGAAGGCCACCGTCGGGCCGATCGTCGCCAGGTAGTCGGCCTGCCGGGCCTCGAATGCCGCCAGGCGCGGCGTGCGAAACGCCGCAGGCAATGCCGCAATGCAGCGCCCGACGTCGGCCAGCCCCTGCGGCGACAGCCAGCGCAACACCAGTGCCAGCGCCAGGTCGACCTGGACCGCGTCGACGCCGCGCGAGCGCAGGAAACCTGTCAGGTAGGCGGTCGACGGATAGGGCGTGTTGAGCTGCGTCATCGGCGGGATGACGGACAACACGCGCAAAGCTCGGTCGGGATGAAGGATCGGGGGGCTCACGGCCCCCCGATTGTCGGTGCAGCAGCCGCGAGCGCGTGAGACCGCGCCGGCCCTGCGCTCAACTCACGGCAGCTTGGCCAGGATCGCGTCGAACTCGGTCGCGTTGAAAGCACGCATCGAGCGCGTGCGCACGTTGCCCTGCTTGGCGATGCCGAGGCTGAACGCGGTCAGTGACGCTTCGTCCTTCGCTTCGAGCACGCAGACGATGTCGCATTCGCCCATCGTCCAGTAGATCTCGCGCATCGTCACGCCCATGCGCTGGCCAATCTCCTTGGCCGCCGCCGCACGCTGCGTCGAAGACTTGATGTCCTGGATGCCCTTGTCGGTAAAGCTCAGCAGGCCGATGTAAGTGATCATGAGGATCCCCTTTGTTGACAATGAGGGGTCGCAACAAGTGACCCCGAGCCGACGCGACCCCAAGCAGGCTCGGATTCATCGTCGGGTGGCACTCGCGAGAGCGGGCCGCAAATCCGGTGGCGCGGCGGGCGACAGGGAGACGTCGCGGGGCGATGAATCCGTCAACTTACGCCGTTGCATGGCCCTGTCAATAGCGCGGCAGAAATCCGACCCGCTATATAGTCAAGTACATAACGATGCGAAAGACCCGATCTCTGCTCATGCGCTGCCGTCGTGTGCTGGTGCTGCTGTCGTTGCTAGCCCTGTCGGCTGGCCGCGCCGCGTTCGCCGCCGACCTGACGATCGCAGCCGCATCGGACCTGCGCTACGTGATGGACGAGCTGCTGGCGCCGTTTCGCCAGGCCCACCCGGGGCGCACGGTCGAGGTCGTGTTCGGATCGTCGGGCAAGCTGAGCACGCAGATCCGGCATGGCGCGCCGTTCGATGTCTTCCTGTCCGCCGATGTGGCCTTTGCCCAATCGCTGCACGATGATGGTCTGGCGGCCGGCCCGGTCACCCTGTACGCGATCGGCCGCCTCGTCTTGTGGAGCCGCGATCCCGCGCTCGGCCGCAGCACGCTGACCGACCTGCCGGCACACCCGGCCCTGCGCAAGCTCGCGCTCGCCAACCCGCGCCACGCGCCCTACGGTCAGCGCGCCCGCGAAGCGCTCCGCCATGCCGGCGTCTGGGACAGACTGCAGCCGCGCCTCGTGTTTGGCGACAACGTGGCGCAGACGGCGCAATTCGTCGACAGCGGCGCCGCCAGCGCCGGCCTGGTGGCCCTGTCACTGGTGCTGGCGCCACCTGCGGCGGGCGTCGGTGCCTGGACCCTGGTGCCGGCCGACTGGCACCAGCCGCTCGAACAAGGCCATGTCGTGCTCAAGCGCGCAGCGCACAACCCGCTCGCCACGGCCTTCGTCGCCCACCTGGAAGCGCCGGCCATCCGCAACCTGATGGAGCGCTTCGGCTTCACCCGCCCGGGCACGCGATGACCGGCGACGACTTCAGCGCGCTGCGCGTCACCCTGCAACTGGCCACGGTCACCACCGTGGTGCTGCTGCTGATCGGCCTGCCGCTGGCCTGGTGGTTGTCGCGCAGCCGGTCGCGTCTGGCCTGGGTCGTGGCGTCGGTCGTCGCGCTGCCGCTGGTGCTGCCGCCCACCGTGCTCGGCTTCTACCTGCTCGTCCTGATGGGCCCGCAGGGTGCGATCGGAGAAGTGCTGGACCGGCTCGGCCTGCCGCCGCTCGTCTTCAGTTTCGGCGGGCTGGTGCTGGCCTCGGTGCTGTCGTCGCTGCCTTTCATGGTGCAGCCCTTGCGCGACGCCTTCGCCGCCGTGCCCGATCGCCTGCTCGAGGCCGCGGCCACCTTGCGCGCGTCGCCCTCGGATCGATTTCGCAGCGTGGTCCTGCCACTGTCGCGGCGCGGCATTGTGAGCGCCTGCACGCTGACCTTTGCCCACACGGTGGGCGAGTTCGGCGTGGTCCTGATGGTCGGCGGCAACATCCCCGGTGCCACGCGCGTGCTGTCGATCGCCATCTACGACCATGCCGAGGCACTGCAATACGGCGCCGCGCATGCCTTGTCCGCGCTGCTGCTGGCGGGCGCCTTCGCCGCATTGCTGGCGGTCAATGCCGCCCAACGCCGGGAGCGCACGCGGTGATCGAACTCCAGGCCCGGCTGCGACGTCCCACCGGTTTCACGCTCGACGTCGCGCTGTCGCTGCCGAGTCGAGGCACGGTGGCGTTGTTCGGACCGTCGGGCTGCGGCAAGACCACGTTGCTGCGCTGCCTGGCCGGGCTCGACCGTGCCGAGCAGGCCCAGGTCGGGCTGTACGGCGAGCGCTGGCAGGACGAGCGGACCTTTGTCCCCACCCACCGGCGCGGCGTCGGCGTGGTGTTCCAGGACGCCGCGCTCTTTCCGCACCTGAACGTGCGCGAGAACCTGGCCTTCGGCCTGCAACGCGCGACGCCGAGCCAGACCCCGGTTGCGCTCGGGCCGATCATCTCGCTGCTCGGCCTCGAGCCCTTGCTGGAGCGCGCGCCGCAACACCTGTCCGGCGGCGAGCGACAACGGGTGGCGATTGCACGCGCATTGGCATCGAGCCCGCGCCTGATGTTGATGGACGAGCCGCTGGCCTCGCTCGACGCTGCGCGCAAGGCCGAGTTCCTGCCCTGGCTCGACCGCCTGCACGATGCGCTGACGGTGCCGCTGGTCTATGTCAGCCACGCGATGGACGAGATCGCGCGCCTGGCCGACCACCTGGTGCTGATGGACAACGGCCGCATCCTGGCCGAGGGTCCGCTGGCCGACATGACGGCGCGCCTGGACCTGAACCTCCACCATGCCGAAGACGCCGGGGTGGTGTTGCCGGCCACGGTGGCGGCGCTGGACCCGGTCTGGAGCCTGGCCAGGCTGGACATCGGCGGGCATTCGCTGTGGGCCCGCGACCCCGGTCGCGACCTCGGACAGTCCGTGCGCCTGCGAGTGCTGGCACGCGACGTGAGCCTGGTGCTGGCCCCCGACGCCGAGAGCAGCATCGGCAACCAGGTGCCAGCGACCGTCGACGCCATCGCCGACGACGCGCACCCGGCATTGGCCATGCTCCGAGTTCGCCTGGGGGAGGATGGACGGGGCCCGGCCCTGCTCGCCCGCGTGACCCGGCGTTCGGTCGACAAGCTGGCCCTGGCGCCGGGGCGCAAGGTCTGGGCCCAGGTGAAGACCGTGGCGCTGACCGCGTGACACGAACGGTCGTTCGGCCGCGCTGTCAGTCCAGCCCGGCGGACTCGCGATAGGCCCTGGCCTGATCGTCGATCCAGGACCGGAAGCTGCTGAACACCGGGCTCTCGGACTTGCGGATCGGGTTGATCAGGTAGTAGGAACGGTCGCTCGGCAGGGCCTGCTCGAAGGCCTGGACGAGCTGGCCGCGCTGGAGTTCGTCCTCGACGAGCAGGCGCGGGATCAGGGCCAGCCCGAGGCCCTGGATGGCCGCCTCGGTGAGCATCGAAAAGAGTTCGAATCGGGCCCCGGCCTGGTCGCGCTGGACCCGCATGCCCTGGGACGCGAACCAGTGCCGCCACACATAGGGCCGCGTGCTCTGCTGCAGCAGCGGCAGGCCCGCCACCTCGGGCGCGGTCAGCCCGCGTCCGGCAGCGGCAAGCGCCGGCGCGCAGACCACGATCAGGTGTTCGCGCATCAGGAACAGGCCCTCGGTGCCGGGCCAGCTCGATGCCCCGGCATGGAGGGCGGCGTCCAGGTGCGAACCCTCGAACAGGAAGGGCCTCGTGCGCGCCGTCATGTTGACCGTGATGCCGGGGTGTTCGCGGCCGAAGTCCTGCAGGCGAGGCAGCAGCCACTTGGTCGCGAAGGTCGGCACGACCCCGAGTTCGAGAATGCCCCCCTGGCCATCGCGCGCCTTGACTTCGAACGCATCGCGTTCGAGTTCGTCGAGCCGGGTGCTGACCTGGCTGCTGTAGTTCGCGCCCGCCTCGGTCAGCGTGACGCCGCGCCGGGTGCGACGAAAGAGCTTCAGGTCGAGGAAGTCCTCGAGCGCCGCGATCTGGCGGCAGACCGCGCTCTGGGTCACGGACAGCTCGTCCGCCGCCTTCGTGAAGCTCTGGTGGCGGGCCGCCGATTCGAACGCTGCGAGCGCCGTCGTGGAAGGAAGCCTTCGTCGCATCAATGTTCCTTGCGGATTTCGGAGTGCGTTTTTGGCACCTATTGGTGCGAATTGATCGTTTGCCGCCGATCCGTGCAGCAGCCTAGACTCGGCGCACTTCATCTGGCGTGATCTGCATCACGTCAGCCGTCACTGGCAGTTCGCTGCCCCGCAGGACAGGCAAGAAATGAGCAACACGCACACCAAGGCCAGCTTCAGCTGGGACGACCCCTTTCACCTCGACGCCCAGCTGACGGGTGACGAACGCGCGGTGCGCGATGCGGCCGCCGCCTACTGCCAGGAACGCCTGGCCCCGCGTGTGCTCGAGGCCTTTCGCAACGAGCAGACCGACGTGGCGATCTTTCGCGAGATGGGCGACCTGGGCCTGCTCGGCCCGACCCTCCCCGAGGCCTATGGCGGCGCCGGCCTGAACTACGTCTGTTACGGCCTGGTCGCACGCGAGGTCGAGCGCATCGACTCGGGCTACCGCTCGATGATGAGTGTGCAGAGCTCGCTCGTGATGGTGCCGATCTACGAGTTCGGCAGCGAGGCCACGCGCGCCAAGTACCTGCCCAAGCTGGCCAGCGGCGAGTGGATCGGCTGCTTCGGGCTGACCGAACCGAACCATGGCTCGGACCCGGGCAGCATGATCACGCGCGCCAAGAAGGTGCCGGGTGGGTATGCCTTGTCGGGCACCAAGATGTGGATCACCAACAGCCCGATCGCGGATGTGTTCGTGGTCTGGGCCAAGGACGACGAGGGCGCGATCCGCGGCTTCGTGCTCGAGAAGGGCTGGAAGGGCCTGTCGGCGCCGGCGATCCACGGCAAGGTGGGGCTGCGCGCCTCGATCACCGGCGAGATCGTGCTCGACGGGGTGTTCTGCCCGGAGGAGAACGCGTTCCCCGACGTGCGCGGCCTGAAGGGGCCGTTCACCTGCTTGAACAGCGCGCGCTACGGCATCGCCTGGGGCGCGCTCGGCGCGGCCGAGGACTGTTTCCACCGGGCCCGCCAGTACACGCTGGACCGCAAGCAGTTCGGGCGCCCGCTGGCGGCCAATCAGCTGGTGCAGAAGAAGCTGGCTGACATGCTGACCGAGATCTCGCTCGGGCTGCAGAGCTGTCTGCGCCTGGGGCACATGAAGGACGAGGGTTCGGCGGCGGTCGAGATCACGAGCATCGTCAAGCGCAACTCCTGCGGCAAGTCGCTCGACATCGCGCGCCAGGCGCGCGACATGATGGGCGGCAACGGCATCAGCGACGAGTTCGGCGTGGCGCGCCACCTGGTCAACCTGGAGGTCGTCAACACCTACGAGGGCACGCACGACATCCATGCGCTGATCCTCGGGCGCGCGATCACGGGGATCGCGGCGTTTTCATGAGCCGGGCGGCGGCTGGCCCTCGGCCATGAGTTGCCCGATCAGCAGACCCAGCACCAGGTCGTCGATCGCGCCGAAGTGACTCAGGCGGATCCGGCCCTGCCGGTCCAGCAGCACCAGGCTCGGTGTGCCCTCGAACCCGTAGGCCTGCATCGTCAGCGGAATCGGCCCGTCGCCGACCTCATCGATGCCGATCGGGAATCCGAGCCGGTACTCGTGCACGAAGGCCTTCAGCGCCTCTGCACCCATCACGGCATGGTGCTCGAAAACGGTGTGCAGGCCGACCACGCACAGACCGTCGGCGCCGAACATTTCGTGTGCCTTGCGTGCTTGCGGAATCCCGTGCGTCACACACGCCGGGCACAGCATCTGGAAGGCGTGCAGCATCACGACCCGGCCCCGCAGCGACTCGAGCGTCAGGGCGCTCGGGCGGTTGAGCCACTGGCTGACGGACAGGGCCGGCGCGATCGGATAGGTGGGTCGTCATTGAGCAACTCGAAGTTCGCCTTGCTGCCCATTGTCGCGGCTCGACGCGAAGTCTGCCGTGGCAGCCGTATCAACCGGGCCGCGACCCACCATGGGCCAGCACCAGGGCCTGCTCCAGGTCGTCGATCAGGTCGCGATGGTCTTCGAGCCCCAGTGACAGGCGCAGCAGGTCGGTCGGCACCGGCGACCCCGCGCCTTCGACGCTGGCGCGGTGTTCGATCAGGCTTTCGGTGCCGCCCAGCGACGTCGCACGCTTCCAGATCCCGACCTTGGCCGCGGTGGCGATCGCGGCGGCCTCGCCACCGGCCGTGCGGACCGACAGCATGGCGCCGAATCCACCTTTCATCTGGCTTGCCGCGACCGCGTGGCCGGGCGACGAGGCAAGGCCCGGGTACAGCACCTCGCGCACCAGCGCATGGCCCTCGAAGTGCTGTGCCACGGCGAGCGCCGAATCGGCGGCGGCGCGCACACGCACGTACAGGGTGCGCAGGCCCCGCATCAGCAGCCAGGCTTCGAACGATCCGAGCGTGCCCCCGAGCTGGGCCCGTATCGACTTGATGCGCTGCCAGAACTCGTTGTTCTCGCGGCAGACCAGCGCGCCTGCAATCAGGTCGGAATGCCCATTGAGGTACTTGGTCGCCGAGTGCATGACGATGTCCGCACCGAGCTCGAGCGGCCGCGTGAAGACCGGCGTTGCGACGGTGGAATCCACCGCCAGCCGCGCACCGGCGGCATGCGCAATCTGCGCCGTGGCGGCGATGTCGGTGACGGTCCACATCGGGTTGGCCGGGGTCTCGATCCACACCAGGCGTGTGCGGCCGGGCCGGATCGCGGCCTGCACGGCAGCCGGTTCGCTCATGTCGACCAGTTCGACCTGCAGTCCCCAATGGGTGGCGAAGTTCAGCAGCCAGTTGCGCAGCGACCAGTACATGACCTTGGGCGCCAGCACATGGTCCCCCGGCGCGAGGGCCAGGAAGACCGCCGTCGCGGCGGCCATGCCGGAGGCGAACAGGGCGGCCTCGGCGCCGAGTTCGAGTTCGGCCAGCACTGCCTGCGCCTGGTCGAAGGCCGGGTTGTCGGCGCGCGCATAGACGCGTCCCGAACGGTACTGGTTGTCTTCGTCGCGCAGATAGGTCGACGACAGGTGGATCGGCGGCGTCACGGCGCGCGTGCGGTCGTCGATCCAGCCCAGGCCCTGGGCGGCCAGCGTTGCGGGGCGTGAGGTGTAACGGTCCATGGTTCGTCTCGGTGGTCTCGGCGTGATGATGCAGTCTCGCTGGCGCAGGCCTTTCATGCATCGAAGCGCAGCAGTATCGCGCTGTCGGTCGCGAAGCGCGCCAGCACCCTGCGGCCTGCGCGCAGGCCCGACGGTGCACGCGCCAGCGATGCCACGACGTCCAGCCCGCCGTCGGTCCGCATCACGACCTGGGTGCTGGCAAGCCCGGGGCGTACCGACTGCACCAGCCCCGCGAGCAAGTTCACGCCGGACCGCGCGGGCGGCCTGCGCAGCAGAACCTCGACCCAGGGCGCCTTGATCAGCACATGCACCTGCACCCCGGGTGCCAGCGCCATGCCCAACGCCGACTCCGGCGTGACACTGACCACCACGGCCTCGCCGCCAGGCAGCCGCAGGTCCACGTCGACCCGCCCGCCCGCATCGTGCAGCGCCACGATGTCGGCCGCGAACTGGTTGCGCGCGCTGCTGCGAACCGCCAGCCTTCGCACCAGCCCGCGCAACTCGCGCGCATCTCCTTGGGCACCCGTCGGCAACTGGTCGAGCACGCTTTGTTGAGTGTGCTCCAGCGCGCGGTAGAGCGCCACGACACGCCGCCCTGCGTCGGTCAGCCGGGTCCCGCCGCCGGCATGACCCCCGGTGCGCCTTTGCACGAGCGGCGCATCGGCCAAGCGATTCAAGGCATCGAGCGCATCCCACGCGGCCTTGTACGACATGGGCAGCGACGCCGCAGCGCGGGTGAGCGAGCCATGGATCTCGATCGCTTCGAGCAGGCGCACGCGCTGCTCGGTGAACGCCGCGCCGCCCTCCCCCCGCAACGCGATCGAACCCACCCAGCTGGCGGCAGGAACGGAGCGGCGAGTGGCGCACATCGGCGCGGACGATAACAAACGACAGGCGATACGATGCACCCCTTCCCATGCCGCGCGACCCTGAACCATGAACTTCGACTGGTCCAACCCCTACCCCACGGTGCGCAGCCCGCTGTTCGCACGCAACATCGTTGCGACATCACAGCCGCTGGCAGCGCAGGCCGGGCTGCACATGCTGCGCCGGGGCGGCAATGCGGTGGACGCCGCCATTGCCACGGCGGCTGCGATGACCATCGTCGAGCCTTGCTCGAACGGCCTGGGCAGCGACAACTTCGCGATCCTGTGGGACGGGCAGCGACTGCATGGCCTGAACGCCTCCGGCACCGCCCCGGCGGCGTGGACCCGCGACTATTTCCTGCGCAAGCATGGCGAGCGGATGCCCTTGCGTGGTTGGGACACGGTCACGGTGCCCGGCGCTGTCGCGGGCTGGGTCGCGCTGTCGTCGAAGTTCGGCCGCCTGCCGTTTGCCGACCTGCTGGCGCCGGCGATCGAACTGGCCGAGCGCGGCTACGGCGTGGGCGTGGCCACGGCCGACAAATGGGCGAAGGCGACGCCGCTGTTGAAGGATCAACCGGGGTGGGCGCAAGCCTTTCTGCCGCGCGGTCGACCCCCCACCCCCTGCGAGCGCTTCGTCTTCGCCGAGGCTGGCGCCACGCTGCGCAAGATCGCCGAATCAAAGGGCGAGGCCTTCTACCGCGGCGAAGTCGCTCACGCCCTCGCGGCCCATGCCGCAGCCCATGGCGGCAGCATGACGACGTCCGACCTGGCTGGCTACGCGCCCGAGTGGGTGACACCGATCGCCAAGGACTTCGCCGGCCACACGGCGCACCAGATTCCACCCAATGGCCAGGGCATCGCCGCCCTGATGGCGCTGGGCATGCTCGAAAAGCTCGAGATCGGCCGCTTTGCAGTCGACAGCGTCGAGTCCCAGCATCTGCAGATCGAAGCCATGAAGCTGGCCTTTGCCGACACCTATCGCTGGGTCGCCGACGCGCGGGCAATGACGCAGATCACCGCGGCAGACCTGCTCGACGACGACTACCTGGCCGAGCGCGCGCGCCACATCGACCTGTCGCGGGCGCAGGACTTCGCCCATGGCACGCCGCCGAGCGGCGGCACCATCTACCTGAGCGCCGCCGACGAGAGCGGCATGATGATCAGCCTCATCCAGTCCAACTACATGGGTTTCGGCAGCGGCGTCGTGGTGCCGGGCACGGGCGTCAGCCTGCAAAACCGTGGCCACGGCTTCACGCTCGACATCGACCACCCGAACCTGGTGGCGCCAGGCAAGCGCCCGTTCCACACCATCATTCCCGGTTTCCTGACGCGCAATGGCCAGCCGCAGATGAGCTTTGGCGTGATGGGCGGCAACATGCAGCCGCAGGGCCACCTGCAGTCCCTGGTGCGTCTGCTGGTGCATGACCAGCAGCCCCAGGCCGCCTGCGACGCCCCGCGCTGGAAGGTCGACACCGGGCTGAAGGTCGACTGCGAATACACGATGGCGCCGTCTGTGGTGGACGGATTGCGCGCGCGCGGCCACACCCTCGAGGCCACGACCGACTCCTACATGGACTTCGGATCGGGCCAGTTCATCTGGCGCGTCTCCGACGACCCCGAGGACGGCTACGTCGGCGCGAGCGACTCGCGCCGCGAGGGGCAGGCGGTCGGCTACTGAGCGCCCGTCACTCCTCGATGACCTTGGCCCAACCGGCCGGTCCCAGGCGCCGCAGGGTGTCCATGTTGCGCTCGTAGATGTCCGCCGCGTCGGGCGTCGACGCGATCGCACGCTCGATGCTGGCCTCGCGCAGCAGGTGCAGGGTCGGGTACGGCGCCCGATTGGTGGCGTTCTCGATGTCGTCCATCGCCGTGCCGGCAAACTGGTACTGCGGGTGAAAGCTCGCGATCTGCACGGCGCCTTCGAGATCCAGAGACCGAAGCAGGTCGTCGGCGCGGTCGAGGAACTGGTTGAAGTCCGCAAAGTCGGTCAAGGCATCGGGATGGATCAGCAGCGTGGTGTCGGTCCGCTCGGCATCGGCTTGCACCAAGCGATTCAGCTCGTCGGCCAGGTCGTGCAGCAGTGCGCCTTCGTCCGCGGCCGCGCTGACCGCGTACCGGATCTGCCCCTTGACCATCACCGCCTTGGCGAACGGGCACAGGTTCAGGCCGATCACCGCACGACGCAGCCATTGCTCGGTGCGGGCGATGACCTGGTCGGCGTTCATGGTCCATTGTGGCGCGTCGGGTTCGAGATAGGCTTGCGCGCCAGACTCGAGGCTTGAATTCCGCGCAGCCGCCCTCAAGTGGACCGCGTCGCGCGCTTGGCGCGCGGGCCTGCAACCGCATCACACATTCGACTCACCATGGACAAACAAACCCTTTCCTTCCAGGCCGAGGTCAAGCAGATCCTGCACCTCGTCACGCATTCGCTGTACTCCAACAAGGAGATCTTCCTGCGCGAGCTGGTCTCCAATGCATCGGACGCCTGTGACAAGCTGCGCTTCGAGGCGCTCGACAAGGCCGAGCTGTTCGAGGACACGCCGACACTCGAAGTCCGGGTCTCGTTCGACGCCGAGAAGAAGACGATCACGATCCAGGACAACGGCATCGGCATGAGCGCCGAAGAAGCCGTCCAGCACCTGGGCACGATCGCCAAGAGCGGCACGCGGGAATTCCTGTCGCGCATGGAGGGCGAGAAGAAGAAGGACGCCAACCTGATCGGACAGTTCGGCGTCGGCTTCTACTCCGGCTTCATCGTTGCCGACCGCATCACTGTCGAGAGCCGCCGCGCGGGCCTGAAGCCGGGCGAAGGCGTGCGCTGGAGCAGCGAGGGTGCGGGCGAGTTCGAGGTCGAGGCGATCGACCGCGCCGAGCGCGGCACGGCCGTGATCCTTCACCTGCGCGACGGCGAGGAGGAGTTCCTGTCGCAATGGAAGCTCAAATCGATCCTGTCCAAGTACTCCGACCATATTTCGCTGCCGATCCTGATGCGAAAGCAGGCCTGGGACGAGGAGAAGAAGGAACAGCTCGTCACCGACGAATGGGAAACGGTCAACAAGGCCTCGGCGCTGTGGGCCAGGCCGAAGAGCGACATCACCGACGCGCAGTACCAGGAGTTCTACAAGCAGATCAGCTACGACCAGCAGCCGCCACTGGCCTACACGCACAACCGCGTCGAGGGCCGCACCGAGTACACGCAGCTGCTGTACGTGCCAGCCAAGGCGCCGTTCGACCTGTGGAACCGCGACAAGCGCGGCGGCGTCAAGCTCTACGTCAAGCGTGTCTTCATCATGGACGACGCCGAGGCCCTGATGCCGGTCTACCTGCGCTTCGTCAAGGGCGTGATCGACTCGGCCGACCTGCCGCTCAATGTCAGTCGGGAACTGCTGCAGGAGAGCCGCGACGTCAAGGCAATCCGCGAGGGTTGCACCAAGCGCGTGCTGTCAATGCTCGAGGACGTGGCCGAGAACCAGAAGGACAAGTACGCCGACTTCTGGCGCGAGTTCGGCGCCTTGCTCAAGGAGGGCATGGGCGAGGACCACGCCAACCAGGACCGCCTGGCCAAGCTGCTCCGCTTCGCCTCCACGCACGCCGATGAAGGGGTGTCGCTGGCCGACTATGTCGGCCGCATGAAGGAAGGCCAGGAGGCAATCTACGTGATCACGGCCGACAGCCTGGCTGCGGCCAAGGGCAGCCCGCAGCTCGAGCTGTTCCGCAAGAAGGGCATCGAGGTGCTGCTGCTGATCGACCGCGTCGACGAGTGGATGCTCTCGCACCTGTACGAGTACGAGGGGCATGCGCTGCAAAGCGTTGCCAAGGGCGGCGTCGATCTCGGAAAGCTGCAGGACGAGGAGGAGAAGAAGGCCGCCGAAGAGGCCGCCCAGACCTTCAAGCCGGTGCTCGATCGACTCAAGGAGTCGCTCAAGGAGCGCGCCAAGGACGTGCGCGTGACGACCCGCCTGGTGGACTCACCGGCCTGCATCGTGGTCGAGGACGGCGACATGAGCGCCCATCTGGCGCGCCTGCTCAAGCAGTCCGGCCAGGAGGCGCCGCGCACCCAGCCGATCCTGGAGGTGAACCCGGAGCACCCGCTCATCAAGCTGCTCGATGGCGACGAACGATTCGACGATCTGGCCCAGATCCTGTTCGACCAGGCCTTGCTCGCCGAAGGCGGCCAGCTCGAGAACCCGGCCGCCTATGTCCAGCGCGTCAACCGGATGCTGGCGCCGAGCTGAGGCCGCGGCTCGTGTCAGTCGTCTGACCTGAGCCCTCGCATCAGGTCCAGTTGCTCGCGCAACTGGGCGGTCTGCTCGGACCAGTAGGCGCCGGTGCCGAAATGCGGGAAGGCCGCAGGGAAGGCCGGGTCGGTCCAGCGGTCGGCCAGCCAGGCGCTGTGTCGGATCATGCGCAAAGTTCGCAAGGGTTCGATGAGCGCCAGTTCACGGTCGTCGAAGTCCATGAACTCCTCGTAGCCCGTGAGCAACTCGCGCAGTTGCTGCGCCATGGTGCCGGCGTCGCCCGCAACGAGCATCCACAGGTCCTGAACCGCAGGCCCCATGCAAGCGTCGTCGAGGTCGACCACATGCGGGCCCTCGTCGCGCCACAGCACATTGCCCAGGTGGCAGTCCCCGTGCAGGCGCAGGGTCGCGAGCGGCTGAACCCGATCGAAGGCTTCACGGATGGCCAGGATGGCCTGCTCGCACACCGATTGCCATGCCTGCCTTTGGGCCTCCGGAACGAACTCCCCGGTCTGCAGTCGGTCGCGGGCGAATTCGGCGTCATGGCCCGGCTGCATCACATGCCGGTGCTCGAACCTGCGGCGGCGCCCGACATCGTGCAGCCGGCCGATGAAGGTTCCGATCCGCCGCAAGGTCTGCGGCGCCTCGAGTTCCGGCGCGCGGCCGGCGCAACGGGCCGCGACGGCCAGCCGGTGCGGGGTATCACCGCCGGTCACGGTCGCCAATGTGGGCTCCGTGCGGGGTTTCAGACTGACCTGATGCAGGGAATCGGCCCGCGCTGTCAGCACCAAGGGTGGCACCACCGGCACTTCGGCGGCCGCGAGTTCGAGCGCAAAGGCATGTTCTTCGAGAATCTGCGCGTCGGTCCAGCGCCCCGGCCGATAGAACTTGGCGACCACGGCCGTGCCGTCCTCCAGAAAGACCTGGAAGACGCGGTTCTCGTAGGAGTTCAGCTGGAGGATGCGCCCGTCGCCGCGCAGTCCGACCGCGTCGAGCGCGTCGAGCACATGCTGCGGCGAGAGATCAGCGTAGCCGAGGGAGGAGCCGCTCAATGCCGTACCGGCGGCACCCGGGCGGTCCCGACCACGACGCCGGCCACGTCGTCCCTTGCCCGGTCATCGTCCGACATCTCGCGCGCACTCACGCCGCGCATGAAGCCGCTGAAGTCGCTCGGTGCGCCAAGTTCGCTGTTGCGATTCTCGGACCCGAAAAATGAGTCCTGAAAGAAGCCCGAGTCCTGCCACAGCGCCTTGTGTTCGCGCCGACCACGTCCCGTCGTTCCACGATCATGCACGGGCGCAGCAGCCTGGGGCCCTCGCACCTGGGCCATGCTCTGTGGCACCAGGAGCTGTAGCTCTGGAATCGAGGGCAAGTGGTCGATCGGGCAGCGCAGGTAACGCACGCGACAGGCGGCCAGCACCTTTTGCTTGATGTGGATCGACCGCCTCGGGTTGCTGCGCTCGTTGTCGATGTCGATTGCCGCCAGCACGCGTCCATTGGCGCTGCACACGGCGAAGCCGACATGGATCGCACCCAGCAACTCGTACCAGTAGCGCACCTGCTGGGGGTCGCTGGGCTGGCAGAAACGGACCAGCGGCAGCTTGGACAGCACGATGTGGTGTGGCAGCGCCTCTCTCAGCTGGCGGTAGACGCGCCGCTCGTCGGCATTGAACACCGGCCTCGCAGTGAGTGTCCACTCCGTTGGCAACGGCTTTGCCTCCATCCTTCGACGCCGAATCACCCACAGCAACGCAACCCCGAGCAAGAGCGTCGAGGCAACGATGCCGAGCATCAATGGCAGTTGATCAGAGAACATGAGCCGAGTCACACCTCGCCGCGCAGGCGGCATCGAGTGGCCCGGATGTTACAGGCCCGCGGTCATCTGATCATCCCGCGGATGGGCGTGTCCTCACGCATTGCTGCCGCGTCCCGCGGAAGACGTTCCGGAGCGGATCTCCGCAATGACGTCGAGCACCTGATCGACCCTGCGCGCATTGACCTTCAACCCGTAGTCGAGTTCGGCGGCATGGGTGCCGAGCAGCGCGTCCAGCCTCGAAGAGAAGTCGAGCGGGGGCAACTTGAGCGTGGCCTGAGAGTCGGAGCCGGTGCGCTCGATCCTGGCGCCGGCGTTTCGGGCGATTCGCAACATGGCCGTGTTCTCACTCAGTGCGTGCACGATGAGCGTGTCCACATGTCGATTGCGTGCGTGCAGAACCGCATGGTCGAACAGGCGCGCTCCGAGACCCCTGGCGCGCGCACTGGCCGACACCGAGACGCCGAATTCTGCGGCTAAGACCTGCGGGCGGGGCGGCAGATAGGCCAGGTGCGCGCTGGCCACGAGTTCCAGTCGTCGATTGAAGACCCCGAACACCTCGTCGCGGTCGAAGTCGATCACATCGACATAGCGCCCGATCTGCGCGTCGCTGGCCGCATGGCCGAACCGAAGGTACCGATCGTGCCCGTCAAGCGCCAGCAGCTGGTCGAGAATGCGCGGCCGATGGCGCGGGGCAAGCGACCGGATGGGCACCCAGCGAAATGGCGGCGACTTCGGCCTGCCCTGAGCCACTGGCGGCTCGGCGGGTTTCAGACTGGTCATGGTGGTGTCCCTGAGAGAAAGCATGGTGGCATACTACCCCACAAGATTAGGGTTTACCCTCAATCTCTTGCCAACCATCGGCAACCATCGGCACAACCCAACGAAACAGGGTGGGTCGCACCATGTATACTCATGGGCTCTCCCGACACCGGCGGGGAGAGGTTTGTGCCTTCTACATGCATCCTGAGAGGCCGCCCGCAACGAGCGGTGCCGAAGGTGCGGCGTGGCACAAAGTACGAATCTGCCGTGACCTGGTCCGGTGCATCGATTGCATCAGACCTATCCAGAGACCCTCATGAAAACCTTCAGTGCCAAGCCGGCCGAGGTGACGCACGAGTGGTTTGTGATTGACGCCACCGACAAGGTGCTCGGACGTGTTGCCAGCGAAGTGGCACTCCGTTTGCGCGGCAAGCACAAGGCCATCTACACGCCTCACGTCGACACGGGTGACTTCATTGTCATCGTCAACGCAGACAAGATCCGCGTCACGGGGGCCAAGGCCACCGACAAGATCTACTATCGTCACTCCGGCTACCCGGGCGGCATTCACGCCACCGCGTTCAAGGACATGCAAGCCAAGCACCCCGGCCGCGCGCTGGAGAAAGCGGTCAAGGGCATGTTGCCCAAGGGCCCGCTCGGCTACGCGATGATCAAGAAGCTGAAGGTGTACGCCGGTGCCTCGCACCCGCACACTGCCCAGCAGCCCAAGACGCTTGAGCTCTAAGGAATGGCGATGATTGGTAACTGGAACTATGGAACCGGCCGTCGGAAGTCTTCGGTGGCACGGGTATTTATCAAGAAGGGCAATGGCCAGATCGTGATCAACGGCAAGCCGATCGAAGAGTACTTCGGCCGTCAGACCTCGATCATGATCGTCAAGCAGCCGCTGCTCCTGACGGCCAATGATGCCGCGTTCGACATCAAGATCAACGTGCATGGCGGCGGCGAGTCCGGCCAGGCCGGTGCGGTGCGCCACGGCATTACCCGCGCGCTGATCGACTACGACGCGGCACTCAAGCCCGACCTGAGCCGCGCCGGGTTTGTCACCCGTGACGCTCGCGAAGTCGAGCGCAAGAAGGTTGGCCTGCACGGCGCGCGCCGTCGCAAGCAGTTCAGCAAGCGCTGACGGCTGGCGGTCACGGGACCGATATCGAACGGGGCCGCCTTCGTCGCGGCCCTTTTCGTTTCATTGAATCGATGCGCTGGAAACTGATCCGTCGGCGGCTATCGGTCAGCGCACCGCGCATGATCGTCCGCAGCCACCTGCCCTGGCCAATCCGTTGGGCAGTGGCGGCGCTCGTATTCGGATTCTCTGCCGCACTGGCGCTGTGGGCCTTCGAGTTCGGCAAGCAGTTCGCCGGACTCGAGCCGCATGCGAAGGAAGAACTGGTCCAGGTTCGCAAGGATCTGGACCAGCTTCGCCAGGAGCGCGACCAGGCGCAATCCGCAGCCAATGCGGCGGACAGCCTGATCAAGACCGAGCGCTCGGCCAACGCCCTGCTGGCGTCGGAGATCAGGCTGCTCCAGGAGCGCGCGCAGGCGCTCGAGGCCGATCTCGGGTTTTTCGAGCGACTGCTGCCGGCGGGCGGTCAGCCGATCCAACTGCGGGCGCTTCAGGCCGATGTGATCGCGCCGGGGCAACTCCGCTACCAGGTGCTGGTGATGCAGAACGGCACCAATGCACGCGAATTCAATGGCACCTTCGACATCGTTCTGGGTGGCACCCGCGGTGACAAGCCCTGGAGCGCGAGCTTGCCCAACGGTCCGAAACAATTGAAACTCCGTCAGTACGTGCGGCTGGAAGGGATGATCGACTATCCACCGGATGCCGTGCTAAAAGCGGTGCAGGCGAGGGTGTCGGATCCCCAAGGCGCGGTTCAAGCGTCGGGATCTGTGAAGCTGCCATAGCAGCGAGGGGTGCCTGCATGCTATTTGGTCGAAAGACACAACCGCCGATCCGCAGCCTGGTTGGCGAAGGCGCGGTGCTCAGTGGCGAGCTGAGGTTCTCCGATGGGCTGCGCATCGATGGTGAAGTGCAAGGCGACATCACCGCGGATCCGTCACAGCGCAGCATGCTCGTCATCAGCGAGAATGCCCGTGTACATGGCAAGGTCACCGCTGGGCATGTGATCATCTCTGGTGAAGTCGTCGGGCCGGTGATTTCCAACGAGCTGCTGGAACTGCAGCCGAAGGCCAGGATCGAAGGCAATGTTCGCTACGAGGTGCTTGAAATGCACCCGGGCGCGGTCATCGAAGGTGAGCTCAGGCCGCTCAAGTCAGCCGACAGGCCCACGTTGAAGTTGGCAACCGCCAAAGAAGCTTGAGTCCTGGCGATCAGGCCCCAAGTCTGTCAAAAGGAAAATCGATGAATGCTGTTTCCGAGAACCTGACCCCCGCCGCGGACGCGATGCCCGCGCCCTTGGTGTTCACCGACAGTGCTGCGGGCAAGGTCCGTGAGCTGGTCGAGGAGGAAGGCAACCCCGAACTGAAGCTGCGCGTCTTCGTGCAGGGCGGTGGCTGCTCGGGATTCCAGTACGGTTTCACGTTCGACGAAGTGATCAATGAGGACGACACGCCGATGACGAAAAACGGCGTCACCCTGCTGATCGACTCGATGAGCCTTCAGTACCTGATGGGCGCCGTGATCGACTACAAGGAAGATCTGCAGGGGGCGCAGTTCGTCATCAAGAACCCGAACGCCACCACCACCTGCGGCTGCGGATCCTCGTTCACCGCCTGAGGACCGGGCCTCAGGCCGGGTAGAGCGCGCCCAATGTCCGGGCGCCTCGGGCGCCTGTCACAGCGGGCAGATTGCCGGCCCGTCGATCGAGATGGGCCTTGGCCAGCCATGCGAACGCCGCAGCTTCGACCTGATCTGCCGCAAGACCCAGTGCGTCGCTGCGAACGATTTCGGTCGGGGCGACACACACGGCCAGCCGTGCCATCAGGGCGTCGTTGAACGCCCCCCCACCGCAGACGATCAGCTGTCGGGTCTGGGGTGCCACGCGACTCAAGGCGCTCGATACCGTTGATGCGGTGAGTTCGAGCAACGTCGCCTGAACGTCTTCGGCAGGCACTTCAGGTCCAGACTCCGATAGATGGCGATGCAGCCAGGATGGGTTGAACAGGTCCCGTCCCGTGCTCTTCGGTGGCGCAAGGTCGAAGTAGGGCTCGGACAACATTGCCCTGAGCAGATCCGCATCGACTTGCCCCTGACCGGCCCATGCGCCCCCCCTGTCGAACGCGGTTCCGTGCTGCGCCATGCACCAATGGTCCATCAGGAGGTTCGCGGGACCTGTGTCGAACCCCTTTACGCCACCATCGGCGGACAGCAACGTGAGGTTGGCGATCCCACCTAGATTGAGGACGGCGATGTCATGCCCAGCGGCGGCAAGACGGGATGCGTGGAAGCCAGGCACGAGTGGTGCGCCCTGGCCGCCCGCCGCCAGATCGCGAGACCGGAAGTCGCAGACCACGTCGATCCCCGCCAGCTCTGCGAGCAATGCGCCATTGAGCAGTTGCAGCGTGTAGCCGGTGCCATCGAACTCGGCCGGACGGTGACGAACGGTCTGGCCGTGCGCACCAATCGCGCGGACCTCTCCAGTCGCAACGGCCGACTTCCGGAGCAACGTGGCCACGAGGTCAGCGTACGCACAAGACACGGCATTGGCCGCCAGTGCGGCCCGGTGCAATTCATTGGCGCCCGGCTCGTTCAAGGCCAGCAATTCGGCACGCAGCTCCGGATTGAATTCCCTGTGCGCGTGTGCGCGCAACTGATGTCCGGCATCGACCAAGACGCCATCGACGCCGTCAAGGGACGTCCCCGACATCAGGCCAATGTAGAACGACAGGCTGGCTCCGCGTCAGGGCTGACGCCAGCTCACTCGGCGTCGCTTCGCACGCCGATCAGCGTGTGGGCGATCTCGAGCTTGGCCTTGGCCAGGCTCGCCACCTCGTCGAACTGACTGCGCAATCCCGGTGCCAGCGCCACGGCCTCCGAGGCCTTTGCGATGCGGCGCGGGTCCTGATGCTGGCCGTTGACGCGGAACTCGAAATGCAGATGCGGGCCGGTTGACCACCCTGTCGAGCCGACCGCGCCGATTCGATCACCCTGCGAAACGCGCTGCCCATTGCGGACGTCGACGCGGCTCATGTGCGCATAGAAAGTGCTACGCCCGTTGGAGTGTGCAATGTGCACCGCCTTGCCATAACCATTCTGCCAGCCAGCGAACTGGACAACGCCATTGCCGACGGTGCGAATCGGGGTTCCCGTCGGGGCGCCATAGTCCACACCCTTGTGCGCGCGCCAGGTCTTGTGGATCGGATGAAGTCGCATCGCGAAGCCGGAGGTCACGCGCGAGAACTCCATCGGGCTCGTGAGGAAGGTCTTGCGCTTGCTGGTGCCGTCGGGCTGGAAGTACCCACCCTTGCCACCGTCGTTCGGAAACCAGACCGCCTGGTAGTTCTTGCCGGCGTTGAAGAACTCGGCCGCGAGCACCCGGCCCGTCCCTTCGTTCCAGGTGATGGGTTCGCCGTCGGCCGTCAGTGACTCGTAGACGACGCTGAACGTATCGCCCTTGCGAAGCTCGCGATGGAAATCGATGTCGCCGGAAAATACCTCGGCCATCTGAATCGCTATCGCGTCGGGGATACGGGCCTCATCCGCCGCCCCGAAGAGCGAGGACTGGATCGTGCCGCTGCCCAGCCGCACCTGGTGGGCCAGCTCGGCCGTCTCGATCCGGGCTTGCCACTGCTCGGCCACACGCGACATGGTCAGTCGCGTGAAGTGAGTCAGCACTTGCTCGCTTCGCTCCGCAGGGTAGCGAGCGATCAGTTCGACCAGTCGTCCGTCTTCACCGGTATGGACCTGGACCATCTTGCCGCTGCGGCCCGTGAGCACGCGGCGGGCGGTGGCATCCGAGCGCAGAAACGCTGCCGCGGAATCGTCCAGCACGCCGAGTCGACCCAAGAGCTTCTCGGCCGAGTCGGACGCACGGGTCAGGTCGGCACGTGTCAGTGAGAGTTGATAACCCGCCAAGGCCTCGAGTTGCGCTTCCAGCCCATGCGGGACGACACGCTCGACGATCAGACGCTGTGGCAACTGGGACGCGTCGGGCGCCAACGGCGCAATTCCGAACGCGACTGCCGAGAACCCGCCCAGCAGCGCCAGCAGCGCTGCAACGATGGTCCTCGGGTGGTGCTGATGCCACCGAGTGGCGCGCAGCGCCAGATTCTCAAGTGATTGCAATGGTGAGTCTCGCTTCGATGACAGCGCCCTAGAATGCGGCGTCGGTCTGGCCCAGCCAAATGGCTCTGGGACATGCCCTCCCGCCTGCGCTGAGGATTCCTCCGTCAGCCAAGAGTAGGCAACACCCCCCAATTCGAGGGGCGAGTATATCGTCACCCCTGTGGGATTTCCACCGAAAAAGCCCAAGAACGCCGCCATGCCTGACACGGTTACACCCGTTTCCCAAGAACATCCGGTCACCGACAAGGTGCTCGCAGCACTGGCCGTCAGCCAGCGCGGTTGCGACGAACTCCTTCCAGAAGCCGAGTGGACGCGCAAACTCGCACGCTCCGAGGCCACCGGCGTTCCGCTGCGCGTCAAGCTGGGGCTCGACCCGACCGCGCCCGACATCCATCTTGGACACACGGTGGTGCTGAACAAGATGCGCCAGTTGCAGGACCTGGGCCATACCGTGGTCTTCCTGATCGGAGACTTCACCTCGATGATCGGCGACCCGTCGGGCCGAAACACCACCCGCCCCCCACTGACACGCGAGCAGATCGAGGCCAACGCGAAGACCTATTACGCGCAGGCCAGCCTGGTGCTCGATCCGGCGCGCACCGAGATCCGTTACAACAGCGAGTGGAGCGACCCCCTGGGCGCACGCGGGATGATCGAACTTGCCGCCAAGTACACGCTGGCACGCATGCTCGAGCGCGACGACTTCACCAAGCGCTTCAAGTCAGGGCTGCCGATCTCGGTTCACGAGCTTCTATACCCTCTCATGCAGGGCTACGACTCGGTGGCGCTGAAGTCGGACCTGGAACTCGGCGGCACTGACCAGAAGTTCAACTTGCTGGTCGGACGCGCCCTTCAGAGCGAGTACGGGCAGGAACCGCAATGCATCCTGACGATGCCCTTGCTCGAAGGCATCGACGGCGTCGAGAAGATGTCCAAGAGCAAGGGCAACTACATCGGCATCACCGACCCTGCGAATACGATGTTCGCCAAGCTGCTGTCGATCAACGACGAGCTGATGTGGAAGTACTTCACGCTGTTGTCGTTCCGCCCGATGGAGGAAGTCGACGCCCTAAAGGCCGAGGTCGCGGCGGGCCGCAACCCCAAGGATGCCAAGGTGGCACTGGCGCGCGAAGTCACGGCACGGTTCCACGGTGCTGCGGCGGCCGAGCATGCCGAGACCGACTTTGCAAACCGCGCCGCAGGGGGCATTCCGGACGACATTCCGGAACTCAACTTGTCCGGTGCGCCGCTGGCGGTGGGCGCCTTGCTCAAACAAGCCGGCCTGGTGCCGTCGACCAGCGAGGCGATGCGCCTGATCGATCAAGGTGGTGTCCGCCTCGACGGCAACGTGATCTCGGACCGCGGATTGAAGGTCAACTCGGGCGTCGTCGTGGTGCAGGTCGGCAAGCGCAAGTTCGCCCGCGTGACACTCGCCTGAAACGCACACCGAGCCTACCCGTTCCCGATGGAAGTCCGTTCCTACCTGAAGCTCTCGGTCGCCGTTGCGGTGGCCACCATCGTGCTGAAAACAGGCGCCTGGTGGATCACCGGATCGGTCAGCCTGTTGTCGGATGCGATGGAGTCGCTCGTCAACCTGGCCGGCGCCACTTTCGCGCTGGCCATGGTGGTGGTGGCCGAACAGCCGCCCGACGACGAACATCCCTACGGCCACCACAAGGCCGAGTACTTCTCGAGTGGCTTCGAAGGTGTGCTGATCTTCGTCGCTGCGCTGGCCATCTTGTGGGCGGCGGTGGACCGGTTCCTGCACCCGCAGCCGCTCGAACAGGTCGGCCTCGGGCTTGTCCTGTCCGTCGTCGCCACGGTGCTCAACGGTGTGCTGGCATGGGCCATGTTGCGCAAGGCACGCGAACGCCGTTCGATGGCCCTCGAAGGCGACGCCCGCCACCTGATGACGGACGTGTGGACCACGGTCGGCGTCATCGGGGGCCTGCTGGCCGCGCAGTTCTCGGGCTGGCTCTGGCTCGACCCCTTGATTGCGGTCGCGGTGGCGCTCAATATCCTGCGCGAAGGTTATGCATTGATCCGACGCTCTGCCGATGGGTTGATGGACCATGCGCTGGAGCCGGACATCCAGGCCTGCATCGACGCGGCGCTGGCCGAGTTCGATCACCAGACGATCCGCTTCGATCACATCGTGACGCGCCGCGCCGGGCAGCGACGATTCGTCGATCTGCACATGCACATGCCGCCCTCGTGGACATTGCGGCGCGCCGCCGCCGTGCGGGCTTCAGTCGAGCAGGCGCTGATGAGCGCAGTGCCGGGCCTGCGCGCCACGATCCAGCTCCTGCCGATGGACGTGGAGGCCCACTTCAACGAATCGCGCGATCTGCTGTGATCGGTCTGCTGCAGCGCGTGAGCAGCGCGCGCGTGGAAGTGGCGGGGCTCGTCGTGGGATCGATCGAACAGGGTCTGCTGGTCCTGGTCTGTGCAGAGCCCACGGATGGCCCCGAGCAGGCCCGGCGCTTCGTCGACAAGGTCCTGAAGTTGCGCATCTTCGCCGACGACCAGGAGCGCATGAATCGATCGGTGGTGGACGTCGCCGGCGGGCTGCTGATCGTTTCGCAGTTCACATTGGCCGCCGACGTCAGCGGCGGCAACCGCCCTGGTTTCACGGGGGCAGCGCCGGGCGAGCTCGGTCGGCGCTGTTACGAGGCCGTCCTGTCCGAGGCACGCGCCCGCCACGCCCGCGTCGAGGCCGGAGAGTTCGGCGCCCATATGCAGGTGCACCTGGTCAACGACGGGCCGGTGACGATCCCGCTGCGAATCACCTGATCCAGCGAGCGCGCAGGCGCTCTTCTGATCTGCATCAACGACGACCCAGATCTGCGGTCAGTCCGCCTTGTGGACACTACCGGTAGTGGATAGGCTGCGCTCGGACACTACATATAGTGCCAGCACGGAGACTCCATGAACCCTGCCGCGACCGACTGCCCGACCCATCTGATCAAGCGCGACGGCGGCATCCGGCCGTTCGACAGCGGCAAGATCCATCATGCGATCGCGTTGGCGGGCCGCGCCACCGGCGAGTTCGAGGGCGGGACCGCGCTGCGCATCACGCATGAACTGGTCATGCCCCGGATACTGGCGCTCGGGCCCGTCACACCGCATGTCGAGCAGATCCAGGACATCGTCGAATCGGCCCTGCTCGACGCTGGGTACCGGCGCACGATGCGCGCCTACATCGTCTACCGCGAGCAGCACCGGGTGCTGCGCAGCACCCGGCGCACCCTGGTCGACGTCGAGGCCTCGGTCTCCGAATACCTGCAGCAGCGCGACTGGCGCGTCAACGCCAACGCCAACCAGGGTTATTCGCTGGGTGGCCTGATCCTCAACGTGTCGGGCAAGGTCATCGCCAACTACTGGCTCGACCATGTCTTCTCGCCCGAGGCCGGGCAGGCCCACCGCGAGGCCGACATTCACATCCACGATCTCGACATGCTGAGCGGCTACTGCGCCGGCTGGTCGCTGCGCACCTTGCTGCACGAGGGGCTCAACGGTGTGCCGGGCAAGGTCGAGGCGGGCCCGCCCAAACACCTCAGCAGCGCCGTCGGGCAGATCGTCAACTTCCTCGGCACGCTGCAGAACGAATGGGCCGGCGCACAGGCCTTCAGCTCCTTCGACACCTATCTGGCGCCCTATGTACGCAAGGACGCGCTCAGCTACGTCCAGGTGCGTCAGTGCCTGCAGGAACTCATCTACAACCTCAACGTGCCGTCGCGCTGGGGCACCCAGACGCCGTTCACGAACCTGACCTTCGACTGGGTCTGCCCCGAAGACCTGCGCACCCAGGTGCCCGTGATCGGCGGCAGCGAAATGCCATTCAGCTACGGTGAGCTGCAGGCCGAGATGGACATGATCAACCGGGCCTACATCGACGTGATGATGGCCGGCGACGCCAAGGGGCGCGCATTCACGTTCCCGATCCCGACCTACAACATCACCAAGGACTTCGACTGGACAAGCCCGAACGCCGAGGCCTTGTTCGAGATGACCGCGCGCTACGGCCTGCCGTACTTCCAGAACTTCGTCAATTCCGACCTCGAGCCGCACATGGTGCGATCGATGTGCTGCCGGCTGCAGCTCGACCTGCGCGAGTTGCTCAAGCGCGGCAACGGGTTGTTCGGTTCTGCCGAGCAGACTGGCTCGGTCGGCGTCGTCACGGTCAACTGCGCGCGCCTGGGCCATGTGCATGCCGGTGACGAGGCCGCGCTGCTGTCACGCCTGGACCTTCTGCTCGATCTCGGCAAGCAGACGCTAGAGGTCAAGCGAAAGCTGATCCAGCGCCTGATCGACCAGGGGCTGTTCCCGTACACCAAACGCTATCTGGGCACGTTGCGCAACCACTTCTCGACGCTGGGCGTGAACGGCATCAACGAGATGGTGCGCAACTTCAGCCGCGGCGCCTACGACATCACCGACGAACGCGGTCACGCCCTCGCGGTGCGGCTGCTTGACCATGTGCGCGCGCGCATGGTCGAGTTCCAGCAGGAGACCGGTCACCTCTACAACCTGGAGGCCACGCCCGCCGAGGGCACGACCTACCGCTTTGCGAAGGAAGACCGCAAGCGCTTTCCTGGCATCTTGCAGGCCGGGACCGACGAGCAGCCCTACTACACGAACTCCTCGCAGTTGCCGGTCGGCTTCACCGACGATCCGTTCGAGGCCCTCGAGCGCCAGGACGAACTGCAACGCAAGTACACCGGCGGCACCGTGTTGCACCTCTACATGAACGAGCCGCTGTCCAGCGCCGCGGCCTGTCGCGACCTGGTGCGCCGCGCCTTGTCACGCTTTCGCCTGCCCTACCTCACCGTGACGCCGACCTTCTCGATCTGCCCCACCCATGGCTACCTGGGCGGACGACACGAGTTCTGCCCGAAATGCGATGGCGAACGCCTGGCCAAGAAGCGCCTTGCGACCGTCTGAGTTGATCCACCCACTGTCCACAAGGAGACCGCCATGACCGTACTCAGCCCAGAACTCGCTTCGCAGGAAACTGTCCAGCTGCGCGACGACGAACGCCAGCGCTGCGAGGTCTGGACCCGTGTCATGGGCTATCACCGCCCGGTCGCGTCGTTCAACATCGGCAAACAAGGCGAGTTCCGTGAACGTCAGTACTTCGTCGAAGCCTCGGGCGCCACGATCGGTTGAGCCGGCGCCAGCGCGCGAAACGGGCGCGCCCCCGCAGCGCTCGTTGTGCATCGGCGGACTGACGCCCTTCTCCACGCTGGACTTTCCCGGCCAACTGGCTGCGGTCGTCTTCGTGCAGGGCTGCGCCTGGCGATGTCTCTACTGCCACAACCCGCACCTGCAGCGTCGCGACGAGCCGCCCGCGGGAGCGCCGCAGTGGCCCGAAGTGCGCGCCTGGCTGCAGCGGCGCGTTGGCCTGCTCGATGGGGTCGTCTTCAGCGGTGGCGAGCCGACCACCGACGCTGGGCTTGCCCAGGCCATCGGGCAGTCGCGCAAGCTGGGTCTGCGCGTCGGCCTTCACACAGCCGGTCTCTATCCGGGGCGGCTCGAGGCGCTGCTGCCTGAACTGGACTGGGTCGGCCTCGACATCAAGGCCCCGCTGTCGGACGGCGCGCTGCACACCGACATCACCGGCGTGCCCGGCAGCGTGTCACCGGTGCAGCGCAGCCTGCGCCTGCTCGTCGAGTCCGGGATCGAGTTCGAGTGCCGCACCACGGCGCATCCGAACTGGCTCGACGACAGCGCACTCACCGTGCTGGCCGCCGAGTTGGCCGACGCCGGCGTGAAGCGCTTCGCGCTGCAGCTCTATCGGCGCGAAGGCACCGAACGGCCGCACGGAGCCGTGGCGCCAGGCTATCCGTCGGCCGCCGTGCTCGACACGCTGCAGACCCGCTTCGAGACCTTCACGCTCCGTGGCGCCTGAGCACTACAGGACCGCCGTCACTTCTTGGCGGCCGACGGCACCTCGCGGTCGCCCCTGAAGGTGTTGGCCACCAAGGGCGGTGCGTCCGACTGCTGCACATGGCACATGACACAGGCGTGGCGGGCGCCGGAGACCTGCCCGCTGCCTGCACCGGGCCCGACCAGGTGGGTCTTGCTCAGTACCGGTGCCTGCTTCTTTGCAGCCGTGGCCGGGCTATGGCACTCAAGGCACTGGTTGTCGCCCAATGTCACTTCATCGAAGTTTTCCAGCGCGTGGGGGATCAGCGGGGGCTGAGTGGAGTAGGTCCTCGTGAAGCCCTCCTGGGAGCCCGGCCGATTGCCGAACCATGTGCGGGTCGCGAACACCTGATCGGTGGTCGGCACGTCGGCATGGCGCAGCGACTGGGGCGGCGCCGCGGTCTGGGTGGCACAGGCGCCGACAACCGCAGAGACAAATGCGGCCAGCATGATCTTGGTCATGAGTTTCATGGGATCTCCTTGGCTTCGGCCAGTGGAACGACCTTGTGGGACTGGTTCCCGAATCGAGAACCGAAAGCGAACACGTCCTTCGAACAGACGTCGAGACAACGGGCGCAATTGGTGCACTCGGATGCCAGGATGACCGGCGGGCGGCCCTCGGCCTCGCCCTTGAGTGCAGGCTTGATGATCTTGGGCTCGGGGCACACCGCATAGCAGTCCGCGCAATCGTTGCACTGCGCGCGCCGCACCGCACTGACCCGCAACAAGGCGACCTTGCCGATCAAGCCGTAGAACGCACCAACCGGACACAGGTGACCGCACCAGCCTCGTTCGGCCACCAGCAAGTCGAACAGGAACACGGCCGCCACGACGACCCAGGCAGCACCCATGCCGAAGATCAACCCACGGTGCAGCATCGAGACCGGGTTGACGAACTCCCAGGCCACGGTGCCAGTGAGCGCTGCCACAACCAGTGTGGCGGCGAGAATCCAGTGCCGCCACTTCGGTGAGACACGCGCGCCGCGCGGCAGGTTGAACCGGCGGCGCAACCACGATGCCGCATCGGTGACGGGGTTGACCGGACACACCCAGGCACAGTACGCGCGCCCACCGACGATCAGATAGACGACCAGGACGATGGCCACGCCGATCAGCGCCAGCGATTCGGGCACATGGCCCGCGAACAGCGATTGCAGCAGCACATAGGGGTCCTGAAGTGGCAGCACGCCCAGCGTGTAGCTGTAGTTCAGATTGCCCTTGACGATCCAGACGCCGGCCAGCGGGCCGGCCAGGAACAGGGCCAGGATGCCCAGCTGCAGGGTCCTGCGCGCCAGCAACCAGCGGTGCGCCGCCAGCCAGCCCTTGGCCTGGACTGCCTCCGCGCCGGGGTAAGTTTTCATCGCGGTGTGTCCTGCGCCGCGGGCGGCGCCTCGGGCAAACGCTTGGGCATCTGGATCATCCCGCGCTCGTCGATCAGGGACTTGCCAGCCTTGGCCTTCTCTTCCCAGCCGAGCCGGTAGTGGCCGCCCATCGCGCCCTTGGCCAGCTTGAGCGGAAGGACCCGGATCGCCGCCACCTCGAGCACGCAGGCCTGCTCACACTTGCCACAGCCCGTGCAGTGGTCCGAATGCACGGTCGGCAGGAACCTCGCATGTTTGCCCGTGCGCAGGTTGTGCTGCGACTCCAGCGTGATGGCCTTGTCGAGCAAGGGGCAGACCCGGTAGCAGACATCGCAGCGCATGCCCAGGAAGTTCAAACAGGTCTCGTGGTCGGACAACACCGCCAGTCCCATCTCGGCCTCGTTGATCTGGGTCAGCTTGGGATCCAGCGCACCCGTCGGGCAGGCCTTCACACACGGGATGTCCTCGCACATCTCGCAAGGCCCGGTGCGCGCCGTGAACATCGGCGTGCCGGTCGCAACCGGGCTCTCGGGCTTGGCCAGCGACAGGATGTCGTAGGGGCAGTCGCGCACGCACAGGCCGCAGCGCACGCAGGCACCGAGGAAGTCGGCCTCGGGCAGCGCGCCGGGCGGGCGCAGGGCGTCTGCCGGCAAGGCATCTGCGTTGCGCACATAGGCCGTCAGCCCCAGGCCGACCAGCGTGGCGCCGCACGCGGCGCGCGCAGTGTCGGCCAGGAACTGCCGGCGCTCCGGGGTCATGCCGCTGCGGGTCGCGGGCTTGTCCATGGCTGCCTCGTTCGACTTCCCGACTCAGGCCTTGACCACCTTGCAGGCGGCCTTCTTGAAGTCGGTCTCCTTCGAGATCGGGCAGGTCGCGTCCAGCGTGAGCTTGTTGACCAGGCGATGCTCGTCGAAGAACGGGACGAAGACCATGCCTGCAGGCATGCGGTTGCGGCCACGCGTCTCGACCCGGGTCAGGATCTCGCCGCGACGGCTGACGACCTTGACCGCGTCACCGCGCTTCAAGCCGCGCTTGGTGGCGTCGTCCGGGTTCATGTAGACCCAGGCATCGGGCATCGCGCGGTGCAACTCGGGCACCCGGCGTGTCATGGTGCCGGTGTGCCAGTGCTCCAGCACCCGTCCAGTGCCGAGCCAGAGGTCGTACTCGGCGTCCGGGGCCTCCGCGGCCGGCTGGTAGGGCAGCGCAAAGATCACGGCCTTGCCGTCCGGCTTGCCGTAGAAACGCACGCCCTCGCCCTTCTTCACGTAGGGGTCATACCCCTCGCGGAAGCGCCACAGCGTCTCCTTGCCGTCAACCACCGGCCAGCGCAGACCACGCGCCTTGTGGTACTGGTCGAACGGCGCCAGGTCATGGGCCTTGCCGCGACCGAAGGCTGCGTACTCTTCGAACAGGCCCTTCTGGATGTAGAAGCCGAAGGCCTTCGCCTCGTCGTTGTCGAAGCCCTTCTGGGTGTCCGACAGCGGGTACTTGGCCACGTTCTCGCTCGCATACAGCACGTCGTAGAGCGTCTTGCCGCGGTACTCCGGCATCTTGGCGACCATCTCCTCGGGCCAGACCTCTTCGACCTTGAAGCGCTTGGAGAACTCGACCATCTGCCACAGGTCCGACCTGGCCTCGCCCGGGGCCTTGACCTGCTGGCGCCAGAACTGCTGGCGACGTTCGGCGTTGCCGTAGGCGCCTTCCTTTTCCATCCACATCGCGGCGGGCAGGATCAGGTCCGCGGCGAGCGCGGTCACGGTCGGGTAGCAGTCCGACACGACAATGAAGTTGCGCGGATCGCGGAAACCCGGGTAGCGCTCCTGGCTCATGTTCGGACCGGCCTGCATGTTGTTGGTGCAGAAGGTCCAGTAGAAGTTGAGCTTGCCGTCCTTGAGCATGCGGTCCTGCAGTACCGCGTGGTAGCCCACGTTGGCAGGCAGCAGGCCGGCGGGCAGCTTCCACAGCTTTTCGGACAGCGCACGGTGCGCCGGGTTGGTGACCACCATGTCGGCCGGCAGGCGGTGCGCAAAGGTCCCCACCTCGCGCGCAGTGCCGCAGGCGCTGGGCTGGCCGGTCAGCGAGAACGGGCTGTTGCCCGGCTCGGAGATCTTGCCCACCAGCAGGTGGACGTTGTACATGAGGTTGTTGACCCAGGTCCCGCGGGTGTGCTGGTTGAAGCCCATGGTCCAGTAGCTGGTGACCTTGGTCTTCGGGTCGGCATAGAGCTTGGCCAGCGCTTCGAGCTTGTCCTTGGGAACGCCCGACAGCTCGGACACCTTCTCGACGGTGTACTCGGACACGAAGGCCTTGAACTCGTCGAAGCTGATCGGCTTGGCGTTGTTCGGATTGCCCTTGGGCTTGCCGTCCGGGCCGGGGTAGCCGTTGTTGCCTTCGTTGACTTCGAGCGGATGGTTCGGTCTCAGGCCGTAGCCGATGTCGGTCACGCCAGCGGCGAAGTTCACATGCTTCTTGACGAAGTCCTCGTTCACCGCGCCGGTCTGGATGATGTAGTTGGCGATGTAGTTGAGGATCGCCAGATCGGTCTGCGGCTTGAAGATCAGCTCGATGTCGGCCAGCTCGCTCGAACGATGCCCGAAGGTCGACAGCACGGCGATCTTGACGTGTTTCGCCGTCAGGCGGCGGTCGGTCACGCGCGACCACAGGATCGGGTGCATCTCGGCCATGTTCGAGCCCCAGAGCACGATTGCATCGGCGTGTTCGGCGTCGTCGTAGCATCCCATCGGTTCGTCGATGCCGAAGGTGCGCATGAAACCGGCCACCGCAGAGGCCATGCAATGGCGGGCGTTGGGGTCGATGTTGTTCGACAGCAAACCGGCCTTCATCAGCTTCACACCGGCCACGCCTTCCCAGACCGTCCATTGGCCCGAGGCGAACATGCCCACCGCGCTCGGGCCTTTCTCCTTCAGCGCAGCCTTGCACTTGGCCTCCATGACATCGAAGGCCTTGTCCCAGCTCACCGGCGTGAACTCACCTTCCTTGTCGTACTGGCCGTTCTTCATGCGCAGCAAGGGCTGCTTGAGTCGGTCCTGGCCGTACTGGATCTTGGCCAGGAAGTAGCCCTTGATGCAGTTCAGGCCCTTGTTGACCGGTGCATCCGGATCGCCCTGGGTGGCGACGACCTTGCCATCCTTCACTCCGACCAGGACGCCACAACCGGTGCCGCAATAGCGGCACACGCCTTTGTCCCAACGGATATCGGCGTCGGGCTTGCCCTGGGCACGGACTTCCTCGGCCCACGGGATCGTGAGACCGACGGTGGCGGCCGCCGAAGCGGCCGCATTCGCCTTGATGAAGATGCGTCTGGAGAGCGTCATGTCAGACCTCCTGTTCAGGATGGGGTTCGAATTGGTGGAAGACCATGGCCACGGCCAGCACGCCGGGCAAGGCGCTCATCTGGCCAACGAGGTCGAGCGAGGTGGCCTCGCTGTCGGCCTCGATCGTGACGACGACGCGGCCGTCGTTGCTCGCCGCGTGCGTCTCCAGGCCTTCAATGGCGTCGATCGCGGCACGCGTTTTCGGCAGGACTCGCGGGTCGACATGAACGACGTGGCTGGAGATGTGCACGGGGTGGCCTCGCTGGCTTCGGTTTGGTGTTTACCCGAGTATTCGCCCGACCTCGATCGACCTCCTTAACGTGGTTCAAGGAAACCGGAACAGCCTGTTGCGCGCCCGTGCTGGCGTCGCGCGACTTGATCTTGCGGAATCTCAAGAGAGCCTTGCGAAGGCGGTTGGCCTGTATGCCCGGCGCCGAGCAGCGCCGCGACAGAGGCCAGAATCGGCGCTGGCCAACTTCGTCATCGCAACGCCAGCACCGTTTGCGGCGCGGCCTCGCGGCCGCCTGCCTCAGCGTCTGGTCGCCGCCCGCTGGAGTCGCGCCAGGTCGGGTACCGTGATCCTGCGGCCCTGGACCTGCACAAGCCCGGACTCGGCCAGATCGTGCAGGATGCGCGAGAAGTGTTCGGGGGTCAGGTTCAGCTGGGAGGCAATCTCGGCCTTGGCCGCTGGCAGCGTCAGCGCCAGGCTTGCCTCGCCATGGCCGTGGCGCACCAGATAGGCGATGAAACGTGCACTGCCGCTGCCGATGGCCTGGCGGTCGAGTTCGCGCACCAGCGCCTCGACGCGCTTGCTCAGGCCGGCGATCATCTGGCGCGCGAATTTTGGGTTTCGTTCGATCTCCGCGAAGATGACCTCCTTGGGCAGCAGCAGCACCAGGGCCTCGCCAGCCGCCCGCGCGTCAACCACCGTCGGCCGCTCGAGAAACATCACAGGCTCGCCGAAGCTCTGCCCCGGCCCGACGACTCCCGACAGGCGGGCGCCGCGCGCCGGGGTGGTCGACGTCAGCTTGATGTCGCCATGAACGACGATGTACATCCCGATCGCGCGCTCCCCCTGACGAAACAGCGCTTCACCGCGCTTGAGCGAGTGCCGCGTCGTCACGGCAGCCAGACGGGCCAGCGTGGCACCATCCAGGGCCTTGAACAGAGGCAGGTGCGCCAGCAGCGCAGCGGCGGGCACCTGCTTGCGGGCCATCGCGGGTCAGTCCGCGACGACCGCGATCACGGCCGGATCGTCGGCGTGCTCGAGCAGGATCGTGCGCACCCAGCCCTGCCAGGCCTCGCCGAAGGCCTTGCGCGTGGCGGCATCCGAGTGCGGCGCCAGCGCCTGCTGCATCAGGGTCGAGAGCGCCGCCGGGCGCGGCACTGACTGCGGGCGATGCACGAGCTCCACGCTGCGGCCGGAGTCCAAGCGCGTGAAGCGGATCTCGCCGGCCATCGGAACGCCGAAGCGCAGCAGGCCCTGGCGCGAGAACCGGCCCGCCAGTCCCTTGAAGCCGCCCTCGGTGGCCGCACCGGTGAGCATGCCCGCGACGCTGGCGATGACACCGGTCACACCTTCGTCGATGGGTTGATGCAGTTCGACCCGGATCTCGCCGCGCTGCGGCACGTCGTCTCCATAGAGCCGGGCCAGGGCCGCACGCGTCATCAACCAGGCTCCGGCCACGGTCGGGCACGAGTGCCCGGCCAGCTTCACCACGTCGAGGTAGCGGTACTCGAGTCGGCCTGCGTCGGCTGCACCGAGCAGTTCGGCCAAGGGGTCGGCAAGCACGATCGGCGCCACGGCGTCGAAGAAGGCCGGGGTTTTCATGGTCGACATGGTCACGCCGACACCCGCGCCTGCTGGCCCAGGCGCTGGCGCACGACCTGTCCAACCAGCAGCGCCGCCGGGTACATGACCTCCTCCTCGGTGCGCGCATGTTGCACCAGCGCCTGCGCGAACTCGACGATGTCGGTCCGACCTGCACGCTGCGCTGCATCGCGCAACTGCTGAAGCGCCTCGACGATGGCGCCGTGTTCGGCCAACATCGTCGGCAGTTCGGCCTCGAGCTGGTCGGTCAGCGTCAGCACGTCGGCCATCTCCGGGCGGAACTCTCCGCGCGACAGAGCCACCAGCAGACCCAGCGGCGGCAGGGCCACGCGGTCCTCCTTGACGAAGTGCGGGTGCATCAGCCGCGCCACGGTCTTGGCGCGCTCGCCGACTTCGCCGCCGGCCTCGGTGGCCTGACGAAGTACCTCATGCAGTGCTTCGTGCTCTTGCTGAAGTGGCAGTGGAATTACGAATGTCATGATCTTGCTCCTCGGGGTTCAGTGAAGGTCGTGAATCGGCGCGAAGCCGGGGTGTTCGAAGTGGCTGCCGTAGGCGTTGACGGCCTGCGCAACCTTGACCAGGCCTGGCGCCGGACGCAGCTTGGTGTTCTTGCCGGCCATTGCGTCGGCTCCAGCGCCGAGATCCGCGATCAGCAGGTGCAGCATGGCGTCGGCCTCGGGGTCGAGCTTGCAGTTGGCGACGATGGTGCCGACTTCGGTCTCGACCTGGGTCGCCAGTTGGCGGTACTGCACGGTCGTGAGTTTGCCGGCGTGTGCGGCGCCCAGACGCGGCTCGACCAGATTGCGGATGCGGACCATGCCATCGCGCAAGTGCTCATCAGTGGCCCACTTTCTGCCCTGGTTCAGGCTCAGCGTATGGGGTTGCGCCCCGTCATGGCTGTGCGCAGCCGTCTGCGCCAGCGCAGGCCCGGCGAGCGTTGCGGCCAGTGCTGCCGCCATCACTGCGGCGACGATCCGGTTTCTCTTGATAGTCTTCATCTCGATCTCCTTGGCGTTGAAGGAGGCGTTGATCGCCATCCTGCCACGTCCGATCGGTGCGCCGTTCCGAGGTTCGATCGGCTCTCGGTTTCCTTAGGATCCATCAAGAAATCGGCCACCAACGATGGCAAGCGCCGCGTTACATTGGGGGCAACCAACCGCCACAGGTTCATCCCGGACAGGACCGACGATGCATCAGTTCCGCATCTATCGCTACGACCCCGACCGCGACGCAGCGCCTCGCATGCAGGTCTACGAGACCGAGGTCGGCGATGGCGAACGCATGCTGCTCGATGCGCTGATCAAGCTGAAGGCGATCGATCCGAGCCTGAGCTTTCGCAAATCTTGCCGCGAAGGCATCTGCGGCTCGGACGCAATGAACATCAACGGCAAGAACGGACTCGCCTGTCTGACCAACATGCGCTCGCTGCCACGCACGGTGGTCCTGAAGCCGCTGCCCGGGCTGCCGGTGATCCGCGACCTGTTCGTCGACATGACCGGCTTCTTCAAGCAATACCACTCGATCAAGCCCTACCTGGTCAATGCGGACCCACCCCCCGAGAAGGAGCGTCTGCAGTCGCCCGAGGCGAGGGACGATCTCAACGGACTGTACGAGTGCATCCTGTGCGCCTGCTGCTCGAGCGCCTGCCCGAGCTTCTGGTGGAACCCCGACAAGTACGTCGGCCCTGCGGGGCTGCTGCAGGCCTACCGATTCCTGGTCGACAGCCGCGACCAGGCGAGCGGCGAGCGGCTCGACGATCTGCACGACCCCTATCGGCTGTTCCGCTGCCGCTCGATCCTCAACTGCACGGACGTCTGTCCGAAGGGACTGAACCCGGCGCTGGCGATCGGCAAGATCAAGGAGATGATGTTCCGGCGCGCGGTCTAGATGCCCGATCGAGGGCAAGCGGCGCGAACCGGTGCAGCGCAGAGCAATCACGACCGTCGGACCGAGAGGCTCGTCGATCCAACTGGAGGGCTGTCATGGCCAGCATGGGGCGGGACGCTCCTGGACATCCGAACCACTCGAGCGAGAACAACCTGCCCGACGCTGCTGGGCCCTGCACGCCGGAGATCCCCGTGGAATGTGCGCAATGCCACAACAGCATCGCCGCGACCGTGGCGCTCAACTTCGAGGGTGCCGAGTACATCTATCATTTCTGCGGCCCGCAATGCTGCGAGCTCTGGCGCACGACGATGGTCGGCCGCGTCGCGTTGACCGGTCAAGCGCGTGACGCAGAAGCGTCGCGCATTCGTTTTCTCCTGGCACGCGACGGCGCGGTGGCCACGCGGAACTGGGTCAGGCGCACGCTCGCGATCTATCGAAGTGCGGTGATCAACCGGCAGCACTTCGCGCATAGCGGGAGCTACCGCAAGGAGTTCTTGCTTTCCATCCTGGTCTTTCGCCGCTGGCTGACGTCGAATGGCGGCTACGGTCGTGCGGATCCGCGAGAGGGCTGAGACGCCCGGCAAAGCCGGGGTGGCCCGCGCAGCCTGCCGCGCTGGCCCGCTTGGCTCGTGCGTCGCATTCAAACGGAGGAGACCCCGATGAACGAACGATCCCCGCAAGATTGGGACCCGAAAGCCGATTCAGTTCAGCGCGATCAGCGCACGGCCTTCGACGAGATGCGCGAGCGCTGTCCGGTTGCCCACAGCGATCTGCTCGGGTGGTCGCTGTTTCGACACCAGGATGTGGTCCAGGCCCTGAACGACCCGACCACCTTCAGTAGCAGCGTTTCCACGCATCCCGCGGTACCCAACGGCATGGATCCGCCCGAGCACACCGAGTACCGCAGGATCATCGAGCCGTACTTCGGGCCGGACCGCATGCAGGCATTCGAACCCCTGTGCCGTCAGATCGCCGTCGACCTGGTTCGATCGCTGGCTCGGCGCGACGAGGTCGAGTTCATCGGCGATTTCGCTCAGGGCTTCGCGGTGCGCGTTCAATGTGACTTTCTCGGCTGGCCCGCCGGCCTGCGCGACGTCATGCAACTGTGGACGCAGAAGAACGACCAGGCCCGATTTGCCCAGGACCGCGCGCTGACGGCGAGCATCGCCAAGGAATTTGAAACCCATGTGCTCGAGCTGCTGCGCGTGCGGCGCGAGGCAGGCCCGAAGGCCAGTGACGACCTGACCACCCAGCTGCTGCGGGAACAGGTGTGGGGCCGGCCGCTGCGGGACGCAGAGATGGTCAGCATCCTGCGCAACTGGACCGTGGGCGAAATTGGCACGATTTCGGCGGCGGTCGGCATCCTGGTCCACCATCTCTCGGAGCACACCGATCTGCAGGATCGGCTGCGCACTCAGCCGGCACTGCTGCCCGACGCGATCGAGGAGATCCTGCGGTTGCACGCGCCGCTGGCGGCCAACCGGCGCGTGACGACCCGCCCGGTGTCGATCGGGGGCAGACAGATCGGGGCCGGCGAACGGATCTCGCTGAACTGGATGGCGGCGAACCGCGACGACCGCGTGTTCGAGGATCCGCAAGCGTTCCACTTCGACCGCGATCCGGCGGCGAACCTGTTGTACGGGCAGGGGATCCACGTCTGCCCCGGCGCCCCCCTGGCACGCATGGAACTGCTCGTCGTCATGCAGGAACTGCTCGCTCGCACGTTGCGGGTCGAACCGGCGACCGACCAGCCGCCGACCCGCGCGCCATACCCCGCCAGTGGCTTCGGCAGCCTGCACCTGCGGATCCGGTGGGCGTCCTGAGCCGTCCCAAGTCCGAGAGTTCTATCGCAATGGCCTTTCAGTTCGAACGCGATGAACGTCAACGGCAAGAACCGACTCGCCTGACCAGCCAACCGTTGCCGTGTCTGCGCCTCAGGTCAGCAGATCCACCATGGCCCGGGCGATGACCTTGGTTGCGCGCCGGAGATCTTCGAGATCGATGTGTTCATCGGCGCGCTTGGCGTTGCTCTCGAGCACCGTGCGCGGTCCGCAGCCGTACAGAACGGCCGGGATGCCACGCTCGCAGAACAACCTCGCATCGGTGTACAGCGGCGTTCCCGAGGCTTCGATCGGCTCGCCGAACACGCTGCTTGCATGCCTGCACAGCGCCTGCACCAGAGGCTGGTTGCCGGCCAGGGGCTCGAGCGCGCGCGCCAGCAGCATTCGTTTGATGTCGACCGTGATGCCCGGGCAGTCGCGCACGGCATCGTGCATGACCCGATGCAGCGTCGCCTCGACCTCGTCCGGGCTCTCTTCGGGGATCATGCGGCGGTCGACCTTGAGCACGACCTTGCCAGGCACCACATTGGTATTCGTGCCGCCCTCGATCAGGCCCACGTTGACATAGGGATGTTTGATGCCCTTGACCTCGCTGCGGACCTGCTTGTACAGCGTGTTCTGGTGGTAGAGCGCAGTCAGGATCCGGTTGGCGGCCTGCAGCGCATCGACGGCCGTGTCGGGCACGGCGGCGTGGCCCATCTTGCCGTGCACGGTGACTTCCATCTGCAGGCAGCCGTTGTGCCCGGTGATCACCTGGTAGCTGAAGCCGGCGGCGATCAGCAGATCGGGCTGGATGAGTCCTTTCTCGAGCAACCAGCCCGGGCCGAGTTCGCCGCCGAACTCCTCGTCGTAGGTGAAGTACAGCTCGGCCGCGCCCTTGAGCGGCGCTCCCAGCGACTCCAGGGCGCGCAAGGCAAATGTGAAGGTGGCGAAGTCGCACTTGCTGACCGCCGAGGCACGGCCATACAGCTTGCCGTCGACCACTTCGCCGCCATAGGGATCGTGGGTCCAGCCTTCGCCGGGTGGCACCACGTCGCCATGCGCATTGAGGCCGATCGTGCGGCCGGGGCCGTACTTGCGCCGCACGACCAGGTTGGTGATCGACTCCAGGCCACCGGCCTGCACGTCGCCCTGCGGCACGGCGTGGCTTTCGGCCTCGAAGCCGAAGACCTTGAGCAGTTCCGCCGTGCGCTTTGCGTGCGGCGCGTTGTTGCCCGGCGGCGTGTCGGTCGGCACCCGAACCATCTCCTGCAGGAAACGAACTTCTTCGTCGAAATGCACGTCGATCCAGGCGTCGAGTGCTTCGTAGGGGGCGGGTGTCATGGCAGTTCCGTGGCGAGTTGATCGAGCAGGTTCTGGAAGGCCCTCACGCACAACTCGGTGTCGTGATTGGTGATGGACTCCAGCGGGTTGTGGCTGATGCCGGCGTTCAGGCCGCGCACAAAGAGCATGGCCTGCGGCATCACCTCGTGCAGCTTCATTGCGTCGTGGCCGGCACCGCTGGGCATCGTGAAGACCGGAAGTCCGAGCGTGGCGACGGCCTTCTCCCAGCGTTGCTGCCAGGCTGGCGCACAGGGCGCGGCGGCGGCGCGCATCGTTTCTTCGAGCGTGACGTGCAGGCCGCGGCGTTCGCAGATGCGCGCGAGCTCGGCGCACACATCGTCGGCGCAGGCATCGCGTACGGCGTTGGTCGTGGCACGGATGTCGAGACTGAAACTGCATCGCCCCGGGACGACGTTCATCGAGCCGCTGGGCACCTCCAGCATGCCCACCGTGCCGACCAGGTCGGGCAGTGCGGCAGCGCGCTTCTCGACATAGAGCACCAGTTCGGCCGCGGCGGTGGCCGCGTCGCGGCGCTGGTCCATCGGCGTCGTGCCGGCGTGGCTGGCCATGCCGGTGATCTCGCCCAGGTAGCGCACGCTGCCGTTGATCGAGGTCACGACGCCGAGCGGCAGGTCGAGCTGGTTGAGCACCGGGCCCTGCTCGATGTGGACCTCGACGAAACCCAGGTACCGGGACACATCGCGCCTGAGCTTGGGGATGTCGTCAGGGCACAGGCCGGCATGCTCCATCGCCTTTTGCATCGTCACGCCGTCGGCGTCCTCTTGCGACAGCCAGCGCGGGTCGAAGTGACCCGTCAGCGCGCCTGAGCCGAGGAACACGGCCTTGTAGCGCTGGCCTTCCTCCTCGGCGAAGCCGACCACCTCGATGCCGTACGGCAGCCGCAGCTTCTTTCGATGCAGTTCGCGCACGCAGGCCATCGGCACGAAGATCCCCAGCCGCCCGTCGTACTTGCCGCCGTTGCGCACCGTGTCGTAGTGGCTGCCGGTGAGAAGGCGCCGGGCATCGGGATCGCTGCCGTGATAAATGCCGACGACGTTGCCGACCGCATCGATCTCGGCCTCGTCGAAGCCGCAGTCGGTGCGCATCCAGTGGGCCAGGCGCTGGGCGCAGGCGCGGTGCGCGTCCGTCAGGTAAGTCACGGTCAGCTCGCCGCGCTCGGCGTAACCCGGGTCGCTGTGGGTCGACAGCCGCTCGGCCCAGTCCCAGACCAGGTTGCCGAGTTCAGGCTGCTCGCCGAACTTGTCGTCGAGGCGGATCTCGGCGATGCGGTGGATGTTGCGCAGGCACTCCGCCAGTTCGAACTCCGGGTGGTTCGCCAAGCGGCGCTCGAAGGTGGCAATGATCTCGGCCTTGTCCAGGCCCTGGCCGCGCGGCCCGCGCACAGCCAGGATGAAGGGGAAGCCGAAACGTTCGTTGTAGTCGGCGTTCAGCTTCTGGATTCTGGCGAACTCTTCGGGCGCGCAATTGGTCAACCCGGCCTTGCCCTGCTCGTTCGTCGATTCCGCCGTCAGGGACTTGCCGACCATCGACTTGCCGGCCAGTTCGGGGTGGGCACGGATCAGGGCCAGCTGTTTGTCCGGCCCGGCCTCGCGGATCACTTCGACCAGCGAGCGCTTGAGCTGTGCCAGCGTCGCGAAGGGGCGCCGCGCCCAGGCGGCCGTGGCAATCCACGGCGAGTGTTCGTAGGTGCCGTCGAGCATTTCAGTGAAACGCTGCTGGTCGGCGCCGTTCAGCGCGGCGAGGGTCAAGGCGGTCATGGATGAATCAATCCCAGATGAAGGCGTTCGAGGCGTCGAACGGATGGGTCTGCTTCCAGTGACGCGCGATGTCGATGCGGCGTGTCACCCAGACCTGGTCGTGGGCCTCGATGTGGTCGAGGAAGCGCTGCAGCGCGCGCATGCGCCCCGGCCGGCCGAGGATGCGGCAATGCATGCCGATGCTCATCATGCTCGGACGCTCCTCGCCCTCGGCGTAATGCACGTCGAAGGCATCGCGCAGGTACTGGAAGAACGGGTCGCCATGGCTGTAACCCTGCGGCAGCGCGAAGCGCATGTCATTGCAGTCCAGCGTGTAGGGCACAACCAAGTGCGGTGCGAGTGCACCGTCGGTCCTGCGCACCTGGAGCCAGAACGGCAGATCGTCGCCGTAGTAGTCGCTGTCGTATTCGAGGCCGCCGTGGTCGGCGACGAGGCGGCGCGTGTTCGGGCTGTCGCGGCCGGTGTACCAGCCGAGCGCCGGGCCGCCGGTCATCTGCTGCACGGCCGCCAGTCCCAGGCGCATGTGTTCGCGCTCGGTCGCTTCGTCGACCTGCTGGTAGTTGATCCAGCGCCAGCCATGGCAGGCCACCTCGTGGCCGAGCTCGACGAAGGCGGCGGCCACCTCGGGGCAACGCTGCAGCGCCATGCCGACGCCGAACACGGTCAGCGGCAGGCCGCGCTGCTCGAACTCGCGCAGGATGCGCCAGACGCCGACCCGCGAGCCGTACTCGTAGAGGCCCTCCATGCTCAGGTGGCGCGCCGCATAGGCCGGTGGGCTGGCCATCTCGGACAGAAACTGCTCACTGCCGGCGTCGCCGTGCAGCACCGAGTTCTCGCCGCCTTCCTCGAAGTTGAGCACGAACTGCACGGCGACGCGGGCGCGGCCGGGCCAATGGGCGTCGGGTGGCCAACTGCCATGGCCGCGCAGGTCACGCGGGTAACGATCGGGTGGGTTCGGTCTCATGCGCTTCAGTCCTTGGCGTTCAGGATCTGGTCGAGGTCGGTCACACCTGGATCGGTTCTCAGGTTGCGCTCGACGCTGTCGAGGTGGCCCTTCATCAGGCGCGCCGCAGCGCGCGCATCGCGCCGCCCGATCGCGTCGACGACCTGTTCATGTTCACGCTGCGATTCGTCGGCCGAGTGCGCGGACTGGTACATGAGCGAGATCAGCTGCGAACGGCTGAGCAGGTCCCTCATTGCCTCGGCGATCACGGCGTTGTTCAGCAGCTCAGCGAGCACGACGTGGAAGTCAGCCAGCAATCGTGTGCGCTGCGCCACATCCCCGCGCGCCACCGCCTGCCGCTCGGCGCGCAGATGTGCGTGCAACAGGGCGACCTGGGGGTCGGTGATGCGGGCGCACAGCTCACGCACCATCGCCGCCTCGAGCATGTTGCGCATCTCGAAGACCTGGCGCGCCTCCTCGACACTGGGCATCGCGACGAAGGCCCCACGCGCCGGCGCCAGCGTCACGAGCCGGTCGCGGCTGAGCTGGTTCAGGGCCTGGCGCACGATCGTGCGCGACACCTTGAAGATGTCGGCGATCTTCTGCTCGACAAGCTTCGTACCGGGCATCAGTCGGCGTTCGACGATGGCGCCGGTGATCGACTGCACGATGCGCTCGGTGGTTCCGGGCGGCGCGGTTGCAGCGCCCACAGTCGCACGGTCGGCCGCCTTGGGATGCGCACGAGGACTGCCCATGAGTGGAACTGTGGCGCTCGAGGTTGACGAAAGGATACTTAAGTGTATACAGTTTGGATCGCTGTGCAAACTTGCACCGCACGCGATCGTCGCCGGTCGGAACCCGAGGACAGCCATGGGCCATCTCAGCACCCACGTTCTGGACACGATGCACGGCTGCCCTGCGGCCGGCATGAAAGTCCGTCTGCAGCGCATGCACGGCGAGGGCATCGAGTTGCTCAGGGACGTCACGTTGAACGCCGATGGCCGCAGCGATGGCGGCCCGCTGCTCGACGCGACGGCCATGGCGGCCGGCCGCTACCGCCTGGTCTTCGAGGTGGCGCCGTATTTCCGGGCACGCGGTGTTGCCCTGCCGGAGCCGGCATTCCTGGACCTGGTATCGCTCGACTTCGGCATTGCGGATGCGTCAGGAAGCTACCATGTGCCGCTGCTCGTCAGCCCCTGGAGCTACAGCACCTATCGGGGCAGCTGAGCCCCGGGTGGACGTCGATGCCGGGTAAACCAGGGGGCGGCCTGAATTCTCGGGTGTATACAGTACGGGCAAGTCGCCGCGGCGCCCGCACCCTCGCGGTCTGCGACCTTGACTCCTTACAGAGCCCGCTGTGGTGAGGAGAAGGGCGGAGCCGAGCTCATGCCCTTCTCCGGGACTGTGAGGACCCCATGGACACTTACCTGCTCGACTGGGCCAACCTGCTGCTGCGCTGGGCCCATGTCATCACGGCGATCGCCTGGATCGGCTCGTCCTTCTACTTCGTCTTCCTCGACTTCAGCCTCACGAAGCCGACCTCGCCCGATCTGATCGACAAGGGCGTCGACGGCGAGCTCTGGGCGGTGCACGGCGGCGGCTTCTACCACCCGCAGAAGTACCTGGTGGCGCCGAAGCAGATGCCCGAGCACCTGCACTGGTTCTACTGGGAAAGCTATTCCACCTGGCTCACCGGTTTCGGCCTCTTCACGGTGTTGTACCTGTTCAACGCCGGCACCTTCCTGGTCGACAAGAGTGTCTACGACTGGTCGGCCGGCGCCGCGATCGCCGCGTCGCTCGGGTTTCTGGTCGTCTGCTGGTTCGTCTACGACCTGATCTGCCGCGCCTTCGGACAGAAGAAGAACGGCGACCTGACCGTCGGCGTGCTGCTGTTCATCTTCGTGGTCTTCGCTACCTGGCTGGCCTGCCAGTTGTTCGCCGGGCGCGCCGCCTTCCTGCTCGTCGGCGCGATGCTCGCAACGTCGATGAGCGCCAACGTCTTCGTCTGGATCATCCCCGGCCAGCGCAAGGTCGTGGCGCAGCTCAAGGCCGGACAGCCGGTCGATCCGGTCCACGGCTGGCGCGCCAAGCAGCGCAGCGTGCACAACACCTACTTCACGCTGCCGGTGCTGATCGCGATGATGTCGAACCACTACGGCTGGCTCTACCAGGGACCGCACAACTGGCTCGTGCTGGTGCTGCTGATGCTCGCCGGCGCCCTGATCCGGCACAGCTTCGTGGCCCGGCACAAGGCGCTGGTGCAGGGCCGGCGCGTGCCCTGGGAACATGCGCTGGTCGGCGTCGCAATGCTCGTCGTCCTGGTGGTCTGGCTTGCGCCGGCGCCCCCGTCGGCGGCGGAACAGGCCGAGGCCAGGCAGCGGGTCAGCTTCGCGAGCGTCAGGAACGTCGTCGATCAGCGCTGCGTGCTGTGCCACAACGCACAGCTGCAGAGCAAGAACGTCGCCCTGCACACGCCGGAACTGATTGCGCAACATGCGTTGGCGGTCTACCAGCAGGCCGCCGTGCTCAAGCTGATGCCACTGAACAACGCAACCGAGATCACCGACGCCGAACGTGCGCTCATCAAGCGCTGGTTCGAGGCCGGCGCGCACCTCGACTGAGCGCTCTCACATCCCCCGTTCCACCATAGACAGGAGACAGCCATGAGCACGACGATGGTCCACCCGGTGGACGAAAGACTGCCGACCGGCCGCCTGGCCACCCTGGGTCTTCAGCATGTGCTGGTGATGTACGCCGGCGCCATCGCGGTGCCACTGATCGTCGGCCGCGCGCTGCAACTGACGCCCGAACAGGTGGCGCTGCTGATCTCGGCCGACCTCTTCGTCTGCGGCATCGTGTCGCTGATCCAGTCCTTCGGCATGACGAAGTGGTTCGGCATCAAGCTGCCGGTGATGATGGGCGTGACCTTCGCCTCGGTCGGGCCGATGGTCGCAATGGCCAATGCCCAGCCCGGCGTCGAGGGCGCACGCATGATCTTCGGCGCCATCATCGGCGCCGGCATCATCGCGATGCTGCTGGCCCCGGTCATGGGGCGTCTGTTGCGCTTCTTCCCGCCGGTCGTCACCGGCACCATCATCGCCATCATCGGCATCAGCCTGATGCGTGTCGGCGTCGGCTGGGCGATGGGCGGGCCGGCCTTCCTGGCCCAGCGCACCGACGTGCCCAAGCTGATAGCGTTGGTCGACGAGGCCAAGGCCACCGCCACGCTGCAAGCCGTGTCGACCGGCACCTCGGCACCGCCGCTCAAACTCGGCCCGATCCCGATGATCGACAACCCGAATTACGGCGCACTCGACAACCTGGCCATCGCCGGCTTCGTGCTGATCGTGATCCTGCTGCTGGTCAAGTATGGGCGTGGCTTCCTCTCCAACATCGCGGTGCTGCTGGGCATCGTGGCCGGCTGCGCGGTCGCAGTGGCGTTCGGGAAGATGGGCTTCGACAAGGTCGGCAAGGCGCATTGGTTCGACGTCGTGCTGCCCTTCTCCTTCGGCATGCCGACCTTCGATGTGCTGGCGATCCTGACGATGACACTGGTGATGGTCGTCGTGATGATCGAATCGACAGGCATGTTCCTGGCGCTGTCCGACATCACCGGCAAGAAGATCAACCAGCAAGAGCTGACCGCCGGCCTGCGCACCGACGGCCTGGGCACGCTGATTGGCGGCATCTTCAACACGTTCCCCTACACGAGCTTCTCGCAGAACGTCGGCCTGGTCGGTGTCACCGGGGTGCGCAGCCGATTTGTCTGCGTCGCCGGCGGCATCATCATGATCGTGCTCGGCCTGCTGCCCAAGCTGGCGGCGCTGGTCGAATCGATCCCGACCTTCGTGCTCGGCGGTGCTGGCCTGGTGATGTTCGGCATGGTCGCCGCCACCGGCATCAGGATCCTGAGCAATGTCGACTACAAGGTCAACAAGTTCAACCTCTACATCGTCGCGATCTCGATCGGCGCCGGCCTGATCCCGCTCGTCGCGCCGCGCTGGACGCAGCAGATGGCGCACGGCCTGCACCCGCTGCTCGAGTCCGGCATCCTGCTGACCTCGATCACCGCCGTGCTGTTGAACTTCTTCTTCAATGGGGGCAAGGCCGATCAGGCCGGTGCGATGGAAGCCGCCAAGGCCGCCGACGCCCATTGACCTGGGATCACATGCGCCGAATTGGCGTCACGCGTGGTTCGGGCCCACGCCTGTGCCGCCGCCGATCGGCCGCACCGCGCGGTTCTCGTCGATCCAACCCGCGATGCCGCCGACCAAAAAGCGTGCGTCGGCACCCAGCACCGCGAGCGCCGTCGTCAACGCCTGGCTGATCTCGTGCCCCTTCGCGCAGACGACCACCACCGGGGCGTCGGTCGGGATGCTGTCCTTCCAGTCGAGCCAGGCGGCCGGGTCGCGCCAGACGGTGCCGGCGATGTCGACCCCCTGCGCCTGGCGGACTTCGGCGCGGCGCACGTCGAGCAGGGTGTGCGGCAGGCCCTGGGCCTGCCAGAGCTGCAGCTCTCGGGTCGTGATGTGACTCATCGGGTCTCCTTCAGGTCGAGAAACGAACCAGCAGGCCAAGCGCCGCGCAGGCGCAGAGCAGCGGGAGGACACCGACCTTGAAACGGAACAGCGCGATTGCCGCGCCGGCCGTGATGAGGGCCGACGGCAGGTCGAAGGCGCCGCCAAATCCCTGCGGCCAGAGCACGTGGTAGGCGAAGAACATCGCGAGATTCAGGATCACGCCGACCACTGCGGCCGTGATCGCCGACAGTGGTGCCGTGAAGCCGATCCGCCCGTGGGTTGACTCGACGACGGGCCCACCGGCGAAGATGAAAACGAACGAAGGAAGGAATGTGAAGAGCGTGACCACTGCAGCAGCTACAGCGCCGCCAAGGAAGCGCGACTCGGGTCCCATGGCCGCTTGCAGCCAACCGCCCACGAAGCCGACAAAGGCGACCACCATGATCAGCGGGCCGGGTGTCGTCTCGCCCAGGGCCAGGCCATCGATCATCTGCGAGCCACTGAGCCAGCCATGCGACTCGACTGCACCCTGGTAGACATAGGGCAGCACGGCGTAGGCGCCACCGATCGTCAGCAACGCCGCCTTGGTGAAGAACCATCCCATCTGCGTCAGCGTGCCCTGCAGGCCCTGGGTAAGCACCAGCGCGGCCATCGCCAGCGCCCACAGCGCCAGACCGGTGCCGAGCACACGCAGCAGGCGCGCGCGTGTGAAGCGGGCATGCTCGGGAGTCGGTGTGTGGTCGTCGATCAGGGCGGGGCCGAAGCCGGCGGCGGCAGCGCCATGCCCACCGCCGAGCGAGAACACGTCAGGCGCCCAACGCGAGCCAAGTGCGCCGATCAGCGCCGCGGCGGCGACGATAGCCGGGAACGGCGCATCGAAGCCGAAGATGGCGACGAAGGCAGCGGCCGCAATCGCCCACATCCAGCCGTTCTTCAATGCCCTGCTGCCGATGCGGTGCGCGGCATGCAGCACGACCGCCGTCACCGCCGGCTTGATGCCATAGAACAGCCCTGCGACCAGTGGCACGTCACCAAAGCGCAGGTAGATCCAGGACAGTCCGATCAGGATGAACATCGACGGTAGTACGAACAAGGTGCCGGCGACGATCCCGCCCCAGCTGCGGTGCAACAGCCAGCCGATATACGTGGCGAGTTGCTGTGCTTCCGGTCCCGGCAGCAGCATGCAATAGTTAAGCGCGTGCAGGAATCGTTTCTCGCTGATCCAGCGCCGGCGTTCGACGAGCTCGGCGTGCATGATCGCGATCTGCCCGGCTGGCCCACCAAAGCTGATGAATCCGAGCTTGAGCCAGAAGCGCAGCGCCTCGCCAAAGCCAACCGCCTCGGGGGCCGCCCGTTCGTTCATCGTGCCGCCTCCGGGGGCGCCGCCAGCAGCGCGTCGAAGATCGCGCCGCTGGCATCGATCAACGCGTCGTCATCTGCATGCAGTTCGCGCAGCCCCGCCAGCACCGCCTCCAGGCCGGCGGCCTCGGGCACCGGGATGCCGCCGACGTCGAGCAGGTGCACTACGGCAGCGATGCGCTGCAGCCTTGGGTCCTGGTCGAGGCCGAAGCTCGCGGCCATCACTTCGAAGGTCACGCGCGCCCCGACATGGGTGAAGCGCGCGCCGTCGAAGTCGAAGCCAATCGCGCCGCGCGGCACTCGCAGCTTGTCGTCGAGCCAGACGAAACATGCCTCGGGGTCGATGAAACGGCGCACCAGCCAGGCACAGGCGAGCCGGTCGACCCAGGGCCGCCGGCGCGTCGCCCATCGCTTGCCGCGAAAGTCAACCGGGTCCAGACGGGGCTGCGGCGACTCGCTGCGCGCGTTCGGTTCGCCGCGCGAGAAGCGCGCGTCGATTGCCTGGCGCAGCGCCTGCAGTTCGTCGCCCGCATGCGAGCGCGCCGCACCGGGGTAGTAGTCGACACGGCCCAGGGCCTCGAAGGCGTCGTTGACGGCGCGCCAGCGGCGGCGCGCTTCGGTCTCGTCGAGACGGTCGAGGTCGGCTTGCAGCGCGCGCGCCGATTGCCGCCATTCGCCGTAGGCCTCGCCGCGGTCGAACAGGGCCAGCAGCTCGGCGCGCTGGGTCTCGTTGCGTGCATCGAGTTCGAACACCGATGCGGTGCCGCCATGCGCATGGACTTCGTCAACGACCGCGTCAAATGCTGCCGCTTGCGCCAGAGGCAGCAGATGGGTGCCGTCGCGCAGCGCGGCGGCGCCCAGCGCCTTGAGCGTGCGCCAGACCCGCACCCGCACTGCGTTGGGCTTGGTTGGCAAGGTGACGAGCAGGACGGCCCACATAGTGTTGGTAGCATATATCACCCAAGATGTAATATCTACTCCTGCTTCTTGCCGCGCGCAGTCGCTGTCCCTGGCGTGCCGGACAATGGCCGCGAACCCAATGCCCGATCCGTTCTCCTTCGTCCGCTCGCGCCTGGATGGCCGGGTCAGCCTGCGCCTGATGCTCTGGCGCGACATGGCCATGATGGGCACATTGATCAACCTGTTGGCCAGCTTTGGTGCGCTCATGCTGGTTGCGCAGGGAGTTGGCACTGGCGCGGCGTTGTTCGTGCACTTCGCGCCCACGCCCTACAACCTGTTTATCGTCGGCGCGATCTGGCGTGCGCCTGTGTGCCGTCGCCGCCAGGCGATCGCCGCGGGCGTCTGGCTCATCCTGATGACGATCGCATGACGCCCACCGGGCACCGTGCAGACCTCGGGCCAGCGAGGGCGAAGCCATCACCTCGCCGATCGAATTGACAACCCTCGCCGCGACGGCCGCCGCGATCGACAATCATCACTGCGGAGTCGAGGCAGCCTCGCGGGGCTTGCTCGAAGCTGCCGGAGTTGATTCGAAACCAGGTCGAGGAGCAGACGCCCGTGCCACGATTCGCCGCCAACCTGTCGATGTTGTTCACCGAGGTTGCTTTCCTTGACCGGTTCGAGCGTGCTGCCAAGGCGGATTTCGAGGCTGTCGAGTTCCTCTTTCCCTATGCATTCGACGCCAAGGACATCCGGCAACGCCTCACTGCGCACCGGCTCGAACCGGTGCTGCACAACCTGCCGCCGGGCGACTGGGATGCCGGCGAACGCGGCATCGCCTGCCATCCTGACCGGGTCGCAGAGTTCCGCGACGGCGTCGGCAAGGGCATCGCCTATGCCAAGGCACTCGGCGTGCCACGACTCAATTGCCTGGCGGGCAAGGCGCCTGCCGGTGCGCCAGCAGATCTGCTGCGCAGGACTTTCGTCGAGAACCTGCGCCACGCGGCTGCCGAGTTCAAGAAGGCCGGGCTGACGCTGTTGATCGAGCCGATCAACTTCTACGATATGCCCGGCTTCTACCTGAACACGACGGCGCAGGCGATCTCGATCCTCGACGAAGTCGGCGCGGACAACGCCCTGGTGCAATACGACATCTATCACGCGCAGCGCATGGAGGGCGAACTGGCGACCACGCTCGAGAAGCACCTGGCGCGCATCGGCCACATGCAACTGGCCGACAACCCGGGCCGCCATGAGCCCGGCACTGGGGAGATCAACTATGAGTTCCTTTTCACCCACCTCGACCACATCCACTACACCGGATGGGTCGGCTGCGAGTACAAGCCGATCGGCGCGACCGAAGCCGGACTTGGCTGGCGAGAGCGCCTGGTCCGCTGAACCAAGGCACGAGATTTCATGAGCGCGCGTTTCGCAGATTCGACCAGCCCCGGAGTGACGATCGCACGGCACATCGCACACGGGGTCGAGCGATGAGCCGCAGGGAGGTCCTGCGCGAGATGTTCGACGCCGCCGTTGCCTCGGCGCAGCCGGCGCGTGTCATTCCTGCACACCTGCCGGAGCCACCGAAGGGGCGCATGCTGGTGATCGGCGCCGGCAAGGCGTCGGCGGCGATGGCGGCTGCCGTCGAGGCGCACTGGAAGGGACCGCTCGAAGGCCTGGTCGTCACACGCTACGGCTACAAGGTGCCCTGCCAGCACATCCAGATCGTCGAGGCGGCGCATCCGGTTCCCGACGCCGCCGGGCTGGCCGCTGCCGAACGGCTGCTCCACACGGTGCAGGGGTTGAGTGCCGACGATCTGGTCCTGTGCCTGATCTCCGGCGGCGGCTCGTCATTGCTGTCGCTGCCGATCGAAGGCCTGACGCTCGCGGACAAGCAGGCCATCAATCGTGCCTTGCTCAAGTCCGGCGCAACGATTGGCGAGATGAACTGCGTACGCCGCCACCTGTCGTCGATCAAGGGCGGTCGCCTGGCCGCCGCCTGCTATCCGGCGCGCGTGCTGACCTTGCTGATCTCCGACGTGCCGGGCGACGATCCGATCGACATCGCTTCCGGCCCGACAGCGCCGGACCCGACGACCTGCCAGGATGCGCTGGACATCGTGCGCCGCCGCGGCATCGAGTTGCCGACAGCGGCGCGCGAAGTGCTCGAGAGCGGTCATGGCGAATCGGTCAAGCCGGGTGATGCGCGCCTGGCACGCAGCGAGTTGCGGATCATCGCGACGCCGCAGATGGCCCTCGAGGCCGCCGCGGCGGTCGCGCGTCAGCACGGCCTGACCCCACATATCCTGGGCGATGCCATCGAAGGCGAAGCACGCGACGTCGGCAAGGTCATGGCCGGCCTGGCGCTGCAGGTGGCCAACCGCGGTCAACCCTTCGAGGCCCCCTGCGTGCTGTTGTCCGGCGGCGAGACGACGGTGACCGTGCGTGGCAACGGCCGGGGTGGCCGCAACGTCGAGTTCCTGTTGTCGCTTGGCGTGGCGTTGAACGGTCACCCGCGCATCCACGCACTGGCGGGTGACACTGACGGTGTCGACGGACAGGAGGAGATCGCCGGCGCCCTGCTGGGTCCTGACACGCTTGCGCGGGCCTGGTCGCTGGGCCTCAAACCCAAGGACCGACTCACCAACAACGACGGCCACAGTTTCTTCGAAGCCCTCGGCGACACTGTGATCACCGGACCGACCCTGACCAACGTGAACGACTTCCGTGCGATCTTGATCGACGGCGCCGGCGGGACCTGACAAGACTGAGCACTGGAAATATCAAGATCGTCGCCAACCTCGGCCCAGTCCGCTCGGACAAAGTCTGGTGAACCAGTCGCTGCCGCCCGACGCTGATCGACGAGCAGATCTGACTGGGCTGGCGCTGCAAGGTAGCCACGTCGCGCCTGCGCTCGACTCAAACCGGGCCACGATCAGTGCGGGAAACCACCAGCCCACCAACCAGTAACCATCGTTACCATTTAATGGATCTTCGCGTGGAGTCTCGGTTGAAAAATCCTGCCCCCGTCGACCGGCCTCGCCGTCTTGGGGCGCTCTTGCGCACCATGCTGCGGATTCGCGCGTTCGAGGACGCAGCTGAAATCGCAAGCCAGGGTGGCGTGTCGGCCTTTGGCCAGGACGCCGACGGTCAAGCCGCGGTGCGTGGTCCGCTGCATCTCTCCACCGGCCAGGAGGCGGTCGCCGCCGGCGTATGCCTGCACTTGGAGAAGTCCGACTTGCTCACCAGTACGCACCGCGGGCATGGTCACACGCTGGCCAAAGGGGCTGACGTGTCGCGCATGATGGCCGAGCTCCACGGCCGCGCGACCGGCACCAATGGCGGCAAGGGTGGCTCGATGCACATCGCTGATTTCTCTGTCGGCATGCTCGGGGCCAACGGGGTCGTGGCGGCCGGAATGCCGATCGCCGTCGGTGCGGCCCAGGCACTCAAGTTGCAACGGCGCGATGCAATTGTCGTGTGCTTCTTCGGCGACGGTGCCATCAACCGCGGCCCCTTTCTCGAATCGATGAACTGGGCCCAGGCCTACACGCTGCCGGTCGTCTTCGTTTGCGAGGACAACGGTTGGTCGGCGACGACCGCAACGGCCGACCACACTGCTGGCGCCGGCGCTGCAGCGCGGGCGGAGGCGATCGGCGTGCGCTCGTGCACTGTCGACGGCAACGATGTCGAGGCGGTGGCCGATGCCGCCCAGGCGTTGATCGACGACGTGCGGTCTGGCCAGGGGCCGCGCCTGCTGCACGCCAAGACCTATCGCATCAAGGGCCATGTCTCGGTCGACCCGGCAACTTATCGCGATGCCGACGAAGTCCTGCGTGAGCTCGACCGCGACCCAATCATGCTCGCCGAAAGGCGATGGCTGGATCTCGGCCTGCCGGCGAACACGCTCGCAGCGATGCGCCAACAGGCGGACGACGAAATCGCCCTCGCCGTGCGGCTTGCTCGCGAGGCGCCATCACCCGCCGCGAGCCAGTCCTACATCGACGTTCAGGATGCAGGAGCTGGCCGCTGGGTCTGAGGCATCGCACACCATGGACGCACTGACCTACGCCGAAGCCGCCTGCACAGCACTGGGTGAATCCATGGCTGCCGACGACCGCGTCGTCGTGCTCGGCGAGGACGTCGGCCGCGGCGGCATCTTCGGTCAGTATCGCGGGTTGCAGCAGCGCTTCGGTTTGGAGCGGGTGATCGACACGCCAATCTCGGAGGCCACCATCATGGGCGCCGGCGTCGGGATGGCGCTGGCGGGTTGCCGGCCCGTAGTCGAGATGCGCGTCGTCGACTTCGCGTTGTGCGCGATGGACGAAATCGTCAACCAGGCGGCCAAGAATCGGTTCATGTTTGGCGGCCAGGGTCGGGTGCCACTCGTGGCCCGGCTTCCGATGGGCATCTGGAGCGCGTCGGCCGCGCAGCATTCGCAATCACTCGAAGCCTGGTTTGTGCATCTGCCTGGCTTGGTCGTGATCGCCCCCTCAACCGCGACCGACAACGCGCATCTGTTGCGCGCTGCAATCGAATGCGACGATCCCGTGATCTATCTGGAACACAAGGAACTCTGGGGTTCGCGCGACGGGTCGACAATCTTGCCACCACTGGCCATCGGGCAGGCCCGCATCTGCCGCACCGGCGACGACCTGACCATCGTCAGCTGGTCGCGCCAATTGCATTGGGCTCTCGAAGCTGCACGCACGCTTGCCGCCGACGGCATCACGGCCGAGGTCATCGATCTCGCGACCCTTTGGCCCTGGGATCGCGACACGGTGCTCGCCTCGGCGGCACGCACGGGGCGCCTGCTGGTTACCCACGAAGCAGTGCAGGTGGCGGGGCTGGGAGCCGAGATCGCCGCCACGGTGGCCGAATCCCTCGGCTGCCGCGTTAAGCGCGCTGGCGCTCCCCGCATTCCCGTCGGCTATGCGGCAACGCTGGAGGAGGTGGCGCGCGTTCGGCCGGCAGCGATCGCCGCCGCGGCTCGGGTGCTGATGGCATGAAGCACTTCGTTCCCGTCGCATTCGAAGAGGGACTGGCAGTGGCGTGCATGGCGTTGTTGGTCGTGATCACGCTTCTGAACGTGGTCACCCGCTACCTGATCGCCTATTCGTTTGCCTGGACCGAGGAGATCTCGGTCTTCCTGATGCTGGTCATGACACTGGCTGGCGCGAGCGCGGCCACGGCGAGCGATCGGCATATCCGGATCGGCCTCCTGTACGAGGCTGGCGGTGCCGGCCGGCGACGCGCGTTTCGCATCGCTGCGGCCTGCATCACAGGACTGCTGTTCGCGGGCCTTGCGCTGCTCTTCGGCGTCATGGTCGCTGACGAGATTCGCTGGGGCGAGACGTCGATGGGCCTTGGCGTACCGCGCTGGTGGTACACGATCACAGCGCCGTTGCTGTGTGCGGCGATTGCGATGCGCTCCTTCGGCACCGCGTGGGCAGCGGCACGCGCAGGCGCCCCGATGACCGCCCAGGAGCAGGTCGAATGATCGGGGGCACCCTGTTCGCCCTGTTCGCGCTGCTGATGCTGGCCGGTGTGCCAATCGGCGCCGCGCTGGGCATCGGCGGCATGATCGCGATCGGCTGGGCGAACTGGGACGCGCCCTGGTTCGGCCTGATGGCTGCGCCGCAGAACGTGCAGGCCGGCGTCGGCAAGTACCCATTGCTGGCCCTGCCGATGTTCGTGCTGGTGGGTGTGATCTTCGAACGCGCCGGGGTCGCGCAGCGCCTGGTCAGTTTTGCACTCGCGTGTGTCGGGCGCTCGCCAGGCATGCTGCCGATGGTGGCGGTACTGGTGGCCATGGCACTCGGCGGTATCTCGGGCTCAGGGCCGGCCACAGCAGCCGCCGTGGGCGGCGTGATGGTGCTCGCCATGTCACGCGCTGGCTATCCGCGGCCTTTCACCGCCAGTATCGTCGGCTCGGCGGCAGCGATCGACATCCTCATTCCGCCGTCAATCGCTTTCGTCGTCTACAGCGTTTCGATGCCAGGCGTCTCGGTGCCCGCCATGTTCGCCGCCGGCCTGTTTCCAGGCCTGCTGGCCGGCTTGGCGTTGATCATCCCGGCGGTGTGGCTGTCGCGTCGACGTGGCTACGGACTGGACGAATGCGCGCTGCCGCGACCGCCGTTCTGGCGCTCGCTGCGAGGTGCTTTCTGGGGTTTGGCGGCGCCAGTGCTGATCCTCGGCGGCATGCGGATGGGCTGGTTTACGCCGACCGAAGCGGCGGTGGTGGCCGTCGTCTACGGCCTGTTCATCGGCCTGGCCGTGCACCGCACGATTGGCATACGCGACTTGTACGGGATCTTGCGCGACGCCGCAGAGACCTCGTCTGTGATCATGATCGTGATGGCGTTGGCCGGCATCTTCGCCTATTCGGTAAACACGCTAGGCCTGGCCGATCCGCTGCTTCTGGCCGTGCAGTCGGCCGGCATTGGCAGCGCGGGAGCCCTGCTTGCGGTGTTGCTGATTCTGCTCGTGGTCGGGATGGTGCTCGACGGTGTGTCGATCTTCCTTATCTTTCTGCCCATGCTGTACCCGCTGATGCGCACCTTCAGCTGGGATCCGGTGTGGTTCGGTGTGTTGCTGACGATGGTGATCGCGATCGGTCAGTTCACGCCACCGATGGCAGTCAACCTGATGGTGTCCTGCCGACTCGCACAGGTGAGCATGGAGCAGACGCTGCCCCACGTGGGATGGCTGGTGCTTGGTTTTTCCTTGGCCACGGGGATCGTGGTCGTGTTTCCGCCCATAGCGCTGTGGTTACCGCGCTCGCTGGGCTACTAACTGACGGAGACGAACGATGAAACGACGTGCCCTGATTCAAGTGGCCGGTGGCCTGGCCGCTACGGCGGCGCTGCCCCGCTTCGCCCATGCGCAGGCCCCCTACAAGGCCGAGTACAAGATGAGCACCGTAGTGCCTCCGGCGTTTGCCTGGGGCAAGGGCGGCGAGATCTTCGGCGATCTGGTCCGCGAGCGCACCGGCGGGCGAATCAACATCAAGCAGTACCCGGGCGCGAGCCTGGTGCAGGGCCAGCAGGATCGTGAATTCGCGGCCATGCGTCAGGGCGTGATCGATGTGCTGTGTGGAGCACCCATCAACTGGGCAGGCACAGTGCCCGAGCTCGGTGTGTTCACGCTGCCGTTCATCTTGCCTAACCACAAAGCCTGGGACGCCGCGACTGCGGAGCCGGCGATCATGGACGAGTACTTCGATCTCGTGCGCAAAGCCGGCGCCGAGCCACTTGCGGTCGGCGAAACAGGCTACCGCCAAGTCAGCAATCGCGTGCGTCCGATCAAGTCACCCGATGACATGAAAGGCATCAAGATCCGCGTCGTCGGCAGCCCAATGTATGGCGAGATCATGTCCGCGCTGGGCGCCAACCCCACGTTCATGAGTTGGGCCGACGCACAGCCTGCGCTCGCCTCGGGCGCAGTGGACGCGCAGGAAAACCCGCTCGAGGTCTTCCTCAAGGCCAAGATCCAAACCTTGGGGCAGAAGTACGTCACCAAGTGGAACTACTCAAACGACATCCTGCTGTTCGCCATCGCCAGCCCGATCTGGCAGAGTTGGACAGTGGAGGACCGCAAGATCGTCGGCGAGGCAGCGCGTGACGCGGCCACACAGCAGATCGCGTTGGTGCGCAAGCTGTTTGCAGAAGACGTGGCGGCCGTGCGGGCACTCGGCGTCGAAGTGCACCTGCCCACACCGGCCGAGATGTCGGCCTGGCAGGCTGCCACCCGCGGCGCCTACACCAAGTGGAAGAACGCCACCAACCCCGCTTTGGTCGCCAAGATTGAGCAGGTGGCCGCGAAGGTCCGAGGCTGATGCCGCCCCGCCGCGCTAGGGCAGGCGGCACCGATCTGCCTAACGACAGCGCCCTGTACTTCAAGCTGGTGCGCGTGGTCAATTTGACCGCGCGCCCCTTCGTCGAGACGTTGGCGCTGAAACACCGGCTCTCGTTGAACGAATGGCGCGTGATGATCGTGCTCGCCAGCCATCCGGGCTGTGCGGCGCATGAAATCGCGCAAGCCACGGGGCTGGACAAGATGAGCGTCAGCCGAGCCATCGCAGGGCTCTCTCGCCATGGACGGATCACCAAGCGGGCCGACACGCTGGACGCACGCCGCACCCTGCTCGAGCTCAACCGTGAGGGTCGGCGTCTGTTCGAGGACGTCGGAGCCAGCGGCCACGAGCGCGAGCTGCAGTTGTTTGCCGGCTTCGATGCTGCTTCGAGAGCGCATCTCGATCGCCTCGTCGTCCACCTGCTCGACGCTCTCGAAGCAGCCGATGCGGCGGCCGATGCTCAAGCCGACCCGGTTCGGCCAGTGGCTAGGCGACGCTCGGCGTCTGCGTGATCGTGGCGACCAACTAGTAACATCGGTTACTATATAGTTCGCAGCGCGCTCGAATCAACATGCCGACCCCGCCCCGTCCCGCCCGCATCGCGAGGATGTCACCGATGCAGCGCATCGCAGCCGGGCATCTTGCTCGCAGCCTTCACGAGAGCGTGCCGGTGACCTTGTTCGGCCAGGTCGACGCCGAGGCCTTGCTCGCGCTGCACTCACGTCTGGCCGTGGATCGAGGTAGCGGGCCACGCATAACAATGACGCACTTGATCGTCAGAGCGGTGGCGCTCGCGCTGCGCGCCCATGAGGGGCTCAATGCCTCGCTCTGCGGACAGGAGTTGCACTTTCACGCTGACATTCATATCGGCGTCGCACTGTCGCTGTCCGACGGCCAACTGATAGTCCCCGTGTTGCACCACGCCGACCGCAACTCGCTGGACGAGATCGCCTCCACGCTGCGCCTGCTGTCCGAGCGTGCCTCTGCAGGCACCTTGGGCCTGTCCGACGTACGTGGCGCCACCTTCACCGTCTCCAACGGCGGCATGGTACCTAGCGTTCGCTGGTCGACGCCGATCATCCCGCTGGGTCAGGCTGCAATTCTCGGATTCGGTGCTGTGCATCAGGCCGTGGTGGCACACGACGGCGCCGTCGCCGTTCGCCACGTGATTCCCACCAGCCTGAGCTTCGACCACCGCATCGTCAACGGCATGCCGGCGGCCCGATTCCTCGACGATGTGCACCGACTGATCGTCGACCCACTGCCGCTGATGGCCTGACCATGAACCACCAGGAGGAAACACGATGCTGATCGAAATCCGGGTGCCCGAAATGGGGCACGATGCCAAGGAGGCGATCCTCGTCGCCTGGCACAAGTTGCCAGGCGACAGGGTGGCCGCCGACGAACCCGTCGCCGACGTCATGACCGACAAGGTCAACATCGAAATTGTCAGCCCATCCGCTGGCACGCTGAGGGAGCATCGCGTCGCGCCGGACGAGGCGATCGCGGTCGGCGCAGTGATCGCAACACTGGAGACCGAGCCATGAATGACGACGTCGAACTGGCGCGCCTGCGGATCGGCAGCGACCGCAGCCTACTGCGAGAGATGTATTCGCTGATGCTGCTGTCGCGCGAGATCGACCGCGTCGCAGGCGGTGCCGACGCCCATTGGCATGCCAGCGAAGGCGAGGAGGCGGTGCTGTCCGCCTGTTACTGCGGGCTGCGCAGCGAAGACTATGTGGTGCCGCACTACCGCGGAATGCTGCAAGCTGCCGTGGCGCGAGGCGCCGACCTGCGCCAACTGTTCGCCGGGCTCACCGGCAAGCTCACCAGCCACAGCCGCGGGCGCTACCGGTCGGATGTTTGCGCGCCGATCGAACTCAAGCTCATCGGTCTGTACTCGGGAGCGCTCGGCCCGACGCTGGGGTACGCCGCGGGCGCTGCGCTTGCGGCCAAGCTCGACGGGAGCGATGCCGTGACGCTTGCAGTGTTCGGCGACGGAACCTCGAGCCGAGGCGATTTTCACGAGGCTCTCAACCTTGCCTCGGTGCTGAGGCTGCCGGTCGTCTACGTCTGCCAGAACAACCAGCTCGCGATCTCGACGCCGGCGCAACGCGGTGTCGGCGCGCACTCGATTGCCGACCGAGGCGCCGCCTACGGCATTCCCGGCGTGTCTGCCGATGGCAATGACGTCATCGCGTTGCGCGCCACGATCGAGACCGCGGTCGCCCGCGCTCGTCGCGGCGATGGCCCGACGCTGATTGAAGCGCTGACCTATCGCGTCGCCGGCCACCTGGTTGCCGACAGCGCCCCTTACCGAAGCACCGACGAGGTTGACGCATGGCGCGCGCGCGACCCGATAGCGCGACTGCGCGCGCATCTCATGGAGCACGACATGCTCGACGCGTACGAGGACGAGGCGCTGCACCGAGCACTGCGCGAGCGCGTTGACATTGCAATGGCTGAGGCCATTGCCGACCCCGAACCAGGACCCGATGTACTCGGGCTCGATCAGGTATTTGCCGGGAGCACCGAATGAAACGCCTGACCTTGCAGGAAGCAATCGTCGCCGGCATCGCCGAGGAGATGCGGCGCGACCGAAACGTCTTCATCATGGGGCTGGACATCGGTCGCTTCGGCGGACCCTTGAACTCGTGCAAGGGACTGTGGGACGAGTTCGGCGCCAGTGGCCGGGTGATCGACACGCCGATCTCCGAGGGTGGCATCGTCGGGGCTGGAGTCGGCGCGGCGCTCGCGGGCAAGAGGCCAATCGTCGACATCATGTTCCTCGAGTACCTGCCGTTGGTCATCCAGCAGCTTGGCTGCGACGGTGGCGCCATGCACTATTACTCCGACGGCAAGGCCCGCGTACCACTCGTGGTGCGCGCCAAGTACGGCGTCGGTCCGTACCACGGGCATGCGTACGACTACCACTCCTGGCTGATGCACACGCCAGGTGTCAAGATCGTCGTGCCGTCGTGCGCGCTCGATGCCAAGGGCCTGATGAAATCGGCGATCCGCGACGACAGCCCGGTCTTGTTCATGGAGCACATGGCGCTGTACCACGGTCAACGCGACACGATTCCTGACGACGACGACTTGGTGCCAATCGGCAAAGCTGTAGTTAAGCGGATTGGGCGCGACGCGACGATCATCGCTTCGGCCGCGATGGTGCGCAAGGCGCTGAGCGCCGCACGCGTGCTTGCTGCGGAGGGCATCGAGGCCGAGGTAGTCGACCTGCGCAGCATCATGCCGTTGGACGAAGAGACAATCGTTGAGTCGGTGCGCCGCACCGGGCGCGCGCTCGTCGTGCAGGAAACGATTCGGGTCGGAGGATCGACCAGCGAAATCGCGGCCCTGATCAGCGAGCATGCCTGGCGCGAACTGAAGGCCCCGGTCAGGCGCCTCGGAACCGAGGTGGTTCCGATGCCTTTCGCGCGCACCCTGGAGAAGCTCGCCGTTCCCGACGAGGCGGCAATCGCCGACGTCGTGCGGCAGCTGGTCGCGGAATAGACCAACTGCCGAGTGCCAAGCCGGACCGCACCGGCCCCGTGACGCGACCGAACTGACCTGCTCGATTTCTTCGGACCGTCAAAGCCGATGGGAAGAGCCTGGGCATAAAGCAAAACGCCGCCCACTGGGGCGGCGTTTGCCAATTCGCTAGTTGTTCTTCTTCTTAGTGAATTCTTGGTTGCGGGGGCAGGATTTGAACCTGCGACCTTTGGGTTATGAGCCCAACGAGCTACCAGACTGCTCCACCCCGCGACTGAGCCTTAGATTATAAACTTTATTCGGCCGTGGCGTCCGACTCTTCGGCCACATCAACGGGTGCCGGGCGATCCACCAGCTCGACAAAGGCCATCGGTGCGTTGTCACCGACGCGGAACCCCATCTTCAGGATTCGCGTGTAGCCGCCCGGGCGAGCGTTGTAGCGCGGGCCCAGCACATTGAAGAGCTTGCTCACGATCTCGCGGTCGCGCGTGCGGTCGAATGCCAGGCGGCGGTTTGCCAGCGTGGGGTGCTTACCGAGCGTGATGAGGGGCTCGACGACGCGGCGCAGTTCCTTGGCCTTGGGGACCGTGGTCTTGATCGCCTCATGCTCGATGAGCGAATTGCACATGTTGCGCAACATCGCCAGGCGATGCGAGCTGGTGCGGTTGAGTTTGCGGAGTCCGTTACGGTGGCGCATGGTGCTGTCCTTTCGCTTGTCTTATGCCCCCGGCCGTGTCAGGTACCGGAGGTGGCACCGGGTCACCCTGTAGGGCGACCCATTTCAGTTAACGCTTGTCTAGGCCTTGTGGAGGCCAGTTCTCGAGCCGCGCACCGAGCGTGAGCCCGCGCGAAGCCAGCACTTCCTTGATCTCGTTGAGCGACTTGCGACCCAGGTTCGGTGTCTTCAGCAGCTCGGTTTCGGTGCGCTGAATCAGGTCGCCGATGTAGTAGATGTTCTCGGCCTTCAGGCAGTTGGCCGAACGCACGGTCAGCTCGAGTTCGTCGACCGGGCGCAGCAGGATCGGATCGAAGGCGGCAGCCGACTTCTTCGGCTCGCTCTCGAACAACGTCTCGATGTTGTCCGATGGCAGCTGCGCGAACACGGCAAGCTGCTCGACGAGGATCTTGGCCGAGGCTCGAATCGCCTCTTCCGGTGTGATCGCACCGTTGGTCTCGATCTCCATCACCAGCTTGTCCAGATCGGTACGCTGTTCGACGCGTGCGTTCTCGACCGCATAGCTGACCCGGCGTACCGGGGCAAACGAAGCATCGAGCACGATGCGGCCGATGGCCTTGGTCGGCTCGTCGCCATAGCGGCGCATATTGCCCGGAACATAACCACGGCCCTTTTCGACCTTGATCTGCATGTCCAGCTTGCCACCTTGCGCCAGATGCGCAATGACGTGCTCGGGGTTGACGATCTCGACGTCATGCGGCGTCTGGATATCAGCCGCGGTCACCGGACCTTCGCCTTCCTTGCGCAACACCAGGGTGACTTCGTCGCGGTTGAGCAGCTTGAACACCACGCCCTTCAGGTTGAGCATGATGTGCACAACGTCTTCCTGCACACCATCGATGGCGGAATACTCATGCAGCACACCCGCGATCGTGACCTCGGTCGGGGCATAGCCGACCATCGAAGACAGCAGGACGCGGCGCAGGGCGTTGCCCAGCGTGTGGCCGTAACCGCGCTCAAAGGGCTCAAGAGTGGCCTTGGCGCGAAATCCGCCCAGCGGTTCGACGTGAATGGCCTTAGGCTTGAGTAGATTCGTTTGCATTGAGTATGTGTTCCTGTCAATACCCTCGGCTCGTTACGCCGATAAGGCTGATGGACCATGCCGGGCCGGGATTCGAGAGCCCCGCGCCCGACGGGCGAAGCGTCACCTTGAAGGCCACCCGGCGCTAACCGGGTCGCTTCGTACTTGTTGTCGTTACCGTGAGTACAGTTCGACGATCAGCGCTTCCTTGATCTCGGCGCCGAACTCGTCACGATCAGGCGACTTCTTGAAGACACCTTCCATCTTTGTCGCATCGACCTGAACCCACTCCGCCAGACCGATCGACTCGGCCAGCTTGAGTGAATCGACGATGCGAAGCTGCGTCTTGGAGTTCTCGCGGATCGCCACCACGTCGCCCGCCTTAACGGAGTAGGACGGGATGTTCACGACCTGACCGTTCACGGTCAGCGCCTTGTGCGACACCAACTGCCGCGCTTCGGCCCGCGTCGAACCGAAGCCCATCCGGTAGACGACGTTGTCGAGTCGCGACTCGAGCAGCACGAGCAGGTTCGAGCCGGTGTTGCCCTTGCGCCGCGTGGCTTCGGCGAAGTAGCGCCGGAACTGGCGCTCGAGCACACCGTACATGCGCTTGACCTTCTGCTTTTCACGCAGCTGGAGACCGTAGTCGGAGGTGCGCGACCCGCTGGTGCGGCCGTGTTGACCTGGTTTGGTGTCGAACTTTGCCTTGTCGCCGATCGAGCGTCGGGCGCTCTTCAGAAACAGGTCCGTGCCTTCGCGGCGGGATAGTTTGGCCTTGGGGCCTAGATAGCGTGCCACTGCAATGTCCTCGAAGTTTGTCCTGACGTGGCCGGCGCCTCAGCGAGTGGGGCTCCGCCACGCGAGTCCGGCGCATGTTGTTCTGGGCGCTCGAACGGTGGGCTTGGGGTTTGGCGTCCGGTAGACTTCAAACCCAGGAATGATGCCGACGGGCACGCAGGCCGGCCGGCAACGGTAAACCATAAATTCTAGCTCATCCCCGGCAGTCCTGCCGGCGGTCCTCAGATGCGACGGCGCTTCTGCGGCCGGCAGCCGTTGTGCGGTACGGGCGTCACGTCACTGATCGAATTGATCCGGATGCCCAGCGAGGCCAGCGCACGCACGGACGACTCGCGTCCCGGTCCCGGACCCTTGATCCGCACGTCCAGGTTCTTGATTCCCTGTTCCTGCGCTGCGCGCCCAGCCATTTCGGCCGCCACCTGGGCAGCAAACGGCGTCGACTTGCGCGAGCCCTTGAAGCCCTGGCCGCCACTCGACGCCCACGCCAGCGCGCCGCCTTGGCGGTCCGTGATCGTGATGATGGTGTTGTTGAACGACGCATGAACGTGCGCAATCCCGTCCGCAATGTTCTTGCGGATCTTCTTGCTCACGCGCCGCGCGGCGGTGTTGGCGGGTTTGGCCATATCGTAGTTCTCTCAGTTCGCTAGGTGCTTACTTCTTCAGGGCGGCGGCGCCACGACGGGGACCCTTGCGCGTGCGCGCATTGGTCCTGGTGCGCTGACCGCGCACCGGCAGTCCGCGACGGTGACGGAAGCCGCGGTAGCAGCCAAGGTCCATCAGGCGCTTGATGCTCATCGACAGTTCGCGGCGCAGATCGCCTTCGATCGTCAGGCGTCCGATCTCTTCTCGGATGCGCTCGAGGTCGCTGTCGTTCAGATCCTTGATCTTCTTCGTATGCGGGATGCCGGCCGAGTCACAGATCTTCTGCGCGGTCGAGCGGCCAATGCCGTAGATCGACATCAAGCCGATCTCCGTGTGCTTGTGCGGCGGGATGTTGATGCCAGCAATGCGTGCCATGTGTGTCCTTCCTCAGCCTTGACGCTGCTTGTGACGCGGATCCGTGCAGATCACGCGAACCACACCATTGCGCCGAATGACTTTGCAGTTTCGGCACATTTTCTTGACTGATGCAGCAACTTTCATGCTCTTCTCCTTAACTCTTCAGCGTCCACCAGCGCGCGAGCAACATCGTGGGCGCGGGACATCTCAACTCGCCTTGAAATTGGCCTTCTTCAACAGCGATTCGTATTGTTGGCTCATCACATAGCTCTGGACCTGGGCCCAGAAGTCCATGGTGACGACGACGATGATCAGCAGCGATGTACCGCCGAAATAGAACGGCACGTTGTACTTCAGCACCAGGAACTCTGGCAGCAGGCATACCGCGGTGATGTAGATTGCGCCGGCCAGCGTCAGGCGCCCGAGAATCTTGTCGATATGGCGCGCCGTCTGGTCGCCCGGGCGGATGCCGGGAATGAAGGCACCACTCTTCTTCAGGTTGTCTGCCGTTTCGCGGCTGTTGAACACCAGCGCGGTGTAGAAGAAACAGAAGAAGACGATCATCGCCGCATACAGCAGCACGTAGATCGGTTGGCCCGGCGAAAGCGCAGCCGACACATCGCGCAGGACCCGTGTGAACCAGCCGTCTCCGGCACCGGTCGCGAACCAGCCCACGACCGTGGCCGGCAGCAGGATAATGGACGAAGCGAAAATCGGTGGAATCACACCGGACATGTTCAGCTTCAGCGGCAGATGTGAAGACTGGCCCCCATACACCTTGTTGCCGACCTGCCGTTTGGCGTAATTGACCAAGATCTTGCGTTGGCCTCGCTCGACGAAGACCACCACGTAGGTCACGCCAAGCACGACGGCAATGATGAACAGGCTGGCCACGATGCTCATGGCACCCGTGCGAACGAGTTCGAACAAACCGCCGATGGCGCTCGGCAACCCAGAAGCAATACCCGCGAAGATGATGATCGAGATGCCGTTGCCTATTCCGCGCTCGGTGATCTGCTCACCCAGCCACATCAGGAACATGGTGCCCGCCACCAAGCTGACCACCGCTGTCACGCGAAAGCCCATGCCCGGGTTGAGCACCAGGCCCTGCGACCCCTCGAGCGCCAGCGCAATGCCAAGCGACTGGAACAGGGCCAACACGAGCGTGCCGTAGCGCGTGTACTGGGTGATCTTGCGCCGTCCGCTCTCGCCTTCCTTCTTCAAGGCCTCCAGCGTCGGCACCACGTAGCCCATCAACTGCATGATGATGGACGCCGAGATGTACGGCATGATTCCCAACGCGAAGACGGTAAAGCGCGACAGCGCACCACCCGAGAACATGTTGAACAGGTTCAGGATGCCGCCGGACTGGCCCTTGAAGAGCTGTTCCAACTGGTTCGGGTCGATCCCCGGCACAGGGATATGCGCTCCCAAACGGTAGACGACCAGCGCCAACAGCAGGAAGACAATCCGGCGACGCAAGTCACCGAACTTCCCGCTCTTCGCCAACTGGTTCGCAGACGTGGCCACGTGTCAGTCGTCCTCAGGCGTCCGCGCCCGGCGCGGATTCCACGGAACCACCAGCAGCCTCGATGGCGGCCTTGGCACCCGCGGTCGCGCCGATGCCTTTGACCGACACCTTGCGCGACAGCTCGCCCGACTTGATGATCTTGACGACCTTGATCAGCTCGCCCACCAGGCCAGCTTGCTTGAGCGTCAACAGATCGACCTCGTCGGCGGCCAGACGCTGCAACTCACCCAAGGTGAGCTCGGCGCGAAATTTCAACAGGACGGACTTGAAGCCACGCTTTGGCAGACGGCGCTGAAGCGGCATCTGACCACCTTCGAAGCCGACCTTGTGAAAGCCGCCCGCACGGGACTTCTGGCCCTTGTGGCCACGACCCGCTGTCTTGCCCAGGCCCGAGCCAATGCCACGTCCGACACGACGCTTCGAGTGCTTGGCGCCTGCCGCCGGCTTGATTGCGTTGAGTTCCATTACAGCACCTGCACCAGGTACGCGACCTTGTTGATCATCCCGCGCACTGCGGGCGTGTCCTCGAGCACACGCTCGCTGTTGGTCTTGCGCAGCCCCAGACCACGCACGGTTGCACGGTGAGACTCACGCGTCCCGGCCACGCTGCGAACCAGCTTGACCGTCAGGGTCTTCTTTTCAGTCATCTCGGATTCCTTCGCTGCGGTCAGTTGAAGAGGTCTTCAACCGACTTGCCGCGCTTGGCCGCCACTTCGGCGGGCGTCGTCGAACTCTTGAGTGCGTCGAGCGTCGCGCGAACCATGTTGTACGGATTTGACGAGCCAAGGCTCTTGGCCACGATGTCGGTCACGCCCATGACTTCGAATACCGCACGCATCGGGCCGCCGGCGATGATGCCGTCACCCGGCTTGGCCGGCGCCATCAGCACCTTGGCCGCGCCATGCATGCCACGCACGTTGTGCTGGATGGTGCCGTTCCGGAGCGACACCTTGATCATGTTGCGGCGCGCAGATTCCATGGCCTTCTGCACGGCGACCGGCACTTCCTTGGCCTTGCCTTTGCCCATGCCGATGCGACCATCTCCGTCGCCAACCACCGTCAGTGCCGCGAAGCTGAGCGTGCGACCACCCTTCACCACTTTGGTGACGCGGTTGATCGCGATCATCTTTTCCTTGAGCCCGTCCTCGTTCGTCGGGGTCTGCATGCGGGGAGTGAACTTTGCCATTTGCTGATTTCCTTCGCTGCCGCGGCGCTCAGAACTGGAGACCGGCTTCGCGCGCGGCCTCTGCGAGGGCCTTCACACGGCCGTGATAGGCGAATCCTGCACGATCGAATGCGACCGTCTCGACCCCCGCAGCCTTCGCCTTCTCGGCGATACGCTTGCCGATGATGGCGGCGGCGGCGACATCGCCTCCGTTCTTGATCTGATCGCGCATGTCCTTCTCGGCCGTCGAGGCGCTAGCCACGACACTGTTGCCGTCGCCGGAAATGACGCTCGCATAAATGTGGGCGTTCGAACGGAAGACCGTCAAACGTGCGACACCCTGGCCCGCTATACGGGCTCGGGTCTGGCGCGAGCGGCGCAGGCGCTGTTCCTTCTTGGTCAAGCTCATGGCGTCGCTCCTTACTTCTTCTTCGTCTCTTTGAGAACCACTCGCTCACCAACGTAGCGAATCCCCTTGCCCTTGTACGGCTCGGGCGGCCGAAAGGCGCGCACTTCCGCGGCCAGTTGACCAACCACCTGGCGATCCGCACCCTTGATGACGATCTCGGTCTGCGTCGGGCACTCGACCTTGATGCCAGCCGGCATCTCCTTGACCACCGGATGCGAGAACCCGATCTGCAAGTTCAGCTTCTGCCCTTGTGCCTGGGCCCGAAAGCCCACGCCCACGAGCGCCAGCTTCTTCTCGAAACCCTGGCTCACGCCGCCAACCATGTTGGCCAGAAGTGCACGCATGGTGCCGCTCATGGCATTGGCCTCGGTGCTGTCATTTGCCGGCGCGACGTTGATCACGCCAGCATCGCTGGTCAGCTTGACCAACGCATTTGCCGATCGGGTCAGCGTGCCATTGGCACCCTTGACCGTCACTTGATCGGCTGTGATCGCCACATCCACTCCCTTGGGAATGGTGATCGGCATCTTTCCTACGCGTGACATATCGATGCTCCCCTTAGGCCACGTAGCACAGGACCTCGCCACCGATACCGGTCTGGCGTGCCTTGCGATCCGTCATCACGCCCTTCGGCGTCGTGACAATGGCCACCCCCAGGCCGTTCATGACCTGCGGGATGTCGTTGCGGCCCTTGTAGATGCGCAGACCGGGGCGGCTGACGCGCTCGATGCGCTCGATCACGCCACGACCGGCGTAGTACTTCAACGCCACCTCGAGCTCGCTCTTGCCGTCTTCTTCGCGGACCACGAAGCCGTCGATATAGCCTTCATCCTTCAAGACCTGCGCGATCGCGATCTTCAATTTCGATGACGGCATCTTGACGGCCGCTTTCTCAACGCTCTGGGCGTTGCGAATGCGGGTCAGCATGTCGGCGATGGGATCACTCATGCTCATGAAATTTCTCCTGCTTCAGCTCGCCGATGTCACCAGCTGGCCTTGACCATGCCGGGAATGTCGCCTTGGAAGGCGAGCTCACGGATCTTGTTGCGGCCCAAGCCGAACATCCGGAACGTGCCGCGGCCGCGACCCGTCAACGCGCAGCGGCTGCGCAGGCGCGTCGGATTCGCATTCCTGGGCAGCTTCTGCAACTCCAGGCGCGCAAAGTAGCGCTCTTCGTCGGACTTCTGGGCGTTGTCGGCCACAGCCTTCAGCTCAGAGTACTTCTTTGCGTACTTGGCGACCAGCTTCTCGCGCTTGAGTTGACGCTGCATGATGGACTTCTTGGCCACGGTATTCCTCAGTTCTTGAACGGGAAGCGGAAGGCCGTCAACAGCGCCTTGCACTCGTCGTCGGAATTCGCACTCGTCGTGATGCTGACGTTCAGACCACGGATCGCGTCGATCTTGTCGTACTCGATCTCGGGAAAGATGATCTGTTCCTTGACGCCGATGTTGTAGTTGCCACGGCCGTCGAAGGCACGCCCGGAGATGCCGCGGAAATCGCGCACACGGGGCAACGCAACCGTCACGAAACGGTCGAGAAACTCGTACATGCGAATGCCTCGCAGCGTCACCATGCAACCGACCGGCACGTCCTCACGGATCTTGAAGCCGGCGATCGCCTTCTTGGACTTCGTGACCACGGGTTTCTGGCCAGCAATCTTGGTCAGGTCGCCGACGGCGTTGTCCATGACCTTCTTGTCCGCCACCGCCTCGCTCACGCCCATATTCAACGTGATCTTCTCGAGGCGCGGCACTTCCATGACCGACTTGTAGCCAAACTTGGCCATCATCTCGGGCACGATCTTGTCGCGGTAGATCGCCTGCAGGCGCGCCTGTGGCGCGGCTTTGGCGGCTTGTTGTTGAGCCATTTCTTCGCCCTCGCCTTAGACCTTGATCTCGTCGCCGCTGGACTTGTAGACGCGCACTTTCTTGCCGTCCGCCAGGAGCTTGATCCCGACGCGGTCCGCCTTGCCCGACGCCGGGTTGAAGATGGCCACGTTGGATTGGTGGATCGGCATCGTCTTGTCGACCACGCCACCGGTGGTGCCCTTCATGGGGTTCGGCTTGACGTGCTTCTTGGCCACGTTGACACCGTCGACGACCACACGGTCCTCATCGACGCGCAGCGACACCGTCCCGCGTTTGCCCTTGTCGCGGCCAGTCAACACGATGACCTGGTCGCCCTTACGAATCTTGTTCATGACTTGTCCTTCCAGCCCGTGCTGTCAGAGAACTTCCGGCGCCAACGACACGATCTTCATGAAGCGCTCGGAACGCAATTCACGCGTCACCGGCCCGAAGATGCGCGTGCCGATCGGCTCGAGCTTGGCGTTGAGCAACACGGCCGCGTTGCCGTCGAACTTGATCAGCGACCCGTCCGGACGCCGCACGCCCTTGGCGGTGCGCACGACCACGGCGTTGTAGATTTCGCCCTTCTTGACTCGACCGCGCGGCGCGGCCTCCTTGATGCTCACCTTGATGACATCACCGATGCCGGCGTAGCGCCGCTTGGAGCCGCCCAGCACCTTGATGCACATGACGGACTTCGCACCCGTGTTGTCGGCCACGTGAAGCCGCGATTGCATTTGGATCATTTTTTATCCCAACTTGCTCGCACCATGCGGCGCAGGCAGTCTTGGACCCGTAGTTTGGGCTGAAGCCGATTCTGTGGCGCCGCAATGGGCTTGGCAGGAACCGGCGAAGCTTTAGATTATGCACCGGCTCCGCACATCGCGTCAAGCGAAGGCGGGAATCGCCGGTTCAAGAGCCGATGGTCGCGGCTTGCTTCAACATCGTTTGTGCGTCACTGACTTCGAACTTCCCTGGTCCTTCAACGTTCAGGGTCTTGACCACGCCATCGACGACGAGCATCGAGTAGCGGTTCGATCGCAGGCCCATGCCGCGGGCGGTCAGATCCAAGGTCAGTCCGGTTGCTTTCGTGAAGTCGGCGCTGCCGTCGGCCATCATGCGCACCTTGCCATCGACTTTCTGGTCCCTGCCCCAGGCGCCCATGACAAAGGCGTCGTTGACAGAGACGCACCAGATTTCGTCGACGCCCGCGGCCTTGAGTTCCGCTGCCCGCTCTGCATATCCCGGCACGTGCTTGGCCGAACAGGTGGGTGTGTAGGCACCGGGCAGACCGAAGATGGCGATGGTCTTTCCTGCAGTTGCCTTGGCGACGTCGACACCGTTCGGGCCGATCGAGCATCCTTCGCGCTCGACGTCGACAAATTCCTGCAACGTGCCCGCGGGCAGCTTGTCACCGATCTTCAGCATGGGTTCTCCTGTGGGGACAAAACACAAAGGGTCGGAACCGGCAGACTGCCGCTGTCCGACCCCCGTTTGATACTGACGCCTGCCGGCGTCGGCCCGTCTTACACGAGCTTGGCCTTTTCGATCAGGCGAGTCACTGTCCAGGACTTGGTCTTGGAGATGGGTCGCCCTTCAGCGATTTCGACCAGGTCGCCTTCCTTGTAGTCGCCGTTCTCGTCATGTGCGTGGTACTTGCGCGAGTGTGCGACGATCTTTCCGTACAACTCGTGTGCGGCCCTTCGCTCGACCACGACGGTCACGGTCTTGTTGCGCTTGTCGCTGACGACGCGGCCAACCAGGGTGCGGGTGTTCTTCACCGGGGTTTGAACTTCCGTCATTTGGCGGCTTCCTTCTGCTTCTGGGCCAGGATTGTCTTGGCGCGCGCGATGTCACGCTTCGTCTTCCCCAGCTGAGAATGATTGGACAGTTGTTGGGTCGCCTTCTGCATGCGCAGGCCGAAATGGGCCTTGAGCAGATCGGCGACTTCCTTCTCGAGCGCGGCCACGTCCTTGGCGCGCAATTCGGACGCTTTCATCTCTGTTTCCTTCCAGCGCTTAGGCGCCGACCTGGCGCGCGACGAACGTGCAGCGCAGCGGCAACTTGGCAGCCGCGAGCGTGAACGCCTGACGCGCAAGGTCCTCCGGCACACCGTTGATCTCGTACAGCACCTTTCCGGGCGTGATTTCGGCAACCCAGTACTCTGGGTTGCCCTTGCCGTTGCCCATCCGGACTTCGGCCGGTTTCTGGGAAATCGGCTTGTCCGGGAAGATGCGAATGAAGATGCGGCCACCGCGCTTGATATGGCGGGAGATCGCTCGACGGGCCGCCTCGATCTGGCGCGCCGTGAGTCGACCACGCTCGGTCGCCTTCAGGCCGAAGTCGCCGAACGACACCTTGGCGCCGCGGGTTGCGATGCCCGTGTTGCGGCCCTTGTGTTCTTTGCGGTACTTGCGGCGATTGGGTTGCAGCATTCTTATTCTCCTTTGCTCTCGCCACCAGTCGGGGCAGGAGCCTTGCGCACTCGCTTGACGACAGGCGTGCGTGGTGCGTCGCCCGCCGCACTGGCTGGCCGATCGGCGCCACCGCCGCCGTCGGCGCGGGCAGGGGGGCGATCACCGCCAGGCCGTCCACGTCCGCCCGGGGCGCCTGGTCGGGCACCACGGCGCGCCCGACGGTCATCGTCGGGTGCATCGGACTTGAGCTGCGGTGACTCGCCATTGGCCAGGCGCTCACCACGATAGACCCAGACCTTGACACCGATGATGCCGTAGGTCGTCTTGGCTTCCGAGAAGCCGTAGTCGATGTCGGCCTTCAGGGTGTGCAGTGGAATGCTGCCTTCCTTGTACCACTCGCAACGTGCGATCTCGATGCCGTTCAGGCGGCCGGACGACATGATCTTGATGCCCTTGGCACCCAGGCGCATTGCGTTCTGCATCGCGCGCTTCATGGCGCGGCGGAACATGATCCGCTTCTCGAGCTGCTGCGTGATCGAATCGGCTATCAACTGCGCATCGACTTCAGGCTTGCGCACTTCCTCGATGTTGACAGCGACGGGCACTCCAAGCCGACGGCCGAGTTCGGCCTTCAGGTTCTCGATGTCCTCGCCCTTCTTGCCGATCACGACACCCGGACGCGCCGAGAAGATCGTGATGCGGGCATTCTTGGCCGGTCGCTCGATCAGGATGCGCGAGACCGCTGCGTTCTTCAGACGCGCCTTCAAGAACTCGCGAACCTTCAGGTCCTCGGCCAGCATGCCGGCGAAGTTCTTGCGGTTGGCGAACCAGCGCGACGACCAGGCCCGGGTGACGGAGAGGCGGAAGCCCGTCGGGTGAATCTTCTGTCCCATGTCTTGGCTGCCTCTCTTAGTTTCCGACTGTCACGAACACGTGACAGGTCGGCTTGCTGATGCGATTGCCGCGGCCTTTGGCGCGCGCGGAGAAGCGCTTCAGCGTCGCGCCTTGTTCGACATAGATCGACGAGATCTTCAACTCGTCAATGTCCACGCCGTCGTTGTGCTCGGCATTCGCCACTGCGGATTCGACCACCTTCTTGATGATGACCGCGGCCTTCTTGGGCGTGAACGTGAGGATGTTGATCGCCTGGTCGACCTTCTTGCCGCGGATCATGTCGGCCACCAGTCGACCCTTGTCGACCGACAGGCGCACGCCGCGCAGGCTTGCTTTGGTTTCCATCGCCTTGTCCTTACCTCTTGGCCTTCTTGTCCGCGGGGTGACCCTTGAACAAGCGGGTCAGCGCGAACTCGCCGAGCTTGTGGCCGACCATCTGGTCGGTCACGTACACGGGCACATGCTGCTTGCCGTTGTGAACAGCGACGGTCAGTCCGATGAAATCGGGCAGGATCGTCGAGCGGCGCGACCAGGTCTTGATCGGCTTCTTGTCCTTGTTGACGGAGGCCTTCTCGACCTTGACCAACAGGTGGTGATCCACGAAGGGACCCTTTTTCAGTGAACGTGTCATGGACGCGGCCTCACTTCTTGCGACGCGAGACGATCATCGTCTGCGTACGCTTGTTGCTGCGGGTGCGGAATCCCTTCGTAAGGGTGTTCCAAGGCGAAACCTGCGGCATCCCCTCGCCGGTGCGGCCTTCGCCACCACCGTGCGGGTGATCCACCGGGTTCATGGCGACGCCCCGCACCGTCGGGCGAATGCCCTTCCAGCGCTTTGCACCAGCCTTGCCGTATTGGCGCAGGTTGTGCTCTTCGTTCGCCACTTCACCGATCGTCGCGCGACAGTCGATGTGGATCTTGCGCACTTCGCCGGAGCGAAGTCGAACCTGGGCGTAGACGCTCTCGCGCGCCATCAAGGTCGCCGAAGTGCCGGCCGACCGCGCAATCTGCGCCCCCTTGCCCGGCAGCATCTCGATGCAATGGATCGTCGAGCCGACCGGGATGTTGCGGATCGGCAGCGTATTGCCCGCTTTGATCGGCGCCTCCGATCCAGACATCAACGTGACACCAGCCTCGACGCCACGCGCAGCGATGACGTAGCGACGCTCGCCGTCCGCGTAGCAGACCAGTGCGATGTGCGCGCTGCGGTTGGGGTCGTACTCGATGTGCTCGACCTTGGCCGGAATACCGTCCTTGTTGCGAACGAAGTCGACAACGCGGTAGTGATGCTTGTGTCCGCCACCCTTGTGGCGCATCGTGATGTGCCCGTGGTGATTGCGGCCGGCATTCTGCTTCTGCGGCTCGAGCAGGGACGCCTCGGGCGCACCCTTGTGCAAGTGCTTGTGGACCACCTTCACGACGGCGCGACGGCCGGGCGATGTGGGCTTGACTTTGACGACGGCCATTACGCAGCCTCCCCGGAGAAGTTGAGCTCCTGGCCCGCCTTCAACGACACATATGCCTTCTTGACATGGTCGCGGCGACCGACTCGACCGCCGAATCGCTTGACCTTGCCCTTCTGAATGACGGTCTGGACGGACTCGACCTCGACCTTGAACATCAACTCGACCGCTGCCTTGATCTCGGGCTTGGTCGCGTTGCGCAAAACCTTGAACAGGACCTGGTTGTGCTTTTCCGCGACGCGGGTGGCCTTCTCGGAAATGATCGGCGCGACCAGCAGGGTGGCCAGACGGCCTTCATCGAATTTCACTGCGCTCATGCGAACATCTCCTTGAGCTGCTCCATCGCCGCCTTGGTCACCAGGATCTTCTTGAAGAAGACCAGGGACAAGGGATCGGCGTAACGCGGCTCCACGACCATCACGTTGGCCAGGTTGCGCGAAGCCAGCAACAGGTTCTCATCGACCTGGTCTGAGATGACGAGCACGGAGTCAAGCCCCATGGCCTTGAACTTGGCGGCCAGGAGTTTGGTCTTGGGCGCCTCGACGGAGATCGAGTCGACCACCGCGACGCGGCCTTCGCGGGCAAGCTGCGAGAGGATGGACGCCATGCCGGCGCGGTACATCTTCTTGTTGACCTTGTGCGAGAAGTTCTCTTCCGGCAGGTTCGGGAAGATGCGACCGCCCCCACGCCACAGCGGTGAAGACGTCATGCCGGCGCGTGCGCGACCGGTGCCCTTCTGCCGGAAAGGCTTCTTGGTCGAGTGTTTGACAGTCCCGCGGTCCTTCTGGGCCCGCGTGCCTTGGCGTGCGTTGGCCTGGAAGGCGACGACGACCTGGTGCACCAGCGCTTCGTTGTAGTCGCGTGCGAAGACCGTGTCCGGCACATCCACTTTGGAGGTGGCCTGACCTTGTTCGTTCAGGAGCTCGAGCTGCATCAGTTGGCCCCCTTCTGGCTCTTGGCCTTGACAGCGGGTCGCACGACCACATGGCCGTTCTTGGCGCCCGGAACGGCACCACGAACGAGCAGCAGCGAACGCGCCTCGTCGACACGAACGATGTCCAGGTTCTGCGTGGTGACCGTCTCGTCACCCATCTGACCCGACATCTTCTTGCCCGGGAACACGCGGCCGGGATCCTGCGCCATCGAGATCGAGCCCGGCACGTTGTGCGAACGGCTGTTGCCGTGCGACGCGCGCTGCGAGCGGAAATTGTGACGCTTGATGGTCCCAGTGAATCCCTTGCCGATCGACGTACCCTGCACGTCCACCTGTTCGCCAGCAGCGAACAGGCTGACCGGAACGGTCGCGCCCGGCTGGTACTGGCCAACGACGTCGGCCGTGACCCGGAATTCCTTGAGGATCTCCCCCGCCTCGACACCGGCCTTGGCCAAGTGCCCGGCTTGGGGCTTGCTGACACGCGAAGACTTGCGCGCGCCGAAGGTCACTTGCAATGCGCAGTAGCCATCGGTCTCATCGGTCTTGATCTGGGTGACGCGGTTGTTGGACACGTCCAGCACCGTCACGGGGATGGTGTCGCCATCGTCCGTGAAGATGCGCATCATGCCCACCTTGCGGCCCAGCAATCCGAGACGGTTGCTCAGACTCATGGTCTTTCTCCAGCCCCCGACGTATCGGCGGCCTTTGTTTCACGATCCCGACATCGATTGGCCGGGGTGATGCCCTCTGACCCGGCCGAAGTCGGGTCAGGGGATTGCTTCCTCGAGTGAACGAGGAAAGCCGAACAGTATAGCAGAACTTATTGCAGCTTGATCTCGACGTCGACCCCTGCAGGCAGGTCGAGCTTCATCAATGCGTCGACCGTCTTGTCGGTCGGATCGACGATGTCCATCAGGCGCTGGTGCGTACGGATCTCGAACTGGTCGCGCGAAGTCTTGTTGACGTGGGGCGAGCGCAGGATGTCGAAACGCTGCATGCGCGTGGGCAGGGGCACGGGGCCCTTGACCACCGCGCCGGTGCGCTTGGCGGTCTCGACGATCTCGAGGGCCGACTGATCGATCAGCTTGTAGTCGAACGCCTTCAGGCGGATGCGGATTTTCTGGTTGGATGACATGTCCGCTCCCGCTTACGCGATGATCTTGGCGACGACGCCGGCGCCGACGGTGCGGCCGCCCTCACGGATGGCGAAGCGCAGGCCTTCTTCCATCGCGATCGGGTTGATCAGCTTGACCGTGATGCTGACGTTGTCGCCCGGCATCACCATCTCCTTGTCCTTGGGCAACTCGACCGCGCCGGTCACGTCCGTCGTGCGGAAGTAGAACTGCGGGCGGTAGTTGTTGAAGAACGGTGTGTGACGCCCGCCCTCTTCCTTGGACAAGACGTAGATCTCGGCCGTGAAGTGGGTGTGCGGCTTGACGCTGCCGGGCTTGCACAGGACTTGCCCGCGCTGCACGTCTTCGCGCTTGGTGCCGCGCAGCAAGATGCCGACGTTGTCGCCCGCCTGGCCCTGGTCGAGCAGCTTGCGGAACATCTCGACGCCCGTGCAGGTGGTCTTTTGCGTGTCGCTGATGCCGACGATCTCGATTTCCTCGCCGACCTTGATGATGCCGCGCTCGATCCGGCCCGTCACGACGGTGCCACGACCGGAGATCGAGAACACGTCTTCGACGGGCATCAGGAACGCGCCGTCCACCGCGCGCTCGGGCGTGGGGATGTAGCTGTCCAGTGCGTCGGCGAGCTGCATGATGGCGACTTCGCCGAGCTCTCCGGTGTCGCCTTCCATGGCGAGCTTGGCCGAGCCTTTGATGATCGGGGTGTCATCGCCGGGGAAGTCGTACTTGCTGAGCAACTCGCGCACTTCCATCTCGACGAGCTCGAGCAATTCGGCGTCGTCGACCATGTCGCACTTGTTCAGGAACACGATGATGTACGGCACACCGACCTGGCGTGCGAGCAAGATGTGCTCACGCGTCTGGGGCATCGGGCCGTCGGCGGCCGAGCACACCAGGATGGCGCCGTCCATCTGCGCCGCACCGGTGATCATGTTCTTCACGTAGTCGGCGTGCCCGGGGCAGTCGACGTGCGCGTAGTGGCGGTTGGCGGTCTCGTATTCGACGTGCGCGGTGTTGATCGTGATGCCACGCGCCTTCTCTTCGGGCGCGCTGTCGATCGATGCGTAGTCCTTGGCCTCGCCACCGAACTTCTTCGACAGGATCGTCGTGATCGCCGCCGTCAGCGTCGTCTTGCCATGGTCAACGTGACCAATCGTGCCCACGTTCACGTGCGGCTTCGTGCGTTCAAACTTGCCTTTTGCCATCTCAAATTCTCCAGTTCAAAGAGCGTTACCAGTGTCTAGGTTTAAGGTTTCCGGTGCCCTGGGTGCTCGCCTGCCACTGGCAACAGACGCCCGGACACCGAAGACCGGTCAGAATTACTTCGCGCGCGAGCTGATGATCGCGTCGGCCACGTTGCGCGGCGCCTCGGTGTAGTGCTTGAACTCCATCGTGTAGGTGGCGCGGCCCTGCGACATCGAGCGCAGCGTCGTCGAGTAGCCGAACATTTCAGACAGCGGCACTTCGGCCTTGATGACCTTGCCGCCGCCGACCATCTCGTCCATGCCCTGCACCAGGCCGCGACGTGACGACAGATCGCCCATCACGTTGCCGGCGTAGTCTTCAGGCGTCTCGACCTCGACTGCCATCATCGGCTCCAGGATCACCGGCGTGGCCTTGCGGCAGCCGTCCTTGAAGCCCATCGACGCGGCCATCTTGAAGGCGTTTTCGTTCGAGTCAACCTCATGGTACGAACCGAAGGTCAGTGTGACCTTCACGTCAACCACGGGATAGCCGGCCAGCACGCCGTTCGGCAGCGTGTCTTCCACGCCCTTCCTGACGGCAGGGATGAACTCCTTGGGTACGACGCCGCCCTTGGTCGAGTCAACGAACTCGAAGCCCTTGCCCGGCTCTTGAGGCTCGATCGTCAAGACGACATGGCCGTACTGGCCCTTGCCACCGGACTGGCGCACGAACTTGCCTTCGACGTTTTCGATCTTCTGACGAATCGTCTCTCGATAGGCCACCTGCGGCTTGCCGACGTTGGCCTCAACGCCGAATTCACGCTTCATGCGGTCGACGATGATCTCCAGGTGCAGTTCACCCATGCCGGAGATGATGGTCTGGCCACTCTCCTCATCGGTGCGCACGCGGAACGACGGATCCTCCTGGGCCAGACGACCCAGGGCGATGCCCATCTTTTCCTGGTCCGGCTTGGTCTTGGGCTCGACCGCCTGCGAGATGACCGGCTCAGGAAAGACCATGCGCTCGAGCGTGATCAGCGCATCAGGATCGCAAAGGGTCTCGCCGGTGGTCACCTCCTTCAGGCCGACACAGGCGGCGATGTCACCGGCCAGGATTTCCTTGATCTCTTCACGCTGGTTGGCGTGCATCTGCAGGATGCGACCGATGCGTTCCTTCTTGCCGCGGATCGGGTTGTAGACCGAATCGCCCGACTTCAGGACACCGGAATACACGCGCACGAACGTCAACTGGCCGACATAGGGGTCGGTCATCAGCTTGAACGCCAGCGCGGCGAACTTCTCGTCGTCGGCAGCGCGGCGCTCGGTCGGCTTCTCGTCGTCGTCCAGACCCGGCACCGGCGGGATGTCGATCGGCGACGGCATGAAATCGATGACGCCGTCGAGCATGCGTTGCACGCCCTTGTTCTTGAACGCGGTGCCGCAGAACATGGGCTGGATTTCGGCAGCGATCGTGCGCGTGCGGATACCCTGATTGATCTCAGCCTCGGTCAGTTCGCCCGACTCGAGATACTTGTTCATCAGGTCTTCGCTGGCCTCGGCGGCCGCCTCGACCATGTTCTCGCGCCACTTCTGGGCTTCGGCCAGAAGGTCAGCGGGGATGTCGATGTAGTCGAACTTCATGCCCTGCGACGCTTCGTCCCAGATGATGGCCTTCATCTTGATGAGGTCGATCACGCCCTTGAACTTCTCTTCGGCGCCGATCGGCAGCACGATGGGCACGGGGTTCGCCTTCAGGCGGCTCTTCATCTGGTCATAGACCTTGTAGAAGTTCGCACCCGTGCGGTCCATCTTGTTGACGAACGCGAGACGCGGCACCTTGTATTTGTTGGCTTGGCGCCAGACGGTCTCGGACTGTGGCTGAACGCCACCGACCGCGCAGTACACCATGCAGGCGCCGTCGAGCACGCGCATCGAGCGCTCGACTTCAATGGTGAAGTCGACGTGTCCGGGCGTGTCGATGATGTTGATGCGGTGCTCGGGCAGGGACAGGTCCATGCCCTTCCAGAAACAGGTGGTCGCAGCTGACGTGATCGTGATGCCACGCTCCTGCTCCTGCTCCATCCAGTCCATCGTGGCGGCGCCGTCGTGCACTTCACCGATCTTGTGGTTGACGCCCGTGTAAAACAGGATGCGCTCGGTGGTCGTGGTCTTGCCGGCATCGATGTGCGCTGAGATACCGATATTGCGGTAGCGCTCGATGGGGGTCTTGCGGGCCATGGTCAATCTCCAAAGACAGGGGCCGCCTCCGGGTTCGTGTTAACCCGTAGAGGCGGCCGGAAGCGTTTATCAGAAGCGGAAGTGCGAGAACGCCTTGTTCGCCTCAGCCATGCGGTGCACCTCGTCGCGCTTCTTCATGGCGCCGCCGCGGCCCTCACTCGCCTCGAGGAGTTCGTTGGCCAGCCGGGCGGACATCGACTTCTCGCCGCGCTTGCGGGCCGATTCCTTCAACCAGCGCATGGCCAGGGCCTGCCGGCGAATGGGGCGAACTTCCACAGGAACCTGGTAGTTCGCACCACCGACACGGCGGGACTTCACCTCGACCATCGGCTTGATGTTGTTGATCGCGATCATGAAGATCTCGAGCGGATCCTTGCCGATCTTCTTTTCGACCTGCTCCAGCGCGCCATAGATGATGCGCTCGGCAACAGCCTTCTTGCCCGACTCCATGATCACGTTCATGAACTTGGACAGATCAACAGATCCGAACTTCGGGTCCGGGAGGATCTCGCGTTTCGGTACTTCGCGACGACGTGGCATTGGAGTCTTCCTTTTTCAGTTTCAGTTGGCGCGGCCTTCGGCCACGCCTCGGAGGGCCATCAAGACCCTCCACTTACTCGATTCACCCTAGGGTGAATCGTGCTTTGGCCGTCAGGCCTTCTTGGGACGCTTGGCGCCGTACTTCGAGCGTGACTGCTTGCGGTCCTTGACACCCTGAAGGTCAAGCGAACCGCGCACGATGTGATAACGAACCCCCGGGAGGTCCTTGACGCGGCCCCCGCGCACGAGCACGACACTGTGCTCCTGCAGGTTGTGACCCTCGCCGCCAATGTACGAGATGACCTCGAATCCGTTGGTCAGACGCACTTTGGCGACCTTCCGCAGCGCCGAGTTCGGCTTCTTCGGGGTCGTGGTGTACACGCGCGTGCAAACACCGCGCCGCTGCGGGCAGTTCTGCATCGCAGGCGACTTGGATTTCGTGACCTCGACCTTGCGGCCTTGGCGCACTAGCTGGTTAATGGTGGGCATAGCTAACTTGTTCCCGTTGAAGTCACGCAGATCTGTTCTTTTCGGGACCCGCCATAGGTGGCTCGCGATCCGCGCCGACATTCGGCCCGGCCGACCCGCTCACTGCCCCTGAATACTGGGTTTCGGAGTCTGCGGGTCAGGCGCTGCACGGCAAAGCACGGCGCTCAGTGCCGAAAAGCCTTCCATTATATGGCGGAAGCTGTGTTCCCGCAAGAAGTTGGCTTGCCGGCGCTGCGCGGGTCGCTTCAGCGCTGTGCGAACAACGCCGATCCGACGATGGGCATCCAAGTGCGAAGCTTGCGCCAAAGGCGCCAGACGCCAAATGCACGCCCAGACCACCTGACCACGACCCGTGGTCGAGCCACCAGGACGACCGTGATTGCGCCAACGGGCCAAGCCGGGTTCCGCCGCAACCAGCGCAGACCTGCCCGTGCCTCGTCGATCCATCCGAGCGGTGGCTCCAGCACACGCGACTCGGCGCCAAATCGAAGACGCAGGGCATCACTGCGCTGGAGCAGATGCGCCCTGCGCTCCAACAACCGATGACGGCGTCCGCTGCCCATCACTCGCGTGGGGTCAGCGCCTTGATGTCACGCGCGAGTTCACTTCGCGTGGCGTCAAATGCCGCACCCGCCTGAGCCAGTTTCCTCCTGGCAAACACCAGGGCCGCAACTCCGGCGAACAGGAAAGCGGTCGCCATCACGGCCAGCAGGTGCAGACGATAGGCGTCCTGGACGATGAGCAAGAGCAGCCCGCACAAGGACGCCAGGCCAAGCCCGATCCCCAGCAAGGCCAGTTGCGCCAGGATGATCGCGTCGAACAGGCGCAACACGCCGACTTCCATGTCGGTTGCCAACAATTCGACGCGGACCTGCAGCAGCCGCACCGAGGTCAACAGCAGGCCCCTCGCAGACGCGAAGAGCCCTGGCTTGACTTCGTGCATCAGGCGTCGCGAGTCAACGGCGGCCGATCAGCAGTCCGACAACGACCCCGAGCGCGGCAGCAGCGCCGATCGCGTGCCACGGTTTTTCGTGCACGTAGTGGTCGGCGGCCTGACCAGCGGCCTTGGCTCGTTCGACGGCTGATGCCTGCAGCGTGGTGAGTCGTTCGCGGGCCGACGCCATTCGCGCCTGAACCCGCTCGCGCAGCTTCTGGGCCCCTTCGCCAGCCTGACCGGCGGTCAGGGACAACATCTCTTCGGCGTCATGGATCACCGCCTTCAAGTCCTCGACCATGCGTTCGCGTTGGTCTGACATTGTTGTCGTATCGTTCATGTTTGCTCTCCTTGCGTTGATGGACTTCTCGAACACATTGGACGGTAGCCCGGCGTCTCACTTGACGCAAGACGCTGCAGAGATGGCGTCGCAATCGCGCGTTCCGTCTGCAGTACTCGACACCAATGTCGTCCTCGACTGGCTGGTGTTCGCGAATCCTCGCGTCAGCCCGATTGTCGACGCCATTCGGCACGGAGCCCTGAGTTGGCTCAGTTGTCCTGCCATGCGCGCCGAACTGGCACGGATACTGTCGCACAGAACGCTCGCCGCCTGGTCGCCCCGGGTGGACGCCAGCCTCGAGCTGCACGACCGCTTCGCGACCATGATTCAGGATCCGGCCGGCGGTTCGGTCATGTCCCCCCGCTGCAGCGATGTGGACGATCAGGTCTTCGTGGAACTCGCGCTCTCGACACGGGCGACATGGTTGATCAGTCACGACCGTGCGTTGCTGCGCATGGCACGCCGACTGCGAAGCCTGGGTGTCGAGGTGCTGACTCCCGACCGATGGGGCCTGCGCGCGCAAGTGTGAGGACCAATCGTTGCCCCTGGCGCATCCCATGAAAAAGGGCGGCCGAAGCCGCCCTTTTTGCTTGCCAGATCAGCGTCACTCAGCCGCAGACTCGCCGGCTTCGGTGGCCGCATCCACGCCTGCCAACTGCACGGCTGCCAATTCCTCGGCCTCCTGCAGCGCAATCGCACGACGCTCCGACTCGTCCATTTCTTCCTTCACCTTGCGTGCCTGGTGGAATGCCATGCCGGTGCCGGCCGGGATCAGGCGGCCGACGATGACGTTCTCCTTCAGGCCTCGCAGATCGTCCCGCTTGCCCATGATCGCCGCTTCGGTCAGGACACGTGTCGTCTCCTGGAACGATGCGGCGGAGATGAAGGAGTCGGTCGACAAGGACGCCTTCGTGATGCCGAGCAGCACGTCGGCATGCGTCGCGATCATCTTGCCTTCGGCGCGCAGCCGGTCGTTGGTGTCCAGCAGCGACGCACGCTCGACCTGTTCGCCGTTGATGTAGTCGCTGTCACCCGAGTTGACGATCTGCACGCGACGCAGCATCTGGCGAACGATCACCTCGATGTGCTTGTCGTTGATCTTCACGCCTTGCAAGCGGTACACGTCCTGGACCTCGTCGACGATGTAGCGCGCCAGTTCCTCGATGCCCAGCAGACGCAGGATGTCCTGCGGATCCGCCGAGCCGTCGACGACCAGTTCGCCGCGGTTGACCACCTGGCCTTCGTGCACCAGGATGTTCTTCTCCTTGGCGACGAGTTCCTCGTGCACATTGCCTTCCGGGTCGGTGATCTGCAGGCGGTTCTTGCCCTTGGTCTCCTTGCCGAAAGAAATCGTGCCGGTGATCTCGGCCAGGGTGCCGACATCCTTCGGCGAGCGCGCCTCGAACAGCTCCGCCACCCGCGGCAGACCGCCGGTGATGTCGCGTGTCTTCTGGCCTTCCATCGGGATGCGCGCCAGCACCTCGCCCGGCGTCAGGTTCTGGCCATCGCGGACCTGGATCAGCGCCCCGACCGGGAAGCCGATCGTCACCGAGTGATCGGTGCCGGGGATCTTCACTTCGTTGCCCGCTGGGTCGAGTAGCTTGATCTGTGGACGGATGACCTTGGCCGCGCCACGGCGCTTGGGGTCGATCACGACCAGGGTCGACAGACCCGTGACCTCGTCGACCTGCTTGGCCACCGTCACCCCCTCTTCGACGTTCTCGAATCGGGCCTTGCCGGCGAACTCGGTGATGATCGGACGGGTCAGCGGGTCCCAGTTCGCCAGCACCGTGCCTGCCTTGACGCTCTGGTCGGGCTTGATCGCCAGGGTCGCGCCATAGGGCAGCTTGTGGCGCTCGCGCTCGCGGCCATGCTGGTCAGCGATGATGACCTCGCCGGATCGCGCGATCACCACCAATTCGCCCTTGCCGTTGGTCACGTAGCGCATCGTCGGGTTGAAGCCCACGATGCCATCGGACTTGGCGTCCACGCTGGACGCCACCGCCGCGCGCGACGCCGCACCACCGATGTGGAAGGTCCGCATCGTCAGCTGGGTGCCAGGCTCGCCGATCGACTGCGCGGCGATGACGCCGATGGCCTCACCGACGTTGATCTCCCCACCACGGCCGAGGTCGCGCCCATAGCACTTGGCGCAGATACCAAAGCGCGTGTCGCAATTGAGTGGTGTGCGCACCTTGACCTCGTCGACGCCGGCCGCCTCTAGTATGTCCAGCGCGTCTTCGTCGAGCATCTGCCCGCCACCCATCAATGTGGATTGGTTTTCGGGGTGCAGCACCTCGATGGCCGTCACGCGGCCGAGGATCCGGTCGCGCAGGCTCTCGATGACCTCGCCGCCCTCGACCAGCGCGCGCATGTTCATGCCGTTCTGGGTGCCACAATCGGTTTCGATGACGACCAGATCCTGGGTCACGTCGACCAGTCGACGCGTCAGGTAGCCCGAGTTCGCCGTCTTCAACGCCGTGTCCGCGAGGCCCTTGCGGGCGCCGTGGGTCGAGATGAAGTACTGCAGCACGTTCAGGCCTTCGCGGAAGTTGGCCGTGATCGGCGTCTCGATGATCGAGCCATCCGGCTTGGCCATCAGTCCGCGCATACCCGCCAGCTGGCGGATCTGGGCGGCAGAACCGCGCGCCCCGGAGTCGGCCATCATGTAGATGGAATTGAACGACTCCTGATCGACTTCCTTGCCATGACGGTCCATGACCTTCTGCTTGGACAGCTGGGCCATCATGACCTTGCCGACCTCGTCACCCGTCTTGCCCCAGATATCGACGACCTTGTTGTAGCGCTCACCGGAGGTCACGAGGCCCGAGACGTACTGCTGCTCGATCTCCTTGACTTCCTTTTCGGCGCGCGCGATCAGATCGTGCTTCTGCTTGGGCACCAGCATGTCGTCGATCGCGATCGAGATGCCGGCCCGCGTGGCGAGCTTGAAGCCACTTTGCAGCAGCTTGTCCGCGAACACGACCGTGTCCTTCAGGCCGCACTTGCGGAACGACGCGTTGATGAGGCGCGAGATCTCCTTCTTCTTCAGGGTCTTGTTCAGGTTGCTGAACGCCAGGCCCTTGGGCAGGATCTCGGACAGCAGCGCACGGCCGACGGTCGTCGCCACGAGTTTTGTCTCAGGCACGAATTCGCCCTCGGCGTCCTTCACATACTCGACCAGCCGCACATTGACCTTGGCGGTGATCTCGACGACACCGTTCTCGAGCGCACGCAGCATCTCGGAAATATCCGAGAAGATCATGCCTTCGCCCTTGCCATTGGTGCGCTCACGGGTCGCGTAGTACAGACCGAGCACCACGTCCTGCGACGGCACGATCGACGGCTCGCCGTTGGCCGGAAACAGCACGTTGTTGGAAGCCAGCATCAGCGTGCGGGCTTCCATCTGGGCTTCGATCGACAGCGGCACATGCACCGCCATCTGGTCGCCGTCGAAGTCGGCGTTGAAGGCGGCGCAGACCAGCGGGTGCAGCTGAATTGCCTTGCCCTCGATCAGCACCGGCTCGAAGGCCTGGATGCCCAAACGGTGCAAGGTCGGCGCGCGGTTCAGCAGCACCGGGTGCTCCTTGATCACCTCTTCCAGGATGTCCCACACCACCGGCGTGCCGCTCTCGACTTCCTTCTTCGCCGCCTTGATCGTGGTGGCGATGCCCATCGCCTCCAGGCGACTGAAGATGAAGGGCTTGAAGAGCTCGATCGCCATCAGCTTGGGCAGGCCGCACTGGTGCAGCTTGAGCGTCGGGCCGACGACGATGACCGAACGGCCCGAGTAGTCGACGCGCTTGCCCAGCAGGTTCTGGCGGAAGCGCCCGCTCTTGCCCTTGATCATGTCGGCCAGCGACTTCAGCGCGCGCTTGTTGGCGCCTGTCATGGCCTTGCCGCGACGGCCGTTGTCGAGCAGCGAATCGACCGCTTCCTGCAGCATGCGCTTCTCGTTGCGCACGATGATCTCGGGCGCCTTCAACTCCAGCAGGCGCGCGAGGCGGTTGTTGCGGTTGATGACTCGACGGTAGAGGTCGTTCAGGTCGCTGGTCGCGAAGCGTCCGCCATCCAGCGGCACCAGCGGACGCAGGTCCGGCGGCAGCACCGGCAGAACCTCGAGCACCATCCAGTTCGGCTTGATCCCACTCTTCTTGAAGGCCTCGAGCACCTTCAGGCGCTTGGAGTTCTTCTTGATCTTGAGCTCCGAGCCCGTCATGTCGTTGCGGATCTTGTCGATCTCGACATCGAGCTCCAGATCCTCGAGCAGCTTCTTGACGCCCTCGGCGCCCATCAGCGCGGTGAACTCGTCACCGAACTCCTCGCGCTTGGCCTCGAAGTCGTCCTCGCTCATGATCGAGAACTTCTTCAGCGGTGTCATGCCGGGGTCGACGACGACATAGGCTTCGAAGTACAGCACGCGTTCGATGTCGCGCAGCGTCATGTCGAGTACGAGACCGAGGCGCGACGGCAGCGACTTCAGGAACCAGATGTGCGCGCAGGGGGCCGCGAGGTCGATGTGGCCCATGCGCTCGCGCCGGACCTTGGTCTGCGTGACCTCGACGCCGCACTTCTCGCAGATCACGCCGCGGTGCTTGAGGCGCTTGTACTTTCCGCACAGGCACTCGTAGTCCTTGATAGGACCGAAGAGCTTGGCGCAGAACAGACCATCGCGTTCCGGCTTGAAGGTCCGGTAATTGATGGTTTCGGGTTTGCGCACTTCACCGAACGACCAGCTGCGGATTTTCTCCGGAGACGCCAGACCGATCTTGATGGCATCGAAATGCTCATCAGGGGTGAACTGCTTGAAAAGGTCGAGTAGTCCTTTCATGCCTTTTCTCCTTTAGTTCCGCACCAGCTCGATGTCGATGCCGAGCGAACGAATTTCCTTGACCAGAACGTTGAACGACTCCGGCATGCCGGCTTCGATCGCGTGCTCGCCCTTGACGATGCTTTCGTAGACCTTGGTGCGGCCGTTCACGTCGTCCGACTTCACCGTCAGCATCTCCTGCAGGATGTAGGAGGCACCATAGGCTTCAAGCGCCCAGACCTCCATCTCACCGAAGCGCTGGCCACCGAACTGCGCCTTGCCGCCCAGCGGCTGCTGGGTCACGAGGCTGTACGGGCCGGTCGAGCGGGCGTGCATCTTGTCGTCCACCAGGTGGTGGAGCTTCAGCACATGCATGTAGCCGACCGTCACCGGGCGCTCGAAGGCATCACCGGATCGACCGTCGTGCAACGCAGCCTGGGTGCGCGTCGCGGTCAGGCCCTTCCTTGCCGCGATCTCGTCCGGATAGGCAAGCTTGAGCATGGCCCGGATCTCGTCTTCCGCCGCACCGTCGAACACGGGCGTCGCAAAGGGCACGCCGTGCTGCAGGTTGCGCGCCATTTCGAGCACTTCGTCGTCGCTGAACTTGTCGATCTGCTCGGTCTTGCCGCCGCTCTTGTTGTAGAGCTCGTCGAAGAACGCGCGCAGCTCGGCCACCTTGGCCTGCTGCTGCAGCATGTCGCCGATGCGCTGGCCGATGCCCTTGCCGGCCCAGCCCAGGTGCACTTCGAGCACCTGCCCGACGTTCATGCGCGATGGCACGCCCAGCGGGTTGAGCACAACGTCACAGGGCGTTCCGTCGGTCATGTAGGGCATGTCCTCGACCGCGACGATCTTGGAAACAACGCCCTTGTTGCCATGGCGACCAGCCATCTTGTCACCCGGCTGCAGGCGACGCTTGACGGCCAGATAGACCTTGACCATCTTCAGCACGCCGGCGGGCAGCTCGTCGCCCTGGGTCAGCTTCTTGCGTTTTTCTTCGAACGCCAGATCGAAGCTGTGACGCGTCTGGTCGAGCGAGTTCTTGATGCTCTCCAGTTGGTTGGCCACGTCCTCGTCGGCCGGGCGAACGTCGAACCAGTGGTACTTCTCGACCGAGGCCAGATAGGCCTTGTCGATCTTCGTGCCCTTGGCGATCTTTTGCGGGCCGCCGTTGGCGATCTTGCCGCTGAGCAGCTTCTCGATTCGGTCGAAGGCGTCGCCCTCGACGATTCGCAGCTGGTCGTTCAGGTCCAGGCGATAGCGCTTGAGCTCATCGTCGATGATCTGCTGGGCGCGCTTGTCGCGCTGAATGCCTTCGCGGGTGAAGACCTGGACGTCGATCACGGTCCCGTTCGTGCCCTGGTCGACGCGCAGCGAGGTGTCCTTCACGTCGGAGGCCTTCTCGCCGAAGATCGCGCGCAGCAGCTTCTCCTCTGGCGTCAGCGTGGTCTCGCCCTTCGGCGTGACCTTGCCGACCAGCACGTCGCCGGGGTTGACCTCGGCACCGATGTAGACGATTCCGGACTCATCCAGGCGCGCAAGTTGCTGCTCCGACAGGTTCGGGATGTCGCGCGTGATCTCTTCGGCACCGAGCTTGGTGTCGCGCGCCATCACGACCAGCTCCTCGATATGGATCGAGGTGTAGCGGTCTTCGGCGACGACACGTTCGCTGATGAGGATCGAGTCCTCGAAGTTGTAGCCGTTCCAGGGCATGAACGCGACCAGCATGTTCTGGCCCAGAGCCAGTTCGCCGAGGTCGGTCGACGCACCGTCGGCCACCACGTCACCCTGGCCCACCTTGTCGCCACGCTTGACGATGGCGCGCTGGTGGATGTTGGTGTTCTGGTTGCTGCGCTGGTACTTGATCAGGTTGTAGATGTCGACGCCGACTTCGCCGGCCACCGTCTCGTTGTCATTGACGCGGATGACGATGCGGTTGGTGTCAACGTAGTCCACGACGCCACCGCGGCGCGCGGTGACGACGGTGCCCGAGTCGACCGCGGCGACGCGCTCGACCCCCGTGCCCACCATGGCCTTCTCCGGTCGCAGCACCGGGACTGCCTGACGCTGCATGTTGGCGCCCATCAGCGCGCGGTTGGCGTCGTCATGCTCCAGGAAGGGAACGAGCGAAGCGGCCACCGAGACGATCTGGGCCGGTGCCACGTCCATGTACTGCACGCGCTCGGGAGACAGCAGCACCGACTCGCCGTTCTCGCGCGCCGAGACGAGCTCGTCGGTCAAGCGGCCATCCTCGCCAAGCGAGGCATTGGCCTGGGCGATCACGTACTTGCCCTCCTCGATCGCCGACAGATAGTCGATCTGCATCGTCACCTTGCCGTCGGTCACGCGCCGGTACGGTGTCTCCAGGAAACCGTACTCGTTGAGCTGTGCGAACAGCGCCAGCGAGTTGATCAGGCCGATGTTCGGACCTTCCGGCGTCTCGATCGGACAGACCCGGCCGTAGTGGGTCGGGTGCACGTCGCGCACTTCGAAGCCCGCACGCTCGCGTGTCAGGCCGCCCGGGCCAAGCGCCGAAACACGTCGCTTGTGCGTGATCTCGGACAACGGGTTGGTCTGGTCCATGAACTGCGAGAGCTGGGACGCACCGAAGAACTCCTTGAGGGCCGCAGAGATCGGCTTGGAGTTGATCAGGTCATGTGGCATCAGCGCGTCGGTCTCGGCCTGGCCGAGGCGTTCGCGCACAGCCTTCTCGATGCGCGCCAGGCCAGAACGGTACTGGTTCTCGGCCAACTCGCCGACACAGCGCACACGCCGGTTGCCCAGGTGGTCGATGTCGTCGACGTCGCCGTTTCCGTTGCGCAGATTGACGAGGATCTTGACGACGTCGAGGATGTCCTCGTTGGACAGCGTCATCGCGCCTTCCGGCACGTCACGCCCCATGCGCGCATTGAACTTCATGCGGCCGACCCGGCTCAGGTCATAGGTGTCACCGCTGTAGAAGAGGCGATGGAACAAGGCCTCGACCGCATCTTCGGTCGGCGGCTCGCCGGGCCGCATCATGCGGTAGATGGCGACGCGTGCCGACAGTTGATCGGCAGTCTCGTCGGCAGCGAGGGTCTGGCTGATGTAGGCGCCGTGGCTCAACTCGTTCGTGTACAGGCACTGGATGTCCTGGGCGCCGGCGCTGCGAAGCTTCTTGAGCAGCACTTCGGTCAGCTCTTCGTTGGCCTTGGCGATGATCTCCCCGGTTTCCGGGTCGACCATGTTGCGCGCCATCATGCGGCCGATCAGGAAGTCCTCGGGCACCGAAATGAATTCGGTGCCGGACTGCTCCATCTGCTTGACGTGACGCGCCGTGATGCGCTTGTCCTTCTCGACGATCACGGTGCCGTTCTTGTCCGTGAGGTCGAAGCGGGCCACCTCGCCGCGCAGTCGATCGGCGACGAAGGCCATCTGGGCCCCCGCATCCATCAGGCGAAACGTGTCGTTGACGAAGAAGTGCGCCAGGATCGCTTCCGGGTTCAGGCCGATGGCCTTGAGCAGGATCGTCACCGGCATCTTGCGGCGGCGGTCAACGCGGAAGTACAGGATGTCCTTGGGATCGAACTCGAAGTCGAGCCAGGAGCCACGGTAGGGAATGATGCGGGCGCTGAAGAGCAGCTTGCCCGAGCTGTGCGTCTTGCCCTTGTCGTGCTCGAAGAACACGCCAGGGCTGCGGTGCAGCTGCGAGACGATGACACGCTCGGTGCCGTTGACGATGAAGGAGCCGTAGTCGGTCATCAGGGGCACTTCGCCCATGTAGACCTCCTGTTCCTTGATCTCCTTGACGACCTTCTGCGGATGCGCTTCGCGGTCGTAGATGATCATCTGCAGCTTGGCGCGCACGGCCGCGGCGAAGGTCAGACCCCGCTGCTGGCACTCGCGCACGTCGAACGGCGGCTTGGCGATGTTGTATTCGATGAACTTCATCTCCACGAACCCGTTGTGCGAAACGATCGGGAACGCGGACAGGAATGCAGCTTGCAGGCCCTCGGGCTTGCGTTGCGCGGGCGGCAGGTCCTTCTGCAGGAATCCGATGTAGGACTCTTGCTGCATGGTCAGCAGATAGGGAACCTTGAGCACGCTCTCGCGCTTGCCGAAGCTTTTGCGGATGCGCTTGCGCTCGGTGAAACTGTAGGATGTGGATGCTTGCGCCATTGATCTCTCCGTGTCGAGAACCCCCACCTGGCCGTGGCTGGGGTTTCGTCGGCGACTGGCTGCCCGTGCACATCTGAAGACCCTGTTTCCGGTCTCCACCCCGACGGGGATGAGTCGATGCAGAGTGACCCGCGTCGACCCGAACGATGAACCCGAAAGCTTGGTGGTTGGCCACTACCAACCGCTGGCGGACAACCTCGGCATTGCACCGAAGCCCGACCAAACCTGTTCTCTGCAGTCGGATCAGAGAACACTTGAAAGCACCGCCATCGGCACTTTCAGGTGTTCACACACCCGGAATCGGGGCCGGCATCGCCGGCCCCGCTCGCCTTACTTGACTTCTGCCTTGGCTCCGGCGTCCGTCAGCTTCTTGACGGCGGCTTCGGCGTCAGCCTTGGACACGGCTTCCTTGACGGCCTTGGGCGCGCCATCGACCACGTCCTTGGCTTCCTTCAGGCCCAGGCCCGTCAGTTCGCGCACGGCCTTGATGACCTGCACCTTGTTCGCGCCAGCCTCGAGCAGCATGACGTCGAACTCGGTCTTCTCCTCGACGGCAGCGGCTGCACCGCCACCACCGGCGGCCGGCGCAGCCATCGCTGCGGCGGACACGCCAAACTTCTCTTCAATGGCCTTGACCAGGTCATTGAGTTCCATCACGGTCATGCTGTCCATGGAGGACAGGAAAGCGTCTTTGTCGAATGCCATTTGGGATTCCTCGAAATCGATTGATGTGTGTACGGAAGATGCGGATCAGGCTGCTGCTTCGGCAACAGGCGCCTCGGCGCCGCCACCTCGCTGCTCGGCAAGCGCTGCCAGAACGCCGGCCATCCGCTGGATGGGCGACTTCAGCAGGCCGGCCACCTGGGCGATCAGCACTTCACGGCTCGGGATGGACGCCAGGGCCTTGACCCCTTCGGCATCCAGCGCCTTGCCTGCGTAGGCACCCGCCTTGATGATCAGTTTGTCGTTGGTCTTGGCGAAGTCGTTGATGACTCGCGCCGCAGCCACCGCATCCTCGGAAAAGCCGTAAATCAGCGGGCCACTCATGGCGTCCGCGACCACTTCGAATGGCGTGCCGGTGACAGCGCGACGAGCAAGCGAATTCTTCAGCACGTGAAGATAGACGCCCTGTTCGCGCGCCTGACGGCGCAACACATCCAAATGGGCCACGGTGAGGCCACGATAATCGGCCAGCGTCAGGGTCTGCGACTTGGCGGCTTGCGCCGCCACGTCCGTCACCACGGCTGCCTTCTCGTTGCGATTGAGACTCAAGGTCTGCTCCTCACGAAACGTGCTTGGCGGGTGGCGAACCACTCACCTTGCACAACGGTTTCAGCGACCATCTGCGTGGGAACCCCATCGGTTTTCCTTCTGCAGCGGGACCGCCATCTGCGCTGGCGTTGAGCGCAACCTTTCGGTCTTGCTCGCGATTACGGGATCAAGGCAATGCCTGTATCCCACCAGCGGTCTTGGATGACCCGGCAACTCGATCTCGGATCGGTCGCCGGCCCACCAATTCATACAGGCCGCGCGCTAGACATTCGCGCGACCCAGTTCAATTTGTCAGGCCGTCCCGGAGGCGAGCGACGCGATGTCCACACGGACACCGACGCCCATCGTCGAGGACACGGCCAGCTTGCGCAGAAAGATGCCCTTCGCGCTCGCAGGCTTGGCCTTGTTCAGGGCATCCAGCAACGCGCGCAAGTTGCCTGACAGTTTCTCGTCGTCGAACGAACGGCGGCCGATGGTGCTGTGCACGATGCCGGCCTTGTCGACCCGGAATTGCACCTGTCCGGCCTTGGCGTTCTTGACCGCGGTGGCCACGTCGGGCGTGACGGTGCCGACCTTCGGGTTTGGCATCAGGCCACGCGGACCGAGGATCTGACCCAGCGTTCCGACGACACGCATCGTGTCCGGCGAGGCGATGACGATGTCGAAGTCCATCTTGCCTGCCTTGATGTCGGCTGCCAGGTCGTCCATGCCGACGATGTCGGCGCCGGCGGCCTTGGCTTCCTCGGCCTTGACACCCTGGGCGAACACCGCGACGCGCTTGGTCTTGCCGGTGCCGTTGGGCAACACGACGGCGCCGCGCACCACCTGGTCCGACTTGCGTGCGTCGATGCCGAGCTGGACCGAGACGTCGATCGACTCGTCGAACTTGGCGGTGGCAAATTCCTTGACCAGGGTCAGCGCGGAATCGATCGGGTACAGCTTCAGGCTGTCGACTTTGCCATCACGCGACTTGGCCTTCTTGGTGAGCTTGGTCATGGTCAGACTCCTTCCACCGTGATACCCATCGAGCGGGCCGAGCCGGCGATGGTCTTGACGGCAGCGTCCATGTCGGCTGCCGTGAGGTCCTTGTTCTTCATCTTCGCGATCTCTTCGAGCTGGGCTCGAGTCACCTTGCCGACCTTTTCCAGGTGCGGCTTGCCAGAGCCCTTCTCGATCTTCGCGGCCTTCTTCAGCAGCACGGTCGCGGGGGGCGACTTCAGGATGAAGGTGAACGACTTGTCGGCAAACGCGGTGATCACCACCGGCAGCTTCAGCCCCGGCTCGTAGCTCTGAGTCTGGGCGTTGAACGCCTTGCAGAACTCCATGATGTTCAGGCCACGCTGGCCCAGCGCCGGACCGACCGGCGGCGAGGGGTTGGCCTTGCCGGCCGGAATCTGCAGCTTGATGAAGCCGACGATTTTCTTTGCCATGAATGGCTCCTATCGAGTTCAAGCGCTGGTGGATGCCAGCTCCTCGTCAATCAACCCTGGGGAATCGGACGCGCCGGGGTTGCGGCGACACGTCTTCGTCTGAATCTGTGGCTTCAGGCCCGGCGGGCCTCAAACCAAAGCAAGTACCGAACTTCGTTCGTCACACCTTCTCAACCTGTGCGAAGTCCAGTTCGACGGGTGTCGAACGGCCGAAGATCGTGACCGACACACGCACCTTGGACTTCTCGTAGTTCACTTCCTCGACGGCGCCATTGAAGTCGGTGAACGGGCCTTCCTTGACGCGCACGAATTCACCGACCATCCATTCCACCTTCGGCCGGGGCTTCTCGACGCCCTCCTGCATCTGGTTGACGATCTTGTTGACTTCGGCCTCGGAAATCGGCGATGGCCGGTTGCGTGCTCCGCCGACAAAACCGGTCACCTTGCTCGTGTGTTTGACGAGGTGCCAGGTGTCGTCGGCCATGTCCATTTCCACGAGCACATAACCGGGAAAGAAGCGCCGCTCCGAGACGGACTTCTTGCCGTTCTTGAGTTCGACCACTTCTTCGGTCGGCACCAGGATGCGGCCGAACTTGTCCTGCATGCCGGCACGGTCGATTCGTTCGCGCAGGTTGCGCTCGACCGCCTTCTCCATGCCGGAGTAGGCATGCACGACGTACCAGCGCTTGGAAGAAGCGGGCGCGGTCGTGGTGGGCGTGACGGATTCGGTCATCGTGCTTTCCTATTCAACGGCGCCAACCCAGGATCAGGTCATACAAGGTCCACTCGAGGGTCTTGTCGACCATCCAGAGGAATAGCGCCATGACCATGACAAACGCGAACACGTAGCCTGTCATTTGCGTCGCTTCCTTGCGCGTCGGCCAGACGACCTTGCGGACCTCGCGCGCGGAGTCACGCCCAAAACCGGTCAGTTGACGGCCCGACTCGGAAATGAAGAACATCGCCACTGCGGCAGCCATCAGGCCCAGGAGCGCCCCGACCCGCATCCACAGATCCTGCTTGCCGAGCAAGTAGAACGCGACCACACCGCCCACTGCCAGCGCAACGGCAAGCACCAGCTTGGCCTTGTCAGCGCCAGTGGAAACGGTTTCGACTTGTGGAGAGGTGGCCATTTGCTTCTTGTGCGGTCCTGTTGTCAGCGTCTTGGAGCGGCGAAGCCCGCCGGGCTTTTCAGCGCCCGCGGGCTGTTGCGTTTGCGTTGCACCAACCGCGTCAACGGGTGGCAGGGGCAGAGGGAATCGAACCCCCAACCTTCGGTTTTGGAGACCGACGCTCTGCCAATTGAGCTATGCCCCTGCGGTGATTCAAGTCCGTTACGCGATGATCTTGGCGACGACGCCGGCGCCGACGGTGCGGCCGCCCTCACGGATGGCGAAGCGCAGGCCTTCTTCCATCGCGATCGGGTTGATCAGCTTGACCGTGATGCTGACGTTGTCGCCCGGCATCACCATCTCCTTGTCCTTGGGCAACTCGACCGCGCCGGTCACGTCCGTCGTGCGGAAGTAGAACTGCGGGCGGTAGTTGTTGAAGAACGGTGTGTGACGTCCGCCCTCTTCCTTGGACAAGACGTAGATCTCGGCCGTGAAGTGGGTGTGCGGCTTGACGCTGCCGGGCTTGCACAGGACTTGCCCGCGCTGCACGTCTTCGCGCTTGGTGCCGCGCAGCAAGATGCCGACGTTGTCGCCCGCCTGGCCCTGGTCGAGCAGCTTGCGGAACATCTCGACGCCCGTGCAGGTGGTCTTTTGCGTGTCGCTGATGCCGACGATCTCGATTTCCTCGCCGACCTTGATGATGCCGCGCTCGATCCGGCCCGTCACAACGGTGCCACGACCGGAGATCGAGAACACGTCTTCGACGGGCATCAGGAACGCGCCGTCCACCGCGCGCTCGGGCGTGGGGATGTAGCTGTCCAGTGCGTCGGCGAGCTGCATGATGGCGACTTCGCCGAGCTCTCCGGTGTCGCCTTCCATGGCGAGCTTGGCCGAGCCTTTGATGATCGGGGTGTCATCGCCGGGGAAGTCGTACTTGCTGAGCAACTCGCGCACTTCCATCTCGACGAGCTCGAGCAATTCGGCGTCGTCGACCATGTCGCACTTGTTCAGGAACACGATGATGTACGGCACACCGACCTGGCGTGCGAGCAAGATGTGCTCACGCGTCTGGGGCATCGGGCCGTCGGCGGCCGAGCACACCAGGATGGCGCCGTCCATCTGCGCCGCACCGGTGATCATGTTCTTCACGTAGTCGGCGTGCCCGGGGCAGTCGACGTGCGCGTAGTGGCGGTTGGCGGTCTCGTATTCGACGTGCGCGGTGTTGATCGTGATGCCACGCGCCTTCTCTTCGGGCGCGCTGTCGATCGATGCGTAGTCCTTGGCCTCGCCACCGAACTTCTTCGACAGGATCGTCGTGATCGCCGCCGTCAGCGTCGTCTTGCCATGGTCAACGTGACCAATCGTGCCCACGTTCACGTGCGGCTTCGTGCGTTCAAACTTGCCTTTGGCCATTTCTTTTTGCTCCTGGCTCGAAAATGAGAACTACAGAGGTTGACGAATGATGGTGCCCATGGCGCGGATCGAACGCGCGACCTCTCCCTTACCAAGGGAGTGCTCTACCACTGAGCCACATGGGCATCGGTACGGGTCTGCCGGCGAAGCGACTGAGCGTTGATCTGCGCCACCGGCAGACCCGTAACGATGTTGAGAGTTCCGACTTGCACTGGAGCGGGAGACGGGAATCGAACCCGCGTCATTAGCTTGGAAGGCTAGGGTTCTGCCATTGAACTACTCCCGCGTCACCCGACCAGCAAGACTCCCTGGTGAAAACTACTTCGAGATCTCTCTGGTGGAGGAGGCTGGATTCGAACCAGCGTAGGCGTAAGCCAACAGATTTACAGTCTGCCCCCTTTAGCCACTCGGGCACCCCTCCGGAGAGCCAGACACTATAGCATAGCTGCCGGACTCAGCCGCCAAGGCCCCACCAGTCCACCAAGTCTGCGGTCTCGGCGAAGTGACTTCCCTCGCGCATGAAGTCGCGCCGCATGTCGTGCGAAGGGTGCCGGGTGCGCAGGATCCGCAGCCCCGAACTCGTTTGCGGCGCAATCGCATCGAAGAATGCATTGGCCGGCCGGCCCCACAACATGAAGACGGGCGGGTCTGGTCTTTCGCACATTACTTGCACGATCTGCGATGTGAGCGCTTGCCACCCACAAGACATATGGCTTCCGGCGACGCCGACTTCGACTGTCAGCGTAGGGTTCAGCAACAACACGCCCTGATGGGCCCATGGGTCGAGCGACCAGCGCTCGGGACGGACCCATCCCGGCCGGTCGGTCGCCAGGACCTCGAACACCCTTCGCAGCGAGTGCGGCCGGCCTTGCCCGGCCGAGAACGCCAGGCCATCGGCATGCCCCGGGCGCGGATAGGGGTCCTGCCCGAACAGCACGACCCTTGCCAGATCGGGCGACACCAGGCGCAGTGCGCGAAATGGATCGGCAGGCGCGATTTCGCGCTCGCCCGAAACAGCGCGGACGCGCGCAATCAACTGTTGCTGGCGCTGTTCGGTCCAGCCGGGCAGCACGCTTCGCCAGGCCTGTGGCAATCCGGCGAAGGCCTGCGCGAGGTCGTCCGCCGTCACGCGCCAGGCACGTCGAATAGCGCGGACAACGCGAGGCCCGGATCCGGCGCGCGCATGAATGCCTCACCAACCAGGAACCCGTTGACCCCGGCGGCCCGCATGCGTTGCACGTCGTCTCGACCCAGGATGCCCGACTCGGTCACCAGCAGGCGGTCGCCCGGCACCTGCGGCAGCAGGTCGAGCGTGGTCTGAAGCGACACCTCGAAGGTGCGCAGATTGCGGTTGTTGATCCCGAGCAGCGTGGTGTGCAGCCTCAGAGCCCGATCGACTTCAGCGCCGTCATGTGCCTCCACCAGCACGGCCATTCCCAGGGCCCGGGCCACGGCTTCCAGATCCACCAGCTGCGCATCATCCAGGCAGGCCACGATCAGCAGGATCGCGTCGGCGCCCATCTCGCGCGCCTCGAAGATCTGGAGTTCGTCGACGATGAAGTCCTTGCGCAGCACGGGCAACGCCGAGGCATCGCGTGCCTGGACGAGGTAGTCCGCGCAACCCTGGAAGAAGCTGGCATCGGTCAGAACGCTGAGCGCCGCCGCGCCGTGGCGTGCATAGGATTCACCGATGGCGCTTGCATCGAATGGGTCGCGCAGGATCCCCTTGCTCGGGCTTGCCTTCTTGACCTCGGCAATCACCGCGGCATGCCCGTCGGCGACACGCGCACGCAGCGCCGGCTCGAAGGGCCGCACGTCTCGACGGTCCTCGGCGTCGGCGCGCAGGCCGGCGCTGCCCCGTCTCGTCCTCAGTGCCTTCACCTCTTCGCGCTTGACCGCGACGATGCGTTGAAGGATGTCGCTCATGTCGTCACCCGGCGGCCGCCTTGAACCGATTCGTCACGCTCACGAACTGGTCCAATTTGTCCTTCGCGCGCCCTGACGCGACGGCCTCGGCGGCGCGCTTGACCCCCTCGGCAACACTGGCCGACACGCCGGCGCAGTACAGGGCTGCGCCAGCGTTGAGCAGCACGACGTCGCGCACCGGTCCCTCCTCGTTGGCCAGCGCGCGCTGGATGCACAGAACCGATTCGTCGCGGTTGGCCACCCGAAGCACGCGCGAGTCGTAGACCGGAAGCCCGAAATCGCTCGGGTGCACCATGTACTCCCGCACCTGCCCATCCTGCAGTTCGCCGACCAGGGTCTCGCCGGACAGCGAGATCTCGTCCATCCCGTTCATGCCGTAGACAACCATCACATGTTCGCTGCCCAGGCGCTGCAGCACACGCACCTGGATACCGACCAGGTCGGGGTGGAACACCCCCAGCAACTGATTCGGTGCACCGGCGGGATTGGTCAACGGGCCGAGGATGTTGAAGATGGTCCGCACGCCGAGCTCCTTGCGGACCGGAGCGGCATGCTTCATCGACGCGTGGTGGTTGGGCGCGAACATGAAGCCGATGCCGGTCTCCTCCAGGCAACTGGCCACCTGCGCTGGCGTCAGCATGATGTGTGCACCGAGCGCCTCCAGCACATCCGCGCTGCCGCTGGTCGACGACACGCTGCGGCCACCATGCTTGGCCACGCGCGCGCCCGCCGCAGCGGCCACGAACATCGAGGCAGTCGAGATGTTGAAGGTGTGCGACCCGTCACCCCCGGTGCCGACGATGTCGACCAGGTGCGACCTATCGGACACGTTGACAGGCGTCGCGAACTCACGCATCACCTGCGCCGCCGCGGCGATCTCGCCGATGCTCTCCTTCTTCACGCGCAGACCGATCGACAGCGCAGCAATCATCACTGGCGTCATTTCACCACTCATGATGCGGCGCATCAGTGCAAGCATCTCGTCGTGAAAGATCTCTCGGTGGTCGATGACGCGGGTCAACGCATCTGTATTCGTGATCGTCACGGTGCTCTCCTCAAAGTGTTCGGCGCAGGATCTCGATCGCGCGCTCGATGTCGTCGGGCGTGACATCCAGATGGGTCACGAAGCGCAAACGGTACAGGCCGGTGCACCAGACGCCGGCGTCATGCAGACGCGCGACGACGCCGGCGGCCCGCTCAGGCGCCAGGTCGACGAATACGATATTGGTCTGCGGGGTCTGGACCGTGACGCCGGCCAGTCCCTGCAGCCCCTGGGCCAGCCGCGATGCATGGGCATGGTCCTGCGCCAGCCGTTCGACATGATGGTCGAGTGCGTACAGCGCCGCCGCGGCCAGCAAGCCGGACTGGCGCATGCCGCCTCCCAGCATCTTGCGCCACCGATGCGCCTTCGCGATCAACTCGGACGAGCCACACAGAGCCGAGCCGACCGGCGCGCCGAGCCCCTTGCTGAAGCAGACCGACACGCTGTCGAAATGGCGCGCGATGGCGCGCGCATTGTCAAACGCATCTCCGGGCGCGGCGACGGCAGCGTTGAACAGGCGCGCCCCGTCCAGATGCGTGGCCAGCCCCCTGTGCCGCGCGAGTGCCGTCGCCTGTTCGATGTAGGGCAGCGGCAAGACCTGACCGCCCCAGGTGTTCTCCAGCGCCAGCAATCGCGTTCGCGCGAAGTGCGCATCGTCGGGTTTGATGGCCGCTTCGATGTCGGCCAGCGCGAGGCTGCCATCGGCCAGCTGGGCCAGCGGCTGCGGCTGGATGCTGCCCAGCACGGCGGCGCCGCCGCCTTCCCAGCGATAGGTGTGCGCCATCTGGCCGACGATGTACTCGTCGCCGCGCTCGCAATGGCTCATCAGCGCACACAGATTGCTCTGCGTTCCGCTCGGCACGAAGAGGGCCGCCTCGAAACCGAGGTCCTGGGCAATTCGCGCCTGCAAGGCGCGCACGGTCGGATCGTCGCCAAAGACATCGTCGCCCAGTTCGGCCGCGCTCATCGCGGCCCGCATTCCCGGGCTCGGTTGCGTCACCGTGTCGCTGCGCAGGTCGATCGGTTTCATCGTCATGGTCGCCCCATCTTGAGAAAGTTGCGCAACATGGCATGTCCATGCTCGGACAGGATCGACTCCGGATGGAACTGCACGCCTTCCAGCGGCGCGGGTCCACCCGCCAGGCCCTTGTGGCGAACGCCCATGATCTCGCCGTCGTCGGTGGTCGAACTCACTTCGAGTTCGGCCGGCAGCGTCTCGGCCTCGATCGCCAAGGAGTGGTACCGGATGACGTCGATGCGGGATGGCAGCCCGGCGAAGACCCCTTGTCCATCGGCGCGGATGTTGCTGGACTTGCCATGCATCTGCACGCGGGCGCGAATCACACGCCCGCCCAAGGCCGCGCCGATCGCCTGGTGCCCCAGGCACACGCCCAGCACCGGCAGCCGGCCCATGAAGTGGCGCACCGCCTCGATACAGACGCCGGCCTCGGCCGGCGAGCAGGGCCCGGGAGAGAGCACCAGGCGGTCGGGCCTCAGCGCCTCGATTCCCTCGAGGTCGATCTCGTCATTGCGCACCACCTTGACGTCTTCGCCCAGCTCGCCGAAGTACTGCACGAGATTGAAGGTGAAGCTGTCGTAGTTGTCGATCATCAACAACATGCCATGCCTCCCGCCGGGCCAACCCAAGGGAGGCATGCGCCGCCCCCAGTGGCAGCGAACGATGCGAGCGTTCGGTGACCCATCAGAACCCCTCTTCCACGAGTTCCGCCGCGCGAATCAGCGCCCTTGCCTTGGCCTCGGTCTCTTGCCACTCGAGCTCTGGCACCGAATCGGCCACCACGCCGGCGGCAGCCTGCACGTACAGGGTCTGGTCCTTGATGATGCCGGTGCGGATCGCGATCGCCAGATCCATGTCGCCGGCAAAACTCAGGTAGCCGCAGGCGCCTCCGTAGATGCCGCGCTTGACGGGCTCGAGCTCGTCGATGATTTCCATGGCCCGGATCTTGGGGGCTCCGCTGAGGGTGCCGGCCGGAAAAGTGGCGCGCAGGACGTCGAGGTTGGTGAGGCCCTCGTTGAGCAGGCCCTCGACGTTGCTGACGATGTGCATCACGTGCGAATAGCGCTCGACGGCAAAGGCCTCGGTGACCTTGACGCTCCCGGTCTTGGCGATGCGGCCGATGTCGTTGCGCGCCAGGTCGATCAGCATCAGATGCTCGGCACGCTCCTTGGGGTCGGCCGACAGCTCCTTCTCGAGCTGTTCGTCCTGCTCCGGGCTGGTCCCGCGCGGGCGCGTTCCGGCCAGGGGACGGATCGTGATCTTCTCGCCCTCGGGCGTGCGTTCATGGCGAACCAGGATCTCCGGCGACGCGCCGACGATCTGGAAGTCCCCCATGTCATAGAAGTACATATAGGGCGACGGGTTCAGCGAACGCAGCGCCCGGTACAGGCTGAGCGGGCTCTCGGTGAATCGCTTGGACAGGCGCTGGCCGATCTGGACCTGCATCATGTCGCCGGCTGCGATGTATTCCTTTGCGCGGCGCACGGCAGCCAGATAGTCCTGCTTGGCGAACTGGCGCTCGACCGCATACGAGGTCCCGCGCCGCACCGGTGGTGCCGCAACGCTGAACTTGAGTTTGTCGACCAGCTCCGCCAGTCGACGCTTGGCGCTGAACCAGGCTTCCGGCCGATTCGGATCGGCATAGACGATCAGGTACAGCCGGCCCGACAGGTTGTCGATGACCGCCAGCTCCTCCGTCTGCAACAGCAGGATGTCCGGCGTGTCGATGCCGCCGCCCTTTTCGATTCCGGCCAGCTTGGGTTCGATCAGACGGACCGCGTCGTAGCCGAAATAGCCTGCCAGCCCCCCGCAAAAGCGTGGCAGACCGGGGCGCAGCGCAACCTTGAATCGGCGCTGATAACTCTCGATGAATTCGAGCGGGTTGCCGTCGTCGCGCTCGATCACCTGCCCGTCGGCCACCACTTCGGTCACCCGACCATAGGTGCGCAGCCAGGTGCGGGCCGGCAGGCCGATGAAGGAATAACGACCGAAACGCTCACCGCCAACGACCGACTCGAGCAGGAAGCTGTTGGCGCCCGCGCCGGCCAGTTTCAGGTACAGCGATAGTGGTGTCTCGAGGTCGGCCAGCGCCTCGGCGATCAACGGAATGCGGTTGAAGCCCTGACTGGCAAGGCTCTTGAATTCAAGTTCAGTGATCACGGGCGAATCCCAGGGCTCAGCTGCCACACAGTGCGGGCCAGGCTCGATGAACGAAGAACCGCGCCATGCCGGGATCCGGCCTGGGGCGCGCGCCTAGACGGTTGCGGACATGCGACGCCAGGGCCAAGCCCCCCGGTCGTGAGACACCGTCATGCGTTTGCGCGCCGTGAACATCGGAAAAGTGTACCGCACCGGGCCCTCTTCCATCGACACTCCCGGTCCCCGGTGAGCAAGACTTCGGGTTTCAGCCGCCGCGCGGCATGCGCAGCAGCTCCTCGAATCGACAGGAGTTCGACATGTTCCGAAACGCATTGTTCGCCCTTGGCCTGCTGGTGGCGCAGTTCGCGCAAGCCCAGCAGGCGGTCAACGTCAACGGCGTTCGCTACGAACCCACGACGCCTGTCGCGGGGACTTCGTTGTTGCTCAACGGTGCCGGAACTCGCTACAAGTTCGTCATCAAGGTCTACACGGCGGGCCTGTACGTGGCATCACGGGCGTCGACCACGGAGGAAGTGCTGTCAGCCCCGGGGCCGAAGCGCCTGCACGTGGTGATGCTGCGGGACATCGACGGCAACGAGCTGGGCAAGCTCTTCACGCGCGGCATGCAGGACAACTCGACACGTGCCGAGTTCGGCAAGGCGATTGCCGGCACGATCCGGATGTCCGACATCTTCTCGCAGAAGAAGCGCATGGCGTCAGGCGAGTCGTTCAGCGTCGACTGGATTCCCGGCACCGGCACGGTGGTCCAGATCAACGGCAAGGTGAATGGCGAACCGATCAAGGAACCGGAGTTCTTCGCCGCGCTGATGCGGATCTGGCTTGGCCCGCATCCGGCCGACGACCAGCTGAAGGATGCCCTGCTGGGCCAGACGAAGGCGCCGGCCGGGAACTGATCAGGCCGGCGGCCAGGCCAGTTCGTCGAGCCGGTCGAACACGGCATCGGCTGCGACCGCTTCGACCGGCTCACCGTGGTTGTAACCGTAGCGCGCCAGCGCGACCGGGCAGCCGGCCGCACGCGCCGCTGCCGCGTCATTGCTCGAGTCCCCGATCATCAGGGTGCGCGCTGGCGATGTGCCAAGCGCCCTGCACGCCTCGATCAGGGGCATCGGGTCCGGCTTCTTGCGCTCGAATGCATCGCCTCCGAACACCTCGACGAAGAAGGCGTCGACGCCTTTGGCCACCAGCAGCGGGCGGGCAAAGGCGGTCGGCTTGTTCGTGACGCACACGAGCCGAAGACCCGATTCCTGCAGGCCTTGCAGGCCCGCGCGTACGCCGGGGAACAGTTCGGCATGCTGACCGTTGACCAGCACGTAGTGGTGCTGATAACGAAGCCAGAGCGCGTCGAAATCGGTCGGCCGGCGCCCTCACCTCGGCCAGTGCCCTTGCCAGCAGGTGCTCCGAGCCCTTGCCCACCGTGCGCCGGATGAAGGCCCGGTCGACCGGTGGCAGCCCGATATCGGCAAGGGCCAGGCGCAGTGCAGCTTCGAAATCGCCCACAGTGTCGACCATGGTGCCGTCGAGATCGACGATCGCCGCGTCAAGATCTTGAATGTTCATGGGCGAGCAGTATCGCCGCGCGCGCTCACCCGATGCTTTCGACCTGCCGGCTCTGCTGGTAGGCACGGCCGAACCGGTTGTCCAGGAACTCCGGTAGCGCGACCTGCTCCTGACGCACGAAGCCTCGCTGTGGCAGCCGGCCCTCCCGAAACAGGTCGACGGCAGCGCAGATGCCGGCCGCGGTCGTGATCTGGATCGCGGACAGCGGATTGGACTGGCTTCGATCGGCGAAGATCTTGCGCGCGAAGACCTCCTGCACCAAGGTGCCGCGCTTCACGCCGCTGACGGTGACGAAGACCAGCACCACGTCCTGCATCGTGCTGGGAATCGAGCGCCGCATCACTGCCTTGAGTGTCTCCGTGTCCTGGTTGAACTGCAGTTCCTCGAGCAGCATCTTCATCAGGTCGCGATGCCCCGGGTAGCGCACGCTCTTGTAGTCCAGGTTCTGCACCCGACCAGCCAGCGTCTCGCACAAGGTTCCCAGCCCACCCGAGGTGTTGAAGGCTTCGTACTCGGTGCCGTCGAGCGAAAAATGCTCCAGCCCTTCGAGCGGCAGCACCTCGATGTTGTGGCCGCCGCGGATCGCCTCGCAGGGATGGCAGTACTCGTTGATGAGACCGTCCACGCTCCATGTCAGGTTGTACTTGAGTGCATTGGTCGGAAACGCCGGCAGGGCGCCGACGCGCATCTTGACCTCCTGCAGGGTGTCGAAACCCTGCGCCAGGTGATGGGCGACGATGCCGATGAAGCCGGGTGCCAATCCGCATTGCGGCATGAATGCGGTGCCCGCCCCATGTGCGATCTCCTGGATATGGCGCGTCGCGGCGACATCTTCCGTCAGGTCGAAATAGTGACACCGTGCGTCCCTGGCACCGGTCGCCGCGAGCGTCGCCAGGTGGTAGGGCAAGGCATTGATCACGGCGTCCTGCCCGCGCAGAACCTCGAGCAGTGCATCGGGATCGGCCGTCTCGGCCACCCGGGTGCGCAAGGTCCCGCCAGGCAGCAGGGCGAGCGCTTCGGGGCTCCGGTCGACGACCGTCACCTCGTAGTCGCCGCTGCTGTCGAGCAGGCGGGCAATCGTCTGGCCGATATGGCCAGCGCCGAGCAAGGTGATGCGCATGAGTGGTCCGATCCGAGTTCAGTCCGCATCAGTCTAGGAGGGTCTGCCGACGAAAGAAACGATGACTTCGACGATAAAGGTGCAACTTCAGTCGTTCCGACATTCGTTTGCGCCACAATGACTCATGCTGCACCGTGACGAACTCGATCGCCGCCTGATGGCGTTGTTGCAGGCGAATGCCCGCGAAAGCACGGCGGCGCTGGCACGCCGACTCGGCGTCGCGCGCACCACGGTGCTCGCACGCATCGCGCGGCTCGAGCGCGAGGGCGTGATCGTCGGCTACACGGTTCGGCTGGCGGCGCAGGAAGCGGATCGAACGGTGCAAGCCCATGTCGGCATCGTCACCGACCCGAAGAAGGCGCGCGACGTCGTCAACCGGCTGGCCCTGCTCACCGAACTGCGCCAGCTCAGCTCGGTCAGCGGCCAGTTCGACTACATCGCGCTGCTGCAAGCAGAGTCGACGCAGCAACTCGACGCCGTGCTCGATGAAATCGGCGAGATCGATGGCGTGCAGCGCACGACCAGCTCGGTTGTCTTGGCGCTGCGCATCGATCGCAGCGCCTAGTGCGAAGACGCGAGACGCGTCGAGCGGCTCAGTCGTGCTTCAGCTCGAGCCGCATCGCGTCGATGACGGCCCGGTAGTCTTTCTGCCCGAAGATGGCACTGCCGGCCACGAAGGTGTCGGCGCCGGCGTCGGCAACCCGGCGGATGTTGTCGACCTTGATGCCGCCGTCGACCTGCAGCCGGATGTCACGCCCGCTCGCATCGATCAGCGCACGCGCCCGCGCCACCTTGCGCAGCGCCGAGTCGATGAACCCTTGTCCGCCGAATCCAGGGTTGACGCTCATGACCAGGACCAGGTCCACCTTGTCGATGACCCATTCGAGCACATCGAGCGGCATCGCCGGATTGAACACCAGGCCGGCCTGGCACCCTTCGGCCTGGATGAGCTGCAGGGTCCGGTCCACGTGCGCGCTCGCGTCGGGGTGAAAACTGATCAGGTCGGCGCCGGCCCTGGCAAACGCGGTTGCGAGCTCGTCGACCGGTTGCACCATCAGGTGGACATCGAGCGGCACCGGGCTGCCATCCGGCCGCTTGCAGTGCGGCTTGAGTGCCGCGGCCACCATCGGTCCGATGGTCAGGTTCGGCACGTAGTGGTTGTCCATCACGTCGAAGTGGATCCAGTCGGCGCCGGCGGCAACGACGGCGCGCACTTCCTCGCCCAGTCGGGCGAAGTCGGCCGCAAGAATGCTGGGGGCGATTCGGTGCTTGGGCATCGCACGATTGTAGGAGGCTGCCTACAATCGCGGCCGATGACCCTTGCCAAATTCCAGTGCTCCGTCCAGGTCCAGTACCTGCCCGAACAGTCGGAGCTGCCGGATGGCCCGTTCGGGTTCGCCTACACCGTCACGATCGAAAACTGCGGTCAGGCAACGGCCCAGCTCGTTGCCCGCCACTGGATCATCCAGGATGCGGCCGGCCTGGTCGAAGAAGTGCGAGGACTGGCCGTGGTCGGTCATCAACCGGTGCTCAAGCCGGGCGAGAAGTTCGAGTACACGAGCTGGACTCGCATTGCCACTGCACAAGGTACGATGCGCGGCACTTTCTTCTGCATGACCGACGACGCCCAGCCCTTCGAGGCCACCGTCCCGGAGTTCATGCTGGCGCAACCGAACGCCCTGCACTGAGGGTGGCACTGGCGCCCCAGGCAGCGCCGTCGGTGCAGCCGCGCGCAACCGTATCCGGAGACGATCTTGGGAACTGAAGCCTGGATGATCCTCATCAGCGTGTGCGTGCTGGGGTCCTACTGGTTCTCGCACCTCGGGCACCAGTTGCGCTTCCCGTCCGTCGTGTTCTTGCTGAGCGCCGGGCTGGCGCTGCGCGAGGTGAGTGACCGCTACGACGCCGCCGTCGCATTGCCGCCGGGCCTGCTCCCACTGCTGGGCACGATCGGCCTGATCCTCATCGTGCTCGAAGGCGGCCTCGACCTGGACCTCAAGCCGGGCCGGCGCCGCTTCCTGCTGCGCACGTTCAACACCGCGCTGGTCGGCGTCGTCGTCTGCTCGGCGGCGATCGCTGCCGGCTTCGTCTACTTCTGGCAGCTCTCCTGGACGACGGCGGTGCTGATGGCGATCCCGTTCGGCGTCATCAGCAGCGCGGTGGCGATCCCGAGCTCCGAGGTCCTGGGCGACGAGGACCGTGAATTCGTGATCTACGAGAGTTCCTGGTCGGACATCCTGGGTGTGATGCTTTTCAACGCCGTGCTGGTCACGGCGGCGCAGGGCAGCGGCTTCACACTCAACCTGCTCGGGGGCGGGTTGACCGTCGTCGTGCTGGGCACCCTGATCGGGCTGGCGATGTACTGGCTGGTCGGCCACCTCGAGGGCCATGTCAAGTTCCTGCCGCTGATCTTCGCGTTGATCCTCGTCTACGGCGGCGCCAAGGCACTGCACCTGTCGCCGCTGCTGATCGTGCTGATCCTCGGCCTGATGCTGAACAACCCGCACCTGATCCGGCGCTTCAAGTTCCTCGACCGGCTGCACACGAACCACTACCTGGCCGAGCTCGTCAAGCTCAAGCACCTGACCGCCGAGGCGACCTTCCTCGTGCGCACGTTCTTCTTCCTGGTGCTGGGTTACTCGACACCGTTGAGCGAATTCGTCGGCACCCAGACCTGGGTCGTCGCACTCTCGCTGGTGGCGGTCATCTTCGTGCTGCGGGTGCCGATGATTGCCCTGCTGTCGGGCCGGCAGCTGCGGCCGCTGCTGTGGGCCGCACCACGCGGCCTGATCACGGTGCTGCTGTTCTTCAGCCTGCCGGCAGGCACCGTGCCGGAGGTCTTCCCGCCCGGCTCGCTGATCCTGGTCGTCCTGGTGAGCTGCGTGATCATGGCCCTGGGCTTCCAGCTCGACGGCGGTCGGCGCGCCGAGATGGACGCCGGCGACACCGAGATCAAGCGCCGCCTGGACACCGAGGCCGCGCCGCCGTACTGACGCCGGCTCAGTCGCTGTCGTCCGGCTCGCCGCGCCGGCGGCCGGAGAACATCGTCCACCAGACGATCCCCACCAGCAGGCACAACGCGGCAAGCGCCTCCAGCACAATCAGCCACATGGTCAGGGTCCGGCGGTCGTCCGCATCGAAGGTGAAGTTCAGAAGTCTAGTGGCAGCCGTCGCTCTGGCCGGGTGCAGCACCGTCCCGCTGCCCGATCCGCAGAGTGCGGAGCCTTCCACCGCGTCGGCGCCTGCGCCTGCCGCGCCCGAGCGCATCGAACAGCCACGCTCGGTCTGGGTTCGTGTCGACTGGTCGGCGCTGCCGGGCTGGGACCAGGACGCGCCGATGCAGGCCTGGCCGGCGCTGCGCGCGAGCTGCGCAACGCCACGTGCGCCGTGGCACGACTGGTGTGCGCGATTGCAGCTGATCAGCCCCGACGACGATGCCCAAGCCCGCTCGCTGCTGCGCGAGCACCTGCAGCCCTACCGGGTGCAGGCCGCGGACGGCGAGGCCGTCGGGCTCGCCACCGGCTACTACGAGCCGCTGATCGAGGCGCGACGCCGGCCCGACGCCCGCCACACGACACCGCTGCACGCGCTGCCGGCCGACCTGGCGGCACGCCAGCCGTGGTGGACAAGGCGCGAGATCGAGTCGCTGCCGGCAGCGATGGCCGCGCTGCGCGGGCGTGAGATCGTCTGGGTCGCCGACCCGCTCGACGCGCTGGTGCTGCAGATCCAGGGCTCGGGCCGCCTGCGCATCACCGAGCCCGACGGCAGCGTGCGCACGGTGCGCCTGGCTTATGCCGGCCACAACGGCCAACCCTACCGCTCGGTCGGGCGCTGGCTGATCGAGCAGGGCGAACTGAGCGCCGAGCGCGCCTCCTGGCCGGCGATCCGCGCCTGGGCGCGCGCGCAGCCACCGGCGCGCGTGCGCCAGATGCTGTGGGCCAACCCGCGCACCGTGTTCTTCCGCGAGGAAGCGCTGACCGACCCCGAGCTCGGCCCGAAGGGCGCGCTCGGCGTGCCGCTGACGCCAGGCCGATCGATTGCAGTCGACCCGCAAAGCATTCCCTACGGCACCCCGGTCTGGCTGGACACCACGGCCCCGTTGAGCGACACGCCGCTGCGCCGGCTCGTCGCCGCACAGGACACCGGCAGCGCGATCGTCGGCGCGGTGCGCGCCGACTTCTTCTGGGGCTGGGGCGAGGCTGCCGAGGCCGAGGCCGGCCGCATGAAGCAGCCGTTGCGGCTGTGGGTGCTGTGGCCGAAGGCGGTGTCGGCCGGGCGCTGATCTCGGCGCCCTGGCATGCGCCGCGCCGCGCTGCGCGGACTCAGTCGACCTGGCAGGCGACCCGGTAGCGCGGCTCGTTTTCGAGCACATGCTCGCGCAGCAATGCACAGGCGCGGTCGGCATCGCCGGCGATGACCGCATCGACCAGGACCTGGTGGCTCTTGACGGCGTTGGTGATCGGCGATCGGTAGCGCAAGGCCACCAGCTGCGAGCGAATCACCTCGTAGCCGGCGCGCAGGTAGGGGTTCGGGCAGTGGGTGAAGAACAGGGCGTGAAAGGCCATGTCGATCTGCGCCAGCGCCGGCAGGTCGCGCGCCCGTTCGGCCTTCTTCATCTCGCCCACGCAACGCGCCATGTCGGTCGCCAGCGTGCTCGGGTGCGCAATCATCGCCTCGCTCAGCGCCGCCGCCTCGACCATCGCACGGTAGCGGCACAACTGGCCGACCTCGTCCGGCTCGAGCCGGAAGACGAAGGTGCCGCGCTGCGGGTGGATCTCGACCAGTCCCTCATTCTTCAGCCGCAGCAGCGCTTCGCGCACCGGCGTCTTGCTGACGCTCATGCGCTGTGCAAGCTGCACCTCGGAGACCTGCTCACCGAGCTTGAGCTCGCCGCGCACGATGGCCTCGCGGATGCGTTCGCCGACGCGGTCGGTGAGCAACTGCGGTCGTACGAGTCGAAGGGCGGTGGTCATCGGCAGGACGCTGTGGGTTGCGCGGAGTCTAGGGGTTTTCCGGATTCTTGGGATCTAAGATATCAGATACGCTGCGCTGCGCCATCGGTGGTTTGCCTCACCCCGTTCGTCGGCACTGCCGCCACCAGCCCTGTCCGAGATGCCATGACTTCAGCCCCGGCCTCGTTGCCGCGCCTTCGTCCGATCGTTGTCCTCGACCGCGCCGTCGTGCGCCTGAACCAGTGGCTGGTGATCGGCCTGATGGCGTCGATGGCCGTGCTCGTCTTCACCAACGTGGTCACGCGCTTCGCCATCCATCGCAAGATGACCAGCGACCAGGACAAGAACGCCAAGGCGATCCTCGAGAAGGTGGGCATGGAGGTCTACGTGCCGACCGCGGCCCAGGTCGGCGAGTTCCGCAAGCTCGCGCAGCCGCCGGTGCGCCAGTGGGCCGAGGCCGAGATCGGCAAGGCCTACGTCGACGACCTGTTCAAGGCCGTCGAGGCCACGCGAAAGTAAGGCGACATGGCCACCGTGCGGCCGCTGGTCGTCGCCATCGACGATGGCTACCCATCCTACGATCAGGAGGAACGGCTGCTGGCTGCCGCCGGCGCAGGTTTCGCCCTGCGTCCGGTGCGCGGCAATGCCGATGCAGCGGTCGAGGCGGTGCGCGACGCGACGATCGTGCTCGTGCGCGAGTCACCGCTGCCACGACGGGCGATCGAGGCGATGGTGGGCGGCAAGGCCGTATCCGTTACGGCATCGGAGTCGACAACATCGACCAGCAGGCGGCTCGCGAGCGCCGCATCTTCGTCGCCAACGTGCCCGACTACGGCACCGACGAGGTCAGCTCGCAGGCGGTGGCGCTCGCGCTGGCGGTGGCGCGCCGCGTGCGCCTGCACGACCGCGACGTGCGCGCCGGCCGCTGGAGCACCGGCGTCATCGCGCCGATGTACCGGCTGCGCGGGCGCACGCTGGGCATCGTCGGCTACGGCCGCATCGCGCGCATGACGCACGACAAGCTCGCCGGCTTCGGCTTCGGCCGCGTGCTGATCAACGATCCACGCGCCGAACTGCCCGCCGGCACCGAGGCGGCCAGCGTCGACCAGATCTGCCGCGAGGCCGACCTGATCACGCTGCACGCGCCGCTCAACGACGCCACGCGGCACCTGATCGACGCGCGCCGGCTGGCGCTGATGCGTCCGACGGCGATCCTCGTCAACACCGCGCGCGGCGGCCTGGTCGATCTGCAGGCCCTGTATGAAGCGCTGCGCGACGGTCGCCTGCTCGGCGCCGGTCTCGATGTCTTCGACCCCGAGCCGCCCGATCCAGCGCATCCGCTGTTCGCGCTCGACAACGTGGTGGTCACGAACCACATCGGCTGGTACAGCGAGGAGGCGATGCGTGACCTGCAGCGCATGGCGGCCGAAGAGGCCGTGCGCGTGCTGCTCGGCGATCCGCCCCGTCACTGGCTCAATCGCTGGTAGACCGGCCCCTCTTCCATCCATTCACTGACATCAGGTTTCCCATGAAAGAACTCATCGAAGGTTTCAATCTGGTCGCCGTCGCCTCCGTGGCCGACGCGGTCGACAAGGTCTGCGGTCACCGCGGCTACATGGACGCGGTCATCAAGCCGCGGATCAACGACAAGCGCATCTGCGGCCCGGCGGCCACCGTGCTCGAGGCGGCGACCGACGAGTTCGTGCCGCCGCAGCACGCACTCGACCTGATCGACGAGGCGTCGGCCGGCAGCGTGATCGTGATCTCGATCGCCGGCGGCGAGCCCGAAGTCGCTGTCTGGGGCGGACTGATGACCGCTGGCGCGGTTGCCAACGGGCACGCCGGCGCCGTGCTCGACGGCGGTGTGCGCGACCTGACCGAGATCCGCCGCGACTACGACTTCCCGGTCTATGCGCGTGCGGTCAGCCCGGGCACGACGCTGGGCCGCTACAAGACCGTGGCCTCGCAGGTGCCGGTCAAGGTCGGCGGCGTCATGGTCCATCCCGGTGACATCATCGTCGGCGACATCGACGGTGTCGTCGTCGTGCCCCATGCCAAGGCGGCCGAGGTGCTGGCCATGGCGCGCGAGATCGACGAGCGCGAACTCGAGCAGGCCAAGCTGATCATCACCGAGAAGTCACTGCGCAAGGGGTTGGCCAAATATGGCCGGATCTGAGATCGGTTCGGCCTTCGACATCGTCTCGCTGGGCGAGCCGATGGTCGAGTTCAACCAGACTGGCGACGGCAGGAACTACCTGCAGGGCTTCGGCGGCGACACCTCGAACTTCGCGGTCGCCGCGGCGCGCCAGGGCGCGCGCGTCGCCTACGTCAGCGCGCTCGGCGACGACCCCTACGGCCGGCTGCTGCGCGAACTGTGGGACCGCGAAGGCGTCGATCACGCCAGCGTGAAGACCGACACGTCGGCCTTCAGCGCGGTCTACTTCGTCACCCACGACGTCGACGGCCACCACTTCAGCTTCTTCCGCAGCGGCTCGGCGGCCAGCCGCATGACGCCGACCGACCTGCCGCGTGAGCGCATCGCCGCGGCCAAGGTGCTGCACCTGTCCGGCATTTCGATGGCGATCTCGGCGAGCGCCTGCGACACGGGCTATGCCGCGATCGACATTGCGCGCGCGGCCGGCGTCCAGGTCTGCTTCGACACCAATCTGCGCCTGAAGCTGTGGTCGATCGACCGGGCGCGTGCGGTCATGACCGACGTCATGCGCCGCTGCGACATCTGCCTGCCGAGCTTCGACGATGTCGTGGCCATCACCGGGCTGACCGATCCCGACGCCCTGGTCGATCATTGCCTGACGCTCGGCGCCAAGGTGGTCGCGCTCAAGCTCGGCGAGCACGGCGCAATCGTCGCCGACAACGCGCAGCGCCACCGCATCGCGCCACATCTCTGCCGCCCGGTGGATGCCACTGGCGCCGGCGACACCTTCGGCGGCGCTCTCGTGGCGCGGCTGGTGGCCGGCGATCCGCTGCTCGAGGCCGGGCGCTATGCCACGGTCGCCGCGGCACTGTCGACCGAAGGCTATGGTGCGGTCGATCCGATTCCGGATGCGGAGCGCGTGCGTGCCGCGATGAACTCGAGGAACCCGACATGAACCCGTCGGTCGACTTCTTTCGCGACCGCCACGTGCTCGTGGTCGGTGGCAGCAGTGGCATCGGGGCCGGCATCGGTGCAGCATTCGCCCAGCACGGCGCGCAGGTCAGCGTGACCGGTGCCACCGACAGCGAGGTCGACGCCGCACGCGCGGACGGCGCACTGGGCGGTGTGACGGTCGCGCAGGCTCGACGTGCGCAACGACGGGGCGGTGGTCAACTTGGTCGGGGCCTTGGATCAGATCGACGTGCTGGTCAATTGCGCCGGCATCGTCCGGCGCGGCGACGAGCATGATCCGGCGGTCTTCGCCGAGGTGCTCGACGTCAACCTCAACGGCACGATGCGCACCTGTGCCGCAGCGCGGGCTATGCTGAAGGCCAGCGGCGGCTGCATCATCAACACGGCGTCGATGCTGAGCTTCTTCGGCGGCGGCCTGGTGCCTGGCTACAGCGCCAGCAAGGGCGGCGTCGCGCAGCTGACCAAGTCGCTGGCGATCGCCTATGCCACCGATGGCATCCGCGTCAACGCGCTGGCCCCGGGCTGGATCGCCACGCCCCTGACCGCAGCCCTGCAGGCCGATCCCGCGCGCAGCGGACCCATCGTCGCGCGCACGCCGATGGGCCGCTGGGGCACGCCGCAGGACGTGGCCGGCGCGGCGCTGTTTCTCGCATCGCCCTGGGCCGGTTTCGTGACCGGCATCGTGCTGCCGGTCGATGGTGGCTACCTGATCAGCTGAAGGAGTCCTCGATGATCGTCCAACACCCTGGTATCCGGCCCGAGATCGCTGTCCAGGCGATTCCCGACGACGAGCGGGTCTGGGTGCCGCAGGCGCCCGACGTCTGGTTCCGGCCGCTGCTGCTCAATACCGTCACCGGCAGCTGGTGCAACCTGCTGCGCGTGCGCAAGTCGGGCCGGCTGTCGCGCCACGTCCATCCGTCATGGGTCACGGGCTTCGTGATCAAGGGGGCCTGGCGCTACCTGGAGCACGACTGGGTCGCCAGCGAAGGCTCGTTCGTCTACGAGCCGCCGGGCGAGATCCACACGCTGGTCGTCGACGAGGCATCCGGCGGCGCGACTGAAATGATCACCTTCTTCAACATCCACGGCGCAATGATCTACGTCGACGAAGAGGGACGGCAAACCGGCTACGAAGACGTCTTCACGAAGATCGAGATGTGTCGCCGCCACTACGAGGCGCAGGGTCTCGGCGCGGACTACGTGCAGCAGTTCGTTCGTTGACGCGACCGGCCGCCGCAGGCCTGGCCGGTCGCATGAAACAGCTGCTGCGCCGGTCGGTGTTGTGGCCGCGGCAAGCACTCACTGTCGCGGCGCTGACGTCCCCGTGGATCCAGGCGACTCACCAGGGGGCGGGGCCGCAACAGAGGTCGGCCCGGCCACCACGGCGCAGTTGCGCCCCGAGGACTTCGCTGAATAGAGCGCCTGGTCGGCCCGCTCGAGCGTCTGGGCGATGGACTCGCCGGCATGGCTCTGGGCTATTCCTGCCGAGATCGGTGACGGTCAACGCATCGCCCTGGCAGACGATCGATGCGAATGGACCCGGCGCCGCAGCCGCTCCACGCCGACCGCGGCCTCGTCGGCATTGGAATCGGGCATCAACACGACGAACTCCTCGCCGCCCCAACGTCCCAGTTCGTCCGCCCCCCGCATCACCGACTTCATCTCGCGCGCCAGCGTTGCCAGGACCGTGTCGCCCATGGCGTGCCCGAATCGATCGTTGACCGACTTGAAATGGTCGACGTCGAGCAGGACCAGGCAGAACTCGCGTCCGGTCCGGGTCGCTCGCTCCAGGTGGCGCGCCATCTGCTCCTGCATGAAGCGCCGATTGGGCAGCCCGGTCAGCTCGTCGCAGGTGGCAAGCTCGCCCAGCTGGGTCAGCGCCAAGGTCAGTTCCTGGCGCTGTTCATGCAGGCGACGCTGCATCGCACTGAGGCGCCAGGCCAGGGCGGCCACGGCCGGCATCATGGTCGCGACCATGAACAGATGGCCCCATTCGACCTCGGCACGATAGACGGACGGGTCACGGGCGACCGACCAGGCCATCGATGCGGCGAGCAACGCGACCGCGAGCAGACAGATCGCTGCCATCTGCATGGCACGCAGCCGGAAGATCCCGAACATCAAGGTCACCATGACCGCCGGAAATACAGCGCCCCGCCCCTCTCCGGCAATCGCATAGGCCGCCGCAAGTGCACCGAGGGAAAAGGCGATCTGGGGCAAGGTCAGCGCGGGGTCGCTCAGCTTGTGGGACCACCCGCTGCGAACCATCGCAAACAGTACGGTCGGCACCGCCCAGCGTGAACAGGGACCAGATCAGGACCGGTTCGCGCGCCGCCAATCCGACCTCGACGAAGTAGTTCATCGTCACGACGCCCGACGCCGTGAACAGCAGGGCGAGCCACGACTGCACCAGACGCAGGCGCTGCGCCGGGTCGGTCGTGAGCATTGCGTCGGTCAATCGACCCATGGGTCATCCCGGATGGCAAGACCACGCGAGCGTATCCGACATTCTCCTGTAAGACCTTACAGGGTCGATCCGGACAGACGCCGCCAAATCATGTCACCGGATGTGTCCGGGTCGGCACGGCCCGGTCAGCGACGCAGGTGACCGAGCGGCAGCGCTCCTCCTGCCTTGACTTCGCCCAGCGAAAAACTCGTGTGGATGTCCTTCACGTGCGGCAGGTTGAGCAAGGTCTCGACCGAGAACCGCGCGTAGGCATCGAGGTCGGTCGCCATCACCTGCAACTCGAAGGTTCCCGATCCGCTGACGTAGTGGCAGGAAATCACCTCCGGCAGGCCGCGGATGGCGTCTTCCAGTTCGCGTGTGGCGCGGCCGGTGTTGCGTTCGGCGTCGACACGGACGAAGGCCAGCACGCCGAGCCCGATGCGCCTGCGGTCGACCTCCGCCCGATAGCCCGTGATGTAGCCCTGCTCCTCCAGCCAGCGCAATCGGCGCCAGGTGGGCGCCGCGGACAGGCCGATGCGCGCCGCGAGCTCGGTATTGGACAGCCGCGCCTCGCGTTGCAGGATGGCCAGGATCTCGATGTCATAGCGGTCCAGGGCACCACCCTGCCGCTCGTCGGCTTCGCTCGTGGCGACGATCATGGTTTTCCCGGATTCGGCGCGTCTCGGCACTTTTGTTGATGTCTTTCTTGGCATTGAGAACGATCCTTTCTTTCATTACCCATTCTACGGCATCAAAAGAAAGGACATGTTGGCCCCTGCTGCCTACACTAGCGGCTCGTCACGCTGGAGAGAGTTCGTCATGAATGCACCGCTGCCCGAGTCCGTCCGCAAAGCCCTCGAGACGGTCACGCTGGACGACAAGTACGCGCTCGACCGAGGGCGCGCCTTCATGAGTGGTGTGCAGGCGCTGGTGCGGCTGCCGATGCTGCAGCGCCAGCGCGACGCCCTGGCCGGTCTGAACACCGCGGGCTTCATCAGCGGCTACCGCGGCAGCCCGCTCGGCGGTTACGACCAGGCCCTGTGGGCGGCCAAAACGCACCTGGCCAAGGAGCACATCGTGTTCCAGCCGGGCGTCAACGAAGAGCTGGCGGCGACCGCGGTCTGGGGCACCCAGCAGCTCGACCTGTACCCGAAAGAGAAGAAGTACGACGGCGTGTTCGGCATCTGGTACGGCAAGGGCCCGGGCGTGGACCGCAGCTGCGACGTCTTCAAGCATGCCAACATGGCCGGCACCAGCCGGCATGGCGGCGTGATCGCGATCGCGGCCGACGACCATGTCTCCAAGAGCAGCACGGCGCCGCACCAGAGCGACCACATCTTCAAGGCCTGCGGCACGCCGGTGTTCTTCCCGAGCAATGTGCAGGACATCCTGGACATGGGGCTGCACGCGATCGCGATGAGTCGCTTCTCCGGGGTGTGGAGTGCGATGAAGACGATCCAGGAGGTCGTCGAGTCGTCGGCGTCGGTGATCGTCGACCCGGACCGCGTCAAGATCGTGATGCCCGAGGACTTCGTGATGCCACCTGGCGGCCTGCACATCCGCTGGCCCGACGCGCCGCTGGAGCAAGAGGCGCGCCTGATGGACTACAAGTGGTACGCCGCGCTGGCCTACGTGCGTGCGAACAAGCTCAACCACAACGTCATCGCGAGCGCTCACGACAGGTTCGGCATCATCGCCACCGGCAAGGCCTTCAATGACACGCGCCAGGCGATGTCCGACCTGGGTCTGGACGACGCCACCTGCCAGTCGCTCGGCATCCGGCTGCACAAGGTCAACGTCGTGTGGCCGCTCGAGGCCACGATCACGCGCGACTTCGCGCAAGGGCTGCAGGAGATCCTGGTCGTCGAGGAAAAGCGCCAGGTCATCGAGTACCAGCTCAAGGAAGCGCTCTACAACTGGCGTCCCGATGTGCGCCCGCATGTGCTGGGCAAGTTCGACGAACCCGAGGGCGACCTGTCGGGCGGCGAGTGGAGCATGCCCAACCCGAGCGAGAACTGGCTGCTGCGCGCCAAGGCCGACCTGACGCCGGCCATCATCGCCAAGGCGATCGCCAAACGCCTGAAGAAGATGGGCGTTCCGGACGACATCGCTGCCCGCATGGACAAGCGCATTGCCGCGATCGAAGCGCGCGAGCGCCAGTTGATCGAACTGAAGACCGACACCGGCGACCGCGCACCCTGGTTCTGCAGCGGCTGCCCGCACAACACCAGCACACGCGTGCCGGAGGGCTCACGCGCGGTGGCCGGCATCGGCTGCCACTACATGGCAACCTGGATGGACCGCAGCACCAGCACCTTCACCCAGATGGGCGGTGAAGGCGTGACCTGGGTCGGCCAGGCTGCCTTCACGAAGGAGCCGCACATCTTCGCCAACCTGGGTGACGGCACCTACTTCCACAGCGGGCTGCTGGCGATCCGCCAGAGCATCGCTGCCGGCGTCAACATCACCTACAAGATCCTCTACAACGACGCCGTCGCGATGACCGGCGGCCAGCAGGTCGGCGAACGCCCCGAGGGCCATTCGGTCACCCAGATCATGAAGAGCCTGATCGCCGAGGGCGTGACCAAGCTGATCATCGTCACCGACGAGCCCGCCAAGTACGACGGCGCAACGCTCGAAGCCGGTGTCACCGTGCACCACCGGGACGAGCTCGACACCCTGCAGCGCCAGTTCCGTGAGCTGACCGGCACCACGGCCATCATCTACGACCAGACCTGCGCGACCGAGAAGCGCCGCCGGCGCAAGCGCGGCAAGCTCGTGACGCCGGCCAAGCGCGTCGTGATCAACGAAGCCGTCTGCGAGGGCTGCGGCGACTGTTCGGTGCAGAGCAACTGCCTGAGCGTCGAGCCGGTCGAGACCGAGTTCGGCCGCAAGCGCCGCATCAACCAGAACACCTGCAACCTCGACTATTCCTGCGTCAAGGGTTTCTGCCCGAGCTTCGTCACGGTCGAGGGCGGCACGCTGAAGAAGCCGAAGAAGGAAAAGCGCGGCGACCCGTTCGCACTGGCGCCGATTCCCGAGCCGACCTTGCCGCTCGCCGAACAGGCCTGGGGCATCGTGGTCGGCGGCGTCGGTGGCACCGGTGTCATCACGATCGGCCAGTTGCTCGGCATGGCCGCGCACCTGGAAGGCAAGGGCGTCGTCACGCAGGACGCCGGCGGCCTGGCGCAGAAAGGCGGTGCGACCTGGAGCCATATCCAGATCGCCAATCGCGCCGAGGCGATCTACACGACCAAGGTCGACACGGCGCAGGCGGATCTGGTCATCGCCTGCGACAGCATCGTCGGTGCCTCCAAGGTGACGCTGGCGACGATGCAGCAGGGCCGCACCTACGTGGCGCTCAACACCCACGGCACGCCCACGGCGGGCTTCGTGACGAACGCCGACTGGCAGTTCCCGGGCGCGAACTGCGAAGCCGCGATGCGCAACAGCGTCGGCGCCGATGCGGTCGGTGCCTTCGACGCCGAACAGGTCGCTGCCCAGCTGCTCGGGGACTCGATCTATACCAACCCGCTGCTGCTCGGCTACGCCTGGCAGCAGGGCCGGGTGCCGCTGTCGCACGCCGCGCTGATGCGCGCCGTCGAACTCAACGGCGTTCAGATCGACAACAACAAGGCCGCCTTCGAGTGGGGCCGGCGCTGTGCACATGACCTGGCAGCAGTGCAGGCGCTGTTCCAGACCCAGCAGGTGATCCAGTTCGTCAAGAAGCCCTCGCTCGACGAAGTCCTGCGCACGCGCACCGAATTCCTGACCGCCTACCAAGACGCGGCCTACGCCGCACGCTACGGCGCCTTCGTGGACATCGTGCGCACCGCCGAAGCGCCGTTGAAGAGCACGGCACTGACCGAAAGCGTCGCGCGCTACCTGTTCAAGCTGATGGCCTACAAGGACGAGTACGAGGTCGCCCGGCTGCACATGGACCCGGCCTTCACGGCCAGGATCGCCGACATGTTCGAGGGCGACTACAAGCTCGTGCACCATCTTGCCCCGCCGCTGACCGCCAAGAAGAACGCGCACGGTGAACTGATCAAGCGGCCGTTCGGCCCCTGGATGCGCACGGCCTTCGGCTGGCTGGCGCGCATGAAGGGATTGCGCGGCAGCGCGCTCGACCTGTTCGGCCGCACGGCGGAGCGCCAGACCGAACGGGCGCTGATCACCGAGTACGAAGCCAGCATCGGCGAGGTCCTGAAGTCCCTCTCGGCCCAGAACCTGCCGCTGGCGCTCGAGATCGCGCGCCTGCCCGAAGGCATTCGTGGCTATGGCCATGTCAAGGAGCGCCATCTGGCCACGGTGCGTCCGCAGTGGGAGCAGTTGATGAAGCGCTGGCGCGCCTGAAGGCAGCTCGGCAGGAGGGCGCAGACCGTTCAGATCTGCTGAACAGCGCCGTCAAGCCAGCTCAACGGGCGCCGTCTGGTGCGGCCCGACACTTGCACCGATGTCGCCGCCCCAGCCACGCTACACCTCGACCGCGATCGCCCTGCACTGGCTGCTCGCGCTGGCCATCCTCGGCTCACTCGCGGTCGGCCAGACGATGGCCGACATGCCACTGTCGCCACTGCGTCTGAAGCTCTACAACTGGCACAAGTGGGCCGGCATCGTCATCTTGACGCTGTCTGCCGTGCGTCTGCTGTGGCGGCTGGGTCATCGCCCGCCGCCTGACGTTCCCATGCCCGGCTGGCAGCGCCAGGCGGCACACGCGACCCATGTCGCGATGTACCTGCTCTTCTTCGCGGTGCCACTGATGGGCTGGTCCTACAGCTCGGCCGCCGGATTCCCGGTCGTGCTGTTCGGCGTGCTGCCCTTGCCCGATTTCGTCGCTGCCAACGAGGCACTGGCCGAGACGCTGAAGCCCTGGCACGGCTGGCTCGCCTACGCCCTGGCAGGCCTCGTCGTGCTGCACGTCGCGGCGGCCCTCAAACACCATTTCGCCGACGGCGACGGGCTGCTGCACCGCATGCGCCCTGGCCGGAGGAATCCCTCATGAAAACCACCCTGCTCCTGGCCACTTTGCTGGCCACCCTGACGACCGCACCCAGCGCCCAGACCGTCGTGCCGCAAGGCAGCGAGATCAGCTTCGTGACGCGCCAGATGGGCGTGCCCGTGCAGGGCCGCTTCAAGACCTGGACAGCGGATCTGAAATTCGATCCCAAGGCGCCGGCGTCTGGACGAGTCGCCTTCACGATCGATACCGGCAGCGCCCATTTCGGGTCGGCCGAGACCGACGGCGAAGTGCGCAAGGCGGCCTGGTTCGACGTGGCCCGCTTTCCGCAGGCCAGCTTCCAGTCCAGCGGCATTCAGGCCACCGGCGCCGGGCGCTACCAGGTCAGCGGCCAGCTCAGGATCAAGGGCCAGGTGCACAACGTCACCGTGCCCGTGGCGCTCGACGGCTCGGTGGCAAGCGGCAGCTTCACGATCCAGCGCCTCGCATTCAAGATCGGCGACGGCGAATGGGCCGACACCTCGATGGTCGCGAATGACGTGCAGGTCAGGTTCAAGCTCGTCCTGTCCGACCTGGACCCATGACTTCCCCCTCCAACCCAAGGAAACCTTTGATGAAGATGACAACTCTGGCGCTGGCCGCCGCTCTGGCCTCACCCGCCATCGTGTTCGCCGCGCCCGCCAGCTACGCGATCGACCCGAGCCACACGTCGGCCATGTTCGAGGCCATGCACTTCGGGACCTCGACCAACCGAGGCCGGTTCCTGAAGAACAGCGGCACGGTCCAGCTCGACCGCGAAGCCAGGACCGGCAAGGTCGAACTGACGCTCGACATGACCGGCATCAGCACCGGTGTCGCCCCCTTCGACAAACACCTGCAGAGCGCCGACTTCTTCGACGTCGCCAATCACCCCACCGCCACCTTCGTCAGCGACAGCGTTCGCTTCGACGGCGACAAGATCGCCGAGGTCGCGGGCAAGTTGACGATGCGCGGCCAGACCCACCCGGTCACGCTCAAGGCCCAGCGGTTCAACTGCTACGACCACCCGATGCTCAAACGCGAAGTCTGCGGCGGCGACTTCACGACCACGCTCAAGCGCAGCCTGTGGGGCGTCAACTGGGGATTGAAGATGGGTGCGGCCGACGACACGGCGGTCATCATCCAGGTCGAAGCGGTCAAACAGTAAGGGTCGCCGCGCTCGCTCCGCCCCGGGGCAACCTGGGGCGGATGGTGCTCGCTACAATTCCGGCCTCTTACCGTAGCGCAAGCGCACCGAGGAATTCATGAGCGACGCCCAGGAACACAGCGCCCACGAGGGCCCGATCAAGACGCCCAAGCAACTGATCTGGGCCGTGGTGGCGGCCTTTTTGGTGCCGATCATCGTCATCATCATGCTGATCAACTACGTCGCCAGCGGTGACCAGCCCGCGGCCGGCAGTGCAGGGCTCGGGGCCGAAGCGGTCGCGTTGCGCATCCAGCCGATCGGGCAAGTGGAGATCAAGGACGCCAGCGATCCGGCCTCGCTGAAGACCGGCGAACAGGTCTACGCCATGCAGTGCAGTGCCTGCCATGCCACCGGCGCAGCCGGTGCGCCCAAGGCCGGCGACGCCGGCGCCTGGGGGCCTCGTCTGGCCAGCGGCTATGACGCACTGCTCAATTCGGCGCTCAAGGGCAAGGGCGCGATGGCCGCGCAGGGCGGCGGCGATCTGTCGGATTACGAGATCGCGCGCGCCGTGGTCTACCTGGCCAATCAGGGTGGCGGCAAGCTCGCCGAGCCCAAGGCACCGGCGCCAGCGGCCAGCGCAGCCAACTGAGGCATTGCGCGGGTTCGATCAACGGCCGCTTCAGCGGCCGTTCTGTTGTAGGGGCACCGGCTTCAGGACATAACCGAAGCGCGCCGGCATCTGTGCGAACGCCATCGTCTGCGGCACCCACTGCCCACGTTCGACCGCGTCGGCTGCGGCCAGCATGTCCAGCGTGTGCACGATGCCGAATCCCGACGGCGTGTCGAGGAACAGTCGACCCTGCTCGTCGAGCCATGGCTCGCGCACCTCGACCGCTTCACCGCGCGTGGAGTGCACCGCACAACCGGACTCGGTCGACTGAAGCCGCCACACCTGCGGCGCCGCCTCCAGCTCGACATAGACCCGCTGCGGTCCGTTCTGGAAGAACCAGCGGCCGGCCTCGTCGCACGCATAGTTGCGCTCGATGAACTGGCGCAGCTTGTCGTGGTCGATGCGGCTGCCCTTGACCTTGGGAAACGGGCCCGCGGCCTGGATGCGGTCGTCGCGCATGTACCACTCGCCCCGCGCATCGAGCGCGAGCCAGCCGTAGCAGTCGGGCACGTTGGGCCACTTCTTCAGTGCCGCCTTGACGAGATCGTCCATGTCCGGACCTTAGCAGGCGGTTGAAGTACTCCACGTGGGCCGCGGCGGGATCTTCGCGGGATGCAGGGCAAGGCGCAAGCCGCAGCGAAGGCCTCTGCCTTCGCAAGGTTTGCAACGCTGCCCGGCGCCCGCAACGGCCCGCCCCATGCGGGTTTGCGAGCAAAGGGGCCGACGGGGAGTACTTCGACAGCCTGTTGGCTCAGGCCTGCTCGGCCAGCCAGTGCACGACGGCCTGCGGCATCGTCATCACGTGGCCGGGGAACGGACCTGCAGGGAAGCCGACATGTCCACCGTGACGTGGCTGCCACAGCGTGATGCCGGCGTCGGCCTGCGGCAGCGAGCGGGCCGGCACGAAGGGATCATTGCGCGCATTCAGCGCCAGTGCAGGGATCCGGATCCGGTGCAGATGGGGCTTGGCCGATGCGCGCGCCCAGTAGTCGTCGGTACCGGCAAATCCGTGCAGCGGCGCCGTGAAGGCATCGTCGAACTCGTACAGCGTGCGCGCCGCAGCCACTCGCTCGCGGTCGAACAGTCCCGGATGCTGCGCCCACTTCGCCAGCGCACGCGGCTTCATGGTTTGCAGGAACATGCGCGCATAGGCCCACCGGTTGAAACCGCGATCGATCGCCCGCCCGGCTTCGGTCAGGTCCAGCGGCGAACAGATCGACGCCACGGCGCGCACTGTGGCGCCGGCCGCTCGCCCCGACTCGGCCGCCCAGCGCATCAGCGCGTTGCCGCCGAGCGAGATGCCGGCCACGAAGAGCGGCGCCGCCCGGTGATCCATCAACCATTCGAGGATCCAGCCGATCTCTTCGAAGTCCCCGGAGTGGTAGGCGCGCGGGCCGTCGTTGAGCGGGCCCGAGCAGCCCCGGAAGTGGGGCACCACGAAGCGCCAGCCACGGGCAGCGGCCACCTGCCCGAAAGCCAGCGCATAGTGGCTCTGGCTCGACCCCTCCAGTCCATGAAAGAGCACCAGGGTCGGTGCATCCGGCGGAGCGTTGTCGAGCGCGAAGTCGATGTCGATGAAGTCGCCGTCGGGCGTCGTCACGCGTTCGCGCCGGTACTGCACGGCCCCTTGCAGGGCCCGGCGCGCCAGCAACGCGGGCCAGATCGTCTGCGCATGCCCGCCGGGCAACCAGGCAGGTGCGCTGAACGAACGCATCAATGCAATGTGGAGTGCGGTTCGCCTTCGGCCGGCTGCTGCAGGCCGCCGGGACTGGCATGGTGCGCCACCAGGCGCCACCCGAAGGAAGTCTTGACGTAGACATTGGTGGCCACGACCCAGGCCGAGCGGGGGCCGTCCTGCGTCTGCACTTCGACCCGCTCGACGAGATGGTGAACCGCACTCGACAGGGCGTCGATGCGGTGCACCTGCTCGGGCCGCACGGGAACCGGCCCGTTGGCGAAGATGGCCTCGAAGCTGGCCCGGATCGCAGCCATGCCGATCACCCGCTCGCCGCCCGGGTGCACGCAGACGATGTCTTCATCGTCCGCCCACAGCGCCATGAAGGCCGCGAGGTCGCCTTGCTGGAGCGCCTCGTACAGGCGCCGCTCGATTTCGTCCGCGGTGCCGCCCAGGGCGGCAACCGGGACTTTCGGATTGGGCATCGATGCGTGCAGCTCAGTGCGCCGCGTGCAGTTTCTCGCCGGCCTTGAGCCGGTACACGGTCCCGCAATAGGGGCAGGACCCCTCGCCTGTCTTCGCCACGTCGATGAACACACGCGGATGGTTGCTCCACAGCGTCATCTTCGGGTTCGGGCAGGTCACGACGCCCGGGCCCAGCAGGTCCTGCGCCAGCAACTCGACCACCGCCTTGGGTGTTTTCATGATCTTGGCTCCCTGGGCTGCGCTCACACCTTCGTGACCCACTCGGCGTACTTCGGGTTGCGCCCGTTCACGATGTCGAAGTAGGCCGACTGGATCTTCTCGGTGATCGGGCCGCGGCTGCCGGCACCGATCTCGACCCGGTCGTATTCGCGGATCGGTGTCACTTCGGCGGCGGTGCCGGTGAAGAACGCCTCGTCGCAGATGTAGACCTCGTCGCGCGTGATGCGTTTCTCGACCACCTTCAGCCCCAGGTCCTGGCAGATCGAGAACACGGTATTGCGCGTGATGCCATTGAGGGCACCGGCCGACAGGTCGGGCGTGAAGACCACGCCGTTCTTGACGACGAACAAGTTCTCACCCGCACCTTCGGAGACGAAGCCGGCCGCGTCGAGCAACATGGCCTCGTCGTAGCCGTCGTCGGTGGCCTCCATATTGGCCAGGATCGAATTGGTGTAGTTGCTCACCGCCTTGGCCTGCGTCATCGTGATGTTGACGTGGTGGCGTGTGTAGCTGCTGGTCTTGACGCGGATGCCGCGCTTCATGCCCTCTTCGCCCAGGTAGGCGCCCCAGGGCCAGGCGGCGATCATCAGGTGGACCTGGTTGCCCTTGGGGCTGACGCCGAGCTTGCCGGAGCCGATCCAGGTCAATGGGCGCAGATAGCAGCTCGCGAGCTTGTTGACACGAACCACCTCGCACTGCGCGTCCATCACCTGCTGCGGCGTGAACGGGATCTTCATGCGAAGGATCTTGGCGCTGTTGAACAGACGCTCGGTGTGCTCGCGCAGCCGGAAGATCGCGGTGCCGCCGGCGCCGTCGTAGGCCCGCACGCCTTCGAACGCTCCGCAGCCATAGTGCAGGGTGTGGGTCAGCACGTGGATCTTTGCGTCACGCCAATCGACGAGCGCGCCGTCCATCCAGATCTTGCCATCACGGTCGGCCATCGACATGCGTTTCTCCGGGTTCTTCTCTAGGAATCTTCGATTCTATTCGTCCGGCCGCTGCAGCTCCCAGTGCGCCAGGCGGGCGTCGACGAGCGTCAAGGTCACGCTCGCGCCTGCCGGATCGGCCCAGACCCAGCGTTCGGGCGTCTCGCTCTGGCGCCGGCCGAGACTGCCGGTCAGGCCGAGGATCTGCATCAGCGTCATGCCCCGCTCGAGCCTGGAGTGCAGCATGACCGCGCTGTCGACGGTGCCGACCGGCCGCCGCCCCGCACGCTGCATCACGCGCAGCGAACGGCCGAACTGCAGCAACAGCCAGAACACGATCATCGTCAGCGCCAGCACGACGCCCTTCCAGCCATGGAGCGCGAAGCCGGCCGCCACGGCGAGCACCGCCAGGGCCCAATGCCAGCGCGGGTTCACAGGCCGCGCACGACGTCGATGGCCTGCTCCACCCGTTCCACGGCGTGGATCGTCAGGCCTTCGATCGGCTTCTTCGGTGCGTTGGCCCTGGGCACCAGCGCCACGCTGAAACCGAGCTTGGCCGCTTCCTTCAGGCGCTCCTGGCCGCGTGGGGCCGGCCGCACTTCACCCGCCAGCCCGACTTCGCCAAAGGCGAAGAAGCCGCGCGGCAGCGGTTTGCCGCGCAGAGAACCCTGGATCGCCAGCAGCACCGCCAGGTCCGCCGCCGGTTCGCTGATGCGCACGCCGCCGACCGCATTCACGAACACGTCCTGGTCCATGCAACTGACCCCGGCATGGCGGTGCAACACCGCCAGCAGCATGGCCAGACGATCGCGCTCCAGGCCCACCGACAGGCGGCGCGGGCTCGGTCCGCCGCTGTCGACCAGGGCCTGGATCTCGACCAGCAGCGGGCGGGTCCCCTCGAGCGTGACCAGGACACAGGATCCAGGCACCGGCTCGTCGTGTGTCGACAGGAAGATCGCACTTGGGTTGGCCACGCCCTTGAGGCCGCGTTCGGTCATCGCAAAAACGCCAATCTCGTTGACCGCGCCGAAGCGGTTCTTGATCGCGCGCACGAGGCGGAAACTCGAGTGGGTGTCGCCCTCGAAGTACAGCACGGTGTCGACGATGTGCTCGAGCACGCGCGGTCCGGCCAGCGTACCGTCCTTGGTCACGTGGCCGACCAGCACGATCGAGGTGCCGCTGGCCTTGGCCATGCGCGTCAGATGGGCCGCACATTCGCGCACCTGGGCCACCGAACCGGGTGCCGATGTGAGCTGGTCCGAGTACACGGTCTGGATCGAGTCGACCACGCAGACCGAAGGCTGCTCGGCGTCGATCGCGAGCAGGATCTTCTCGAGCTGGATTTCGGCCAGCACGCGTACCGCCGAGCCCCCCAGGCCGAGGCGGCGCGAGCGCAACGCCACCTGCGCGCCACTTTCTTCGCCCGTGATGTAGAGCGTGCGCGCATGCCGGGACATGGCGTCGAGCGCCTGCAGCAGCAGCGTGCTCTTGCCGATGCCGGGGTCGCCACCGATCAGGACCACCCCCCCGGCGACGATGCCGCCGCCGAGCACCCGGTCGAGTTCCTCGATGCCGGTCGGTGTGCGATCGACGTCGCTCGCCTCGATCGCCGACAGCGTGGCGACCGGCTGGGTCTGGACGAGCGACTTGAAGCGGTGCGGTGCCCCGCTGTCGGCCACCGATTCGACCAATGTGTTCCAGGCCTCGCATTGCGGGCACTTGCCGAGCCACTTCGGGCTGATGCCGCCGCACTCGCTGCAGGTGTACAGGGTCTTGACCTTGGCCATGGGCGATTCTCGACTACTCGCCGGGCCGGACCTTGCCGCGCAGCGCCTTGACCTGGCCGCGCACGTTCTTGCCCTCCAGCCGGCGCAGCTTGGAGCCCAGCGTCGGCTTGGTCGCGCGGCGCTTGCGCGGCGCGCGCGCCACGCTGTCGACGAGGGCCTGCAGGCGGGCCATCGCGTCGGCCCGGTTCGCCTCCTGCGTGCGCGCGGTCTGCGCCTTGATGACCAGCACGCCGTCGGCGGTGATGCGCGAGTCGGCCAGCGCCAGCAAACGGTCCTTCACGTCCTCGGGCAGCGACGAGGCGCGGATGTCGAAGCGCAGGTGGATCGCACTGCTGACCTTGTTGACGTTCTGGCCGCCAGCGCCCTGGGCGCGGATCGCCGTCGTCTGCACGTCGGCGGGATCGACCGCGAGACGCCGGGTCACGTCTCGCTGCGCATCGGCACGCGCGCCGCCACCGCGCACATCAGCTCGTAGCCGATCGTGCCGGCCGCGGCGGCGACCTCGTCGATCGGCAGCACGCTGCCCGCCGGGCCGCGGCCCCAGAGCGTCACCTCGCTGCCGATGCCGGCGTCGGGCAGCGCGCCGAGGTCAACCGTCAGCATGTCCATCGACACGCGGCCGACGGTGATACTGCGCACGCCGTCGACCAGCACGGGCGTGCCGCTGGCGCAGTGGCGCGGGTAGCCGTCGGCGTAGCCGCAGGCGGCGATGCCGATGCGCATCGCGCGATCGGCGACGAAGCTGCTGCCGTAGCCGACCGTGTCGCCAGGCGTCAGGTCCTGGGTCGCGATCAGGTGCGTGCGCAGCGTCATCGCCGGCTGCAGATCCCACTGCGCGATGTCGTGCGCCGGGTGGTCGGGCGCGCTGCCGTAGACCATGATGCCTGCGCGCACCCAATCGGCGGCAACACCGTGGCGCAGGATGGCCGCGCTGTTGGCCAGCGATCGTTCGCCCGGCAGTTCGTCGGTGGCCACTTTGAATACCGCCACCTGGCGATCGATGCCGCGCTCGCCATCGGCGTCGGAGAAGTGCGTCATCAGCGAGACTTCGTCGACCTGCGGCAGCACGTTCAGGCGCGTCCAGGCGGCGCGGAATGCGTCGGGCCTGAGTCCGAGCCGGTTCATGCCGCTGTTCAGCTTCAGGAAGACGCGGTGCGGCACATGCGTCTTGTGCCGGGCCAGCCAGTCGATCTGGGCCTCCTGGTGCACGACGTGCCACAGGCCCAGACGCGAGCACAGTTCCAGGTCACGCGGCTCGAAGCAGCCTTCGAGCAGCAGGATCGGGCCGCGCCAGTCGAGCGCACGCAGGCGTTCGGCCTCGGCCAGGTCGAGCAGTGCAAATCCATCGGCGCCGCGCAGGCCTTCGAACGCGCGCTCGATGCCATGCCCATAGGCATTGGCCTTGACCACCGCCCAGACGCGGGCGTCCAGCGCAGCGCGCCGCGCGCGCGCCAGGTTGTGCGCCATTGCGCCGGTATGGACGATGGCTTCGATCGGACGTGGCATTCGATCGATTCTGCCAGCGAGGCGCGTGCTATAAACCCGTCGCCCCCATGGAGACATTCTTCGGCCATCCGTAGCCGACGACAGCAGGCTGCGCCCGACACGCATGAAAAAAGGCTTTTCGACCATCATGTCGGCGCAGTTCTTCAGCTCGCTGGCTGACAACGCGCTGTTCGTCGCCGCCGTGGCCTTGCTGCATTCGGCCGGCGCACCCGAATGGCAACGGGCCGCGCTGGTGCCCATGTTCGCGCTCTTCTACGTCGTGCTGGCGCCTTTTGTCGGCGCCTTCGCCGACTCGATCCCCAAGGGCTGGGTCATGCTCGTCTCGAACAGCATCAAGGTGGTGGGCTGTCTGATGATGCTGTTCGGCACCCATCCACTGCTGTCCTACGCCATCGTGGGCCTCGGCGCGGCCGCCTACTCGCCGGCCAAGTACGGCATCCTGACCGAGCTGCTGCCACCGTCACAGCTCGTCAAGGCCAACGGCTGGATCGAAGGGCTGACGATCGCGTCGATCATCCTCGGCGTGCTGCTCGGCGGCCAGCTGATCGGACCGGTGGTCTCGCCCTGGCTCCTGTCGTTCGACCTGCCGCTGCTGTCGACCGGCATCGACACGCCGCCCGAGGCGGCGATCTCGGCCATCGTCTGGCTGTACGTCGTCGCGGCGGTGTTCAACTTCTACATCCCTCGCACCGAAGCGCCGCTGCAGCCGATGTCGATCCACCTCGGCACCCTGGTGACCGACTTCGCTCGCTGCAACAGCCGGCTGTGGCGCGACAAGCTGGGCCAGATCTCGCTGGCCACGACGACCTTGTTCTGGGGCGTGGCCGGCAACCTGCGCTACATCGTGCTGGCCTGGGCCGGAGCGGCGCTGGCCTACACGACGACGCAGGCCTCGGCGCTGGTCGGCGTGGTCGCGATCGGCACCGCGATCGGCGCCGTCGTCGCCTCGGTGATGATGCGGCTGGACCGGGCCACTGCGGTGATCCCGCTGGGCACGACGATGGGCCTGCTGGTGATCGGCATGATCGCGATCCGCGACGTCTGGGTCGCCGCGCCCTTCCTGATCCTGCTCGGTGCGCTCGGCGGCTTCCTGGTCGTCCCGATGAATGCCTTGTTGCAGCACCGGGGCCACAACCTGATGGGGGCCGGCCGCTCGATCGCGGTGCAGAACTTCAACGAACAGGCCTGCATCCTGGCGCTCGGGGCGTTCTACGCGGCCCTGACCAAGTTCGGCCTGTCGGCCTTCGGCGCGATCTCGATCTTCGGCCTCGTCGTGGCCGGCACGATGGAGGCCGTGCGGCGATGGCACAAGCGCAACCTGGTGAACCATCGTGAAGAGGTCGAGCACTTGCTGACCGTGGCGCGATCCGACGGGCACTGAGTGAGCACGAGCCTGCGCCGGGCAGCGCTGCTGCCCATCCTCGCGCTGACCTTCAACGCCTTCACCTGGGGCCTGTCCTGGTGGCCGTTCCGTCGGCTCGAAGCGTTCGGCCTGCACCCCCTTTGGGCCACGGTCGTGATCTATGGGCTGGCCGTGCTCGTGATCACACTGTGGCGGCCGCAGGCCTGGTTCGACCTGTTGCGCACCCCCGTGCTGTGGGTCCTGCTGCTGGCCTCGGGCACCACCAACGCCAGCTTCAACTGGGCGGTGACGATCGGCGACGTGGTACGCGTCGTGCTGCTGTTCTACCTGATGCCGGTGTGGACGGTCTTGCTCGCGCGAATGTTGCTCGGCGAGCGACTGACACCCCTGGCGGGCCTGCGCGTGGTCCTTGCGCTGGCGGGCGCGGCGATCGTCTTGTGGCCTGCCGATGGCGGCCTGCCGCTTCCGGATTCGCTGCCGGAGTTCCTGGCCGTCCTGGGGGGCTTCAGCTTCGCGCTCAACAACGTGATGCTGCGTCGTGAATCGCATCGCCCGGAAGCGGCCCGGGCGCTCGCGATGTTCGTCGGCGGCCTGCTGGTGGCCGGCACCCTGGCGACCACGCTGGCCACACAGGACATCGTCCCATGGCCCCCTGCATTGGCCGCCCAATGGGGCGTCGGCGCCCTCGGTCTGGCACTGTGGTTCCTGCTAGGGAACCTGGCGCTTCAATACGGCGCGGCACGCCTGAGCGCCAACGCGACGTCGGTGGTGATGCTGACCGAGGTCCTGTTCGCCTCGTTGTCGGCGGTGCTGCTGGGGGCCGGGACGATGTCGCCGCCGCTGCTGCTTGGCGGTGGGCTGATCATCGTGGCGGCGGTGCTGGCGGCAGGTTCGCACTGAGGTCTTCGGCGTCGGCGATACCATCGCAGCTCCAGACAACTTTCGCACAGCTCATGGCCGCCTCCAGCCTCTATGACTTCGAAGCCCTGTCCATCGAGGGCAAACCGGCCCATCTGTCGACCCAGCGCGGCAAGGTGATGCTGATCGTGAACACCGCCAGTGCCTGTGGCTTCACGCCGCAGTTCGGCGGCCTCGAGTCCCTGTGGCAGAAGTACCGGGACCGCGGACTGGTCGTGGTCGGATTCCCGAGCAACGAATTCGGCGCCCAGGACCCGGGCAGCAATCACGACATCTCGTCGTTCTGCCAGCTCAACTACGGCGTCAGCTTCCCGATGATGGCCAAGGTGCAGGTCAACGGCGCCAAGGCCCATCCGATCTGGAAGTGGTTGACCAAATCGGCGCCCGGCCTGCTTGGCAGCCAATCCGTGAAGTGGAACTTCACCAAGTTCCTGATCGGCCGCGACGGTCAGGTGCTCAAGCGCTACGCCCCCACCGACACCCCCGAATCCATCGAGCGCGACATCGAAGCAGCGCTCGCACCATAAGTCCCCCATGTTTCAGCACCTCGACCCCTACGCCGGCGATCCCATCATCAGCCTCAACGAGGCCTTCCAGAAGGACCCGCGCACCGACAAGATCAATCTGTCGATCGGCATCTACTTCGACGATGCCGGGCGCATTCCGGTGCTCGGCTGTGTGCGCGACGCCGAGGCCCAGATGCTGGCCGAGTCCGCCCCCAAGCCCTATCTGCCGATGGAAGGTGCAGCGGCCATGCGCAAGGCCGTTCAGGCGCTGCTGTTCGGCGCCGACCACGCCGCCCTGAAGGCCGGGCGGATTGCCACGCTGCAGACCGTGGGCTCGAGCGGTGGCCTGAAAGTCGGCGCCGACTTCGTCAAGCGCTGGCTGCCCGACAGCGGGGTCTGGGTCAGCGACCCGAGCTGGGACAACCACCGCGCGATGTTCGAGGGCGCCGGGCTCAAGGTCCAGACCTACCCGTACTACGACGCGACAACGGGTGGGCTCAAGTTCGACGCCATGCTCACGGCGCTCAAGGCCTTGCCGGCGCGCAGCGTGGTGCTGCTGCACGCCTGCTGCCACAACCCGACGGGGGTCGACCTGACGCCGGCCCAGTGGGCCGCGCTGGTGCCCGTGCTGCGCGAACGCGAGTTGCTGCCCTATCTCGACATCGCCTACCAGGGCTACGGGGACGGCATCGACGAGGACGCGTTCGCGATCCGCCTGCTGGCCGACGAAGGGCTGACCTTCTTCGTCGCCAACTCGTTCTCCAAGAGCATGAGTGTCTACGGCGAGCGGGCCGGCGCACTCAGCGTCGTCTGCGCCGATGCGGCCGAGGCCGAACTCGTGCTCGGCCAGATGAAGGCCACGGTGCGCCGCAACTACTCGAGCCCGGCGATCCACGCCGCGGGCATCGTCAGCCGTGTCCTGACCGACCCGGCACTGCGCACCGCCTGGGAGTCCGATGTCACTGCGATGCGCGAGCGCATCCTGGCCATGCGCAAGGGCCTGCATGGGGTGCTCAGTGCGCGCCTGCCTGAGCGCGACTTCGGCTACTTCCTGAGCCAGCGCGGCATGTTCAGCTATACCGGACTGAGCCCGACCCAGGTCGACCGCCTGCGCGAAGAGTTCGGCGTCTACCTGGTCCGCTCGGGCCGCATGTGCATCGCCGGGCTGAACACCGGCAACGTCGAACGCACCGCCGCCGCGATGGCCGCCGTGCTCAGCTGAAGTTCCCGGACCGCTCGACCAGTTCGCGCAGCCAGCGGTGCGCGGGCTCACGGTCGCGCCGCGCGAGCCACATCATCTCGACCGCCATCGGCGCCAGGAAGAAGGGCAAGGGCCGCGTGACGAGGCGATCGCGCCAGCCGACCGCCCCGAGCAAGGACACCGCCAGCACCGTGACGAGGTCCGACTGGACCAGCACCCGGCCGGCGGTCTGGTACTGGTTGACGCTGAGCACCACACGGCGCGCTCGACCGAGTCCGGCGAGCACCTCGTCGACCGCGCCTCGATTGCGCCCGGACAGGCTCAGCAGGAGCTGGTGCGCCTCGCAGAAGCGGTCGAGCGTCAGTTCGCCCTCGGCCAGCGGATGTCCTGCACGCATCACGCAAACGAAGCCCGACTGGTGCAGGATGTGCTGGTGGATCGTCGGCCGGTCCTCGGTGCCGTCGATCAGGCTCTTGACGCCGGGGAAGTGACCGAGCGCGAGGTCGGTGGCGCCGTCGAGCAGGATCTGGCGCGGGTCACGCGTGATGAGCGGCATGAAGCGCAGGTTGGAGACCACGCCCTGTGACTCGAACTCGGCCACGAGATCCGGCGCCAGCACCGCCGCGACCGCATCGGGCATCGTGAGCCGGAACTGGACGGCGTCGCGCCGGGGGTCGAACCGACTCGGCGCCAGCGCCTGTTCCAGTTCGTCGAGTGCATTGCGCACCAGGGGCCACAGCGCGATCGAGCGTGCGGTGGGCGACATGCCTTGTGCGGTACGGGTGAACAGGGGCTCGCCGACCGACTCATGAAGTCTCTTGAGGGCGTGGCTGGCCGCTGGCTGTGTGATCGACAAGGCGCCGGCCGTGCGCGTCAGGCTGCCATGCACCATCAGGCTGTCGAAAACGCGCAGCAGGTTCAGGTCGAGGGTTCGGAAGTTCATGGCGATCGGGAACCGAATACATCAGATGAAAGCCATATTACACATTCTCAATATTCACTTGGTTTAGTCAGGGTAAACGCTAATCTATGGTCATCGCTCCAAAAGAGCTTGCCGCGCAGAAGCGCGAAAGGAAGTTGAAATGACCACCACAGTCCTGAGCCAGCCCCGTTCGATGGCCTTTGCCCAGGCCGTGAACAAGCCCGTGCTGAAGCGCGTCTGGTCGGCGCTGCAGTCAGTCGGCGCCTCCCGCGCCGTCGCCGAGCTGCACCGCGAAGCCAAGCTGCGGGCCCACTCCAACCCCGAACTCAGCCGCCAGATGCTCCAGATCGCGCGCGGCATCACTGTCGAGTGAGCCCGGCCATGATCACCGCAGCTTTGTACAACCCCTCGCTCGTCGTGCTGACCCACGAGGTGCTGGCCCGGGCGGCCAGGCTCCTGGGACGGCGCCCGCCTTCGGCATTCCAGGAACGTGCGCGCCAGGCCGCCCGCGTGCGCGACATGGCACGCAGCGTGCAGTTCACCGATCCCGCTTTTGCCAGCGACCTGTACGCGGCCGCCGACCGCCACGACCAGGAGTCGGATTTCCAGCGCTGACGCCTGACAGAATGCGCTTCCATGCAAGAAGTGCATGACGTCATTCGCAGCGCTTCGGTCGGCTTCGCCGTCAGCGCCACCCTGATCATCGCGATCGGCGCGCAGAACGCATTCGTCCTGCGCCAGGGGCTGCTGAGGCAGCATGTCGGCACCATCGTCTTGTTCTGCGCCACTGCCGACGCCTGCCTGATGGCGGCTGGCGTGTGGGGTCTGGGTCAAGTCCTCGAAAGGGCACCCGGCCTCGGGCGCTGGCTGACGGTCGCCGGCGCGTTGTTCCTTGCCGCCTATGGCCTGCAGGCATTGCGCCGCGCCCTGTCCCCGAAGGGGCTGAGTTCGCCACGCGGGCCGGGCATCACGCGGCAGGTTGCGCTGCTTCAGGCAGCCGCGTTCACCTTGCTCAACCCCCACGTCTATCTCGACACCGTGCTCCTGGTGGGGGCGGTTGGCAGCGCGCAGCCAGCTTCGTTGCGCAGCGCTTTCGTCGGTGGCGCTGCAATGGCCAGCGCCCTGTGGTTCACGTTGCTCGGGTATGGGGCGCGCTGGCTGGCGCCGTGGTTCGCGCGTCCTGCGGCCTGGCGCTGGCTCGACGGCGGGATCGGGGTGACGATGTGGATCATTGCGGCGCTGCTGTTCCAGCGCCTGTGGACCCCCTGACCCGGTTGACGCCCTTGCGCGCGCCGACATTGCCGGCCAGATCGGTGAACGAACATTCGGTCACGAACTTCCGAGTTGTGCCCACGCGATCGTGCAGCCAACTGCGATGACAATGACGTCCGTCCCGGACGGACAATCCGTTCGTGACATCGTAACCATTTGTGCGGTCGACGACACCGTCACTCGTTCGAGCGGGGGGTGCGCCCGGCACGGGTGGCGCGGTAGAGTCGATCCGAATCATGAAAGCAAAACCAAATCCCCCGACCTCGATCCCGCGCCTCGCGCTCGCCATTGCCTTCAGTTCGCTGGGTGCGATCACGGCAACAGCCAGCGCCGATCCCATCGTTCTGGCGCCGCAGTACGCCGGCAGCTTTGGCACCGGCAGCGGCGCCGACGCCGAGTTCCGCCAGATCTCGAACGATTGGCACGAAAGCACCGTGTTGTGCGACAACACGACGCCACCTTGTGTCATGGGGTCCGGGAGTCCGATCGGCAGCTACGCGTGGGGCACGGGCCTTTGGGGTCGTGCCGACTGGACACACGATTCAGGCCATGACCGGCACGCCGGCGCTGATCAATCAGTGGAGCGGTGCGGCCTCCACGATCAGCTTCGCCAACGAGGTCTACAACACCAGTCACTCGGCTGAATGGGGTGTCTCGCCGCTGGTGCCGTTCTTTGGCCCCGGCAACGGCGGTGAGAACTGGACCGCACAGCTTTCGCGGGCTTCATCCGCATCACCGATCCCGGGACCTACAACTTCAGCGTTCTCAACGACGACGGTTTCTTCTTCAATCTGATCGGCGCCGGTGGTTCGACCCTCGGAATCGGGCGCGACTACCTGAACCCGCGCGACCGGACCGGCTTCGACAACGACCTCGCACTGTCCGAGGGCCTGTACGGATTCGAGCTGGGCATGTGGAACCGGCTCGAAGCCGGGGTGGTCGATCTGCGCTGGATGCGTGAAGGCGGCAATTGGGACCTGGTCCCGATCGAGCACCTGCTGCCCCGCAATGCGGTGCCCGCGCCTGGCACCTGGGCCCTGATCCTGCTCGGCCTCGTGGGTACCGCGCTGATCCGGCGCAATGCCGGGCCCGCCCGAATCGCTCGGACGTGAGCCCGGTCCGGCCAGCAAGGCTGCGACACCGACTTCAAGCCGCCGGGCATGTCCTGGTGGTGGTCGGTGGTTGGCTCCTGTTCGGCTGGATGTGGTGGCTGGTGTATCTCCAGTCGCGCAAGGCCGACGACTTCTGGTGGCTCCTGCTGGTGGCATTCGTCGTGATGCCCGTGATCACCTTGTATTGGGTTCTCCACAACAAGGGCATCTACCGTCGCCTCGGCCCCCGGCGCAGCGTGCGCGCGGTCACCGAAGCGTACTCGCACGACTTCCACGATCGCCAGGTCGAAGCCGACTGGCTCGTGCTGGGCAACGCCCGCTTCGTACGCATCGACCTGGCCGACCAGCGCAAGGTGTTCCGTCCAATGAGTTCGATCCACTCGATGCGCGACAGCCGCACGAACGCCGGCCCTTCTACCGCGACGCCGCCGCCGGCCAGACCATGATCGAGTCCGCTCTGACCGCCGTCGGCGCTTCGGCTCCGTACGCCTGGGCCATCTTCTATTTCGCGGCCTACCCGATCGTGACCAGCATCATGTGGATCACGACGGCGATGCTGTTCCGTCTGCGCTGGGAGGGCCCGCCCGCGGCACGCCCGGCGGGGCTGACGCCGTTCGTCAGCGTGCTGGTGCCGGCGCACAACGAGGCCGCGGTGATCGCGCGCTCGGTCCGGGCCATGCTGCGCCTGGACTACCCGGCCTTCGAGGTCATCGTGATCGACGACGGCTCGACCGACGGCACCCTGACGGCCTTGGAGCCCTTGCTCAGCGACAACCGGCTGCGTGTCCTGCACAAGCCGCGCAACGAGGGCAAGGCGATGGCGATGAACGACGCGCTGCCGATGTCGCGCGGCGAAATCCTGCTCGGGCTCGATGCCGACGCCGAACCCGACCCCCAGCTGTTGCGCCACATCGTCCCGCACTTCGACTCGCCGCGCGTGGCCGCCGTCACGGGCAACCCTCGCGTGCGCAACACCGAGAATTTCCTGACCCGCCTGCAGGCGGTGGAGTTCTCCTCGATCATCAGCCTGCTGCGCCGTGCCCAGCGCGTGTGGGGACGCATCGTCACGGTGTCGGGCGTGGTCGCGGCCTTCCGGCGCAGTGCCATGTTCGACGTCGGCGGCTTCAGCCCCGACATGCCGACCGAAGACATCGAACTGACCTGGAAACTGCAGAAGCACTTCTACGACGTTCGATATGAACCGCATGCCATCTGCTGGATGACGGTACCGCTCAGCGTGCGGGGCCTGTTCCGCCAGCGTCTGCGCTGGGCGCGCGGCCTGATGCAGGTCCTGCGTCGGCATGCCGACGTGATGACCACCTGGCGCTATCGGCGGCTGTGGCCGGTGTACGTGGAATCGCTGCTGTCCGTCCTGTGGGCGGTGTGCTTCGTCGTGCTGACCACTTTCTGGATCGTGTCTTACTCGTTCGGCGTTCCACCGGTCGGCGCGTCACCGATCCCGAACTTCTGGGGCATGGCGATCGCCACGATCTGCCTGCTCCAGCTCGCGACCGGCATCTGGGTCGATCGGCGCTACGACGCCGATATCGTGCGATTCCTGCCCTACGCGGTCTGGTATCCGATCCTCTACTGGGCGTTCCTGGCCGCGACCACGGTCATTGCACTGCCCTACCTGTTCCGCCGACCGGCGCGCGAGTCGATCCGATGGAGCACCGACCGCGAGGGTTCCGCCTCATGAAGCCCCGCCACTGGGCGTCTGCGTTGCTGTGCGCACTGCCGCTGTTCGCCGGCGCTGCCCATGCAGGGCCGGGCGAGGACCTCGAGCAGGCACGCAAGGCCGCGGCGCAGCGCGACTTCGCGTCCGCGCTGCCGCTCTATGACGTGCTGCTGCGGCGCGACCCGAAGAACGTCGAACTTCTGATCGAGGCGGCGCGCATGCACGGCTTCGCCGACCGCAACGCGGACTCGGCTCGCCTCTATCGACTCGCGATCGAGCACGAGCCGAAGCGGCGCGCAGAGCTGCTGCCTTCGTTGGCCTGGCAGACGCTGTGGGGCAGTCAGCCCGCCAGGGCTCTGGACCTGTTCGGCGAACTGGCGCAGGGCGAAGGTGCCGGCCAGGCCGATGCGCTCGACGGCCTCGGCCAGGCCCGCATGGTGCTCGGCGACACCGAGGGTGCGTTGGCAGCCTGGGGCGACTCGCTGCGGCTGCGGCCCGGCGATCTGGGCGTCGCCCAGCGTCACGCGCGCGCACTGCTGTGGCTGGACCGGCATGCCGAGGCCATCGCCGCGTTCGAGACCCTGTCTCAGCGCAACCCCGACCGGCGTGACCTGGCCTGGTTGCTGGCCAACGCCTACAGCTTCTCCGGCCAGCATCGGCGCGCGCTAGCCAGCTTCCAGGCACTCGGCGCGCCCGAGACCGATGACGAGCGCTACGACCTGGCGCGGGCCTGGCGCTGGGCCGGTGAACCGGACCGCGCCGCGGCCCTGCTCACCGGCCTGACCGCTGACAACGCGGTGGAACTGCGCGACTGGCGCGTCCAGCGCGAAGTCTCGCGCCGCCAGTGGGTGAAGGTCGAGCAGGCGCGTGACCGCGATCAGCTGCGCAGCGAGTCGGTCAGCATCGGCAGCGGCGCCTGGCTGCGACCCGATCTGTATGGGGAACTCGGCCTGCGCCAGCTCAGCTTGCGCGATGCCAACGGGTCCCCGTCGGGACCCCAGCTGCAGGGCCTGGTGCGCTGGCGCCACGGCGGGGCCCTGTCCTCGTCCGGGACAGCCTGGACCTCACTCGCGCTGCGTGCGTCGCGTTATGGCGACTGGTCCCCGATGACCGCCGCGGCGCAGCTCACCTGGATTCCAGCCGACCGCTGGCGCATCGACGCGGACCTGCAGCGCGAAGTGATCGAGACGCCCCTGGCCGTGAGCAACCGGGTCCATGTCGACACGGCTTCGATCGGAATCGATCACCGGCCGCACGCGTGGCTGACCGTGGCGGGTTCGCTCGCCGCGCTGCGCTTCGACGATGGCAACCTGCGTCTGCGCGCGAACCTGCGCGCCGAGCATGCCCTGACGCTGAGCCCGCGCTGGGTGCTGGGGGCCGAGGCGATGCACTTCAGCAGCAGCGACCCGGAAGGCCCATCGGTCGCGCCGCGCGGCTACTGGAATCCCGACCGCTACCGGGAGTGGCGCGCCTACACCGGCCTGAACTGGGACCACGGGCGATGGGACATCGTGGCCAAGCTCGGGTTCGGCCGGGCGCACGAGCGTGACGGCTTCGGTCATCGGTCGACTGGCACCCCCAATGTCTGGGAATTCGGTGTCGGCTACGACCTGACGCCGCGCCTCAAACTGCAGGCGGCGCTCAGCGGTTTCGGGCGCGGCTTTGGTCTCGCCGGTGGCAGTGTCGGTTACTGGCGGCGCCAGGCCAGCATCGGATTGAACGGCTGGTTCTGACGCCGCACCGGCGGTGTCAGCCGTGGAACATCGCCACCGTCTTCAGGACCGAGAACCCGTACAGCGCCTCGAACCCTTTCTCGCGCCCATGGCCTGAACGCTTGACGCCGCCGAAGGGCAGTTCGATCCCGCCCCCGGCGCCGTAGTTGTTGATGAAGACCTGGCCACAACGGAGTTTGCGCGCCATTCGCATCTGGCGCGCACCGTCGCGCGTCCAGACTCCGGCGACCAGGCCGTAGTCCGTGCCATTGGCGATGGCCAGCGCGTCGGCCTCGTCGTCGAACGGGATCAACAGTTGCACCGGGCCGAAGATCTCCTCCTGGGCCAGCCGGTGCGCGCCGTCGCCTCCCGCAAGCAGCGTCGGCGCGACCCAGTAGCCAGGGCCGCCCGGCATCTTCGGCTGCGCCAGCACTTGCAGCCCACTGTCGCGGGCCAGGTCCAGGTAACCCTGAACGATGTCGCGCTGGCGGGCCGAAATCACCGGACCCACGTCCGGGTCGTCGAGCGCCGGCCCGACCCGCAGGGCCCGGTAGCGTTCGGCCATGCGTTCGGCCACCCGATCGAACACCGTGCGCTGGATCAGGATGCGGCTCGCGGCGGAACAGGTCTGGCCTGCGTTCTGGATCCCGGCATTGACCAGGAATGGCAAGGCGGCGTCGAGGTCCGCATCGTCGAACACGATCTGCGGGCTCTTGCCGCCGAGCTCCAGGGTCACCGGCACCGCGTTGCGTGCCGCAGCGGTCTGAATCAGCACGCCGACCGCCACCGAACCGGTGAAGGAGATGTGGTGCACGCCGCGGTGCGCCGCCAGCGCCGCGCCAGCCTCCTCGCCCAGCCCAGGGACGACGATTCAGGGCGCCGTCCGGCAAGCCGGCCTGCTGCGCGATGCGGGCGAATGCCAGCGCCGTCAGGCAGGCCTCTTCGGCCGGCTTGAGGACGCAGGCGTTGCCCATCGCCAGTGCCGCACCGACGCTGCGGCCGATGATCTGCATCGGGTAGTTCCAGGGCACGACGTGGGCGGTCACGCCATGCGGCTCGCGCAGGGTCAGCGCCGTGTAGCCAGCGGCAAAGGGAATCGTGTCGCCATGCACCTTGTCGGCAGCGCCGGCATAGAACTCCAGGTAGCGTGCCAGCGCCACCGCATCGGCGCGGCCTTGCTTGAGCGGCTTGCCCACGTCGAGCGCTTCGAGCCGGGCCAGCTCGTCGGCCTGGCCGAGCACGGCGTTGCTCATGGCCATCAGGACGCGGCCACGCTCGGTCGCGCTGAGTCGACCCCAAGGGCCATCGAGTGCTGTCTGCGCCGCGCCGACTGCGGCGTCGACATCGGCCGCGCCACCGCGCGCGATCTGGGCCAGGACAGTGCCGTCGGACGGGTTGTGCAGCGGCAGTCGCTCGCCGCTGGCGCCAGCGCGCCACTGTCCGCCGATGAACACCTCGGTGGAGTCGAACGGTAGGTTCAGCATCTTGTCGGGCCCTGGTTGAGGACTGGTCATCGCGGAATCATAGGGTCAGGTCGGGTGGCCCGACACCCGCTCGAAGGCATAGGCGCGGGTGCCAGTCTTTGAGCCGCTTGACAGCGCTCAACCGGCGTTTTTCCCCGGGCGCGTCGAATGGAGGTTTGACGTCAACCATGGATGAATCAGGACGATGGCCCCCCAATCAGGTCCGACCGGTCGCATGCCCGATGGTGTCCGCTGTCCGGCCTGCGGCTCGACGCTCGAGCGCGTGCATCGGCACCAGGTGGACCGCTGGATCAGCGTGTTTCGTTCGGTTCACCGCTATCGCTGCACGCGTGCCGCCTGCGCCTGGGAAGGCGTGTCTGGGACGGGACGAACCGGTCGCGACGGGACCGGCGTCGCCATGGAAGTTGCGCGCGCTCTGGTTCGGCATCGGTGTCACCTTTGCGCTCGCTTCGGTCCAGGGCGCACGCTGGTGGCGATCGAAGCCGGCCGGCTTGTCGCCGGCCCAGCAGGCCATGGCCGGCGAGGAGGCCCGCGCACGTGCCGCGCCGGCCGGCGAGGACCATGCGGGCGCCGAGTTGCCGGCCCAGGATGCACGCGTCGTCGCCAATCGCACGCCGCTCGTCCTGCGCCACAGCTGCGCCTGGGGGGTGCCGGGTGGCAATCCCTACCGCGGCACGGTGGCCCAGGCGCTGACGGCTGCCGGGCTGCCGCCGGAGGTCGTGCGAACGATCAGCGACATGGCCGAACGCGGCTGGGTGACAGACCAGGTCGAGATCGCGAACAGCGGGATCCGCACGGTCGATGGCCGGCGCGAACTCGGCGGCACCATCCGTGCGATGGGTTTCGGCAACACGCTGTGCTTCAACACCCGCGTCAACTTCCAGCCCGGCCATGTCGAGTACGCAGCGCTCTACGAAGCCACCGACAACCGCCAGCGGACCTACCGCGTGATGGTGCCTTACGTCTGCCAGAACGTGTCGGTGCTCGGCCAGCGCGGCGAGGTCGAGGACACGCCGAAGCTGCCGGAGCCCCCGGGATGGGCCCTCGTCGGGCTCGCGCTCGGGCTGGCCCACCTCGTCCGGCGCAGGGCACTGCGGAGGCGGCAGTGACGAGCGCCCTGGCGCCAGCCTTCAGGGCGCTCGCGATGCTGCTGCTGGCCCTCGCGTCGGCCGTGGCAAACGGCGCCGACGCGTTTCGTGACCTGCGGGCGCAGGCCACGCAGGGCGACGCCCAGGCCCAGTACGACCTCGGCGTCGCGCTGCTGTGCGGTGCGCGCGGCCGGCGCGAAGCGGAGGCCGAGGCGGCGCGCTGGATCGGCAGCGCTGCCGAGCAGCAGCACCGTGGCGCGCAGAGCCTGTTCGGATGGCTTCACATGGTCGGCCGGGGCGTTCCCGCAGACGACGCGCAGGCGGCGCGCTGGCTCACCCCAGCCGCACAGGGCGGCGACACGGCGGCCCAGAACAACCTCGGCGTTCTCTATGCAGCCGGGCGCGGCGTCGCGCACGATCACGCCCGGGCGGCGCGCTGGTTCCGTGCTGCGGCCGATCAAGGCGCCGAAGACGCCGTCCGCAACCTCGACGTGCTCGAAAATGGCGATCCGGTGCCGGCCGACCGACCGCTGCGCCAGACTGCGGCACATCCCGCCCTGGCCGCAGCCAGCTGCGCGCTGACACGCCCTGTGCAGTAGTCCTCAAGATCCGGCCTGATCGGCCGAAAACCCCTGGGGCATCATCTGCTCAGGAGGTTTCATGGATCGCTCGACTTGCGCGGCCGCACTCGCTCTCAATGCTTCTGGCCATTTCGGCCCCGCCGGCCCGGGCCGTCACGCCTGACGGCGAGCTGGCCAATGCAGCCTTTGGTCGTCACCTGGCCGAGCAGATCAACCGCTACCGCGAAGACCAGGGTCTGGCCCCGCTGACGGTCGTCGAAGACCTCACCTCGATCGCCAGCGAACACAGCGCCGCCATGGCCGACCAGCGCCGCCTGTCGCACGACGGATTCCGGCAACGGCTCTTGCGCGCGACGAGCAAGCTGTGCGTCGAAAACGTCGGCTGGAACTACCCGACCGCCGAAGCCCTGGTCGACGGCTGGCGGCGCTCGCCGGCCCACCATGTCAACCTGCTCGAGCCCAAGGTGACCCGCATGGGCCTGGCAGTGGCCGCGCGCTATGTGACCTTCTTCGCCTGCCGCTGATTGGGCGACCCCGGCGCCGACACGCGCCGCCGTAGGGCATCATGCCGCCGATGGCGGTCTTCCTGTTCAAGCGTCTGTCGGCCTTCCTGGCCACGCTCGTCGTGGCGTCGATGCTGGTCTTTGCGGTGCTGGAACTGCTGCCGGGCAACGCCGCCCAGGTCATCCTCGGCGACAGCGCGACACCCGAGTCGCTGGCCGCGCTCGAGGCCCAGCTCGGTCTCGACCGCCCACCCCTGCAGCGCTACGTGGACTGGACCTCCGGGCTGGCGCGCGGCGAGACCGCACTCAGCGTCTCCTACGACACACCGACCGCCGAGCTCATCGCGGAACGGCTCGCGGTGACCTTTCCGCTGGCGATCATGGCCATGGCGCTGACCGTTGTGCTGGCACTGTCGCTCGGCCTGTTTGCCGCCGCGCGCCACAACCGGCTGAGCGACGTCGGCGTGATGGCGGCCAGCCAGCTCGGCATCGCGATTCCGAACTTCTGGTTCGCGATCCTGCTCATCCTCGTCTTCGCGGTGAAGCTGCAATGGGTCAGTGCCGGCGGGTTCCCGGGCTGGACCGAAGACGAGGGCGGCGGTCTGTGGGACGGCGTGAAGTCCTTGCTGCTGCCGGCCATCGCGCTGGCCCTGGTGCAGGCGGCGATCCTGGCGCGCGTGACCCGGTCGGCGGTGCTGGAAGTCATGCGCGAGGACTTCGTGCGCACCGCGCGGGCCAAGGGGCTGACGAAGCGCCAGGCCCTGCTGCGCCATGTGCTGCGCAACGCCATGGTGCCGGTGCTGACGATCGCCGGCCTGCAGTTCGCCAACCTGATCACCGGCACCATCGTGATCGAGAACGTCTTCGTGTTGCCGGGCATCGGCCGGCTCGTGTTCCAGGCCATCGCAAACCGTGATCTGGTCGTCGTGCGCGACGTCGTGATGCTGCTGGCGGCCGTGGTGGTGCTGGTCAACTTCGTGGTCGATGTGTTGTACGCGGTCGTCGATCCGCGGTTGCGGGTGGCCGGCGCATGAGCGGTTTCGCGCGCCGTGCGCTGGGCCACAAGAGCTTCGTGCTCGGGGGGGCATTGACCCTGCTGCTGGCGGCGATGGCCCTGCTGTCGCTCGTCTGGTCGCCCTACCCGCCGGGCGACATCGACATCCCCAACAAGTTTGCACCACCGTCGGCCGCACATTGGCTCGGCACCGACAGCCTCGGCCACGACATCGCCTCGCAGATCCTGGTCGGGGCGCAGAACAGCATCGTGGTCGGCCTGATCGCGGTCGGCATCGGCATGGCGGTCGGCGTGTCGCTCGGCTGCCTGGCCAGCGCACGCCGTGGCTGGGTCGAGGAGGTCGTGATGCGGGGCGCCGACTTCACCTTCGCCTTCCCGGCGCTGTTGTCGGCGATCATGCTGACCGCCATCTACGGACCGGGCCTGGTGATGAGCATCGTCGCGATCGGGATCTTCAACATCCCGGTCTTCGCGCGCCTGACGCGCGGCGCGGCGAATGCAGTTTGGGCGCGCGAGTTTGTGCTCGCGGCGCGCGCCGCAGGCAAGGGCGGGCTGCGCATCACGCTCGACCATGTGCTGCCCAACATCGCCAGCGTGCTGATCGTGCAGGCCACGATCTCGTTCGCCACCGCGATCCTGGCCGAAGCAGCGCTGTCCTATCTCGGCCTGGGCACCCAGCCGCCACAGCCGAGCTGGGGCCGCATGCTCAATGAAGCGCAGACGCAGATGTTCCAGGCCCCGATGCTGGCGATCTACCCCGGACTGGCCATCATGCTCAGCGTGCTCGGCCTGAACCTGATGGGCGATGGCCTGCGCGACCTGATGGATCCCAAGCTTGCGCGCCAGCGCTAACAGGCTGTTGAAGTGCTCCCCATCGGTCGCGGCCCGCTAAAGTGGGCCCCATGAATCGACTGAGTGAATACCTGAGCCAGACCATCGGCATCGAGCCTTGGGTGGCGTCACTGGTTGCGATTGCCCTGGTCACGATCGTGGTCAACCAGGTCGCCCAGGTGTTGCTGCGCCAGATCGCGCGCGCCACCGCCAGGACCAAGACCGTGTGGGACGAGGCGCTGATCGAGTCGGCCGGCAGGCCGGTGCTCGTGGTGCTGTGGGTGATCGGCGCCGGCTTCATGGCGCGCGTCCTGCAGCGCCAGACCGAAGAGCCTTTCATCGAGCAGGCGCTGGCGCTGCGCGACGTCGCGATCGTCTTCTGTTTTGCCTGGTTCCTGTTGCGCTTCATCGGCAAGGTCGGACTGCACGTCGCACAGGACAAGGTCAAACGCGGCGAGGATCTCGACCGCACGACGATCGATGCGCTGGGCAAACTCGCACGCCTGGTCACCGTCATCGTGGCGGCGCTCATAGCCGCGCAGACGCTAGGCTTTCAGATCACCGGGCTGCTCGCCCTGGGCGGCGTCGGCGGCCTGGCGGTCGGCCTGGCCGCCAAGGACCTGCTGGCCAACTTCTTCGGCGGCCTGACGATCTACATGGATCGGCCGTTCAGCGTCGGCGAGTGGATCCGAAGCCCGGACAAGAGCATCGAGGGCACGGTCGAGTACATCAGCTGGCGCCACACGCGCATACGCGCCTTCAACAAGAACCCGATCTACGTGCCGAACGCGGTCTTCACGACGATCGTGGTCGAGAACCCGTCACGCATGAGCCACCGCCGCATCAAGGAGACGGTGGGCGTTCGCTACGACGACTTCGCCGTCGTTGCGCCGATCGTCGACGACATCCGGTCGATGCTGAAGTCGCACCCGGAGATCGATGCGACGCAGACCCTGATCGTCAACTTCACCCAGTTCGCCGCCAGTTCGCTGGACATCATGGTCTACACCTTCACCAAGACCACCGTCTGGGTCGACTATCACGTGGTCAAGCAGGATGTGCTGCTGAAGATCGGCACGATCATCGAGCGCCACGGCGCCGAGATGGCGTTCCCGACCCAGACCCTGCACATCGCGCCGCACGAAGAACCCGCCGCAGCGCCGTTACCGAAGCCGTAGGCGCCCGGCCGCAGCCCTATTCGTGGCCGTGCAGCATGTCGGTCAGGTCGAGTCCGGTGAGCGCCTTGGCGCCCCGTGCGAGCCAGAACATCAGGGCGGCCATCATGACCATCGACGGCAGCGCGATCGCCGGGTAGCTGACCAGCGTCAAGCGGCCCAGCTCCTCGTTGAAGGCCTCGGTGCCGCCGGGGCTGATGACGATCCAGCGCGCCAGCACATAGTTCATCACGGCCGAGAAGAAGAAGGTGCCGGCGAGCAGCATCGTGCCGGTGCGCAGGCGCAGTTCGAACGGCACCGTGGTGCCACGCTCGCGCAATGCCTGCTCGACCTTGGCAACGTCGAACAGCGTCGGGTTGAACACGAGCACACGGATCAGCGGCCAGCGGGTCCAGTTGGATCCCATCACCACGAGGCCGATGAGGGCCGGGACCGCGGCCTCCTTCACGGCCAGCCATTGCGGATCGAGCTTGAGCAGGCCGATGCCGCCGGTCAGCAAGGTGCTGATCACGCCGAGCAGCGCCAGCCAGCTCAGCTTGCGCCGCGTGATGGCCTCGCGCAGCCCCCAGCCGAGCGGGAATGCCAATGCCAGCCACAGGGCGCCCATCGAGCCGAGCCGGCTCTCGCCGCTGAGCTGCATCAGGATCACGGCCGGCACCAGGATCGTGATCACGATCTCCAGCAGCGGGTTGGGATTCGCGGCGGGGCGCGCGCTCGGTTCGGTTGGATTGTTCATGCAGGGCGTAGCCTAACCTGCCTGCGGTTATCGTTGCGCGGTGCCGCCGCTGCTCGATGTCCGCCACCTGCAGGTCCTGTTGCCCACCGCGGGCGGTGCGGTCGCGGCGCTGCGCGACGTCTCTTTCACGCTGGCGCGCGGCGCGACCCTGGGCCTGATCGGTGAATCCGGCTGTGGCAAGAGCCTGACGGCACTGGCCGTGATGGGCCTGCTGCCCGACCAGGCGCAGGTTCATGGGTCGATCCGCTTCGACGCGCAGGAGCTGACGATCCTCGCCGAGCCCGCGCTCTGTGCGCTGCGCGGCGCACGCATCGGCATGGTGTTCCAGGAGCCGATGACGGCGCTCAACCCCTTGCACACGATCGGGCGCCAGATCGCCGAGACGCTTCGCCTGCACAAGGGCATGTCGAGCCGGGAGGCGCGCAGCGAGGCCTTGCGCCTGCTCGACAAGGTGCAGATGCCGCAGGCGGCGCAACGCCTCGACGCCTACCCGCATCAGCTGTCGGGCGGTCAGCGTCAACGCGTCGTGATCGCGATGGCCCTGGCCTGCGGGCCGGACCTGCTGATCGCAGACGAGCCGACGACAGCGCTCGACGTGACGCTGCAGCGCGAAGTGCTCGACCTGATCGCCGCCCTCGTCGCCGACGACGGCATGGCGATGCTGCTCATCAGCCACGACCTCGGCGTGATGGCCGACCGCGTACAGGATGTGTGCGTCATGTATGCCGGCAGCGTGGTCGAGAGTGGTCCGACGGCCGAAGTGTTCGCGCAACGCGCCCACCCCTACACGCGCGGGCTGTTCGGGGCACGGCCGCGCCTGGGCCTGGCGCGCGGGACCCGTCTGGCCACGATCCCGGGCCGCGTGCCGGAACTGTCGGCATTGCCGCAGGGCTGCGCATTTGCCGATCGCTGCCCGATCGCCATCGACGACTGCCGGCTTGCGCAGCCGGACGAAGTCGTGGTGGGACACCAGCACCTGGCGCGCTGTCTGCGCATCGGTGTCACCACATGACGCCCTTGCTCGAGGTCCGGGACCTTGGCAAGCGTTATCGCCTGCCACGCGAGCGACTGCTCTCGCCCGGGCCCGAAGTGCAGGCGCTTGCCGAGGTCAGCTTCGCACTCAACGCGGGGCGCAGCCTGGGCGTCGTCGGCGAGTCCGGGTCGGGCAAGAGCACATTGGCGCGCCTGGTGATGGCACTCGAGCCGCCCAGCACGGGCCTGGTCCGGTTCGACGGCCAGGACCTGCATGCCCTGTCGCCCGACGACCTGCGGCGAGCGCGCGCAGGCCTGCAGATGGTGTTCCAGGATCCGTTCGGGTCGCTCGACCCGCGCCGCACGGTCGGACAGACCGTCACCGAACCGCTCGCCTTGCTGCTCGGCAGCGGGCGCGCCGAGCAGCTAGAGCGCGCGGTCGAGGCGCTCGACGCGGTCGGTCTGCGCGCGGCCGATCTGCGCAAGTACCCGCACGAATTCTCCGGCGGGCAGCGCCAGCGCATCGCGATCGCACGAGCGCTCATCACGAGGCCCAAACTGATCGTCGCCGACGAGCCCGTCAGCGCACTCGATGTCTCGGTCCAGGCCCAGGTGCTCAACCTCATGCAGGACCTGCAGGACCGCTACGGCATCACCTATCTGTTCATCAGCCACGACCTCGCGGTGGTGGACCTGGTGTGCGACGATGTGATCGTGCTCCAGCATGGCCGTGTCGTCGAAAGCGGCACCGCCGAAGCCCTGTTCCGCAACCCCCGGCATCCGTACACGCAGCGGCTGCTGGCCGCGTTGCCGGGTGCCACAATCACATCCAACCCTGTTCCATGACGAGGAGAACCCGATGAAGTTGCAAAGGCGATTTGCGTTGGCGTTGGCCGGCGCCGTGCTCGCGGCAAGCGGCGCCCTGATCAGCAGTCCGGCCCTGGCTGCCAAGGACCGGCTGGTGCTGGGCATGGTGCTCGAACCGTCGACGCTCGATCCGACCTCGGCTGCGGCCGCGGCGATCGGCGAGATCGTGCACTACAACATCCTCGAAGGCCTGACCAAGATCCACGTCGACGGCAGCGTCACCCCGTTGCTGGCGCAGGACTGGTCGGAAGCGCCCGATGGCCGCAGCTACACCTTCCGCCTGCGCAAGGGCGTGACCTTCTCCGACGGCAGCGCGCTGACCGCCGATGCCGTCAAGTTCAGCTTCGAGCGGGCCAAGGCCGAGGGCAGCAAGAACAAGGCCAAGAAGGCCGTGTTCGACAACATCTCCTCGATCAGCGTGGTCGACCCGCTGACGGTGATCCTGGTGCTCAACAGTGCCGACCCGTCGATGCCGTTCAGGCTCGGCGAGAACACCGCCGTGATATTGCACCCGACGTCGGCCGACAAGGCCGGTGCCGAGCCGGTCGGGACCGGGCCCTACAAGCTGGAGAGCTGGAAGAAGGGCAGCGCGATCAGCCTGGTGGCGCGCGCTGACGCGCGCACGCCCCCGGCCATCAAGCGGGTCACCTTCCGCTTCATCAACGACCCGGCGGCGCAGGTCGCCGCGCTGCTGGCAGGTGACATCGACGGCATGCCGCGCTTCGGCGCGCCGCAGGCCCTCAAGCAGTTCCAGTCGGACAAGCGCTTCACGGTGCAGGTCGGCAGCACGGCCGGCAAGGGCCAGCTGACGCTGAACAACAAGAAGAAGCCCTTCGACGACGTGCGCGTGCGGCGCGCCATCGCACACGCGATCGACCGCAAGGCCTTCATCGACGGCGTTCTCGAAGGGCTCGGTCAGCCGATCGGCAGCCATTTCGCGCCGACCGACGCCGGCTATGTCGATCTCACGGGCCAGTATCCGTACGACGTCGAGAAGGCCAAGGCCCTGCTGAAGCAAGCCGGTGTCGCGACACCGCTCGACGTGACCCTGACGCTGCCACCGCCTCAGTACGCCCGCAAGGGCGGCGAAGTGGTGGCCGCCATGCTGGCCAAGGTCGGCATCAATGCCAAGATCGAGAACGTCGAGTGGGCGCAGTGGCTGTCGGGCCCGTTCAAGGGCAACTTCGACATGACCATCATCAACCACGTCGAACCGCTCGACTACAACCAGTACACCAACAAGGCCTACTACTGGGGCTACGACAGCGCCAAGTTCGATGCCCTGGTGAAGGCGCACGCCAGCGAGAACAACGCCGCGCAGCGACTCAAGCTGTGGCAGCAGATCCAGCGCCAGCTGGCCGACGACGCGGTCAATGCCTGGATCTTCAACCCGTCCCAGGTGGCGATCTCGCGCAAGGGACTCAAGGGCCTGTGGATGAACTCGCCGATCTTCGCCAACGACATCGGTGCCGTCAGCTGGTCGAAGTGACCCGGCGATGACCGCATTGCACGCCCTCGGCGTGGCCGAACTGCTTGCGCTGTACCAGCGCGGCGTGGTCTCGCCGGTGGACGTGGCAGCCGATGTGCTCGACCGCATCGGTCGCTGGGAGCCACACCTGAAGGCGCTCTATGCGTTCGACCCCGAGCGTGTGCAGGCACAGGCCAGGGACAGCGAGGCGCGCTGGCGGCGCGGCGAGCCGCGCGCGCTCGAAGGCGTCCCCTGCACGCTGAAGGAGAACATCGCCACGCGCGGCGTTCCGGTGCCACTCGGCACTGCCGCCACCGAACTGGTCCCGGCAACGGCCGACGCCCCACCGGCCGCACGGCTGGCCGAGGCCGGGGCCATGCTGCTGGCCAAGACCACGATGCCGGACTACGGCATGCTGTCCTCGGGACTGTCGACCTTCCACCCGCTCACGCGCAACCCCTGGGCGCTCGACAAGAACCCCGGCGGCAGCAGTGCCGGCGCCGGGGCCGCCGCGGCCGCCGGCTACGGGCCGATGCACCTCGGCACGGACATCGGGGGCTCGGTCCGGCTGCCAGCCTCGTGGTGCGGCGTGTTCGGGCTCAAGCCGAGCCTCGGCCGGATCCCGATCGACCCGCCGTTTCCCGGCCGGGTGGCCGGCCCGATGACACGCCGCGTCGACGATGCGGCGCTGATGATGCGCGTGCTGTCGCTGCCCGATGCGCGCGACACGATGAGCCTGCCCTACCAGCCGGTCGACTGGACCACGCTCGAGCTCGACCTGAAGGGCCTTCGCCTGGGCTTGCAGATGGACGCCGGCTGGGGCCTCGCGGTCGAGCCGGAAACCGCGGCAGCGATTCGATCGGCGGCGCGCCAGTTCGAGGCCGCAGGCGCCATCGTCGAGCCGATGCCGGCCTTCAGCACGCGCGCGATGGCCGACGGCCTGGACCGGTTCTGGCGCATGCGGTCCTGGCTCGACATCCGCGCCATGTCGCCCGAGCGCCAGGACAGAGTCCTGCCCTACATCCGGCGCTGGGTCGAGAGTGCCGCGCAGTTGAGCGCGGCCGAGGTCTTTCACGGATTCAACCAGATGGGCGCATTGCGCGACGCTGCCGTGCGGGCCTGCGCCAGGTACGACTTCGTGCTGTCGCCGGTCAGCCCGGTGCCGACCTTTGCCGCCGAGTGGGCCAGCCCGGTCAACGACCCCGAGCGCCCGTTCGAGCACATCGCCTTCACGCTCGCCTACAACATGAGCGAGCAGCCTGCGGCCAGCGTGCCCTGCGGCCACACCGCTGCCGGTTTGCCGATCGGCCTGCAGATCATCGGGCACCGCCACGACGATCTCGGCGTGTTGCGGCTGTCCCGCGCCTGGGAGCGCATGCGCCCGGCGCAGGCTGCGTGGCCCGAGCCGCCAGGGGCGATTCAGCCCTGAGCCGGAGTCCGCGCATGCCCAGCCCTACCGATCTGCGCGGCGTTCCCTGCGGCTCCACTTCGGCCGCCGCGCGCGATGCCGCCGAGCATGCCCTGTGGCGGATGATGTCGTTCTACGACACGCCCTTCGCGGACCTGGACGCCGCCAGTGAGGCCGACCCGGCCTGGATGCTGCCGCATGTGATGCGGGCCGGCTTCCTGCTCAGCCTGACCGAGCCCGCACTGGTGCCCGCCGCCTCCGAAGCGCTCGACCGGGCCCAGGCACTCTGTGCGCGGGCGCCCGAGCGCGAACTGCTGCACCTGAGCGCAGTGCGCGATCTGCTCGACGGCAAGTGGCACCATGCCTGCGACGCCTGGGGCGCACTGCTCGTGGCCCATCCGCGCGATGCGCTCGCCCTGCAGTGGGCCCACCTGTGGGACTTCTACCGCGGCGACCTCCACCACCTTCGTGCCCGGCCGGCCATGGTGCTGCCGGAATGGGGCGCCGACGACCCCCTGCGCCCCTGCGTGCTGGGCCTGTACGCGTTCGGCCTGGAGGAGAACAACCTGTACGCGCAGGCCGAGGACACGGCGCGCCAGGCCCTGCAGGACGACCCGCGTGTGCCCTGGGCGGTGCACGCAGTGGCGCACGTGATGGAGATGCAGGGCCGCTTCGACGAGGGCGGTGCGTGGCTGCGCCAGCAGCAGCCGGCCTGGGTCGACGGCAACGGATTCGCGGTCCACCTCTGGTGGCACAAGGCGCTGTTCCGGCTCGAGGCGATGGACCTCGCCGGTGCGCTGCGCGTGGCCGATGGCCACCTCGGCGCGGACGCGATGGAGGTCACCCTGAACCGTGTCGACGCGGCGTCGCTGCTGTGGCGGCTGCACCTCCTGGGCACCGATGTGAGCGAGCGCATGGCAGCCCTGGCCCGGGGCTGGGACCGCGACCCCGCGCACGCGGGCCATTCCACGTTCAACGACCTGCATTGCGTCATGGCCCTGCTCGGCGGCGGCGAAATGGCTGCGGCCGAAGGATGGGTCGCCCGCTGCGCCGAACGCGTGCTGTCGGCGCAGGACGGACGTTGTGCCAATCACCTGATGGCACGCGAAGTCGGCTTGCCCCTGATGCGCGGTCTGCTCGCTCTGGAACGCGGCGACGCGGACGACGCCGTCGCGCTGATGTCCCCGGTGCGCGCCCTGGCCCAGCGGTTCGGCGGCAGCCATGCCCAGCGTGACGTGATCGACCAGACCTTGCTGTGTGCCAGCGCACGCCGTCGCGACAAGCGACTTGGGCGTGCCTTGCTCAACGAACGCCAGATGGCCAAGCCCCTGACACCGCTGACGCGACACTGGATGGAGCAGATCGGTGTCTCGGAGGAGGAGCGTGCGTGAGCGCCGCATGGCCGTTCCGAAGGCGCTCACTCCCCCTCGGGGGACGATGCGCAGCATCAAGGGGGTGAGATGAGCAACGCCCAGGAAAAGCGCGAACAACGCCTGCAACTGCTGGATGACCATATCGGCCAGGCCTTGCGCGCCAGCGAGGCGGCCGGGGAACTGCGCAGCGCGCCGAGTTACGGCAAACCACTGCCCGCCGACGACGGCTACGAGCGCACGCCGGCCGAGCTTCGCATGGGCTACAAGATCCTGAAGGATGCGGGCGTCGTGCCGCCCGAAGTCGAGGTCATGCGCGAGATCGCGGCGCTCGAAGTCCAGCTCCGCAGCTGCCCCGATCCGGTCGAACAGCGGGCGCTGCTGCAGGCGGTGGCGGAGCGCCGCCAGCATCTGGCGCTGCGCCTGGAGAAACTGAGGATGACGGGCAGTCTCTAGCAGGCTGTTGAAATGCTCCCCGTCGGCCGCGTTTGCGAGCAAAGGGGCCGGCGCGTAGGCGCAGCGCGAAGGTCGGGCTGGTGGCCCGACTACCGAGCGCTGCAACGCCCGAGCAGGCCCCTTTGCTCGCAAACCCGCATGGGGCGGGACTTTGCGGGCGCCGGGCGGCGTTGCAATCCTTGCGAAGGCACATGCCTTCGCTGCGGCTTGCGCCTTGCCCCGCATCCCGCAAAGGTCCCGCCGCGGCCCTCGCGGAGTACTTCAACAGCCTGATAGCCGTCTGCGCGATCAGGCCTCGACGAGCGCACTGAACAGCGGGTCGCGCCGGCTGCGCGGGCGGTAGGCGGCGACCTTGGACGCGATCGCCGCAATGTGTTCGGGCGTCGTGCCGCAGCAGCCCCCGACGAGGTTGACGAAGCCGCTCTTCGCGAACTCCTCCATCAGCGCGGCCGTCACGGGCGGCGTTTCGTCGAATCCGGTCTCGCTCATCGGGTTCGGCAGTCCGGCATTGGGGTAGCAGCTGACGAAGGTGTCGCCGGCCACCTTGGACAGCTCCTCGATGTACGGGCGCATCAGCGCCGCACCCAGGGCGCAGTTCAGACCGATCGCCAGCGGCCGCGCGTGACGCACCGAGTGCCAGAACGCGGTCACGGTCTGGCCCGACAGGATGCGACCGGAAGCGTCGGTCACGGTGCCCGAGACGATCACCGGCAGGCGCTCCCCGCACTCGGCCATCAGTTCATCGAGCGCGAAGATGGCCGCCTTGGCGTTGAGGGTGTCGAAGATGGTCTCGACCAGGAACAGGTCGCAGCCGCCTTCGAGCAGGCCCTCGGCCTGCTCGCGGTAGGCCTGCTTCAGTTCGTCGAAACTGACATTGCGTGCACTGGGGTCGTTGACGTCCGGGCTGATGCTGGCGGTGCGCGGAGTCGGGCCGAGGGCGCCGGCGACGAAGCGCGGGCGCTCGGGCGTGGCGATCGCGTCGACCGCGGCACGCGCAATCCGGGCCGCCGCGACGTTCATCTCACGCGCCACCGACTCCAGACCATAGTCGGCCTGTGCGATGCTGGTGGCGCCGAAGGTATTGGTCTCGACGATGTCGGCGCCGGCGGTCAGATAGGCGTCGTGGATCGAGCGGATGATGTCGGGACGGGTCAGGACCAGCAGGTCGTTGTTGCCCTTGAGGTCCCGGCCATGGGCCTGCCAGCGCTCACCCCGGTAGTCGGCTTCGGACAAGCGATGGCGCTGGATCAGCGTGCCCATGGCGCCGTCGATGATCACGATGCGCTGGCCCAGCAGTTCCGGCAGGGCCTGGCCTCGGGTGTAGGTCGCGCGCGTGTCGATGGCAGCATTCATGCCGCCGATTGTAGGAAGGCGGCGGCTCAGAGGCGCGCGGTGTTCACGGTTTCCCTGAACAGCGAGGCCCGGAACCGATGATTCGCGCCAGGCGCCTTGTCCATCGCCCACAGGCCGATGCCCTTGGCCGACATCGGGCGCGCGAACAGGAAGCCCTGCAATTCGTCGCAGCCCATCAGCTGGAGCAGATCGCGCTGGGCTTCGGTTTCGACCCCTTCGGCCACGACCCTGCGGTTCAGGGCATGGGCCAGGTTGACCATTGCCTCGGCGATCGTGCGCGCCTCGGCGCTCGACTCGAGGTCGCGCACGAGCGAGATGTCGAGCTTGAGCTCGGACGCCGGCAGGTCGCGCAGATGGGCAATGCTGGTCTGCCCGGCGCCGAAGTCGTCGATCGCCACGTGCAGCCCCGCCTCGCGCAGCCGCTCGAAAGTGCGCTGGGTGGCCTTGGTGTTCTCGAGCGCGAGCGATTCGGTGATCTCGACCGTGAACCGATCGGCCTTCAGGTCATGCGCCGACAGCGACCTGAGCAGCCGATCGACCAGATCGTCCTGCCGCATCTGGTAGGCCGACAGATTGATGGCCACGCGCATGCGCAGGCCGGCGCGGCGCCAGACTCCGGCCTGGCGGCAGGCGTCCTCGATGACCCAGTTGCCGATCACGCTGATCAGGCCATGGCGCTCGGCGAGCGGAATGAACTCGGCCGGACTGACCAGGCCGCGCACCGGATGGCGCCAGCGCAGCAATGCCTCGGCCGCGGTGATCTGCAGGCTGCGGGCGTCGATCTTGGGCTGGTAGAAGAGCTCGAGTTGCCCCTTGGCGATGGCGGTGCGAAGGTCGCCGAGCAGCAAACCACGCTCATGCACGTCCACGACCACGGTCGGGTCGTAGACCGCATGGGCGCCGCCGCCCGCTTGCTTGACGGCACGGGTGGCGATGCTGGCAAGCGAGATCAGCTGCGACCGCGCGCCGTGGGTCGGATAGACCGCCACGCCGACCGATGCGCTCAGCATCACGCTGTCGGTCGACGAGGCTTCGAAGGAATGGGCCATGTCGGCCACCAGCTGCTGCGCAAGCGCCCGCCCGGAATCCACATCACCTTCGATCGCGATCACGATCTGATCGGCACCGAAACGCATCGCGACCTTGCGCGTGCGGGAACTCATGATCTGGTTCACGCGCATGGCGAACTGGTAGAGCACCGTGTCGCCGGCCGCATGCCCGAGCGACTCGTTGACGCTGTCGAAGTTGTCGAGGTCGACGAAGAGCACGCACAGCGTGCGGTTTTCACGGTCGCAGCGCGCCACCGCCGTGTCCAGAGCGGCTTCGAAGGCCTCGCGCGGGACCAGGCCGGTGCGCCGATCGAAACCCGCGGCACTCAGTTGCTGGCTGGCACTCGCGAGTGACTCGGCCAGCACCGACGAATGGCGCCGCTGGCGCCACCAGAGCGCGGCGGCACCGGTCGCGAGGGCGCCCAGCAGGGCGACCAGGCCGATCAACCATTCCACGGCAGGCGACGGGACATCGGTAGGCATCCACCGCTTATCGGCGCCTGGTCGATGGGCTTGAGCGCGGACTGCGCGCAGGTTCAGTGGACCGTGACGGGTTGCTGCGCCAGCACCGCGTAGCGGCCGATGAACTCGTCGAAGTCCTCGGGCCCTGATTCGGTCTGGACCAGGGCCTCGACGCCTTGGCGGAATCCGGCCGCCACCAGGCCTTCGATGTAGATCTCGCGCCGCGCAAGCTTGTCGACGATCTCGAAGCCACCCTCGCGCTGGACATGTGCAGGCACGCGCTCGCCACTCAGATCGAACTGGACGACCACGTAGCTGTCGGAGTTGTAAAGCATCTGCATCGCTGGATTCCTTGCCCTGCAGATGAGGCGATCCGGGCGCATTGCAAGTCCCGTCAGCGCCGCTCGATCGAGCCCGTCGTGGACGGTGTCAGCGTGAACTCGCTGACATCGCCCGTGTCCGGCGTGGACAGACGCACGCGCAAGGGCAGATGGCCGCGCGCCGGGTCGAGCCAGGCCTCGACCATCGTGTCATAGGCTCCGCGCGGCAGACGCCGCACAAGCAGGGCTTCGGTGGCCTTGCCGCCGGCCAGCGCCACCGCTTCGCGCCCGGCGACCGTGAAGCGCCATGGCGCTGCATCACCCCGGGCCCCGGCCACGAACAGCACGACCTCGGCCGAGTTCTCGCGCAAAGCGGGCGTGGCCTCGAGGATGCCGGCCAACTGGATCCACCAGCTCAGGCGATCCTGGGCGCCGGGCAGCCACGGGACCTCGATCGTCGGCCCCGAGAAAGAGATCTTCCCCACCTCGCGCTGGAAATTCACGGCGCGCGCCGCGCGCCGACCGCGTGAGACCAGGAACCGGTCCGGTGCCAGGCCCTGTGCATCGACCTGTCCCTGGCTTTGCCAGTTGAAGCGGCGCTGGTCGAACAGGCTCCCCTGCATGTCAAGCCGGTAGCGCCCCTGGGCGTCGAGCTGCCATTCGAGGGTGGCACTGCCGCTCGCCGGACCACGCCGCAGCGCGTAGTGCAGCGTCATCGGTGGCGGCAGCCGCGTGGCATAGGTGGGAATCGCTTCGCCCTCAGCCTCGGGTGCTGCGGGCGGCGCCGCCTCGGGCTCGGCCGGCGCGGCGCGAGTTGCGGGGACCGGCTCGCCGGCCGCCGCCACACGGGCCGGCACCGCTTCGCGGTGCGGCGCTCGACCGGGGTTGTCGACCTCGACGTCGGGCACTGGTTTCAGATGGATCTGCCGGACTTGCATGAGCGGGCGCGCCGCCGCGCCGCGCCCGCCGCCCGGGTTCTTCGGCAAGGCCAGCAGCGCGAGGACATGCAGGCCCAGGACCACGACGAGCACCACTGCAGCCGTGCGCAGCCGGGCGCCATCGGCACCACGAAGTCGGGGCCAGTCGGACGGTCGCGCGCGCACCGCACAATGGTGCCACCAAGCCGGACCCAACAAGATGAAACTCGCCACCTACAAGGACGGCTCGCGCGACGGGCAATTGATCGTCGTTTCGCGCGACCTGGCCAGCGCCCATTTCGCCACGGGCATCACCACCCGCATGCAGCAGTTGCTGGACGACTGGAACTTCCTGTCGCCCCAGCTCGAGGACCTGTACGCCTCGCTCAACGATGGCAAGGCGCGCCATGCCTTTGCCTTCGACCCCCGGCTGTGCATGGCACCGCTGCCGCGTGCCTACCAGTGGGCCGCCGGTCTGGCCTACCTGCACCACGTGGCGCTGCAGCGCGCGGCCCGCAACGAGCCGCCGCCGGAGGGCGCCGACGGCGAACCCCTGATGCACCAGGGCGGCGGCGACTGCCTGCTCGGCGCACACGACCAGGCGTGCTTCGTGGACCCGCACGACGGCATCGACTTCCAGCCCGGGATTGCCGTCGTCACGGGCGACGTGCCGATGGGCTGCGGGCCCGACCAGGCCCTCGACACGATCCGCCTGGTCATGCTCGCCAACGACTGGACACTGCGCCACCTGGCATGCGCCGAGCAGGCCAGGGGCTCGGGACTGATCCAGAGCAAGCCGGGGACCGCGTTCAGCCCGGTCGCGGCGACGCCGGACGAACTGGGTGACGCCTGGCGCGCAGGACGCGTCCACCTCACGCTGACCAGCCGCTGGAACGGCAAGGCCGTCGGCATGAACGAAGCGGGGCCGGAAATGGACTTCCACTTCGGCCAGTTGATCGCCCACCTGGCACACAGCCGTCGACTGCAGCCCGGCTGCATCGTCGGCAATGGCCCGGTGAGCAACCGCGACCGCTCGCACGGCCACGGCTGCATCGCCGACAAGCGCGCCCTCGAGACCGCGGAAGACGGCGCGCCGAAGACGGCCTTCATGCAGTTCGGCGACACGGTCCGCATCGAGATGAAGGGCGCCGACGGGCTGAGCCTGTTCGGCGCCATCGAGCAGACCGTCAGCAGCGTCATCTGACCGGTCGATCAGCGCCCCGTCAGCCTGCCACGCAGTCCGTCGCGCCGCAGCCCAAGGCAGCTGTGCGACCGCTACAGTGCCGTCAAGCCCCTGAACTCCGCGCCCGGGAACGAATCCATGCTGTCGATCCAGAACCTGACCCATGTCTACGCCGGAGGCACCCGGGCGCTCGACGACGTGACGCTGGAGATCCCGACCGGCATGTTCGGTCTGCTCGGCCCCAACGGCGCGGGCAAGTCCACGCTGATGCGCTGCCTGGCGACCCTGCAGATCCCGAGTGAAGGCCAGATCCGGTTCGGCGAACTCGACGTGCGGCGCCAGCCCGAGGCCCTGCGCGCGCGCCTGGGTTACCTGCCGCAGGACTTCGGCGTCTATCCGCGCGTTTCAGCGCACGACCTGCTCGACCATCTGGCCGTGCTCAAGGGCCTGACGGCGCGCGCCGACCGGCGCGCCACGGTCGAGGCGCTGCTGCAGCAGGTCAATCTGTGGGATGTGCGGCACAAGGCGGTCGCCGGCTTCTCCGGTGGCATGCGCCAGCGCTTCGGTGTGGCGCAGGCCCTGATCGGCAACCCCCAGCTCATCATCGTCGACGAACCGACCGCGGGCCTCGACCCGGAAGAGCGCAACCGCTTCAACAACCTGCTCGCCGAGATCGGCGAGCAGGTGGTCGTGATCCTGTCGACCCACATCGTCGACGACGTGGCCGATCTGTGCCCGCGCATGGCCATCCTGGCCGGCGGGCGCATCGTGCTCCAGGGCACACCGGCCGAGCTGATCGGCGATCTGGACGGGCGGATCTGGCAGCACGACGTCGAGCGCGCCGACGTCGAACGCGCGCGCCAGGCATGGCCGGTCATCTCGACCCGGCTGCAGGCCGGCCGAACCGTCATTCGGGTGCTCGCCGACAGCCGGCCGACCGCGGCCTTCGAGGCCACGCCCGTCGGGCTCGAGGACGTGTACTTCGCGGCCCTGCACCGGCTGCGCGCCGGCGCCTGAGGGGGACGACCGATGCTGCGCCATATCGCCGCCTTCGAGTGGCGCTTCCATCTCAAGAGCCCGGTGTTCTGGATCGGCTGCGGGATCTTCTTCCTGCTCACGTTCGGCGCCGTCACGGTCGACCAGATCCAGATCGGCAGCCGTGGCAATGTCCATGTCAACTCGCCGTTCGCCATCCTGCAGACGCTGGGCATCATGAGCGTGTTCGCGGTCTTCGTGCACGTGTCGATGGTGGCCGGTGCGGTGCTGCGCGACGACGAGACCGGGTTCGCGCCGATCCTGCGCAGCACGCGCATCGGCAAGGGCGAGTACCTGGTCGGGCGTTTCGTCGGCGCCGCGGCGGCCGCCTTCATGGTGCTCGCCTGCGTGCCGCTGGCGGTGCTGCTCGGCTCGCTGATGCCCTGGCTGGACCCCGAGAAGGTCGGTCCACTGCAAGCGGCGCACTACCTGTACGCGCTCTTCGTGTTCGGGCTGCCGACGCTGCTGATCGTCGCGGCCACCTTCTTCGCGCTGGCCACCGCGACGCGCTCGATGATGTGGAGCTACGTCGCGGCGGTGGCACTCCTGGTCGGCTACTTCGTGATGCGCGGCCTGCTGCGCGACCCGCAGTACGACCGCTGGTCCGCGCTGCTCGACCCGTTCGGGATGGCGGCCCTGTCGATCACGACGCGCTACTGGACCGCGACCGAGCGCAACACCTTGCTGCCGGAGCTGACCGGGCAGCTGCTGGCGAACCGGCTGCTCTGGCTGGGCGTGGCGGCGGCCCTGTTCACGCTCGCCTGGCGCCTGTTCCGCTTCGACCAGGGCAGCGGCGTCGCGGGTCCAACCCCGAAGTCGGCCGCCAGGGCCGTCGCTGCACCCGTTGTCGCCGAAGCCTGGCGCACTGCCGTCGCCGACAGCGCACGCGACGCCCTGGACCGCCTTGCGGCGGCTGGCGCGCTTCGACATGGGCTATGTCTTCACGAGCCCCGCCTTCTTCGTCCTGCTGGGCATCGGCATGCTCAATGGCGGTGCCTCGGCCGTCTTTCATGGGGAGTTCTACGGCTCCGGCCCGTATCCGGTGACGCGCCTGATGGTGCAGGCCTTGCTCGACGCGTTCTCGATCATGCCGATCATCATCGCGATCTACTACGGCGGTGAGCTCGTCTGGCGCGACCGCCAGTACCGCATGCACGAGATCGTGGACGCGACGCCGGCGCCCAACTGGACCCACCTGCTGCCCAAGGTCACGGCCATCGCGCTCGTGCTCGCCGCCACCAATGGCGCCGGGGTGCTGGTCGGCATCGGCGTCCAGCTCTTCAAGGGCCACCTGCAGTTCGAGATCGGCCACTACCTGCTGTGGTTCTGGCTGCCGACCCTGATCAGTGCGGTGCAGCTGGCAGTGCTGTCGGTGTTCGTGCAGGTCCTGGTGCCGCAGAAGTTCGTGGGCTGGGGCGTGATGCTGCTGTTCCTGGTCGGCGCGGTGGCGCTGTCGTCGGCAGGCTTCGAGCACAACCTCTACCAATATGGAGGCACATCCCCGGTGCCGCTGTCCGACATGAACGGCATGGGCCGCTTCTGGCGCGGTGCGGCCTGGTTCCAGGCCTACTGGACCTCGCTCGCCGTGCTGCTGTGCGTGTTCGCCCATGTGCTGTGGCCGCGCGGAACGTCGTTCGCGCTGCGGCCACGCCTGGGTCGCCTGCGCCACACCTTGCGTGGGGGCACGCTCGCGCTGGCGGTGGGCGCCTTCGCCTGCTGGCTCGCGATTGGCGGCTGGATCTTCTACAACACCAATGTGCTGAACCAATATCGGCCGGCACCCGCTCTCGACGCCCTGCTGGCCGATGCGGAAAGGACCCTGCTGCCGTTCGAGCATCTGCCGCTGCCCAGGATCACGGCGGTCACGCTCGACGTGCAGCTCTACCCGCGCGAGGCGCGTGCCGTCACGAGCGGGCGCTACCGGATCGAGAACCGAAGCGGCGAGCCGATCGAACGCCTGTTCGTGACCTGGCCGCTGAACCTCCAGCTCGACCGCTTCGAACTGCCTGGCGCCCGCCTCGACGAGCACTACGCGCGTTTTCCGGTTCGCCGCTATGTTTTCGAGCCGGCCCTGCAGCCGGGTGAGGCGCGCGAGATCACCTTCGCGACCACGCTGGAAGAACGTGGCTTCCCGAACTCCGCGCCGCTGACCCGGATCGTGGCCAACGGCAGTTTCCTGGACAACAGCCAGTTCACGCCGAGCCTGGGCATCGACCGCAGCGGCTTCCTGAAGGACCGCGCCAAGCGCCGCAAGCATGGCCTGGCGCCCGACCTGCGGCCCCCCACGCTAGAGGACGAGCGCGGGCGCAAGCGCTCCTTCTTCCGTGCCGACAGCGACTGGGTGCAGGCCGACATCACGATCACGACCGATGCCGACCAGACCCCGATCGCGCCTGGCCAGATCCTGTCCGACACGACCTCCGGCGGGCGTCGCAGCGTGCACTTCCGGCCCGACGCACCGATCAACCACTTCTTCTCGATCCAGTCGGCGCGCTACCAGGCGCGGCGCGACAAGCTCGGCGAGATCGACCTCGCGGTCTATTTCCACCCGGGGCATGAGTACAACGTCGACCGCATGCTCAAGGCGATGAAGGCCTCGCTCGCGCTCTTCAGCGAAGCCTTCTCGCCCTACCAGTTCCGCCAGGCCCGCATCCTGGAGTTCCCGGGTTACGCCGACTTCGCCCAGTCGTTCGCCAATACGATCCCGTACTCGGAGAACATCGGCTTCATCACGCGCCTGACCGATCCGCAGAAGATCGACATCGCCACCTATGTCACGGCGCATGAGATCGCGCACCAGTGGTGGGGCCACCAGCTCGTTCCCGGTGACCAGCAGGGCTCGACGATGCTGGTCGAGACCTTTGCCCAGTACTCGGCATTGCTGGTCATGGACCGGCTCTACGGGAAGGACCAGATCCGCCGCTTCCTGAAGTACGAACTCGATCGTTACCTGCGCGCGCGCGGCGGCGAGGTCGTCGAGGAGTTGCCGCTGGCGCGGGTCGAGAACCAGCCCTATGTGCACTACGCCAAGGGCAGCCTGGCCATGTACTGGCTCAAGGACGTGGTCGGCGAACAAGTCGTCAATGGCGCGCTGGCCGAGATGCTCAGGCGCCACGCGTTCAAGGCCGCACCCTACCCGAACACGCTGGACTTCCTCACGATCCTGCGCGAACGCGCCGGACCCGCCCACGATGCCCTCATCACGGACCTGTTCGAGCGCATCACCACGCTCGATCTGAAGGCCACCGGGGCCCGCGCGACCAGGCGCGCGGACGGCCGATACGACGTCTCGATCGACATCGAGGCCCGAAAGCTCTATGCCGACGGCCAGGGCCGCGAGACCGAGGCCGAGCTCGATGAGCCGGTCGACATCGGCGCATTTGCCGTCGAACCCGGCAAGGAAGGCTTCGACGCCGACTCCATACTGGCCTTCGAGCGCCGGTCGCTCAAGTCGGGTCGCCAGACCGTGAACCTGGTCACCGCCACGGCGCCCGCATGGGTCGGCGTCGACCCGTACAACAAGCGCATCGACCGCAACAGCGGCGACAACCTGGTGCAGGTGACGGCACCCTGACTGGGTTAGTCTGGCATTGATGAACGAGTTGCCGCGCACCTTCAAGGTGGTCACGGTCTGGCTGCTGGTGGCCACGGCCGTGTTCCTGGCCGTCCAGTTCTGGCTCAACCAGCGTTCGCAGGCACAGTTCCAGACCCTGGCCATGGGCGTGATCGAGCTGCGCGTCGACCGCGATGGCCACTTTCACTGGCCGGGGCGGATCGCAGGGCAGGAAATCGATTTCCTGGTCGACACCGGTGCGACCCGCAGCGCGTTGCCGGGCACGCTCGCGACTCGCCTCGGGCTGGCGCAGGGCCGGGGCGTGCGGTCCTCCACGGCCGGTGGCGAGGTGCGAGGCTTCGAGACGGTCGTCGACCTCGAACTCGAAGGCGGCATGCGCGTCGAACGCCTGCGTGTCACGGTGCTGCCCGATCTGCGCTCGCCATTGCTCGGCATGGACGTGCTGTCACGCCTGCGCTTCAGTCAGCAAGGTGGCGTGCTGCGGCTGGCGCCCGCACATTGACGGCCGGGCGGGCACAATGGGTCGACACTGACGAGGAGACACGATGACCGATCCGAACAACTTCGCCAAGCTCGTTCCGGGCTTCGACTTCCTGCAGGGGCTGATGGGCAAGGCGGGCACGGCGCTGCCCGACATGGGGCAGTGGATCGCACCTTCGCTGGACCCCGTCGAGCTCGAGAAACGCATCGAACAGCTCAAGACCGTGCAGTTCTGGCTCGAGCAGAACGCGCGCATGATCAGTGCCACCATCCAGGCGCTCGAAGTGCAGCGCATGACGCTGTCGACGCTGCAGTCGATGAACCTGCCGATGGCCGACCTGGCAAGCGCCTTCAGGGCCCATGCGCCCGAGCCTGCTGCAGCAGCCCCGGCGCCCGCGCCAGCGCCCGCCCAGCCGGCACCCCCGAGCGCGGCCAGACCAGACCCGGCACCGGGTGCCAAGCAAGCCGGCGCCGGCGCAGTCGACCCGATGCAATGGTGGGGTGCGTTGACCCAGCAGTTCGGCGAACTTGCCACCAAGGCGGTGCACGACCTGTCCACCAAGACCCCGCCAGGCGCAGCGGCGGCTGCCCCCGGCGCCAAGGCCCCGGCCAAATCGACCCGCAAGCCGGCCAGCGCGAAAGCCGCTACCAAGTCCAAGCCTGCGCGCAAGGCCCGCTGAGCGTCGTCTGCGATGTCGGTCTTCCTGAGCGGCCACGCGACCCACCCCGAATGGCGCATGGCCATGGCGCTGGCGGGCGCCCAGATCGAGGCCCAGGCCGCCAAGGACGGTGGTGGGCCCGAGTCGACGCTGGGATGGTGCTACTTCACGGACGACTATGCGCCGCACGCCGAGGCCATCGTGGGCGAATTGCGGACCCGCTGGCCCGCGGTGGACTGGGTTGGCGGAGTGGGCGTCGGCGTGGCCGCGAGTGGCGTCGAGTATTTCGACGAGCCGGGCCTGGTGCTGATGCTGAGCGCACTGCCGCGCGAACACTTCGAGGTCTTCTCGGGCGCCCATCCGATTGCCCGCATCGAGCCGTTCGCGGCCCTGGTCCATGCGGACCCGGGGGCCCCTGAGCTGGGTGACCTGATCCGCGAGATGAGCGCGCGCACCACCAGCGGCTATCTGTTCGGCGGCCTGTGTTCCTCGCGCTCGAGCCACGTTCATCTGGCCAATGGGGTGTGGCATGGCGGTCTGTCCGGGGTGGCCTTCACCGACAAGGTGGACCTGCTGTCGCGTGTGACCCAGGGTTGCCAGCCGGTCGGGCCGGTCCACGAGATCACGGCCGCCGAGCGCAACGTCGTGCTCGAACTCGACGGGCGACCGGCGCTCGCGGTGATGCTCGACGACCTGGGCCTGGCCAACCTGGACGACCCGCGCGCGGCCCTGCCCCGGTTGCGCGCCACCCTGGTCGGTTTGTCCGCATCGACCGAGTCGATCGTCGACCGCGGCGGGCAATTCGGCACCGACACGCGCGTGCGCCCGATGATCGGCCTCGACCCGGCCCGGCGCGCAGTGGCCATCGGCGAGGCCGTGGTCGCGGGCATGCGACTCGCGTTCTGCCAGCGTGACGTGAGCGCCGCCCGGCGCGACCTGGTGCGCATCTGCAGCGAGATCCGCGAGGAGCTCGGCGAAGCGGCAACCCAGCCGGCACAGGGGCCCGCCACCCCGCTCGAGGCTGCGCGCCGCATCGAGGGTGCGATCTACATCAGCTGCGCCGGCCGCGGCGGGCCGCATTTCGGCGGCCCGTCGGCGGAGCTGCAACTGGTCCAGCATGCGCTCGGCGATGTGCCGCTCGCCGGCTTCTTTGCCAGCGGCGAGATCGCACGCCATCATCTCTATGGCTACACCGGCGTGCTCACGGTCTTCACCGCGGCGCAGTAGGACTGCGGCCCCGGGCAGGCAGTAAAGTAGCAGCCATGAACGCGCCTGACACTTCGCTGGCCGTCGCGGCCCCGGTCGACGCGGAGGCACGCGCAACGCGCCAGCACGAAGTGGTGGCGGCGCTGGCGGCGATCCTGCCGGCGCACGCGCTCCTGTGGCAGTCCGAGGACACCGCCCCCTACGAATGTGACGGCCTGACCGCCTATCGCCAGCGTCCGCTGGTGGTCGCGATGCCCGCCACCGAGGCCGAAGTGGCCGCGGTCCTGAGCACCTGCCACCGGCTGGGGGTGCCGGTGGTCGCGCGCGGGGCCGGAACCGGCCTGTCCGGCGGCGCATTGCCACATCGCATGGGCGTGACGCTGTCGCTGGCCAAGTTCAACAAGATCCTCCAGATCGACCCGATGAGCCGCACCGCCACCGTGCAGTGCGGCGTGCGCAACCTCGCGATCAGCGAGGCCGCGGCGCCTTTCGGGCTGTACTACGCGCCCGACCCGAGCAGCCAGATCGCCTGCACGATCGGCGGCAACGTGGCCGAGAACGCCGGCGGCGTGCACTGCCTGAAGTACGGCCTGACACTGCACAACGTGCTTCGGGTGCGCGCCTTCACGATCGAGGGCGAGCTGGTCGAATTCGGCTCGATTGCGCTCGACACGCCCGGCCTGGATCTGCTGGCGCCGATCATCGGCAGCGAGGGCATGCTGGCAGTGACGACCGAAGTCACCGTCAAGCTGGTCCCCAAGCCCTTGCTGGCGCGCTGCATCATGGCCAGCTTCGACGACATCCGAAAGGCCGGCGACGCGGTGGCGTCGATCATTGCGGCCGGCATCATCCCGGCCGGCCTGGAGATGATGGACAAGCCGATGACGGCCGCCGTCGAGGACTTCGTACACGCCGGCTACGACCTGAGTGCCGAGGCGATCTTGCTGTGCGAGAGCGACGGGACGCCCGAGGAAGTGGCCGAGGAGATCGACCGCATGCTCGACGTGCTGTCGGGCGCCGGTGCCACCCGCATGGAAGTGAGCAAGGACGAGGCGCAACGGCTGAAATTCTGGAGTGGCCGCAAGAACGCGTTCCCGGCTTCCGGGCGCATCAGCCCCGACTACATGTGCATGGACTCGACCATTCCGCGCAAGCGCCTGGCCGACATCCTGCTCGCGATCCAGGACATGGAACGCCGATACGGGCTGCGCTGCGCCAACGTCTTCCATGCCGGGGACGGCAACCTGCACCCGCTCATCCTGTTCGATGCCAACGATCCCGACCAGCTGCACCGCTGCGAGCAGTTCGGTGCCGAGATCATGGAGACCAGCGTCGCATTCGGTGGCACGATCACCGGCGAGCATGGTGTCGGCGTCGAGAAGCTCGCGACCATGTGCGTGCAGTTCAGTGCCGAGGAGCGCGCGCAGATGTTCGCCCTCAAGCATGCCTTCGATGCCCGCGAGCTGCTCAATCCCGGCAAGGTCATCCCGACCCCGCAGAAGTGCGCCGAAGGCGGGCGAGGCAACAACCGGCGCAGCCTGCTGCCACCGATGCCGGCAGGCCGCAGCGAATGAGCGAGCCCGTCCTCGCCGAGTGGATCGACCGGGTGCAGGCGGCACGCGCCTCGCGGTCCAGGCTGACGATCCGAGGCGGCGGCACCAAGGACTTCTATGGCGAAGCGCCGCAAGGCGACCGGCTGGAGACCGCCTCGCTGACCGGCATCCGCAGCTACGAGCCGAGCGAGCTGGTGGTCAGCGTGCGCGCGGGCACGCCGCTGGCCGAGCTCGAGTCGGCACTCGCCGACCAGGGTCAGTGCCTGCCTTTCGATGCACCGCGCTTTGCGCCGGGCGGCACCGTCGGGGGCATGGTGGCCGCCGGATTGGCAGGGCCGGCGCGGGCGGCGGTCGGGGGCGTGCGCGACTACGTGCTCGGCGCCACGCTGCTCAACGGCCGTGCCGAGGTCCTGACCTTTGGTGGGCAGGTGATGAAGAACGTCGCCGGCTACGACATCTCCCGGCTGATGGTCGGCTCGCTCGGGGTGCTCGGCGTGCTGTGCGAGGTCTCGCTCAAGGTGCTGCCGGTGGCCCCCGCGCAGGCCACGTTGCGCTTCGAGATGGCCCAGAAGGATGCGATCCGGCAACTCAACCAGTGGGCCGGCCAGCCCTTGCCGGTCAATGCGAGTGCCTGGTGGGAAGGCATGCTGCTGGTGCGCCTCAGCGGCGCGCAGGCGGCCGTGCAATCCGCCCTGACGCACCTGGGTGGGGAGATCATCGACGGACCCAGCGCCGCGGCCTTCTGGGCCGGACTGCGCGACCACCAGGACGAGTTCTTCGTCGGTGCCGCCAAGGCGGTCGAAGGCGGTGCCGCCTTGTGGCGGCTGTCGTTGCCGCAGGTCACGCAGCCGCTGGAGCTCAACGGCCAGCAACTGATCGAATGGGGCGGCGGCCTGCGCTGGTTGTGCACCGCCCTGCCGGCGGCCGTGGTGCGCGAGGCGGCGACCGCGGCGGGCGGCCACGCGACGCTGTTTCGCGCGCGCGACAAGTCGGCCGGTGTGTTCACGCCGCTGGCCACGCCGCTGGACCGGCTGCACCTCGAAATGACGCGTGCATTCGACCCCGATGGCGTCTTCGATTCCGGGCGCATGTACGCCGCGCTGGCGGCATGAACAAGGCCCATTCGGTCGACATGGCGCAGTACTACGCGCGCCGGGCCAACGAATACGAACTCGTGTATCTCAAGCCCGAGCGACAGGACGAGTTGCGCGCGCTCGAGGTGCGCTGGACCGATCACACCCACTACTGGACCTTGTCCTACGGACTGTCCTGAATGCAAACCGAACTCGCCTCCGAATTCAAGAACACGCGCGACGGGGATGCCGCCGAGGCCATCCTGCGCAAATGCGTGCATTGCGGGTTCTGCACCGCGACCTGCCCGACCTATCAACTGCTCGGCGACGAACTCGACGGTCCGCGCGGGCGCATCTATCTGATGAAGCAGGTCCTCGAGGGCGAACCGGTCACCCGCAATACCCAGCTGCACCTGGACCGCTGCCTGACCTGCCGCAACTGCGAGAGCACCTGCCCAAGCGGCGTGCAATACGGGCAACTGCTCGAGATCGGACGCAAGATCGTCGATCAACGGGTGGAGCGTCCGGCCTCGGAGCGTGCCCTGCACTGGCTGCTGCGCGAGGGCCTGACCTCGGCGCTGTTCGCGCCGGCGATGAAGCTGGGCAAGCTGGCGCGTCCGCTGCTGCCTGGCGCCCTGAAGCACAAGGTGCCCGGACCTGGCGGCGCGCGGGCCAGCCTGTGGCCGACCCGTCCCCATCCGCGCAAGGTCCTGATGCTGATGGGATGCGTGCAGCCGGCCATGATGCCCAACATCAACAGCGCCACCGCGCGCGTGCTCGATGCGGCCGGGATCCAGACCCTGGTGGCGGCGGACGCTGGCTGCTGCGGCGCCATCCGGGCGCACCTGAACGACCCCGAAGGCGGCCTGGCCGACATGCGCCGCAACATCGATGCCTGGTGGCCGCTCGTCGAAGGACTGACCTCGCAGGGCAAGGTCGAGGCCATCGTCATGAATGCCTCGGGCTGTGGCGTGACGGTGAAGGAGTATGGCCACCACCTGGCGCACGACGATGTCTACGCCGACAAGGCGGCCCGCGTCAGCGCGCTGACACGCGACCTGAGCGAGCTCTTGCCCGACCTCGTCGTCGCCCTCAAGCCCAGGCTGAATGGCGCCAAGGGCCGCAAGCTCGCCTTCCACCCGCCTTGCACGCTGCAGCATGGCCAGCAGCTGCGTGGCGGCGTCGAGTCGGGCTTGCGCGCACTCGGCTTCGACGTCGAGCTGCCCGCGGAGAGCCACCTGTGCTGCGGGTCGGCCGGCACCTACAGCGTGCTGCAGCCGAAGCTGGCATACGAGTTGCGCGATCGCAAGCTCGGGAACCTCCAGCCGATCGCGGCCGAAGCGATCGTGACGGCCAACATCGGGTGCATCCAGCATCTGCAGTCGGGCACGCCGACCCCGGTCCGGCATTGGATCGAACTCGTCGACGACGCCTTGTTCGGCGTCAAGCCAGTCACCTGACCAAGCGCCGTCGAGCTGCGCTGACGCCGCTACCCGCATGCGGGCGACGGACAGGCGAACCCTGATGAGCGGGCCCACCGTTCAGCCCTATAATTCTTATCGAAATGAAGTGAGCTTGCGCTCACATCTTTATATGACCTTTAAAACCATAGCCTCAACGAGGTGCGCAACATGACAAACAGCGCTTCCTACGACCGCCTGCTGGTCCTGGTCGACGATTCCCCGCTCGGCCAGATCACGGCCGATGAAGGTGTGCGCATGGCACGTGCGCTGGGCGCGGAGCTGCTCTTCCACGCCGCGATCCCACCCGCGCCGCCAATGCTCGGCGAAGTCGACGTGGCGATGTTCGAGCCGATCGCCGACCATGAAACGCTTGGCCGTGAGCGCGCCGAACGCGCGCTCAAGATGGCCCGGGCCAAGGCCGATGCGTGGCAGGTGCCCTACAAGACCCTGGTGACGGTCGGCACCGACGTGGCCGAGGCGGCCAACCAGGCCGCGAACGAGAACGACTGCGCCATGATCATCGTGGGCTCGCATGGTCGCGGCACCATCGCACGCATCGTGCTCGGCAGCGTCATGACCCACCTGACCCAGATTGCCGACCGGCCGGTGCTGGTGTGCAAGCTCCACGACACACCGGAGGCTTCAAAGGACTCTGCGCAGTCGACCGCGACGAAGTCCGAATGACCGAGTTCTTCGGACTCCTGTCGGTGGTGCTTTCGAAGCCACTGTTCAGCGTCGGTCAGACGCCGATGAGCCTGATGTCCTTGGTGTTCGCGATCGCCCTCGTGCTGGGCATCTGGTGGTTGTCCTCGCTGCTCGAACGAACTGTGATGCGCGTTGCATCGCGCCCGAACGCTCAGCCCGGGCCCGCAGCCCGGCTGCATATGCTGTCGCGCCTCTTGCGCTACACGGTCTGGGTGCTGGGCACGATCGTGGTGCTCAACTACGTCGGCATCGATCTGTCCAGCGTGGCACTGATCGGCGGCGCGGTCGCATTCGGTCTCGGTTTCGGTCTGCAGAACGTCTTCAGCAACTTCATCAGCGGCATCATCATCCTGCTCGAGGGCGGGCTGCGCGTGAACGACTTCGTCGACCTGCAGTCCGGCGTGCGCGGCCATGTGCGCGAGATCGCGATGCGCTACACGCGCGTGACCACGAATGACGCGATCGACATCCTGGTGCCGAACTCGGAGTTCATCAACGGGCGCGTCATCAACTGGACCTTCGACGCCACCTACCGGCGCATGCGCATCCCGTTCGGCGTCAGCTACAACACACCCAAGGAGACCGTCCTGGAGGCTGCGATCGCCGCGGCGCGCCAGGTCAAGGGCGTGCTCGACGAAGACGGCCGCCATCCCACGGTCTGGCTGGTTGAGTACGGCGACAGCTCGATGAACTACGAAGTCGTCTTCTGGGCCGACCGCCAGCTCACGACGCATCCGGCGTCGACCCAGGCCAAGGTCATGTGGGCGCTGGACGACGAGCTCAAGAAGCGCAACGTCGAAATCCCGTTCCCGCAGCGCGATCTGCATGTGCGCAGCGGCCGCCTCGACATCCGCATGGAACATGGCGGCAAGCTCTCGGCCGCCTTCGATCACAAGCCGTAGCGCAGCGCCAGCAAGGTCGACAGGCTGGCCCACATGATGAGGAATAGCGGCGCGCCAACCCGTGTGAAGTCGGTGAATCGGTAGCCGCCCGCATTCATCACGAGCAGGTTGGTCTGGTAGCCCATCGGCGTCAGATAGCACAGGTTGCAGCCGAACAGCACGGCCAGCACATAGGGCTCGGGCGGCAAGCCGAGTTCGAGCGCGATCTGCACGGCCATCGGCGTGCCGATCGCCGCCGAAGCGTTGTTCGAGACGAAGTTCGTCATCAAGCCCATCATCGCCATCAGCGCCGCCAACACCCATGCGCCCGGCAGGTCCGCCACCACCTGCAGGAAACTTTGGGCCAGAAACGCCGTGCCCCCGGTCGCGGTCAACGCGTCGCCGAGCGCCAGGCTGGCAGCAACGAGCAAGGCCACCTTGGCCGACAGCGCCGAGCCCACGTCGTGCCAGGCGACACATCGCGTGGCCAGCAGGATCAGCACGCCAACCAGCGCCGCGAGCGCGATCGGCACGCCGCCCAGACTGGCCGCGACCACCACGGCGGCCATCGTGGCCAGGGCAATGATCGACTTGCCCTGGCGCGGCAGCGCCAGCTTCTCGTCGAGCAGCAGGCCGAAGCCGTCGCGCTGCACGGCCTGCAGCGCCTCGGTCGACCCCTGGAGCAGCAGCACGTCGCCGGCGTGCACATGCAGTTCGCGCAGCCCCTTGTGCAGTGTTTCACTGCCACCGCGCGCGCGCTTCAGCCCGATCAGCGCCAGATGGTAGGTGTCGGCCAGGCGCTGGCGCTGCACGGTGCTGCCGGCCAGACGCGACTCCGGGGTGACGACCAGCTGCGCCGCCAGGGCCTGCTCGATGCCGTCGTCGCCACCGTCGCGATCGACCCCCACCGGGTGCTCGTGCGAATGCAGCGGCGCCTTCAGCCGTGCCTCGTACTCCTTCAGGTTCTCCGCCGTGTCCTGAACGATCAGCTTGTCGCCAGCGGCCAGCACCACGGTCGGCAGCGGCGCAATGTGCTGGCCCGTTGCGCGCCGCACCTGGCGCAGCGGCATGCGCGCGCCGGCGCGCTTCAGGACCTCACGCAGTTCGGCGCCATCGAGCCAGGTCTCGGCCTGCACCCGCAGTTCGGCCTCGAACACCGGTAACGACTGCGCCTCGGCGGCCGGCTGCACATGGCGCAGCAGCCAGGGGGCCACGAGCCAGAGGTACAGCAACGCCGGCACCGCGGCGACCGCCACCAGCGCGAAGTAGTCGAACACCGCAAAGCTCGCGGCGCCCAGGTCGGCGGCCAGCGACACGACGATCAGGTTGGTCGAGGTGCCGATCGTGGTCGCCATGCCGCCGATCAGCACCGCGAAGTTCATCGGCATCAGCATGCTGCCTGGGGCGCGCCCGGCGCGCTGCAGCGCAGCGACCAGCAGCGGAATCAGCAGCACGACCACCGGCGTGTCGTTCATGATGCCGCTCGCCGCCGCGGCACCGACCAGCACTGCCAGCAGGGCGAGCGCCGGCGAGCGCTCGAGCAGCCACGCCAGCCGGCGCGCCGCGGGCGCCAATGCACCGGTCAGCACCAGCGCATGGCCCAGCACCATCAGCGCGCAGATCGCAATGAGCGCCGGGTGACCGAAGCCGGCGAAGAACCGGTACGGTTGCACCTGCGGATGCGGGAACATGAAGAACAGGGCCGGCAGGACGATCAGGATCCACAGGCAGACCGAACCGATCTCGAAGCGGTCCCAGATGAAGACGGCGAACACGATCGCCGTGAACAGCAGGAGCAGCACGGCGTGGCCGGACAGCGTGCCGACCGCCAACCACTGCAGCGAAAGCGAACTCATTGCCGAAGCCTATCAGTCATGCGCTTGGCGAGTTGCCGCCCCGCGTCAGCCCTCGAGCGTGAAACTCAGGCCGGCCCGCGCCTGCAGCCGCCGGGCCAGCAACATGCCCATGGCGGCGCCCGGGGTCCACACGCCCCCCGGTGCCATCGTGCGGTCGACCTGTTCGAGCAGGCAAAGGGCGGTCTCGGCGATGATCTTGGATGTCGAACCATAGCCTGGATCGCGGTCGCCGCGCACCACCATGCGCAGGGCCTGGCCTTGTGGGCCGCTGCCGAAGAACCAGAGTTCGTAGCGGCCTTGTTCGCGTTCGGTGGCGTTTGGACCCTGCCCCGGACTCGGCAGCACCAGGCGGCGCAACAGCTCGCGCGTCGGCGCGAAGGCCAGCAAGCGCTGCTGCCAGCGCGCCAGCCGGACCATGCGCGTCGCGCGCCGCCGTCCGCGCTCGCCGTCACCGGTGAGCTGGCGCTCGTCGTAGCGGAAGTCGGTCCCCCAGGGATGGCCGCGCAGCTGGTTGGTGCGGTGCACGTTCTTGGTGTTGATCGGCGCCATCATGAAGGGTCCGGACCAGCTCTGCGCCAGCTCGTCATAGGCCGGCGAATCGTCGTCACCCGGTTGCGCCGGGCCCCGAAAACCCGGCGTCAGGGCAAAGGGGTCGGCCAAGGTTCGCGCGAGCGACGGGTCGTCGCGCATGGCTTCGATCGTCGCGAGCAGACTGGCCACGGTCCCTCCCGACGGACCGCCCTTGATCGAGCGCACGCGCCCGTGCACCTCGCTCAGCGGCACCCCGAATCGCTCCTGCGCCGCCGCCTGCAGCGCCACCACGCCGAGGTCGAAGGGAATCGAGTCGAAGCCGCAGGAGAACACGATGCGCGCGCCGCTCGCGCGTGCCAGGGGTTCGAGTCTCGGGATCATCGCCGCCATCCAGCCCGGCTCGCCGCACAGGTCGAGGTAGTCGGTGCCAGCCTCGGCGCAGGCGGTCACGAGTGCTTCGCCGTAGCGTTGATAGGGCCCGACCGTCGAGATCACGGCGCGCGCCTGCCGCACGAGCGCCTTCAGCCCCTTCGCGTCGCCCGCATCGGCCACGAGCAGCGGCAGAGCGGGGCCGGCGCCGATCTGGTCCCGCACGGCCGCGAGCTTGCCCTCGTCGCGCCCGGCAATGGCCCAGGCCAGCTTGTCGTCGCTTGCGCCCTGCAGGTGTTCGGCCACCAGGCGCCCGGTGAAGCCGCTGGCGCCGAAGACGACGAGATCGAACTTGGATTTCATGGTCAATGTTCGCATGGCGCTGCTTGCGGCGCCGCTCACGTATGCTGCGCCCTCCATTGCCCGAAAGCTCACATGACCCTTTGCCCGATCGCCGTGGTTGCCGGCTGCAAGAAGTGCCCTGCGTTCAATATCTGCCCGCTCAAGTCCGTGATCGGCGACGCGCCGGCGGCCCCCGAGGCCAAGGCCCCCGCGGCGAAGGCGAAGAAGAGCTCGACGAAGAAGTAGGAGTAGTCCGCGCGGCGCGCGCCTCAGGTCGGCCGGACGGGCGCAGCGTCGCTGGTCAAGGTCAGCAGGATGTCGGCGTACCAGGCGCAGTTCAGTCCGAGTGATTCGTCGAGTTCGAGGTCGCGCGTTCGCATGTCCATGCGCGACGAGTGCACACCGAGCAGCTTCCACGGCAAGGCGGCCTTCGTGTCGCCACTGCGCATCACGACCGGCGCGCCGCTGGTGCCGCGATGGGTGCGCGCATCGGTCAGGAAGAACCCCTGGCCCTGGAAGCGCAGGCCGAACGAAGAAGCGATCACGGCCTGACGCACCACCGGCAGGTGATGCACCGTGTCGTGAAACCCGAGCGGGAATCCGACCACCAGCAGCGAGCTGCCCACCTCGACCTCGTCGAGCGAGCGCTGCAGATGCGCCGGCGTGAAGCACCGGATCACGGCCGATGCCGGCATCGCCTTGCGGTCGAGTTCGACCACCGCGACATCGATCTCGCCGGCCGAGTCGCGGCCCTGGCGCCAGATGCTCTTGCCGTCCTGGTACAGCAGCACCGACAGCGACCCGCACAGGGTCAGGTTCTTCTCGTCGGTGTGGAACTCGATCTCGAGTCGGCTCGGGAAATGCTTGCTCGGTTCATCGATCACGACATGCCGGCTCGTGACCAGGAACAGGCGTCCATCGCGCTCGAAGAAGAAGCCGCTGGCGCCGGTCAGCACCTGATCGCCATCGAAGGTGGTGACGCGCGCGGTCGTGAGCAGCAGGGGTTCGATCATGGGCATGGCTCCAGCGTTCCGGCCGGGCCGCTGGCGGGCGCGAGGGTCACGGGGAACCCGTGCATTGTCGGCCCAGGCCACGCCGGGTGACCCGGCGCCTTGCGCGGCTCAGTGGCTCAGCGGATCGGTTGCGACCAGACCAGCATGGCCTGGCTGCCGGCAGGCAGCAGCGCGATGCTCGACCCCTCGCGAAAGGCCATCACCAGCGCCGGTGTCGCGCGCCGGCCCAGGCCGTCGCGCACCATGCCGCGCAGCCCGAGGGCGAGGCCGACCGAGAGGCGCGTGCCACCGGCTTCGGCGCTCGCGAAGTCCGGCTTCCAGATGCGGCGCGAGACCTCACCATTGGGCGCCACGTCGTCGCCCGAGAACAGGGGCTCGGCGGCAGTCGCCGGCCCGGCGCCGAGCGCCAGCGTCGCGCTGATCGTGAGGGTTGCGAGAGCCGAGGCCATGACCCAGTGTCGGCCTTGGTGGCGTGTCGTGGGGCGTGCGAACTGCCTGTGCGTGTTTCAGGGGTTGCAGGACGTATCGACGACAGCGACTGCATGCCCCTGGCGTGCGAAACGTCACATGGGGCAGACTGGCGAAATGGCGAAGCCGCCGCCATGGCGACCCATGCCGACTGCGCAGTCATCGTCGCTCGCGGCGTCGCGCGCGAAGTCCGGCCGGCCACGGCTGAGGTACGCTGCGTGATCGTCGACGCCTCGTCTTCCACGGGACTGCCATGAGCCACATCCTCGCCCTCGACCAGGGCACTTCGAGTTCGCGTGCCATCGTGTTCCGCGCCGACGGCGGCGTCGCCGCTGTGGCGCAGCAGGAGTTCCGCCAGATCTTCCCGCAGTCGGGCTGGGTCGAGCATGATGCGAACGAGATCTGGGACAGCCAGCTCAAGGTCGCGCGCGAGGCGCTCGCCAAGGCCGGGCTGAAGGCGGGTGACATCGCCGCCATCGGCATCACGAACCAGCGCGAGACGACCGTGGTCTGGAACCGGCGCACCGGCGAGCCGATCCACCACGCGATCGTCTGGCAGGACCGGCGCGGCGAGCCGCTGTGTGCCAAGTTGCGCGAAGTGCCGGGCATGGAGGACAAGGTCGCGGCCAGCACCGGGCTGCGCATCGACGCCTATTTCTCGGCCACCAAGATCCGCTGGCTGCTCGACAACATACCGGGCGCGCACATGGCGGCGGCCAAGGGCGAACTCGCCTTCGGCACCATCGACAGCTGGCTGATGTGGAAACTCACCGGCGGGCGCGTGCACGCCACCGACGTCAGCAACGCGGCCCGCACGATGCTGTTCGACATCCGCCACAACGCCTGGGACCCCGAGCTGCTGGCCGCCCTGCACGTGCCCGACAGCCTGCTGCCCAAGGTGCATCCGTCGAGCCATGTGTTCGGCGAAACCGAGGCCGAGCTGTTCGGCGCCCCGATCAGGATCGCGGGCGTGGCCGGCGACCAGCAGAGTGCGCTCTTCGGCCAGGCCTGCTTCAAGGCAGGACTGGCGAAGAACACCTATGGCACCGGCTGCTTCATGCTGATGCACCTGGGCGAGAAGTTCGAGACCTCGAAGCATGGCCTCGTGATCACTGCCGCCGCCCAACCGACCGCCAAGCCCGAGTTCGCGCTCGAGGGCAGCGTCTTCGTCGGCGGCGCCGTCGTGCAATGGCTGCGTGACGGGCTCAAGGCCATCTCGAGCAGCAGCGAGATCGAGGGTCTTGCCGAAAGCGTGCCCGACAGCGGCGGCGTGGTCTTCGTGCCCGCGCTCACGGGCCTGGGCGCACCGTACTGGGACGCCGAGGCGCGCGGCACCCTCACCGGCCTGTCGCGCGGCAGCACGGTGGCCCACATCGCACGTGCAGCACTGGAGAGCATCGCCTTCCAGAGCGCCGCCTTGCTGCAGGCCATGGCAGCCGACGCGCAAGCCGCCGGCGGCACGCCGGTGAGCGAGTTGCGCGTGGACGGCGGCGCCTGCGTCAACGACCTGCTGATGCAGTTCCAGGCCGATCTGCTGGGCATCCCCGTGGTGCGCCCGAAGGTCATCGAGACCACCGCACTCGGCGCCGCCTACCTGGCCGGGCTGGCCGTCGGCCAGTACGCCAGCCTGGACGAACTCGCCGAGCAATGGCAGGTCGACCGCATCTTCGAACCGTCGATCAGCCGCGCCGAGGCGGGCGAGTGGATGCAGGGCTGGGAACGCGCGGTGAGACAGGCGCGGGCGAAGTAGGCGCGGTGGCCGGTCCGAATGGCGCCAGGTTGCATGCGCCCGCCGCCCCTGCCCACCAGCGAAGCACCACGAATTGAATCAGGCCAGCTGGCCACGCATGAAGGAGATCCGAAGTGAGTGACATCGACAAGGCGATCGGGAGAGTCCTGGACTCGTATTGCGCCGCCGTGCACGCGAAAGACGTCTCGGCCTTCATTCGCCTGTACCACCCGGACGTGCGCGTGTTCGACACCTGGGGCATCTGGTCGTACGAGGGCGCCGAGGCATGGCAGCGCGCCGTCGAGGCCTGGTTCACGTCGCTCGGCGAGGAACGCGTGAAGGTGAGTTTCGAAGACGTCCAGAGCACGGGCGGGCCAGCGTCGGCCGTGGTCAGTGCGATCGTGACCTATGCGGCAGTCTCCGCCCAAGGCGACCCGCTGCGTGCGATGCAGAACCGGCTCACCTGGGCCCTCAAGGAAAGCGGGCATGTGCTGCGAATCGTCCACGAACATACGTCGGCGCCCATCGGTTTCGAGGACCAGAAGGCGCTTCTCGAGCGCCGCTCCGCCTCCTGAGCCGACGTGGCTGCGGCTTCAGTCGGCGCTGAACCCGAACACATCCTCCAACCGCGCGTCCAGGCTTTGCGCGATGAGGAAGGCCACCTCGAGCGACGGCGAGTACTTGTTGGCCTCGATCGCGTTCACGGTCTGACGGGTCACGCCGACCAGGTCCGCCAGTTGCTGCTGGGTCATTCCGCCCGCAATGGCCCGGCGCTCGCGCACCTTGTTGGTCAGGGTCAGCCGGCGCTTGCCCATTCAGCCGCCGCGCCGGTACATCACGATCTGCGCCACGATCTCGATGCCCTGTGCCAGCACCCACGAACCCAGCAGCACATGCGCCATGATCGCGTTGCCCTCGGTCACCAGGGCGGTGCACAAGGACAGGAACACGCCGGTCGCCAGCGCGTACGAGCCGTAGCGCGATCCCTTCAGTTCGATCCACCGGTCCCGCTCGTCGGTGTCGGTGCGCCGATCGAGGACGGCGATCAAGATGTGCCCGGCAACCAGGACCAGGACCAGCATCACCGTGGCGCCGATGAAGAGTCCCGCCTGATGGGGCAAAACGTCCTTGGCCAGGGGCGTCGGGAGTATGGTCCGGTAGGCCGAGTAGAAGTAGCCGCCGAATGCCACCAGCAACCCGGCGAGCGTCATCCAGAGGCTCTTCTCCTGAAACGTCATCGACACGGCATGTCCCCCTAAGTGATCCACCAGAACGTACGAAAAACCCGACATGCGCAGGCTAATCGGTGAGACGATGCACATGTCAAGTAGTTTTGACATCTGACCGGGCGCTGCGGCGCCGCTCACCGTGATCGCCCGGCAATCCCGAACCCCAACCCAACAACCCGGAGCATGCGAATGGCCAAGTTCCTTCGTGTAGCCCTGGCGGTCGTGCTCGGCCTGGCCATCGGCGGCGCCGTCAACATGGGCCTCATCATGGTCAGCGGCCAGGTCATTCCGCCACCGGCAGGCGCCGACGTGACGACGATGGAAGGGCTGAAGGCATCACTGCCGCTGTTCGAGGCCAGGCACTTCGTCTTCCCTTTCCTCGCGCATGCGCTGGGCACGCTGGCCGGCGCGATCGTGGCCGCAGCACTGTCCCCGGGCAGGTCCGCCGTGCCGGCCCTTGTCGTCGGCGGTCTCTTCCTGCTCGGCGGCATCACCAATGTCGTCATGCTGCCCGCGCCCTTGTGGTTCAGCGCGCTCGACCTGCTGCTCGCCTATCTGCCGATGGCCTGGCTCGGCCAGGTCTTGGCCACACGGGCATGGCCGGGCCGAGCCGGCGACGCCTGAGCGCTGGCCGCTCCTGCCCATGCTCGCCATCGCCGCCATCGGTCTCCTGACCATCGTGCTCGGCGCCACGATGGCGGCCAGCCCCGACGCGTGGTCGCGCGCGATCCTGCGCTTCAGCGCGATGCCCTTTTTCCACGCCTTCGAGATCACCTCGCGTCTGGTCCTGGGCGCACTGCTGCTCGGCTTCGCCGACCAGACGCTGCACCCGCGCATACTGTCGGCCGCGGGCGCGCTGCTGGTCGCAGTCGGGTTCGGCCTGCTGCTCGTTGGCGGCGCGCGCCATCGCGCGTTTGCCGTTCGTTCGGCCGGCTTCACCGGCATCTTCCGGGCCGGCGGCCTGGTCGCGCTGGCCTGCGGCGCCTTCGTCGTCTACACGGCATTGGCCCCAGTCCTGGCCGGCGAATGACAACGGCTAGGATCGAGTCCATCGGCGCACCGAGGCAAGCCATGATCCCCCCGCAAGTCAATATCAACGATCTGCCCCAGGCCATCCAGCTTGCGCTGGGCCCGGCCTTCCTGCTCACCGCCATCGCCGGTCTGCTCAACGTCATGACGGGCCGACTGGCACGCATCGTGGACCGCGGTCGGAGCCTGTCCGAAGGTCCGCGCCCGACTGAACTGCCAGTGCTGGCGTCGATCCACGAGGAGCTTCGGGGCCTGGAGACGAGGCGGCGCCTGGCGGGCACGGCAATCACGGCCTGCACGTTCTCGGCGTTGCTCGTGTGCATGGTGATCACCTCGCTCTTTCTGGAGGCGATGCTCGACGTGCCGCTCAAGTGGCTCGTCGGGCTGCTCTTCACGGGCGCCACACTGGCCCTCGTGGTCGGCCTGGCGTCCTTCGTGCGTGAAGTGCGGTTGGCGACGCGCACCGTCCGCATCCCCTTGCCCGCCCCCGAACCCTGACGCGGCACCCTCGTGCGACCGGATCCGTCTCGCAGGACGCCGTTGCGCCTGGTCGGCGCGACTGCACTGGCGCTGTTCGCCGGCCTGGGCCTGTACCTCGCGCCGCTCGACCCGAACATCCTGGCCCTGCAGTTCTCATTCACCGGCGAGGCCTTCCAGGCCGTGCTGGAGCGTTGGCAAGCGGGTGGCGTGGCGCTGTACCGGTCACACTTCGGCGCCGACTTCGCCCTCCTCGCAGCCTACGGCGCCTTCGGGCTGATGGCCGGGCGCGCCCACGCGGCGGCGCATGGCAGGGCGGGCGCACTGGCGCACCTGCTGACCTGGGCCCTGCCAGCCGCCGCCGTCGCCGACGCCGGCGAAAACCTGCTCCACCTCTGGCTCACCGGCGGTGCGCGCGCCTCGTCGGACGGCATCTACCTGCTCTCGGGCCTGGCCGCATCGGTCAAGTGGGCCGGCTTCGTGGTCTTCGTGGTCTGCGCGCTCGTGGCGTGGCGAAGACGCAGTGTGTGAAGCCCACCGCGCAGGCACGCCCGCGCTTCAATCGCGCGTCTCGATTCGCACCTCGCTGCGCACCGAACTGGCGATGAAGCACTGCCCATGGGCCGACTCGTGCAGCGCGGCGAGCGCGGCGGCGTCGGGGGCAGCGCCGTGGAAACGCACGCGCGGACGCAGCGTGACCAGGGTCATCGCGAGCTTGCCGTCGGGGCCCTTGGCCAACACACCCCCGGCGTCGTCGTCGTAGTCATCCACGCACCAGCCGGCGCGGCAGGCGAGGTCGAGGAACCACAGCATGTGGCAGCTCGACAGGCTGGCGACGAACATCTCCTCCGGGTCGACGGCGGCAGCGTCGCTGTACGGCGGCGGCACGACCGCCGGCGAAGACGACCCGGCCAGTTCGGCGCCACCGTCGAAGTGCAGGCGGTGCGCGCGGCTGTAGCGCCGGTCGGTGAATGGCTGGTCGCCGCGCGACCATTGGATGCGGGCGCTGTAGGTGCTCATCGTCTATCGTGGCAGTCGGTCGATGGAGGATCCCGATGATCACCCTGCACTACTTTCCTGGCAATGCCAGCATGACGCCGCACATCCTGCTGCGCGAGCTGGGCCTGCCGCACCAGTTGCAGCTGGTCGACCGCGCGCATCAACGCGCAGAAGTCGCCCGCCTATCTGGCGCTGAACCCGAACGGGCTGATCCCGGTGCTGGTCGACGGCGACCTGGTGCTCTACGAGACCGCGGCCATCGTGCTGCACCTGGTCGACACACAGGCCGACGCGGGGCTGGCGCCGCCGGTGGGCACGCCCGAGCGGGCCGGGTTCTACAAGTGGCTGCTGTGGCTGTCGGGCATGGTCCAGGCGACGATGCCGCTCTACTTCTACAGCGCGCGCTACGTCGCCGACGGCAACGCCGCCGGCGCGGCCGAGGTCAAGGCGGCGGCCGAGGCGAGGATTGCCGGCTTCCTCGACCAGATCGAGGCGCGGCTGGCCACGCATGCCCTGGATGGGCGGCGCGGAATTCAGCGCGCTCGACCCCTACACCTTCATGCTGTGCCGCTGGACGCGTGGCATGAAGCGGCCGGCGCGTTCGTTGCCACACATCGGTGCATTCCTCGAACGCATGCTCGCGCGACCGGCGGTCCAGTCCGCATTGAAGGCCGAGGGCCTGGAGCCGCCCTTCGTCTGAGCGCGGCTAGCGTTCGCCGCTCGCCGGCTCGTTCGCGCGGTCCAGCGCCGCCTGTTCTTCCAGCTGGTCTTTCAGGCGACGCGCGCCGTCGATGAACTGGTCGACCGGCATCGCGGGCGCCAGGCGCAGCGCCGGCGGGCCCAGCTGCGACAGGTAGAGCGGCCCGAACCAGCGGTCGGTCGCCTGGTGCTGCGCCACCGCCTGCACGCCGACGAAGGCCACGAGCCCGGCCGCGAGCACGATCGTGACGCCTTTCGCGCGGCTCGGCAGCACACGCGCCGCGTGCGCCCGCACCATGCCGAAGAACAGCATGACCGACGCCACCGCGCCGCACCGCCAGCAGAACCGGCCAGGACATCGCAAAGGCCAGCATCGGCAAGGTCCAGCGCACCAGCGTGGCCGCCAGCGCCCAGCGCACCGCGATCGTGGCATGCGGCCAGAACTCGAAGCGCTGGCTGAACAACTTGCTCAGCAGGCCCCACAGGCCGGACCAGGCGGTCAGCGCGAACGGCATCGACAGCACCGGGAGCAACCAGGCCGAGAGTGGTGCGCCGGGATCGATCGCAAGACCGAATTCGGCCAGCACCATGCCCCACAGCAGCAGCGCCGTCAGTGCCAGCCCGCGCGCAGGGCGAAGTTGCACGAGCGGTCGCTCGGGCGCCAGTTCTTCACCCGGCCAGCGCACGCGCAGCGCACTCTGACCCACGACCCAGGTGCCGCGCGGCAGGGGCACCGACTCGCCCGCCGCCACCTGCTGGCGTCCGATGCGGACCGGGTTGCGCACGCCCTCGGCCACCGTCAGACACAACTCGCCGTCGGCCGCGGGGCCGATCTGCAGGTGCAGCGCGGCCAGGTGCGGATCGTCGAGCACGAACTGGTTGTCCAGTGCGCGCCCGACCGTCAGCGGCCAGGCCCGCACTTCGAACGAGCGCCGGATGCGGCCGTCGCGCTCGAGTTGTTCGATCAGCGCGAGCCGGCCGTCTGGGGGTCCACCCATGCGAATCCTTCAAGGTAATGTCGTGCCAGCCGCATGGCGTTGTCGAAGCTCACGCCGCGCGCGTCGAAACGCCCCTGCGCGCCCTCGGTCTCGCCGTCCAGCGTGGCCACGAGCAGTTGCATGTCGAACAGGCCTTCGAGCTTCTTGTGCGCCTGCAGGCACAGCACGGCTCTCAGCGGCAGCCCGCTGCGCTCGACGAACTGCTCCTCGCACTGCGGCGCGGTCAGCCAGACCGACTTGAAGCCGAAGCGCTCGTTGGCGAAGCTGCGTGCGTAACGCTGCGCGAACCTGAGCGGCCCGAGCTGGCCGCCTTCGTAGGCCTCGTGGCGCACGACGATGAAGCCGGTCAGCAGGTCGTGGCTGACGAAGACCCGGCTGTCCATCGTGCAGTCGGAGCGTTCGAACTGCAGCCCGCGCTGGTCGAACGCGTTGCTGCGCCCCCAGCAGCGCATGAAGGTCTCCTGCGGCACCGGTATGCGGTAGCGTGCGTGCCCGGCCGAACGCCAGGGCTGGGCCAGAAACCGCATCGTGAGCAGGTCCTGATGCGCCTTGAGCTGGGTCAGCACGGTGGGTGTGAGGTCGCGTGTCACCGGCGCCGCGCCGCGCCCACGCTCGATCAGGGCCCGCGCGTGCAGCACCGGGACCAGGAAGCTGATCTGTTCGCCGTCGCGCCGACTCGCGACGTTGATGCCGATGACACGCGCCTGTTCGTCGAGCGCCGGCCCGCCGCTCATGCCAGGGCTGAGCGATCCGCCGAAGAAGATGTTGGGCACGAAGGCGCGCTCGACCAGTCCGTTGAAGCTGCCTTCGAGCACGGCAAAGCCGACATCGAGCGGGTTGCCGAGCGCGTAGATGCGCTCGCCGCGCTGCAGCGGCTGGGTCTCGTCGCGCAGCACCAGCGCACCGCGCCCGACCAGCTGCGCCGGGTCGGCCGGGCGCAGCAGCGCGAGGTCGTGCACGACATCGACCGCCAGCAGTTGCAGCGCCCCTTGCTGCCCGTCGGCGGTCGCGTAGACCAGACGAAAGCGCGAGGGCTGCATCGCGAACTGGCTGACCACGTGGTAATTCGTGATCAGATGGCCCTGGTCGTCGACCAGGAATCCCGAGCCGACGGTCGATTGGCTGTCCTGCCCCTGGAGCAAGGTGCGCACTTGCAGCAAGCGCGTGCGCGCCTGTTCGTAGACCCGCTGGCCGCTCGCCGACAGCGCGGCACTGCCGGTGTCGGCGGCGCTCTGAGCGGCTACCGACGCCGTGCCGAGCGCAAGCAGGACGGCAACCAGGGCCGCCGGCCAACGTGACGGAGTCAATGCGATGTGCATCGAGGGATTCTAGGAGCGCAGGCGATCAGGCACCGGCGCGCACGCCGAGCTTGAAGGCGATCATCGCGCGCAGCTTGTTGGGCAGCACGGGCTTGATCAGCAGGTGGTACTCATGTTCGACCGCCTCGGCCTCATGCCCACCCAGGCTGCTGCCGGTGATGACCACGGCTGGCAGCTTGCGGCCGGCCCAGTGCGCGCGCATCGCCGCCAGGGCGTCGACCGCCGTCCTGCCCGACGGCAGCCGGTAGTCGACCAGCAACAGGTCGGGTGCCTGCGGCGGGTCGCTGCTCAACCAGGCCTGCACCGCGTCCACGCTGTCGAAGGCCACGACACTGGCGCCCCAGGCCTTGAGCAGCACCTCGAGCCCTTCGCGCACGGCGGGTTCGTCCTCGACGATGAGCAGCAGCCGACCCTGGAGCGTCAGCCCCAGGGCGTCCCGCGTGGCAGGCCCGACGGGCGGGCCGGTGCGCGCCAGCCGGCCGACCGGCAGCTCGAACGAGAACACCGTGCCGTGGCCGACCCGGGAACGGACCTCGATCGTGCTGCCCATCAGGTCGGTCAGGCGCTTGACGATGGCCAGCCCCAATCCGAGGCCCTTGCGGTGGTGCGGCTCGAGCGCCCGCTGGCCCTGGACCTGGAAGAACTCCTCGAAGATGCGCGGCAGGGTCGCCTCCGGAATCCCGATGCCGCTGTCCCAGACCTGGATCAGCAAGCTGCCCGCACGTGCCCTGCAGGCCACCAGCACGCCGCCGTCGTCGGTGTAGCGGATCGCGTTGCTGACCAGGTTGCGCAGCACACGCTCGATCAGCACCGGGTCGACCTGGGCCACATGTCGGCCGCCGCGCAGGACCAGTTGCAGACCCTTCTCGAATGCGATCGGCTCGAAGTGCAGGCGCAGCCTGGCCAGCAGGTCCTGCATCGGCACCGGCACCGGATGGACCTCGACGCCGCCGGTGTCGATGCGCGTGATGTCGAGCAGTTCGCCGAACAGCCCCTCGAGCGCGTCGACCGACTCGTTGATGCTGTTCACCAGTGACGCCACTTCAGGGTCATGGACACGCTGGCGCAGCGCCTCCGCGAACAGCCCCATCGCATGCAGCGGCTGGCGCAGGTCGTGGCTGGCGGCGGCGAAGAACTGCGTCTTGGCACGGTTGGCCGCTTCGGCCGCGCGCCGGGCCGCCTCGGCCTCGGACTTCTCGACGCGCAACTGCAGGGCCATCGCCTCGGTGCGCGCCTTGAGGCGGATCGCCTGCCCAAGCGCCGTGCGCGAGGTGTGGGCCATCAGCACCGTCATGCCGAACAGCACCGTGAAGACGCCCGCCAGCTCCAGGTGCCAGGGCTGCGTGGCATCACTGGCCACGCGCGCGATGGCGGGCAGCAGCACGAGCGAGTCGTAGGCCAGGAAGATCCGCCACTGGGTCGACAGCAGCTGCACCGACCCGAGGCAGAAGGCGTAGACGGTGAGCAGCAGGGCCAGCCGGCGATAGGGCTCGCCCAGGCCCCAGAACAGCCACACCGCCACGCCCCACATCGCGCCCTGCAGCAGCACCAGGACGCGCCAGCTCGAACGCCAGCGGCGCAATGTCGCGCCATCGGCGCGCGGCTGGCGCCGATAACGCAGGTAGTGCAGCAGCCGCAAGGTCCACAGGGCAGCGCCGGCACCAAGCCATCCGAGCATCAGCACGCGGTCGGCGAGCGACCAGAAGGTCGCGGCCATGACGATCAGGCCGAAGAAGTTGCCGGTCAGCGAGGCCGGCGTCTGCGTGAACAGCGCGCGCACATGGTCGATCTGGAGCTGCTCGTCCAGGATCTCGCGCTCCGGCGGGCCGTCGGCCGGCGCCCGGACCATCACTCAGTGCACCGCGCGTCTGGCCGAGAATCCGCCCGTGCCCTGGGTCATCTGGCTGACCGCCAGCACAGCCTGGGTGCGCGAGCCGACGTTGAGTGCGCGCAGGACCGCCGCCACATGGTCCTTGACCGTTTCGACCGAGACATTGAGCTGGCGAGCGATGAGCTTGTTCGGCAGCCCCTGCAGCAGCAGCGCCAGCACCTCGGTCTGGCGCGGCGTGAGGCCGATCGATTCGAGCGAGGCCGGCTTGTGGTGGCCTTGCGCGAGCGACAGCTCCGCCACCCGGCGCGCCGGCCCGCCGGCTTCTGCGCCGGCGCTGGTCCCGGCAAACATGTCGAGCGCCAGCATCGACGGCGGCACGTAGAGCCCGCCCGACATGACCAGCCGCAAGGCGTCGAAAAGGGCGTCGTTGGACGAGCGTTTGGGGACGAAGCCCATCGCACCGAGGTCGATCGCGCGGATGACGTCGCTCGCACGCTCGGAAGCCGAGACGACCACCACCGGGATCGCGGGCCAGGTGGCGCGCAGTTCGGCCAGCACTTCGAAGCCATCGACCTCGCCGAGCGCCAGGTCGAGCAGGACGAGATCGAAGCTGTCGTCATCGCGCAGCGCCTGGCGCGCCGCCTCGGCGGTCTCGACGCCAAGCACCTGCATCTGATCGCCCAGCCCCTGGATCACGCTCTGGAGCGCGGCCAGGATGAGCGGATGGTCATCGACCAGTAGCACTTTCATCGTCATCCCCCCGCCAGATGCCCCTGGCATGCTACGTCAGCGTCGGGCCCGGGCCGCCTCCACTCTGGGGGGGGTGCCCCTGACCCGGGGGCCTGTCTGTCAGACGTAGCGCCGTGACAGCGACTCCGCCACACAGGCCGGCTTGTCCTGGCCCTCGACCTCCATCGTGCAGGTCAGGGCGATCTGCGCACCGCCTTCGAGCGGTTCGAAGGACTTGAGCACGAAGTGTCCACGCACACGGCTGCCCACGCGCACCGGGGCCGGAAATCGGACCCGGTCGAGCCCATAGTTGATGCCCATGCGGACATCCTCGATGGCCAGTGCCGATGCGCCCATCGCCGGCAGCAGGCTCAAGGACAGGAAACCATGTGCGACCGTGGCCCCATACGGGCCGCTGGCGGCGCGCTGCGGGTCGACGTGGATCCATTGGCGGTCCTCCGTGGTCTCGGCGAACGCGTCGATGCGCGCCTGGGTGATGTCGAACCAGTCGCTGATGCCGACTTCCTGCCCGACCAGGCCCTGCAGTTCCGAAAGCTGTGCGTACCGTTTCATTTCATCCTTGTCGATTCAACCAGGCCAGCAGCGGCGTCCATTGCTGCAGATCACGCTCGACGCGGCTCGGTGCCACGTCCCACAGGGTCAGGCCGCGCGCGGCCAGCTGGACATAGTTCTGGGTATCACGCAACGCCGCCACGACTGGCACCGGCACTGTTTGAAGGTAATGCTGAAGCTGCTCGAACGACAGCGTGTGGTCGCGCGCCCGCATCGCGACCAGACCGAGCGACAGCTGGGCGGACCGCTTGTGGGCGCGCAGGTCCTGCACGAAGGCGTGCGTGGCCTGGATGTCGAACAGGCTCGGCTGGAGCGGGATCAGGATCCGGTCGGCAATGCGCAGGACGGCTTCGAGATGCTTGCCGTGCAGCCCGGCCGGCGTGTCCAGCACGATGTGGGTCGTGCCCTTGGGCGGCCGCAGCGTCTTGCCCTGAGCGTTCTCCCAGCTGCGGATCGGCGGCAGATGCGCGGGCCGCAGCGCCAGCCACTGGCGCGCCGACTGCTGGCGGTCGACGTCGCCGAGCATCACCGGGTGCCCGGCATGCGCGAGCGCGCCGGCGATGTTGGTGGCCAGCGTGCTCTTGCCGACGCCGCCCTTGGGATTCGCGATCACGATCACCGGCATGCCACCCCTCCCGCCTGAATCCGTCGTTTCGGCTATGGTAGCCGCGCCCCTTGCTCGCTCCCCATCGGACAAACCCACGTCAACCGGCCATGACCGAGACCGTCGTGCTCGTCGCCCATCCGAAGATGGCGCAGTCGCGCGTCACACGTGCCCTGATGCGGCGTGCGGCGGTGCTCGGCGGCGCGGTCGAGGTGCGTGACCTCTATGCCTGCTACCCGGACTACTGGATCGACGTCGAGGCCGAGCGCGCCGCGCTTGCCGATGCCCGGCTCGTGGTCTGGCTGCACCCGCTGCACTGGTACGGCATGCCGCCGCTGATGAAGCTCTGGCTCGACGAAGTCTTCGGCTTCGGCTGGGCCTATGGCCCGGAGGGGGTGGCACTGCGTGGCAAGGACCTCTGGCTCGTCACGTCGACCGGCGGAGCCGAGAGTTCCTACCGCCCCGAGGGCTACAACCGCTACTTCTTCGACGCCTTCGTACCGCCTTACGAACAGACTGCGGCCCTGGTCGGCATGCGCTGGCTGCCGCCACTGGTGCTGCACGGCGCACACCGCGCGGACGCCGCCACGCTGCAAAGGCATGAGGACGTCTTCGCGGCACGCCTGGCCAGCCACCCCGACTGGCCGGAGCTCGCCGAAGGAGTTGAACGTCTCGACTGCCCGGTACCCGCCGACGCCCGGCCCGCGGACTGATGGAACACGGCACCCCCTGGCTCACCGCCAGCCTGATCTACCTCGGCGCCGCCGTGCTGGCGGTGCCGCTGGCGCGCTTGCTCGGTCTGGGGTCGATCATCGGCTACCTCGCCGCCGGCATCACGATCGGGCCCTGGGGGCTGCAGCTCGTGACCGACCCCCAGACCATCCTGCATGCGGCCGAATTCGGCGTCGTGCTGATGCTCTTCCTGGTCGGGCTGGAGCTCGAGCCGCGCCGACTCTGGGCCATGCGCCGGCCGATCTTCGGCTGGGGCAGCGTGCAGTTGTTCGGATCGGCAGCCCTGATGACGGGGGCGGCGATGGCGATCGGCGTCGACTGGCGGATCGCGGTGGTGGCCGCGCTCGGCCTGGGCCTGTCGTCGACGGCGATCGGGCTGTCGGTGCTGGCCGAGCGCAACCTGATGCCGACCACGGCCGGCCAGAGCGTGCTGGCGGTGGCCCTGCTGCAGGACATTGCGGCAATCCCGGTCCTCGCGATCGTGCCGCTGCTGGCGCTGTCCGGCGCGGTCGACGACGGCGGCGGCTGGCTCGGCGCCGCCAAGGCCTTCGGCATGATCGCGGCCATCGTCTTCGGAGGCCGGCTGCTGCTGCGCCCGGCGCTGCGCTGGATCGCACGCAGCGACACGCCCGAGATCTTCACCGCCGCCTCGCTGCTGCTCGTGGTGGCGACCGCAAGCCTGATGCACAGCGTGGGCCTGTCGATGGCGCTCGGTGCCTTCCTGGCCGGCGTGCTGCTCGCCGAGAGCGAGTACCGGCGCCAGCTCGAGACCGACCTCGAACCCTTCAAGGGGCTGTTGCTCGGCCTGTTCTTCATCGCGGTCGGCATGAGCATCGACTTCGCGGTGGTGCTGGCCAACCCGTTGCTGGTGGCCGCCATCGTGGCCGCGTTCCTGCTCGTCAAGAGCGTTGTGCTGTGGGCGATGGCGCGTGCGATGCCGGTGCCCATGCTCGAACGCCCGGTGTTCGTGATCCTGCTCGCCCAGGGTGGCGAGTTCGGGTTCGTGGTCTTCCAGGCCGCCTTCGGGGCCCAGGTCATCGACGCCCGGATGTCCTCGCTGCTGGTCGCGGCGGTGGCGCTGTCGATGCTGCTCACGCCACTGCTGCTCGTGGGCGCCGACCGCTGGTGGGCCAGGCACCTGAAGCGGCAGGCCGCGCCGACCGGCATGCCGGAGATCCGCGACGAGCAGCATGCGCCCGTCCTCATCGCCGGCTTCGGCCGCTATGGCCAGATCGTCGGCCGGCTGCTCGCCGCCAACGGCCTGACGGCCACGGTGCTCGACCACAGCGTCGAGCAGATCGAAACCGTGCGCCGCTTCGGCTGGCTCGCGTTCTACGGGGACGCTGCGCGCCTGGACCTGCTGCGCGTGGCGGGTGCCGCCAAGGCGCGTGTGTTCGTGCTGGCCATCGACGACGTCGAACAGAGCGTCGAAGTGGCACAGCTCGTGCGCGAGCATTTCCCGTCGCTGCAGATCGTCGCGCGGGCGCGCAACGTCACCCACTACTACCGGTTGCGCGAACTCGGCGTCACGCTGATCGAACGCGAAACACTCGACTCGGCGCTGATGAGCGCGCGCAGCGTGCTCGAGCTGATGGGCTGGGAGCGCCATGCGGCACGCAACCAGGCCTTGCGCTTTCGCCGGCACAGCATCGAGCTGATGCATCAGATGGCGCCGCACAGCGGCGACGAAGCACGCCTGATCGCGATCGCCAAGCAAGGGCGCCAGCAGCTCGAGTCGCAGTGGGCGCGCGAGCGCTCCGCGGCCGGCGAGCTCCCGCCCGCGGCCGGATGGTCAGCTGCCGCGCCCGGAGCCGAGGTAGCGCTTGCGCCAGAAGAACAGGCTCAGGCCGAGGCCGATCGCGACCATGATCGCGAAAGCGACCCACAGACCGGTGGCGGAGTGGATCAGCGGAAGTGAGTCGAAATTCATGCCGAAGAACCCGGTGATCAGGTTCAGCGGCAGGAAGACGGCGGTCAGCACGGTCAGTGTGCGCATGATGTTGTTGGTGCGGTGGCCGAGCGCAGAGAAGTGCATCTGCACCGCCGCTTCGGCCGACTGCTCGAGCCTGCCGACATGGGCCAGCACGCGCTCGATGTGCTCCAGCACGTCACGCGAGCGCACGCGCAGCAGTTCGTGCTCGCGCCGCTCGTGCGGTTCGCCCGCCTCCGGCCATTCGTCGAGCGCGTCGATCCACTCCTGGACGGCGCTGTGCTGATCCTCGCAGATGTCCTCGAGCAGGTGCAGCGCCTTGCGCGACTCGAGCAGCGCCGGCCAGTCGGTGAAGCGGCTCCTCGGATCGAGCAGCCACTGCTGCAGCTGACCGAACTGGCGGGTCAGGTGGCGGCGCAGATCGAGGTAACCGTCGACCATGTGGTTGACCATGCGCAGCATCAGGTCGGCCGGGCTCGCTGGCATGCGCGAGATCGTCCGGCCTTCGCCGCCCAGGTTGAGCAGGCGCAGCGCGAAGTACTCGCGCACCGCGCAGTCCGACGGGTGCACGGTCAGCAGCACGCGCTCGAAGACGGCGCAGCCGACCGGGCTCGTGTCCAGGCTGTCGAGCACGTGGCGGGCCAATGTCTGCTGACCGGGTGCAGCGGCCACCGGTGGCTCGGTCGGCGCGACGGTCAGCCGGCGGAACACCATCAGGTCGTAGGCCGAGGTGTAGTCGTAGTGGCTCGTCAGATGCCGGTTCTTCAGGTCCGACACATGCAGATCGAGCAACACGCTGCCGGTCCAGCGCAGCAAAGCGGCCTGGATCTCGGCCAGGCGGGTCTCGAACACCTCGCGCGCAACGCCGACCCAGATGAAGCCGTCGGCCGGCATTGACTCGGGCAGCGACACCAGTTCGCTGAACTGGTCGCCGCTGACGTGAAAGCAGCGCATCAGGAACGGCGCATCAGGCGCGCCGCGTCGAGCGCGAAGTAGCTCAGCACGCCGTCGGCGCCGGCGCGCTTGAAGGCGAGCAGCGTCTCCATCATCACCGCGTCATGGTCGAGCCAGCCGTTTGCCGCCGCCGCCTTGACCATCGAATACTCGCCGCTGACCTGGTAGGCAAAGGTCGGCATGCGGAACTGATCCTTCACGCGACGCACGATGTCCAGGTAGGGCAGGCCGGGCTTGACCATCACCATGTCGGCCCCTTCGGCGATGTCCAGCGCGACCTCGTGCAGCGCTTCGTCGCTGTTGCCGGGGTCCATCTGGTAGGTCTTCTTGTCGGCCCGTCCCAGATTGGCCGCGCTGCCGACGGCGTCGCGAAACGGGCCATAGAAGGCGCTCGCGTACTTGGCGCTGTAGGCCATGATCTTGGTGTGGATCAAGCCGCGCGCCTCGAGCGCGCTGCGGATGGCGCCGATGCGGCCGTCCATCATGTCGCTCGGCGCCACGATGTCGACCCCGGCCTCGGCCTGGACCAGGGCCTGCGCCTGCAGCACGGCCACGGTCTCATCGTTGAGGATGTAGCCCTGCTCGTCGAGCAGACCGTCCTGCCCGTGGCTGGTGAAGGGATCGAGCGCCACGTCGGTCAGCAGCCCGAGCTGCGGGAAGCGCTGCTTGAGGTCGCGCACCGCGCGCGGCACCAGCCCATCCGGATTGCCCGCCTCGCGCCCGTCGGGCGTCTTGAGCGACGGGTCGATGACCGGAAACAGGGCCATCACCGGCACGCCGAGCGCGACACATTCCTCGGCCACCGAGTACAGGCGGTCGACACTGCGCCGTTGCACGCCCGGCATGCTGGCGACATCCTGCGCCTGCCCGCTGCCGTCGAGCACGAACACCGGCAGGATCAGATCGTGCGGTGACAGGCGGTGCTCGCGCACCAGATCGCGGCTGAACGCATCGCGCCGAAGGCGGCGTGGGCGGCGTGCGGGAAAGGGGGGCGGTTGGATCACTGCAGGGCCTCCGGCGGCGGTGAAGTCGTCTGACGACGCCGCGCGATTTGCCTGTGGCAAGCGCATGCGCCCTCTGATAAAGTCCGCGTCGGATGATAGTCGCAAGGCTGTCGTCCCCTGCTTTTCCTCCCTGAGCAGGTGCCTTGCCGTATGACAGCGATAAGGCTTGCCGGCCCCGACCCCGTGTCGGGGCTTTTTTTTGCCCGGCGCCGATAATTCCGCCCATGAGCACCCTCTACCTCTGGCTCAAGGCCCTGCACATCGTGTTCGTCGCGAGCTGGTTTGCGGGCCTTTTCTATCTGCCCCGGATCTTCGTCAACCTGGCGGCGGTCGATCCGGACAGCCATGCCGAGCGCGAACGACTGCTGCTGATGGCGCGCCGCCTGTACCGGTTCGCCAGCCTGCTGATGGTGCCCGCAATCGGGCTCGGGCTGGTGCTGTGGCTGGGCTACGGCGTCGGTCTCGGGGCCGACCAGGGCTGGATGCACGCCAAGCTGGCCCTGGTGGTCGGCGTGATCGGCTATCACCACGGTTGCCGCACCCTGATGCGCCGCTTCGAGCAATCCGGCAACCGGCGCAGTGAGCGCTGGTTCCGGTTCTTCAACGAGGTCTCGGTGCTGCTCTTTGCGGCCATCGTCGTGCTCGTGGTCGTGAAGCCGTTCTGATGGCCAATCCCGCGCCCCGGAGCGGGGCCGCCGCGCTCGGAGCGATTGCATTCGCCGGGCTCGTGATTTATGCCAGCCTGTATCCCTTCACCGGTTGGCGCTGGCCCCCTGGGCGCGATCTGGTCGACATGCTGGCCCTGCCCTGGCCGCAATGGCGCCCTGTTTTCGATCTTTGGACCAACTGGCTCGGCTACGTGCCACTCGGCGGCCTGGTCTGCCTGGCCGTCCCGCGCAGGCATGCCTTGTGGGGCCTCGTGCTGGGCGTCGCGCTGCCAGCCTCGCTGTCCTACGGCGCCGAGGTGGCGCAACACTTTCTGCCGGGCCGTCACCCCTCATTGCTCGACCTCGCGTTGAACAGCGGCGGCGCCCTGACCGGTGCCTTGCTCGGGTTGGGACTGCGCGCCCTGGGCTGGGTCGACCACTGGCGTGCCTGGCGTGCGCGCTGGTTCGAGCGCGACAGCTCGATGGTCCTGCTGCTGCTGACGCTGTGGCCGGTCGGCCTGCTGTTTCCGGCCCCGGTCGCGCTCGGACTGGGACAGGTCGGGCCGCGACTCCGACCCTGGCTGGCGCAGTGGCTGGAGGGCGTGCCCTGGGCCGAGTCGTGGCACGCTGCGCTGCTGCCCGCGTCGAGCCCCCCGCCTTTGGCTCCGTCGGCGCTCACCGAAGGGGTGGTCACGATGCTCGGTCTGCTTGCGCCTTGCCTGGTCGCGTTCTGCCTGGTGGCGCCGGGATGGCGGCGCGCCGTGCTCAGCGTGGGCGCCGCGGCCCTCGCAGTCGCCGTCATGACCTTGTCGACCGCGCTCAACTTCTCCCCCGAGTACGCCTTCAGCTGGTGGACGCCGGCCACGGCGCCGGCGCTGGTGGCGGCGCTGGCGCTGGCGCTGGCGTTGACCCTGCTGCCGCGGCGGGTCGCGCCAGGGCTGGGGCTGATCGTCTTGACCGCCCTCGTGACCCTGGTGGCCCAGGCGCCGGCCGACCCCTATTTCGCGCTCAGCCTGCGCGCCTGGGAGCAGGGGCGCTTCATCCACCTGCATGGCGTGGCGCAATGGGTGGGCTGGTTGTGGCCTTACGCGGCCATGGCCTGGCTGCTCACGAGGCTCGGCGCGAAGCCCTGACTCCGCACAAACCCTAGAATTGAGGCCATGAGCTATTACGAGCGCCACATCTTCTTCTGCCTCAACGAGCGCCAGAACGGGGATGCATGCTGCCTTCAGCACGATGCGCAGGCCGGGTTCGACCATTGCAAACAACGCGTCAAGGCCGAGGGCCTCAACGGCCCGGGGATGGTGCGCGTCAACAAGGCGGGCTGCCTGGACCGCTGCGCGGGCGGGCCGGTGGCGGTGGTCTACCCGGAGGGCGTCTGGTACACCTACGTGGACCAGCACGACATCGACGAAATCGTCGACTCGCATCTGAAGAACGGACGCCCGGTCCAGCGCCTGTTGCTGGCGCCGGACGTGGGCCGATGAATTCGGGAACCTTGCGCGCCCTGATCGCCGGGCCGTCGGGATCGCTCGACTGCGCGATCGACGAGCCGGCCGAAGTGCGCGGTGTGGCCGTGCTGTGCCACCCCCACCCTCAACATGGCGGCACGATGGACAACAAGGTCGTGCAGACCCTGGCGCGTGCCTTCGTCCAGCTGGGCTACCGGGCAGTGCGTTTCAATTTCCGCGGCGTCGGCCAGTCGCAGGGCAGCTGGGATCATGGGCGCGGCGAGGTCGACGACGTGCTGGCCGTGATCGACGCACAGCGCTCGCCCGGCCTGCCGCTCGTGCTGGGCGGGTTTTCCTTCGGCGCCGCGATGGCCACCCAGGCCTCGGCAAAGCTGCCGCAGGACGCGGCGGCCGAACGGCTCGTGCTGGTCGGCCCCGCCGTCCAGAGCTTCCACGCCGCGCCGGTGGCGCAGGACACGCTCGTGATCCACGGCGAGGCCGACGACGTGGTTCCGCTGGCCGCGGTGCTGGACTGGGCCCGGCCCCAGGCACTGCCGGTGACGGTGGTGCCGGGTGCCGGCCATTTCTTCCACGGGCAGCTAGGGCTGCTCAAACAACTCGTGACGGGCGCCTGGGCGCGCCCCTGAACCTCTGTCCATGAAAAAACTTCTGACTTTCCTGCTCGCCGCGGCCGGCACCGTGGCTTCGTTTGCGCAGATGCCGCAACCCCCCGAGATCGCCGCGCGCCAGTACATCTTGCTCGACCTCACGAGCCAGCAGGTGCTCGCCGAACGCGACGCCGACGCCCAGGCCGAACCGGCCTCGCTGACCAAGCTGATGACGGCCTACATCGTCTTCGGCGCGCTGCGTGACAAGAAGCTCACGCTCGAGCAGACCCTGCCGGTGTCCGAACGCGCCTGGAACGAGCGCAAGGGCGGTGCGTCGGTCATGTTCATCGAGCCGCGCATGACGCCCAAGGTCGACGAGCTGCTCAAAGGCATGATCGTGCAGAGCGGCAACGACGCCTCGGTGGCGCTGGCCGAGGGCGTCGGCGGGACCGTCGAGCAGTTCGTCGAGATGATGAACCGTCAGGCCCAGGCCTGGGGCCTGAAGAACACCCAGTTCAAGAACGTGACCGGCATGACCGAGCCCGGTCACTACACGAGCGCTCGTGACCTCTCGGTCATCGCCGGGCGCATCATCACCGACTTCCCGCAGGAGTACCGCTACTACTCGCTGCGCGACTACACCTTCAACCGCATCAAGCAGGACAACCGCAACCTGCTGCTCGGCCGCGACCCCTCGGTCGATGGCATGAAGACCGGCTACACCGACGCTGCCGGCTACTGCCTGATCACGAGCGCCAACCGCACGATGCCCAACGGCGATCGGCGCCTGGTCAGCGTCGTGCTCGGCACCGCATCGCGCGAGGCGCGCGCCGGCGAAAGCCAGAAGCTGCTCAACTGGGGTTGGCAGGCCTGGGACATGGTGCGCCTGTTCGAACCGGGCAAGGCCGTCGTCACGGTGCCGGTGTGGAAGGGCGACCAGGCGCAGGTGGCGCTCGGCGCACGCGGCGGCCTCTTCGTCACCGTGCCCAAGGGCGAAGGCGGCAAGCTCAAGACCGACATCACACGCACCGACCCGCTGGTGGCCCCGCTCACCAAGGCCCAGGAGGTCGGCACGATCACGGTCACGACGAGTGGCGGCGCCACGGTGGCGCGCGTGCCGCTGGTCGTGAATGACGCGGTGGGCCTGGCCGGCATCTTCGGCCGCGCCTGGGACGCCATTCGTCTGTGGATCCGCTAACAGGCTGTTGAAGTACTCCCCGTCGGCCGCGTTTGCGAGCAAAGGGGCCGGCGCGTAGGCGCAGCGCGAAGGTCGGGCTGGTGGCCCGACAGCCGAGCGCTGCAACGCCCGCGCGGGCCCCTTTTCTCGCAAACCCGCATGGGGCGGGCCGCGCGGAGTAATTCAACAGCCTGCTAAGCTGAGCCCATGAACACCCTGCCCGACACCCTGTGCTACCTGAATGGCGCCTATGCGCCGCTGAACGAGGCCAAGGTCAGCGTGCTCGATCGCGGCTTCATCTTCGGCGACGGCATCTACGAAGTGGCGCCGATCTACGCGCAGCGCATCTTCCGCTTCGACGAGCACATGGCGCGCATGGACCGCGGCCTCAAGAAGATCCGGATCCCGAACCCGCACACGCGTGACGAGTGGCTGCAGCGCTGCCGCAAGCTGTCGCTGGCCTTCTTCGACAAGACCGGGATCGCCGACCAGATCGTCTACATGCAGGTGACACGCGGCGTTGCCTTGCGCGACCACGTGATGCCCGCGGACATCGAGCCGACCGTCTTCATGATGGTCAGTGCGATGAAACCGGCCACCGCCGAGATGCGCCACAAGGGCGTGGCCTGCGTGACGGCGCGCGATTTCCGCTGGGAGCGCGGCGACATCAAGAGCACGTCCTTGCTGGGCAATGTGCTGGCGCGCCAGCTGTCGGCCGACCATGGCGCGCTCGAGACCATCATGTTCCGCGACGGCCACCTGACCGAGGCCGCCGCGAGCAATGTGTGGATCGCGCACGAGGGTGCGCTGCTCGGGCCGCCGAAGAGCGAACATGTGCTCGAGGGCATCCGCTACGACCTGCTGCGCGAACTGTGCGAGGAGGTCGGCATCGCCTACAACCTGCGCCCGATCACCGAAGCCGATGTGCGCGGCGCCGACGAAGTCATGCTGTCGTCGGCGACCAAGGAGATCCTGCCCGTCACCCGCATCGACGGCGAGCCGGTCGGGCATGGCGCGCTGCGCGGCAAGCCGGGCCCCGTCTACGGGCGCTTACACGAGGCCTATGAACGCGCCAAGGTGAGCCAGTCGATCTGAAGATGCCCGACATCCCGCCCGAACAAAGCCTGATCGAGTACCCGAGCGCGTTCCCGATCAAGGTGATGGGCGCGCAGGTCGACGGCTTCGTCGAGGCGATCGTGGCCATCGCCTGCCGCTTCGATCCGGACTTCGATGCCTCCAGCGTCGAGACCCGGCCGAGCAAGGGCGGCAACTACCTCGGAATCACGATCACCGTGACGGCCACCAGCCGCGAGCAACTCGACGAGCTGTACCGCACGCTGTCGACGCATCCGATGGTGCGGGTCGTGCTGTAGGCCGGGAGCACTGATCGGTCCTGGTCTGATCGGCCACCCGCCGCCGATCCCAGTTCGCCCAGAAGTTGACCCGGGTCAGTCCATCGTGCGGGGCGTGATCCGACAATAGTCGCGTCGGCTTATATAGGCCGCCGACGTTGTACCAGGGCTCCTCCCGCCAGCGGTGGGTCACACCATGGTGGCGCGGTTTCGTCGAAGCGATTTGACGTCACCGGCGTCCTGGGGCCATTTCAATCCAATCAATCAAGCCGGATCGGCGCGGCCCCGAGGGACGACGCGCGCCTGGCGTGGGAACTGATCATGTCGAGACGGACTTGCTGGTGGCTCGTGCTGCTCTTGCTCGCTGGCTGCGGCGGCGGCACCGAAGATCCGCCGGCACCCCCGAGCGTGGCGTTCGCCGAGAGACCTGCACGCACCAAGCTCGCCGCCGACCCGCGCGCGGCGATGGTCACGGCAGACATGACGCTGGACTGGGCCGAGCACCGCTTCGCCGACCTCTTCGATGCAAGGATCGCCCAGCGCTTCCCGTCGGTCGACTACGAAGGGCAGACCTACAACGCTCGCGCCTACAGTGGTGCCTGGGGCACGCGTTATCTCGGCATCACGCCAGACCGCCGGGTGTTCGGACTGGGCGACTTCACACAGGGCCGCCTGCAGCAGTTCGACACGATCGACCACTGGGCGCCACAAATCCTGCTGGAATGGTGCTCGGTACGCCCGGCGGACTGCACCGGTGGCGCGATCGGGTATGGCGCCGGCACGCCAGTGGCGCCGGCCAATGCCTGGCTCGACGACACGCAATCCTCCGACGACGGCGCCGCACTGGCGGTGAGCCTCGCAGACGGCTCACGGGTCGACCTCCCCGCGCAGCCGGCACCTTTCGCGATGGCTCTCGAGCGCCAGGCCGGCAACGACGCCGACATGCTCGCCGCGCTGGCGCAGTTTCCTGGCCTGAGGGCGACCGGCTCGGTGCGGGGCCTGTACGCGATCGGATCGGACGACGTCTCGAACGTCAAGCCGAAGATCTCGATCCCGGCGCAGGACGCGGCCGGCCTGAACCCCGACACGCTGGTGGCATTGCGCGTGGGCACGGCGATCGTCGACGGCGAGTTCGAGTTCGACCATGTCTCGTTGCTGCCGGTGACGCGCAACGCGCAGGGTGGGCTGACGGTCGTCGACGCGCTGTTCAGAGATGGCCTGTTGCCCGACATCGACGATTCGCAAGTCTCCGCTCGCAAGCGCACGACAAGCGCGCGCATGTCGGCCGCAGCACTGAAATCGCAGGTCCGCAGGGCGACGCCGCGCCCGGACATGCGCCTGCCCGCCGCCACAGCGGGCCAGAAATGGGTGGGCGGTGCCCTCTACATGCTCACCACGTTTCAGGACGACCTGAACTGGAAGACCGAGCCCCAGCTCGTGCGCATGCTGCCGGACCCGATGCTGCGCGACAAGGGCTGGCGCCGGCCGGCCACCGCAACCGAGCTGGCGGCCCTGGCGCGTCAGCCGATCTGCAACCTGGTGCTGCTGGTGCATGGCCACAACGAGACGGAAAAGGTCGGCAATGTGCAGACCGACGAGGAGCTGCCCTGGGGATTCGGCTACAAGAAGCGCGTCTGGGACCTGCTGTACCAGACCGCGCTGTCGACCGACCTCCAGGACCAAGCGCTGTACCCGCACGCCTGCACTGCGTTCTACGAGTTCATTTATCCGAGCTATCGCGCGATCTATTCCCCGGTCTCGGCCAAGGGCGGCGGCATACAGGAAACACTCGGCGAGGCGATGGGCCGGCTGGTGCGCGAGGAAACCGCGCGCAACCCTCAGCTGGCCGCAATGCTGACCAGCGGCATGCCGCTGAACACATTGATCGTCGGGCATTCGCAGGGTGGTCTGGTGGCACGCGCGGGCCTGCGCTTCATGCCCACCGAATTCAAGTCGCAGGTCAAACAGCTGGTGACCTGGGGCACTCCGCACCATGGCGCAGCGCTGGTCAGCATGCGTTATGCGCTGCAGCAGGGCCATGACCTGGTCATCGACGGCTACCGTTTGCCGCTGCAATCCCTGGCGCAGTGGTACGGCGCGTCGCTGCAGATCGACACCCCCGGCGCACGCGATCTGCGCCTGGAAGAGCGCCACCAGGGACTGATGGACCTGCGCGGGCTGATGCCCAGCCTCGACCAGGCCGCCGCCGCCGCGCTTGCCACGCCGATCTACAGCCGCAACCTGGACGAGTTCAACACCAACATCGGCACGCGCGAGATCGAACCCGGCCCGGCCTACACCTTCCTCACCGGCACCTCGCTGCGTTCGGCCACGATCGAGCCCGAAGACGCCAGCTTCGCCTGGACGCTGCTGAACCGCGGCCGGCAGGTGGCACGCTTCACCAGCGGATCGACCCCGGTCGAGCAGGGTGCGACGCTGAACCGGCTGGTGATGAAGAGCGGCCATCGGGCGAGCGACGGCGCGGCGCCGCTGTTCAGCCAGCAGGGCGCCAAGCTCTATGGGCCGGAGGCGATCGACATGGGTGATGTCGACCACGAGGAGTTCTACGGCTCCGAGCCGCCACAGCGCAGTGCGGCGAGCCTCGCCAAGGGCCGCATGACGGCCGAACGCAGCCTGCACGAAGGGCGTCTCGACGAGGCCGTCAGCGCCTGCCCGTCGATCCAGGGGCTGAGCCTGAACGCCGAACCCGGTGGTGTCAGCGTGACTGGGCGCGCGTACTTCCCGAGTCTGGCGGCGACCCCGGCCAGGACCGGTGCGCAGATCCAGCGTGTGGAGGCGCGCGCGGGCTCGGTCCACGGCACCGTGATCGCGGGGCTGGCCTTCCAGCATGACGCCAGCGGCCAGTTCAGTGCGACGGCCGGCGCCAGCACGGTGCCGGTGGGGCCGGTCGCGGTGGTGGTGGTGCTCAAGGACGGCAGCGAACTGCAGGGCCTGGTCGAACAGGCCGCGCCGTCGGACTTCGACACCGTGCGTGTGTTCGAGATGCCGTGGACCGTGACCGAGAACCGCGAAGGGTTGATGCGTGCGGAGATGTCCCGGCAGTTCAGCAGTGCCTATTTCAGCGGCTTGCTGGAGTGCTCGTTGGCCGTGTCCTGGACGCTGCCGAGATCGCACACCGAACCCTTGCAGATGCGCATCGAGCGCCTGCTCAAGCGCGACGGTGTGGTCTACCCGTACGATGGCTTCAGCGCAAAGATCCTGAGCTACTCGGGCCGCGACTTCCCGGTGGGCGATGGCCGCTATGCGCGCCGAACCGTTGACATGCGCGACCCGCCGACATCGGTGTCGCGCACGGCAGGTGGCGCAAACGTCAGGGATCTGAACCTGCTGCCGGCCACTTTCGGAACAAGCAGCGTGTATGTCGGTTTTCGACCTACGCTGTACATTGAGGTCGATGGCCTGTGCGGTGGCAGCGACACGACGCAGATCCGCTTCGACTACAAGCCCTGACGCTGAACGAGGCTTCGACGCCGGCCCCGACTCAGCCGCCTGCGGCGCGTTGTCGTTCGTCGAGTTCACGCACCTTGCCCGGGGCGGCGTCGTCGCCGTTCTTGGCCGCCACGTCGTACCAGTAGCGCGCCAGGCGCAGGTCCTGGGCGACGCCCTCGCCATGCTCGAACATCGAGGCGATCAGGTACTGGGCACCGATGTCGCCGCCCTTGGCCGCCTCGCGGTACCAGCGCGCGGCCGCGGCCAGGTCGAGCTTGGTGCCCCGCCCGAGGTAGTAGGCCGTGGCGGCCTGGACCTGGGCGTCGACACTGCCGGCTTCGGCGGCCAATAGATACCAGCGGTGGGCCAGCACCAGGTCGCGCTGTCCCAGTTCGCCCAGTTCGTGCAACTGCCCGAGGCTGAACATCGCGGTCACGAAACCGGCGCCCGCCGCACGTTCGAACAGGCGCCGCGCCTCGGCACGGCTGGCGCCGTCCCAGCCGCCGCGCAGGTGCATGATGGCCAGGTTGTAGTCCGCCGCCGGCACGCCCCGGCGTGACAGCTTGACCAGCGCAGCCTCGGCACCCGGCCGGTCGCCAGCCTCGTAGAGCTCGATCGCGGACGCGAGCGCCCGCTCGGCTTGCCCGGTCGGTCCGGCCGCGCGGGCCGGCGCGCCGCCGAGCAGGATCAGACACAGCCCGAAGACCGGCAGCACGGATTTCATGCGCGTCACCATATCCCGGACCGGTCGTCCCTGACCGTGCGATCTGACAAGACCCTGCTCGATACACTGCACGCCATGCAGGTTCTGAGCCTCGGCCGGCGCGAATACACCGGCGTCGAATCCGAGATGCGTGCCTTTACCGCCGCGCGCGGCCCCGCGACCGCGGACCGGCTCTGGCTCGTCGAACACGACCCGGTCTTCACGCAGGGGGTGGCCGGCAAGGCCGAGCATGTGCTGCGGCCCGGCGCCATCCCCGTCATCGCGACGAACCGGGGCGGGCAGGTCACCTACCACGGTCCGGGACAGGTCGTCGCCTACCCGCTGGTCGACCTGCGGCGCTTGGGCATCTACGTCAAGGAATACGTCTACCGGCTCGAGACCGCGGTGCTGCAGGTGCTCGCCGATGTCGGCGTGACGGGCCACCGGGTACCGGGTGCGCCGGGCATCTATGTGCGTCTGGACGCGCCGTTTGACCATCACCGGCTGCTGCCGGCGCCGGCGGGCGCCGACCCGTTTGCCGGCCTGGGCAAGATCGCCGCGCTCGGCGTCAAGGTCAGCCGCCACTGCACCTACCACGGGGTGGCGCTGAACGTGGCGATGGACCTCGAGCCCTTCACGCGCATCGATCCCTGCGGCTACGCGGGGCTGGCGACGGTGGATCTGCGCACCATCGGGGTCGAACTGGGCTGGGACGAGGCCGCCGCGCGGCTCGCAAGCAGCCTGCAGCGCCTGCTCGGCCCCTGACCTCGGCGACCTAGAATGCAGCCATGGAAAACCCGAAGTCCACTGTCTACGATCCGAGCGCAAAGCAGAAGGCCCAGGCCAAGACCTCGCGCATTCCGATCAAGATCGTGCCGGCCGAGACCCTGAAGAAGCCCGAGTGGATCCGCGTCAGGGCCGGGTCACCGAGCACACGCTTCTACGAGATCAAGCAGATCCTGCGCGAGCACAGGCTCAACACGGTGTGCGAGGAAGCCTCCTGCCCGAACATCGGCGAGTGTTTCGGCAAGGGCACGGCGACCTTCATGATCATGGGCGACAAGTGCACCCGGCGCTGCCCGTTCTGCGACGTCGGCCATGGCCGACCCGACCCGCTGGACGCCGACGAGCCGCTCAACCTGGCCAAGACGATCGCGGCGCTCAAGCTGAACTACGTCGTCATCACCAGCGTCGACCGCGACGACCTGCTCGACGGTGGGGCCGGCCACTTCGTCGACTGCATCCGCACCGTGCGCGAGCATTCCCCGCAGACCCGCATCGAAGTCCTGACGCCCGACTTCCGCGGCCGCCACGAACGCGCTCTGAACATCCTGAAGGCGGCGCCGCCCGATGTGATGAACCACAACCTCGAGACCGCGCCGCGTCTGTACAAGGAAGCCCGACCCGGGTCCGACTACGCCTTCAGCCTGAACCTGCTCAAGCAGTTCAAGGCGCTCGTGCCTGGCGTGCCGACCAAGAGCGGCCTGATGGTGGGCCTCGGCGAGACCGACGACGAGATCCTCGAGGTGATGCGCGACCTGCGCGCGCACGACGTCGACATGCTGACGATCGGCCAGTACCTCGCGCCGAGCGGGCACCACCTGCCGGTGCGGCGCTACGTGCACCCGGACACCTTCCGCATGTTCGAGGACGAGGCCACCAAGATGGGTTTCACCCATGCCGCGGTCGGCGCGATGGTGCGCAGCAGCTATCACGCGGACCAGCAGGCCCATGCCGCCGGCGTCGCCAACGCCATCGGCTGAATCGGCGCTCGCCTGCGGCAACTGCGGCGCGCCGATGCGCGCCTTGCAGCTGGCAGGTCACTATGGCCATGCGGTCGAGATCGACCTGTGTGCGCCCTGCCATCTGGTCTGGTTCGACGCAGTCGAGTCGGCACGCATCGCGGGCCCGGCACTGCTCGACGTGATCGGGGCGATGGCCCAGGCCCAGAGCCTGCCCCATCAACCCCTTCGCCCAGGCATCACCTGCCCGCATTGCAACGCCGGGCTCAAGCAGGTCCACAACCGCACACGCTGGGGGCCGTCGCTGCAGCTCGAGTGCCGCAACGCGCATGGTGCCTGGCAGACCTTTGCCGAATACCTGACCGAGAAGGGCCTGGTGCGCCCGATGTCGAGCGCCGATCGGGCCCAGATGCTGGCGCGCGACGGCCAGATCGACTGCGTCAACTGCGGCGCACCGATCGGCGCCCGTGACGCGACCTGCCCGCATTGCCGCTCGGTGCCGAGCCTGTTCGATGTGGCGCGCCTGGCGCGCGCGCTCGACCCCGAAGACGCGCTCGACAAGACCGCCGTGCACGGCACGTTGGCGCAGCGGGCCGCAATGCAATGCATGGCCTGTGGTGCCGCATCTGCCGCCGGGCCAGGCGATGCAATGCGCGAGCTGCGGCGCCACCCTGGCCGTGAGCCGGCTCGCACTGGCGCATGCCAGCGTGGGAACGCTCGAGGCGGCCCTGCACGCGCATCGCCAGCGGCCCTCACCCGAAGTCGTGCGCGCGCGCCTGGACGAGCAGTCGCGCGACCTCCCGCGCCGTCGCGCCTGGGCCCGCCAGATGCAGCAGGAGGCCGATGCGCAAGGTGGCGTCGAGCACGATCCGTCGCCGCTGCTGGAACAGATTCGCGGCTGGTCGCGCTGGCAGATCGCACTCGCAGCGCTGGCCGTGCTGCTGCTCTTGTGGTTTGCCTGACGCCGGGCGCCCACCAGGGGCTTGGCACGGGGTGCGATCATGGAGCGTCCCTTTGCCAGGAGCCTGTCCATGAACCGACGTGAATTGTCGATCCTGATCACCTTGTCGACCCTCGGATTCGGGGGCCGATCGATGGCGCTTTCGCTCACCAACGCCGACGCCGCCAGCGGCATCCGCGAGGCCCTCGGCCGCGGTGCGGAAGCGGCAGTGGCGCTGCTCGGTCGCACCGATGGTTTCCTCGGCAACCCGCAGGTGCGCATCCCGCTGCCCGGTCTGCTCGAGGACGCCGCCAAGCTGCTCAAGTTCACCGGCCAAGGCGACCGGGTCGACGAACTGATCACGGCCATGAACCGGGCTGCCGAAGCCGCGGTCCCGCAGGCGAAGTCGCTGCTCATCTCGACCGCCAAAGGCATCAGCGTCAAGGATGCGGTGCGCATCGTGCGCGGCGGCGAAACCTCGGTCACCGACTACTTCGCCCAGCGCACACGCAAGCCCCTGACCGGTAAATTCCTGCCTATCGTGACCAAGGCCACCGAGCAAGTCTCGCTCGCCGACAAGTACAACGCGGTCGCGGGCAAGGCGCTTGGCCTGGGCCTGGTCAAGGACGAGGACGCCAACGTCCAGCGCTATGTCACGCGCAAGGCGCTCGACGGCCTGTACTTCATGATCGGCGAGGAGGAGAAGAAGATCCGGCGCGACCCGGTCGGCACCGGCAGCGATCTGCTGCGCAAGGTGTTCGGCGTCTGATCAGCGTGCGCGTTCGAGCGCGTACACGAGGGCCGAAGGCAGGGTCTCGATCAGGTTGCGCAGGCCGACCCGCGTCTGCTGCTGTGCGCCGCCGGTCTGCACCTCCAGCGCCTGCGCTTCCTCGGTGATCTGCAGGAACGCGAGCCCGGCCACTTCGTCCTGCAACTCGCGCTGGAAGGCCTCGCTGGCGGCCATCGAAGCGTCGCAGAGCACGGCGTGCGGCATGCCACCGCGGCAGAATTCGCGCGCCTCGTCGATCGAGGTCACGTAGTCGACCATCAGGCCCATCGTCCGTACCGATTCGCGCACCAGGTTGCGCACCTCGCGCCGCGGCGACACCACGAGCACATGGCGCCCGGCGATCGGCTCGGAGTTGAGCGCCAGACGGTCCGGCAGATCGAGCTCGAAGACCTGTGTCGTGGTGCGCACCGGCAACTCCGGACGCTGGGGGAACTCGAGCGTCAGACGCACCTGCGATGGTGAATCGTCGCGGTTCACGATCACCCCCATCGTGTGGGCGACTCGCTCGAGCAGGCGCCAGGCCATGCTGTCGAGGTTGCGCGCATCGTCGCTCCCGTCGCGGTCGAACGAGGTCCTTGCGCCAGCGTCCGCCTCGTCGGCCGGGCGCCAGGCGAACTCGCAGCCCAGCCGCGCATGGACCGGCCAGGTGCGCATGTCGGTGACGATGTGAATCGCGCGCCCGCGGCAATGCTCGAACGACCAGTCGAAGAGCGCCTGCAGGAGCGTGAACATCAGTGTCGCGTCGGCGACCAGGGGCGCCGGCTTGAAGATCTGGCGCACTTCCAGGCCACGCGACTCGAGCTCGCGCGAACGCTGCGACAGCATGTCGCGCATCAGTTGCGGCAGGTCGAGCGCTTCCGGCGCCTGCTTGACGCGACCGCTCGACAGGCGGCTGATCTGCTGACCCATCATGGCCGCCCGGCGTGCGCGCTCGAGTTCCTCGCGCAATGCGCGCAGGCTGCCCTGCCCGATCTTGCCGGTGGCCGCGAGCAGGTTGACCCGCTCGAGCGCGGACGACAGCGGGGACGCCACCTCGGCGCCCACCTGACCGGTCAGCTCCTGCGGCCCATAGCTCGGCGCAACCGGCGCGCTTGCCGCCGTCGAGGCCGCAAAAGGCACCGGATGCACGTCGTCCAGGTCAGCCAGATCGATCAATTCGCTCTCCAACAGGCTCGGCACAGGGCACCTTGTATCAAATTGCAAGTCACCGCCTGATGGTCGAGGCGGCTCCTCGACAGGTCCATCCCGCGACCCTGGGGTCGGGGCCCTGGCGACCGGCAGGATGTCACACTTCGTGGCCCGGGATAATCGGCCCCATGCGGACCTGGCTCTCGGCGTGTCTGGCGGTGCTCGTCGGCGCCTGCAGCCCCACCCTCAACTGGCGCGAATTGCGCCCGCAAGGGATCGGTGCAGCCTTCGTGCTGCCCTGCCGGCCGGAACAGCAGTCGCGCAAGGTGCGCCTGGCCGGCGCCGTGCCGGCCCTCACCCTGCACGTCTGCAGCGCCGGCGGCGTGACCTGGGCGCTCGCGATGGCCGACATGGTCGACCCGGCCCGGGTGACGCCGGCACTGACCGAGCTGGGCAGCGCCGCCGTTGCCAACCTGGGCGCGACCGATGTCGTGACCTTGCCGCTCGTCGTGCCCGGCGCAACCCCGAACCCCGCCAGCGTGCGCTTCACCATGCGCGGGCAGCTCCCGGACGGTCAGCCGGTCGAGGAGCAGGTGGCCCTGTTCGCCATCGGCACGCGCGTGTACCAGGCGACCTGCCTCGGTGCGCGCCTGCCGCCGCAGGCTGTCGAGAGCTTCTTTGCCGGGCTGCGGGCGTTGCCATGAAGCGGCTCTTCCTGGTCTTCGCGTTCGCCTATTTCCTGTCGGCCCTGCTGCGCGCGGTGACGGCGACCTTGGCACCGGCCTTCACGACCGAACTCGGACTGCGCGCGGGAGACCTGGGCTTGCTGGCCGGCGCCTACTTCTTCGGCTTCGCCGCCATGCAGTTGCCGCTCGGCCGCGCGCTCGATCATTTCGGCCCGCGCCGGGTGCTGGTTGCCCTGCTGTCGCTGGCGGTGGCGGGCTGCCTGGCCTTTGCGGTGGCGCAGTCCTTGCCGGCATTGCTGGCCGCACGCGTGCTGATCGGCATGGGCGTTTCCGCCTGCCTGATGGCCCCGTTGACGGCCTACCGACGCGTGTTCAGCCCGACCGCGCAACTGCGCGCCAATTCCTGGATGCTGATGACGGGATCACTCGGCATGCTGGCGTCCACGCTGCCGGTGCAATGGCTGCTGCCGGTGCTTGGCTGGCGCGGTCTGTTCGTCGGCCTTGCGGCCCTGCTGGTCGTGGCGATGGGACTGGTGCTGGCGCGCGCGCCGCGCGATCCGGTACCGCCGGCCCCGGAACTGCGCGCGGCCGCACCCGCAGGCTACGCGACGATTCTCCGGCACCCCCTGTTCCTGCGCCTGTTGCCGCTCGGCTTCATGCTCTATGGCGGACTGATCGCGGTGCAGTCGCTGTGGGCCGGGCCCTGGCTGACGCAGGTGGCAGGCTGGACCCCGGATGAAGCCGCACGCGGGCTGTTCGTCATCAACCTGTCGATGCTGTTCACCTTCCTGGGCTGGGGTGTCGTGATGCCGCGCCTGACCGCGCGCGGCGTCGAGGCCCTGACCCTGATCCGGTGGGGCGTTCCGGTCAACCTGGCAGTGCTGGTGGCCGTGGTCGCACTCGGTGAGCGTGCCGGGGCAGCGGCCTGGGCGCTGTGGTGCGTCACCTGCACCTGCGTCGCATTGAGCCAGCCCACCATCGGGCAGGCTTTCGACACCGCACAGGCCGGGCGCGCCCTGTCGGCGTACAACCTGGTGATCTTTGCCGGCGTGTTCTGCGTGCAATGGGGCATCGGACTGGCGATCGACGCCCTGGGCGCGAGCGGGCTGGGCACGGTCGAGGCGTTTCGAGTCGCCTTCGGGGGCTATGCCGCGCTGTGTGGAATGGCCTACTTGTGGTTCTTGTACCGCAGCGCACCATAATCGCACCATGGCTGCCGTCCTGATCGTGGCGCACGCACCCTTCGCCTCGGCGCTGAAGGCTGTGGCAACCCATGTCTATCCAGAACGTGGCGTGGACATCGAGGCGCTCGACGTGGACCCGAAAGCGTCACCGCAAGAGGCCGAGGCCAAGGCGCTGGCCTTGATGGCCAGCCGCCAGGATCGCGAGTGGCTGGTGCTGGTCGATGTCTTTGGCGCCACACCCTGCAACGCTGCGCTGCGCCTGGCGGGGCCCCTGGTGCGGGTGGTCGCTGGCGTCAACGTGCCCATGCTCTGGCGTGCGCTCTGTTATGCCGATGAACCCCTGGACGCCCTCGTCGCACGCGCGATGTCCGGTGCCAACCAGGGCATCATGCCGTTGGCGGGAAGCAGGCCACCACAACAACAACGAACGGACATGCACGGTGCAGCGATCGACGATCCTCATTCGCAATAAGCTCGGATTGCATGCGCGGGCCTCGGCCAAGCTGACCAAGCTGGCCGGTGGCTTCGCCTGCGAAGTGCATCTGTCGCGCAATGGCCGGCGCGTCAATGCCAAGAGCATCATGGGCGTCATGATGCTGGCCGCCGGCATGGGCACCGAGATCACGATCGAGACCGACGGCGAGCACGAAGGCCAGGCGATGACGGCGCTGCGCGCGTTGATCGACGACCGGTTCGGCGAAGGCGAGTAGCTGCGCCTGCGCGCGCAGGAAACAGACGTGACATCGGCCTTTCCTGCTCGCAACGCGCGCCCAGAGGCTGATAGAGTGGGCCGATGAGCATCCAGGTCTTCGGTATGCCGGTGTCGCGTGGCGTTGCCATCGGTCGCGCGGTGCTGGTCGCCTCGAGCCGCGTCGACGTCGCGCACTACTACGTCTCGGCCGAGCAGGTCGACCACGAAGTCGACCGCCTGCGCAAGGCGCGCGACGCGGTCGCGGCCGAGATCGAGACGCTGCAACGCGACATGCCCAAGGAGGCTCCGCACGAGATCGCGGCCCTGCTCGACGTGCACCTGATGCTGCTGCGCGACGACGCGCTCAGCGGCCCGACCAAGGAGTGGATCAGCACCCGTCACTACAACGCGGAGTGGGCGCTGTCGGCGCAGCTCGAAGTCCTGGCGCGCCAGTTCGACGAGATGGAGGACGATTACCTGCGCGAACGCAAGGCCGACCTCGAGCAGGTGGTCGAGCGCCTGCTGCGCCATCTGGCACTGAGCGACGGCGAATCGGCCGCGTCCCTGGTGCCACTGACCCAGGCTCCGCGCGACTTCGCAGGCGAAGACCCGCTGGTGCTGGTGGCCAGCGACGTCGCGCCGGCCGACATGCTGCACTTCAAGAAGAGCGTCTTCACCGGCTTCGTCACCGACGTCGGCGGGCGCACCTCGCACACCGCGATCGTCGCGCGCAGCATGGACATCCCGGCCGTGGTCGGGGCGCGCGAGGCGAGCCGGATCATCCGCCAGGACGACTGGGTCATCATCGATGGCGATGTCGGTGTCGTGGTCGTCAACCCGTCGCCGATCGTGCTCGAGGAATACCGGTTCCGCCAGCGCCAGGACGAACTCGAGCGGGCACGCCTGGACCGCCTGCGGCACACCCCTGCCGTTACCCTGGACGGCGAGACCGTGGCCCTGCTGGCCAATATCGAGATGCCCGAGGACACGGCAGCGGCGGTCGACGCCGGCGCGGTCGGCGTCGGCCTGTTCCGCAGCGAGTTCTTGTTCATGAACCGCAGTGGCGGCCTGCCCGACGAGGACGAACAGTACGAGGCCTACCGCGCCGCCGTGGTCGGCATGAACGGTCTGCCGGTGACCATCCGCACGGTCGACGTCGGCGCCGACAAGCCGCTCGAGCGGCTCACCGTGGCCGAACTGCGCCACGAGCATGTGCTCAACCCCTCGCTTGGCCTGCGGGCCATCCGCTGGAGCCTGTCCGAGCCGAGCATGTTCCGCCAGCAGTTGCGCGCACTGCTGCGGGCCGCCGCACACGGCAGGGTCGACATCCTGCTGCCGATGATCACGACGGTGTCCGAGGTACGCAACTCGCTCGACACGCTGGCACGTGCACGGGCCCAGCTCGACGAAGCCGGTGTGCCCTACGGTCCGGTGCGGGTCGGCGCAATGATCGAAGTGCCGGCCGCAGCGCTGATGATCGACAGCCTGCTGCCCATGCTGGACTTCGTGTCGATCGGCACCAACGACCTGATCCAGTACACGCTCGCCATCGATCGCGCGGACGACGAGGTGTCCCATCTATACGATCCCTGGCATCCGGCCGTGCTGCAGTTGATCGCAGGCACCATCGCGGCGGCCCAGGCGGCCGGCAAGCCGGTCAGTGTCTGTGGCGAAATGGCCGGCGACGACAGCTTCACCGACCTGCTGCTCGCCATGGGCCTGCGCAACTTCTCGATGCATCCGGCGCGCGTGGCCACGATCAAGCAGCGCGTGCTGCGCGCCGACACGCGCCGGCTCGCCGCGGCCCTGGCCGCGGTGATGTCCGCGCCGTCACCGGAAGCGGCGGCGGCGCAGGCCTTCGGCAGCGGTCGCAAGCCTCACTGAGCGGCACTGGCCTGGCAGCCTGTGCGCAGGTCGAGCGCCTTTCGATAGGCCGAGGTCCGAACGTCCATCAGGCCGAGCACGGTGTGGAACAGGTGGTCATGGGTCAGCGCGGTCTCACTCAGGCGTTCCAGGCAGCCCACGCCGGGGGTTTGCCGAGCGGCAAAACCCGCCGACGACCACAGGATCCAGGGCACGTGCTTCTGGGCATCGGGCGCAATCGAATAGGGCAGCCCGTGAAGATAGAGGTTGCCCTCGCCGAGCGACTCGCCGTGGTCAGACAGGTACATGAACGAGGTGTCGTACTGCCGCTCGCGTGCCTTCAACCAGCGCACCGTCGAGGCCAGGAAATGGTCGGTGTAGGCGATCGAATTGTCATAGGCATTCACGAGTTGCTCCGGGCTGCAGTCCTGCAACGTGGCGCTCAGACACTCCGGAACGAAGCGCTTGAACGCGGCCGGTGACCGTCTGGCATAGGCTGGGCCGTGACTGCCCATCTGGTGCAGCACAAGCACGACGCCCTTGCTGCGCGCAGCCTGCGGCAGCGCCGCGATGCGCTCGTCCAGGCCGTCGAGCATGACCATGTCCGGGCATTCCCCGCCCGGGCACGACGGCGCATCGGCGCCGCTGCCCAGGTTGACCTGGGCGACCCGGTCGCACACCCCCTTGCAGCCCGACTGGTTGTCGATCCACAGCACGGCCAGCCCGGCCCGCTGCAGCACGTCGAGCAGGGTCTCGTGGTTGGCGTCTCGATCGGCATAGGCTTCGCGGCCGAGATGCGAGAACATGCAGGGCAGCGACGCGGCGGTGCTGGTGCCGCAGGCGCGCACCTGGCGCAGGCTGGTGACGCCCTCGCGCGCCAGCTCGGGTGTCGTGTCACGTGGGTAGCCGTTGAGTCCGAAGTGGTCGCTGCGCGCCGTCTCGCCGACCACCAGCACGAACAGCGGCGCTCGTGCCTGCCCGGCGTAGCTCGGGCCCAGCTGTGCATCCTCGCCGAGCGTGACGAAGGCGCGGGCCGCCGGGCGCAGTGGTTCGGCCGCCACCGAGCCGATGGCGTAGAGCGAATTCAAGGGGTTGATCAGGTAGCGCAACTCCTTGTGGTTGCGCATCGCCGACGCGAGCGGCTGGAACGCGGCCAGCACGCACAGCACGGCCAGCACGAGGCCGAGCAGCGAGATCCCCAGGTTGTGTGCGAGCTGGCGCGACCAGCGCATCGGACGCACCCGCCAGCGCCAGACGACCCAGGCCGGCAACACGCCCAGCAACAGCAATGTGACGCCGAAGCGGACAGTCAGCAGGTCGGCGGTCTCGCGCGAGTTCGTCTGCAGCACGTTGACCATCATGGTCGGGTCGATCACGATGCCGTAGGCCCACATGAAGTGGGTGCCAGCGGCAGTGGCCAGCAGCAACATGATCAGCGCCGGCTTGAGCGTGGCGCGCCAGGTCAGCAGGCTGCCCAGGGCGACGAGCACCGCGGTGATGCACAGCGACAGGCTGATGGCCAGGCCCCAGCCGGCCGCTCCGCTGAGCGCCGCCTTGCTGTCGAGCGCGCGCCACAGGGCCAGATTGCCGACACTGCCCATCCACAGACTCGCGGCCAGCAGCAGCCAAACCGGATGGCGGCCACTCGAGGTCTGATTCACGTCTCGGGATTTCATGCCATTGCGCCGCGTACCGCGGGACGCATCCACAACCGTTCGACAAGCGCCGCGGTGCAGACACAGGCCCAGAGCGTCCACAGCGTGTGACTCATGAAGTGAGCGCCGCGCAGTTGCTGCGAGATGCCGAGCGCGAACCCGGCCAGCACGGCCGCCGCCAGCCAGGCCAGCGCCACGCGCGGGGCCGTGGACCGAAACACGAACCAGCCACTGACGAAGGCGAAACCCGACGCGGCATGGCCGGCCGGAAAACAATGCCCGCCTCCACCGTCGGGGCGCAGGAACGCACCCCAATGCGACACAGGCGGCACGAGCCCCCCGAATGGGGTCAGGTCCCAGGGGCAACTTGCCCCGTTGCGGTACTTGATGAGGGTCACGACCGCGGCTGCGGTCAGCGTGCTGACGGCCAGTCGCAATCGATCCGACAGGCCGATGCGGCGCAGGACCCCGAACGGCCACCACACGCCCAGGCAGAGCAGCGTGACAAGGACCCACGCCATACGATGGGCCCCGGTGTGCATGACCGTGTTCAGCCACCAGTCGTCACGCAGCGCGAATCCACTCGCCGAGCCGGACCAGGCGGCCAGGGCCAGATCGAGCCCACTCGACTCCCACACCAGCAGGGCCAGTGCCGCCAAGGCAGCCAGCACCACAGGCCGGGACAAATGCAGTCCGTTCTTCATGGGCGGCACTGTCGCCGGCTCCGATTAAGGCGGTCTTAACCGGCACAATCGAACGATGCGTGTGCTGATCGTCGAGGACGACACAGGAATTTCCGACGGGCTGAGCCTGGGCTTGCGCCACCATGGCTGCGCGACCGATGTTGCGACCAGCCTCGGTGCGGCGCGCGCTGCGCTCGCCGCGGAGTCCTTCGACATCGTGCTGCTCGACCTCGGCCTGCCCGACGGCGACGGCCTGACCCTGTTGCGCCAGATGCGCTCGGCACGCCCGGGCACGGAGCTCAACGCCCAGACCCCGGTCCTGATCATGACCGCACGCGACGAGATCGCCTCGCGCATTGCCGGTCTGGACCTCGGCGCGGACGACTACATGCCCAAGCCGTTTCACATCGACGAACTCGCGGCGCGCATGCGTGCCCTGCGCCGCCGTGCGGTGGGCCGGGCCAGCGCGGAACTGAAAGTGCTCAATCTCGAGATCCGTCCCGCCACGCGCGAAGTGCTGCAGCAGGGCCAGCCGGTGACGCTGTCGGCGCGCGAATTCGACATCCTGCGCCTGCTCGCCGAGGCCAGCCCGCGCGTGCTGGCGCGCGCCCAGATCGAAGCGGCGCTCTATGCCTTCGCAGATTCACCCGAGAGCAATGCGGTCGAGGTTCATATCCACCACCTGCGCCGCAAGCTCGGAGACGACGTGATCCGCACGATGCGCGGGGTCGGGTACTTCGTGCCGGGTGCGCCACAGTGACGCAGCAGACGCTCGCGAGCCGTCTGCTGGCCTGGGTCATCGTCACGCTGACCTTGATCTGGGCCGCCTTCGCCACCGTCGGCTACCGGACCGGTGCCGAAGAGGCGGACGAGCTCGGCGACGGTCATCTGGCCAGCGTGGCCGAACTCGCCCTCGGCGACCAGCCGAAGGCCTACGTCGACGAGTACCAGCCCAGGTTCACGGTGGTCGTGTGGGATGCCGATGGCCGCTTGTTGCGCAGCGAGGGGCCGGCACCGACACCGGCCTTCGATGCGGCCCGCGAGGGCTTCGAGACGCTGCAGTTCGGATCGCCGCCGACGGCCTGGCGCAGCTTCTCGCGCTGGTCAACGAGCGGCCCGCGCCGCAAGGTCACCGTGCTGGTGGACGCCGCCGGCCTCGATGAACTGGCCTGGGACGTGGCCGGCGACATCGCCGAACCCGGCCTGTGGATGTTCCCGATCGCGGTGCTGGTGCTCGGCCTGGTCGTGCGGCGCGCGCTGGCGCCGCTGCGCGAATTGTCCGACGATGTGCACGCGCTCGATGTGCGCCGCCCGACGCCGCTGCCGGCCCGTCAGCGCCCGCTCGAACTGGGCGACGTGGCAACCGCGATCGATGCACTGACCGCGCGCTACCAGCTCGCGTTGCAGCGCGAGCAGCAACTGGCAAGCGAACTTGCGCATGAGCTGCGCACGCCGCTCACCTCGCTCGCGCTCCAGGCCAATGCCATGCGCGGCGCGAGCGACCCGGTCGAGCGCGACGCGGCACTGCAGCGCATCGAGCACGACGCGCTGCGCGCCGGCGACGTGCTGACCGCATTGCTCGCGCTCGCACGCGCCGGACGGGCCGAATTGGCCGACGCCGCCCAGCCGCTCGACCTGGTCGCGCTGGCGCGCGGCGTGCTGGCCGAATACGCACAGTCCGCCCTCGACAGTGGGCACGAGCTGTCGCTGAGCGGCGATGGGTCGATGCAGGTCGAGGGCCACCCGGTGTTGCTCGGGTTGGCGCTGCGCAACCTGATCGACAACGCGCTCGCCCACACCGGCCGCGGCACCGCAATCGAGGTCCGCATCGACGCCCGCGCACGCAACCTGGATGTCGTCGACAACGGCGCCGGCCCTGCGCCAGGGCCCGGCCTGTCGCCGCACACGCTCGGACTCGGGCTCGGTCACCGGGTGGTCGACAAGATCGCCGCCATCCACCAGGCCCGTTTCGGCGCCAGCGCGCCGCCGCCCGGGTTTTCGAGCTGCTACCGGATCAGTTTCGACGACGCCGCGGCGGTCAGGCCATGAAACCGAGGTTGCGCTCGCTGGCGTTGAAGTTCGCCAGGTTCGGGAAGATGTCGGCCAGCTGGGCGGCCGACAGACCGAACCAGGCCCCGAGCGTGGCGCCGAGCTGATCGACCGAGGTGCCCGGCAGCATCGAGCCATTGCCGAGCTGGTCCGGGCTGCTGTCGAAGTTGTTGTTGTTGCCGTTCTTGACGCCGACGGTCGGGAAGCGGCCGTACAGATCGCCGCCACGCACCGCACCACCGAGCACGAACTGGTGCGCGCCCCAGCCATGGTCGGTGCCGTCGCCGTTGCTCGTGAAGGTGCGGCCGAAGTCGCTGGCGGTGAAGGTGGTGACGTTGTTGCGTGCGCCCAGCGCGCCGATCGAGCTGTCGAAGTAGGCCAGGGCCTGGGCCAGCCTGGCCATCAGGTCGGCGTGGCTCCGGTTCTGGTTGTCGTGCGTGTCGAAGCCCCCCATGCTGACGAAGAAGATCTGGCGCCTCACGCCGGTCTGACCACGCAGGCCGGCGTCGATCATGCGGGCCACGACCTGCAGCTGCTGGGCAAGCGAATTGGCACTGCGCGTGCCGGTCAGCGGGTTGTCGTACTGGAGTTTGGGATCGTTGGCCGCGCTGTAGCTGCCAGTGCCGGGCATGGTGCCGAACTCGGCGTCGCTGGCCGGGCGCAGCGCGTTGCGCAAGGTGGCCTCGGCTTCGATCGAACGCTGCGCCACCGCCGCCAGATCGGCCTCGAACACATGACTGCCGCGGGTGCCGGACACGATGCGGTGCAGCGCGCTGCCGACATCCACCGAACCGTAGACCCGGCCGTTGGTGTCGACCCCGAGCCGGGTCGCGCCGTTCGAGCCGACCTGGTACTGCTGCACCGTCTGACCGGCCAGCCACACCGCGTTGCCGGCGGCCGAGATGGCGGTGAAGGCGGCGCGGCTGTTCTGGCCGGCCAGCAGGTCGCCCATGCGACCGCCCCAGCCGCGTGTGGCTCCTTCCGGGGCCAGCGCCTGCCAGGTGTTCTGCTGATCGTTGTGCGAGAACAGTCGCTTCGGCTTCGGGTGATTCGACAGGCCGTACTGCGCCTTGGTGGTCGGCATCACGAGCGGGCCGATGTTGGGCACGATGGCCAGGCGTCGATCGGTGTTGAACAAGGTCCGCATCGACCCCATCAGCGGGTGCAATGCGAAAGTGCGGCCCTGTGCATTGATCGGGGCGATCGGCAGCACACCGCCGAGCCGCGCCGGAGACGCCGCCGCGGCCGTCGCACTGGGCGCCGTGCCGGGCGCCAGCAGCGCGATCGAGTCCGGCGCCTGGTTGCGTGTGCCGCTGTAGGCCTGCCAGCTCGCCGCGTCGGTGGGCAGCACCATGTTGTAGGCGTCGTTGCCGCCGAACATGAAGACACAGACCAGGGCCTTGTAGTCCCCGGCCGACTGCGCCGCGGCCGAACCGGCCGCCAGCAGGTTGAGCGCCAGCGGCGCCCCGGCGCCGGCCAGCATCGACAGGCGTCCGGCCTGGGCCAGGAAGACGCGGCGTGAAGCATCCAGGTGGTTCATGCGGACCCTCTTGTCGTGCGAGCTCATTTCTGCACCTGGAATTCGGGCGACGCGAGGATCAGCAGCAAGGCGGCGTTGACCCGGTTGCGCTTGGCGCTGTCGACCTGCGCCTGGTTGCTGGCGGTCGCTGCCGGGATGTTGATGCGGCCCACGGCGTCGACGATTTCCTTCTTGAGCAAGGGGCCGGCACCGCCATGGGTCAGGCGCGTCGCCACGCGCTCGACGAGGGCGTTCGGGTCGGTGGCCAGGCCCAGCTCGACGCTCAGGTCGGGCTGCAGGTCGCGCCGGTTCAGCGGCGCGCCGTTGCTCTGCCCGACGCCCGAGGCGACCGCGTCGCGCATGTAGTTCACGTAGCCCGCCACACTGGTCTCGTGCGCGAGCTGCATCTCCGGCACCTGCAGGCCGCGCGCCGCCGCAGCGGTGCCGGGCGGCACATAACCCGGCCGGTAGAAGTTGAAGACCGAGGGTGCGCGCAGGGCGGTCTGGCCGAGCGAGCTGCTCGGGTTGTCGGTATTGCCGACGCGCCAGAAGCCGCTGTCGCTGCGGTGCGCGAAGGCCCTCAGGTAGGCCGACAGGCGCAGCACCGGCTCGCGCACCTTGCCCGCGCTGTCCAGGCGCTGGCGGGCCTGCGGATGCATCAGCACGGCCTTGATCACCGCCTTCATGTCGCCACGCACGCCGCTGCCGTTGTTGGCGAAGGCGCGCGCGACATCGCGCACATAGACCGGGCTCGGGTTGCTCGTGACCAGGCGCTGGATCAACTGGCGGCCGATGAAGGGGCCGACGTTGGGATGCGCCGCCAGCGTGTCGAGCGCCACCTTCAGGCTGGCCTGCGGGTCGGCCAGGGTCTGGGCCGCAACCGTCACACCCAGGAATCGTTTCTCTTCGTTGCTGTGGTACTGCGGATAGCCCAGCATCGACTTGAAGCTGCGGTCCGGGTCGCTGCTGTTGTTGGCCACGCCACGCGAGAAGCAGTTGTTGTCCGGCCAGTCCGGGCAGGTCCAGCTCCAGCCGGTGAAGACCTGTGCCAGACCCGAGATGTCGGCCGGCGCATAGGTGTCGAGCGGGAACCCGTTGCTGGTGCGGGCACTGCCGTCCTCGTTCAGTTCGACCAGGCCGATCGAGAACAGCTGCATCACCTCGCGCGCGTAGTTCTCGTCCGGCACGCGCCCGCTGCGCGGGTCGGCCTTCTGGTTGCGCAGGTGCGACAGGTAGATGCCCATCATCGGATGGAGCGACACCGACTCGAGCAGATTGCGGTAACTGCCCAGCCCCTGCGTGCCCAGCATGTCGAGCCAGGCCGCGACGGCGCGCGGGTGGTCGTCGACGCTGCCGTCGGCAAGCGAGATGACCATGATCTGCGACAGGGCAAAGGCGACCCGCTGGCGCAGTTGATCGGGCCCCGTCACGGCCTGCTTCCAGAACGACTCGTAGACCTGGTCGACTCCCGCGGACTGGGCCGGGTTGGCTGCCTTGATCCCCGCGTCGCGCGCCTCCCAGTGGCCGCGATGCGAGGCCGCCGGCAGCGCGAGCTGCTCGTCGATCCAGGCGCTGTAGCCCAGCGTCATCAGGCGGTCGATGTCGGCGTCGGTCGGCCCGAAGGTGGCCTGGGTCAGGAAGCGCGCCGCATCGTCGCGTGTGCCCGGCTTCTCGGCCACGGGTACCGGCAGGGGCGCGGGCGTGGGCGTGGGCGTGGGCGCAGGGCCGGGCAGCGGGCTGGGCGAGGTGGGCTCGCTCGGTTCGCTCCCGCCGCCGCCGCAACCGGCCAGGGTGGCGACGATGCACAGCGCCACGAGGCGCCGCCAGGGGGTTTGAAACGGCAAGTTCGGCTCCCGGAGTCGAGGTGGCGGCGGTCGACTGTCATGCCCCCGTCCTGGCCGCGATTCTGATCACGACGGCCGCCGGGAAACGGCGCAATCCGGCACGAATGCGCGTTTGCTTACGTCTGCATGCGATTGATACGCGACTGCCGCGGGACGGCATCGGCGCCGGGCAGGGCCCTCAGGGGCGCCGTTAGACTTGGCGGTCGGGAGGACTATGAGTCAGAAGAAGCCCGCTCCGCGCCTGCCGCGCAGCACGAGCGGCGGCCGTGCGCCGGTGACGCTGCAGATGGTCGCGCAGGCCGCCGGCGTCTCGCCGGCGACCGTGTCGCGCATCCTCAACGGGACCGCGGTCGTCAGCGGCGATCAAGCGCGCCGCCGTCGAGAAGGCGATCGCCCAGCTGGGCTTCGTGCCCAACCCCGTGGCCCGCGGCCTGGCCGGCGGCCGCACGTTCTTCATCGGCGTCGTCACGCAGGCCATCGACAGCCCCTTCTACGGCGGTGCACTGCGCGGCATCGAGGACGTGCTCGACGGCGCCGGCTTCGGGGCCATGTTCGTCAGTGGCCACTGGCAACCCATGCACGAGGCGCGCTGCATCGAAACGCTGCGTTCGCGCCGGGTCGACGGCCTGATCGTGCTGACCGGACAGATCAGCGACGCCGAGCTGACCGGCGTGGCACAGGATCTGCCCCTGGTCGTCACCGGGCGCCAGCTCGAGGCACCGGGCCTGTACGCGATCGACTTCGACAACGTCGAGGGTGCGCGGCTTGCGACGGAGCACCTGATCGGGCTGGGCCACCGCCGCATCGCGTTCGTGTCGGGCGTGCTCGGGCACCGCGACGCGCAGCAGCGGCTGAGCGGCTACAAGGCGGCACTGCGCGACGCCGGCATCGAAATCGACCCGGCCCTGATCCTGTCCGGCGACTTCACAGAGGCGGGCGGGCAGCGCGCGATCGACGGCCTGTTCGACCGCGGCATCGGGTTCAGCGCGGTGTTCGCCTCCAACGACCAGATGGCCTTCGGCGCCTCCCTCGCGCTGTACCGGCGGGGGTTGCGCGTCCCGCACGACGTCTCGCTGGTGGGCTTCGACGACCTCGCCTCCTCGGTGTACGCCATTCCGCCGCTGACCACCGTGCACCATCCGGTCTACGAGCTCGGCCAGCTCGCGGCTCAGGCTGTGCTGCAACTCGTCGAAGGTCGCGTGCCGACGTTGGCGCAGCCGGAGCCGCGGCTGGTGATCCGCGAGTCGACCGGACCTGCGCCTAAGCGATAACCCCCGATTGACACCTGGCGTGCCGGCGGAGACACTGTGAAAGCGCTTTCATAGCTGCCAAGAACCCCGGATCGCCCTTCGATCCCGGGTCGCTCCAGGCGCCACCCAGAACACGATGAACCCGAGCTCACCGACGTTTCCGTCCTTCCCTTTCCCGCCCGACTTCGTCTGGGGCGTGGCGACCAGTTCGTTCCAGATCGAAGGGGCCGCGACGGCCGACGGCAAGGGCGAATCGATCTGGGACCGCTTCTGCCGCGTGCCGGGCGCGATCGAGGATGGCAGCGACGGCCAGTTGGCCTGCGACCACTACCACCGCTGGCGCGAGGACCTGGACCTGGTCGCGGCCCTCGGAGTCGATGCCTACCGCTTCTCCGTCGCTTGGCCGCGGATCCAGCCCGACGGTCGTGGCCCGGCCAATGGCGCCGGGCTGGACTTCTACGAGCGCATCGTCGATGGATTGCTGGCGCGCGGCTTGCGGCCCTATCTGACGCTCAACCACTGGGACCTTCCGGCGGCGCTGCAGGATGCCGGTGGCTGGGCCTCGCGCGACACCGTGCACCGCTTCGTCGAGTACGCGCAACTCGTCCACGCGAGGCTGGGCGATCGCATCGAGGCCCTCACCACCCACAACGAACCCTGGGTGATGGCCGTGCTCGGCCACGAGACCGGCGTGTTCGCGCCGGGACAGCGCGATCGCCGCTCGGCGATGCAGGTGGCACACCATCTGATGCTGAGCCACGGGTTGACGCTGCAGGCCTTGCGCGCGCAAGGCGGCCGAAGCCGGCTGGGCATCGTGCTGAACCTGTCGCCGATCGAGCCGGCCAGCGACAGCCCCGAGGACACCGCCGCGGCGCGCCTGGAAGACGGCCGGCTGGTGCGCTGGTACATGGATCCGCTGTTCCACGGCCGCTATCCGCAGGACGTGTGGGACCACCTGGGCGGCGACGTGCCGACGATGGAACCCGGCGACCTGGGCGTGATGGCGACGCCGATGGACTTCCTCGGCATCAATTACTACACCCGCGGCGTGGTCAGCGCGCGCGGCGCCTTCGACGTACACGCGAGCGGCAGGCCGCTGACCGCGATGGACTGGGAGGTCGTGCCGGAGGGCCTGACCGAACTGCTGGTCCGGGTGCATCGCGACTGGGCGGTGCCTGCGCTGTACGTCATGGAGAACGGCGCCGCCTACGACGACGTGCTCGTGGACGGTCGCGTTCACGATGCGGACCGCAGCGCATTTATCGCCAGCCATATCGCGGCGGTCGGTGCGGCGATGGCGCGCGGCGTGCCGATGGCAGGCTACATGGTCTGGAGCCTGCTGGACAACTTCGAGTGGGCCAAGGGCTACGCCAAGCGCTTCGGCATCGTCCACGTCGACTATCCGACGCAGCGTCGCACGCCCAAGGACAGCTACCGCTGGGTTCGCGACTTCCTGCGCTGCCGGCGCGCCTTGCCGGCGGTGCAGCGCTCCGCCGCATGAACGTGCCGCCCCGCCCGGGCTGGACGCTGGTCTGGCACGACGAGTTCGACGGCGATGCCATCGACCGCTCGAAGTGGGACTTCGACCTCGGCAACGGCTTCTACGACTACCGCCACCACGCCTGGGTCGCCGGCTGGGGCAACGAGGAACTGCAGTACTACACCGATACGCCGGAGAACGTGCAGCTGCGCGACAGCTGCGTCTTCATCCGCGCGGTGAAGGCGCCGCTGCACGGCTGCGGCTACACCTCGGCGCGGCTGAAGACCAAGGCGCGCGACGGCCGCGTGCTGTTCGCCCAGCAGTACGGCCGCATCGCCTTCCGCGCCCGCGTGCCCTGGGGCAAGGGCCTGTGGCCGGCGCTGTGGATGCTGCCGGTGGACGACCGCTACGGGCCCTGGGCCGCCAGCGGCGAGATCGACCTGATGGAGATCGTCGGCGAGAAGCCACACGAGGTGCTGAATTCCATCCACTTCGGCAGCGCGTTCCCGCGCCGATCGTTGGTGACGACCACGCATCCGCTCCCCGGCGGCAGCAGCGTCTCGGACTGGCACGAGTACGCCGTCGAGTGGGAGCCGGGCCAGATCCGCTTCTACGTCGACGACGTGCACACCAGCACCCACCGCCACTGGTGGAGTTGCAAGATCGTCGAGGACGGGCAGGGCATCGAGGCACGCGGCGCCGACGACCTGCACCCCTGGCCGGCGCCGTTCGACCAGCCCTTCTATCTGTTGATGAACGTGGCGGTGGGCGGCAACTTCCCCGGCCATCCGAACGCGGCGACGCCGTTCCCGGCGGAACTGGTGGTCGACTGGGTCCGGGTCTACGACAAGGCCGACGGCTACGGCGCCGCAAAGCCGATCGGCGATGGCGTCATGCCCTGGGAGCCCGGCCACGTGAACGAGCGCCGCAGCTGACGGCACTGGCGATGCCGGAACACCGAACCAGGAGACGAGGACCATGAATACGACGACCCGCGACGCCGACGGCCCACCGCCGGGACACGGCGGCTCGCAGCCTTGGGCGCCGGCGTTCGCACCCGGCCATGCCGGCAGCGCAGGTGGATCCGGCGGATTCGTGCCGGGACAGGGCGGTGCCGCCGGCGTGGCGCCGCCACCGCTGTCGCGCGAAGCGCGCGCGCGTCTAGACGAGCGCTTCGCCGCCGTGATGGCGCGCGGCATGCACGGCCTGTGCTTCAGCCCCTACCTCGAAGACCAGCAGCCCGGCTCGCAGGTGAGCGCGCCGCAGATCGGCGCTCGGCTGCAGGTGATCCGCCCGTACACGCGCTGGATCCGGACCTTCTCGTGCACCGAAGGCCATGAGCAGACGCCGGCCCTCGCGAAGGCCATCGGCCTGAAGACGCTGGTCGGCGCCTGGGTCGGCACCGATCGCGAGATCAATCAACGCGAAATCGAGGGTGCGATCGCCGTGGCCCAGGCCGGCCACGCCGACATCGTGGCCATCGGCAACGAGGTGCTGCTGCGCGAGGACCTGGGCGAGGACGAGCTGATCGACCAGATCGAACGCGTCAAGCGCGCGCTGCCCGGCGTGCCGGTGGGCTACGTCGACGCGTACTTCCTGTTCGAGAAACACCCGCGCGTCACCGCCGCCTGCGACGTCGTGATGAGCAACTGCTACCCGTTCTGGGAAGGCTGCCCGCGCGAGCAGGCGCTGGCCTACATGCAAACCATGCTGGCCCGCACGCGAGCGGCGGCCAAGGGCAAGCGCGTGCTGATCAGCGAGACCGGCTGGCCCGACCGCGGCAGCGCCTTCCACGGCGCGGTGCCCAGCGAGGAGGGCGCGATGCAGTACTTCGTCGACAGCATCGAGTGGGCCGAGCGCGAGGGCATCGAGATCTTCTATTTCTCGTCCTTCGACGAGGCCTGGAAGGTCGGCGCCGAGGGCGACGTCGGCGCCTACTGGGGCCTGTGGGACAAGGACGCGCGGCCCAAGTTCCGGCGCTGAGCCCGAGGCCGATCACGATGCTGCACAACCGCGCCGCGCTGCCCCAGGGCAACGCCATCTGCTACTCGGGCTACCGCGACGGCCAGAGCCCGGGGCAGCGCCTGTACCCGAGCGTCGCGCAGATCCGCGAGGACCTACACCTGCTGGCGCGGCACTGGTCGCTGATCCGCCTCTACGACTGCACGCCGCACGCCGAGCGCGTGCTGCAGGTCATCCGCGAGGACGGTCTGCCACTGCGTGTGCTGCTCGGCGCCTGGCTCGAGGCCGAGATGAACAATTTCGGCTGCCCCTGGGGCGGCACGCACGACGAGGCCACGCTCGAGGCCAACGCGCGCCTGAACGATGCCGAGTGCGAGCGTCTGGTGGCGCTGGCGCAGCGCTACCAGCAGGAAGTGTTCGCGGTCGCGGTCGGCAACGAGTCCACCGTCGACTGGACCGACCACTACGTGCCGGTGCCGCGCATGGTCGAGCTCGTGCGGCGCGTGCGCCGGCAGGTGGCGCAGCCGGTGACCTTCTGCGAGAACTACGTGCCCTGGCACCACAAGCTCGAGCCGCTCGTGGCCGAGCTCGACTTCATCTCGGTGCACACCTACCCGGTGTGGGAGTACAAGCACATCCACGAAGCCCTCGAGTACACGCGCGACAACGTGCTCAGCGTGGCGCGGCGCTTCCCGGACAAGCCGGTGGTGATCACCGAGGCCGGCTGGTGCACCAACAGCAATGGCCGCGGCATGAACGCTGAGCACGCGGTGCAGGAACTGCAGGCCGAGTACCTTCGCGACCTCGACGCCTGGACGAAGGCCGAGGGCATCCTGTGCTTCGTCTTCGAGGCTTTCGACGAGGCCTGGAAGGGCTCGGACGACCCGCTCGAACCCGAGAAGCACTGGGGCCTATTCACCGCCGACCGCCGCCCGAAGCTGGCGGTGCAGCCCCTGTACCCCGACCTCGAGGCTGCCCCCGGCGCCCGAGCCTGAACGCGACCCTCACCGGTAGCCCGCCATGAACGCCACTGCCTCCACAGCCGTCCACAAGGTCCCGTTCCGGCACAAGGTCGCCTTCGGGCTGGGCATGCTGGCCAACCAGATGTTCCCGGCCGCGCTGGGCATCTTCATGGTGGTGCTGGTGCAGAACCTGGGTTTCCCGCCCTGGATGTGGGGCATCCTGTTCTTCCTGCCGCGGGTCTTCGATTCGGTCACCGACCCGATCATGGGCTTCATCTCCGACAACACGCGTTCGAAGTGGGGCCGGCGAAAGCAGTACGTGTTCATCGGCGCCATCGTGATGGGCATCGCCTTCATCGCGATGTGGCAGCTCTACCGCGACGACGGCGTCAACTACAACTTCACCTACTTCCTGGCCTGGTCCATCGTCTTCTACGCCGGGCTGACGCTGTTCAGCATCCCCTACGTGGCGATGGGCTACGAGATGAGCGACGACTTCCACGAGCGCACCAGCATCATGGCGGTGGCGCAGTGGATCGGCCAGTGGGCCTGGGTGATCGCGCCCTGGTTCTGGGTCGTGATGTACGACCCGAGCTGGTTCGAAAACGCCGACTCGGCCACGCGCACGCTGTCGGTCTGGGTCGGCGTGATCTGCATGCTGCTGGCCATGGTGCCGGCCGTTTTCTTGCCCAGCCGGGCGACGCAGGACGACACCCACCTCATCCCGCTGACCTGGGCCAACTTCGGCGGCGGCATGCGCGAGATCCTGCGGGGCTTCGTCGAGGCCTTCGGCTCGGTGCCCTTCCGCAAGCTGTGCTTCGCCACCTTCCTGATCTTCAACGCCTTCAACACAGTCGCGGCGTTCTCGTTCTTCATCGTCGTCTACCACCTGTTCAGCGGCGACACGGCGGCGGCCGGCATCTGGCCCACGCTGTTCGGCAGCGTCGGCGCGCTGGTCACGACCTTCGCGGTCATCCCGACGGTGGCATGGATGTCCAAGAAGATGGGCAAGAAGAACGCCTTCATGCTGTCGCAGGGCATTTCTCTCATCGGCTACGTCCTGCTGTGGTTCCTGATGATCCCCGGCAAGCCCTTCATGTTCATGTTCGCGCTGCCCTTCTTCTCGTTCGGCATCGGCGGCCTGTTCACGCTGATGATGTCGATGACCGCCGACGTCTGCGACCTCGACGAGCTCGCCACCGGCAAGCGGCGCGAGGGCATCTTCGGCGCCATCTACTGGTGGATGGTGAAGTTCGGCTTCGCCATCGCCGGCTTGCTCAGCGGCGCGATCATGTCGGTGGTCGCCTTCACGCCGGGTGCGGCCCTGCAGCCTACCGGCGCGGTCGATGGCCTGCGGCTGTTCTACTCCGGCGTGCCGATCTTCGGCACCTTGCTGGCGATGTGGGTCATGCGCGACTACGACCTGGACGAAGCGCGGGCCCGCGAGGTCCACGCCGAGCTGGAGCGGCGCAAGGCGCGGTCAGCCGCCCGGCGCGTCGTCGGGATCGTCGGGTTCGGCGCCGCGCGTGCCGCTGGTCGACCGCGGCCGGTTCCTGCCGGCACCCGGCGCGATGCCGCCGGCGCTGCGCTCGGCCGACGAACTGCTCGCGCGGTTCCCGGCGCTGCTTGCTCACCGCGTCTACGGCCTGTGCTTTAGCCCCTACGCCGAGGGCCAGGGCACCGGCGACCCGCTGACCGAGGCGCAGATTCGGCACCGCATGGACATCGTCGCGCCCCACACGCGCTGGGTGCGATCCTTCGCCTGCACCGGCGGCCACGAACTCATCCCCGCCGCGGCGAGCGCCAAAGGAATGAAGACGATGGTGGGCGCGTGGATCGGTCACGACCGCGCACGCAACCAGCGCGAGACCGACGCGCTGATCGGCCTGGCCCAACAGGGGCTCGTCAACGTCGCGGTGGTCGGCAACGAGGTGCTGCTGCGTGACGAGCTGCCCGAGGCCGAACTGCTCGCCTGCATCCGGCGCGTGCGCGAGGCGATTCCCGACGACGTGTCGGTCGGCTGCGTCGACGCCTACTACCAGTTCCTCGAGCGGCCGGCACTGGTGGCCGCCTGCGACGTGGTGCTGCCGAACTGCTACCCGTTCTGGGAGGGCGCCGACGTCACCGTCGCGCCGCTGTACTTGCGCCGCATGCATGCGCTGGTGCAAGCCGCCGCGGGCGACAAGCCGGTGGTGATCGCCGAGACCGGCTGGCCCGGCCAGGGCCAGACCGTGGGCGACGCGGTGCCGTCGGCCGACAACGCAGTGCGCTACTTCGTCGAGGTGCAGGACTGGGCCCGGCGCGAAGGGATCAAGCTGTTCTACTTCTCCTCGTTCGACGAGCCTTGGAAGGTGGGCTACGAAGGCGAGGTCGGCGCGCAGTGGGGCCTGTGGGACAAGAACGAGCGGCTCAAGTACGCGAGTTCGCCGCCGGCTGCGTGAACGTGGCGATCGCGTGCGCCGGCATCGTCGCCGACCACGCCCGGCCGTCGATGGCCAGGCGGATCGGCGCGTCGCCGTCGCCGAGGTTGACGACCACGACCGCCAGCTCGCCGTCGTCGTGCACGAAGGCCGTGACGAGCAGGGCCTCGCGCGACGACGCCGCCAGCACCCGCTGGGCGCCGGGCCGGATGTGGCGCGCAAAGTGCCCAAGCGCGAAGAACGAGCTCTGGTGCTGCAGGCCGTCGGCCTCGCGAGTGGCCAGCACTGGCGCGCTGCACAGGTTGCCGACGTGGTTGGGCCCGCCCTCGTCGTCCAACAGCAGGTTCCAGTCGATCCAGCCGACGGTCCATCGATTGAGGTCGTTGACGATCGATCGTGCGTAGCGCTCGGCCAGCGCCCAGCTGCCATGGTGAGGGCCGCCTTCCTGGCAGCCTTCGGTGAACAGCAGCTGCTTGTCCGGCCAGGCGTCGTGCACCAGCCGCACCTGGTCGAAATGGTCCTCGCCGTACCAATGGAAGCCGGCACCCCAGACGTACTTCGCGGCCTCGGCGTCGCGGTACATCACGCTGGCGCGCTCGACGAGCACGTCACGGTTGTGGTCCCAGACGACGACCTTCACGTCGCCCAGGCCGGCGGCGTGCAGCGCCGGGCCGAGGTGGTCGCGCACGAAGTCGCGCTCGTCCTCGGCCGAGTACAGGCACGAGTCCCAGCGCTGGTGGGCCTCGGGCTCGTTCTGCACGGACACGCCCCAGATCGGGGTGCCTTCGTCGGCGTAGGCCTGGATGAAGCGCACGAAGCAGCGCGCCCAGGCGTCGCGGCATTCCGGGCGCAGCCGGCCGCCTTCGTTCATGCGGCCGGTGTCCTTCATCCACGCCGGCGGGCTCCACGGCGAGGCGAGCAGCCGGATCGGCCGCCCAGCCACGCGCTGCGCGTCACGGATCATCGGGATCAGCGCTTGACGGTCGCGCTCGATCGAGAAGTGCGCCAGCGCCGTGTCGCCGGAAACCTCGGCGTGCGCATAGTTGCCGAGCGCGAAGTCGCAGCTGCCCATGTGCACGCGGCACAGCGTGTAGCCGTGGCCCTGCGCCGGATCGGGGTCGAAGTGCTCGCGCAGAAAGCTCTCGCGCAGGTCCTCGGGCAGCCGCTGCCAGGTGGTGGCCGCGGCCTCGGTGAACGCGCCGCCGAAACCGAGCAGGCGCTGGAACCGGCGTGTCGTGTCAATCCACAACCGCGACTCACCCGGCGCGGCATGGGGATTGCCGCGCGGCGCGGGCGACGGCTGTGGCGCGAGCCGCTCGCCGCCGCCCAGGCTACTCAGCACCCAGCGCAGCGGCGCCGTCACCGCGCCCAGTGGATGTCGTCGATGCGCAGCAGCGGCAGCCCGGTCAGGTTCTGCGGCTTGCCGGTGAAGCTGTAGCGGTCGGCGATCACGAAGCGGAACTTGACCAGCCGCAGGTCGAGCTTCGAATTGACGGCCAGGAACGCGGAGACCGGTATCGACACGTCGCACCAGACGTTCGTGTTGCAGTAGCCGTACTGGCCCGGGGCGAGCTGCACGAAGGCCTCCTGGATGTCGCGGTCCTCGGTGTCGGTGCTGATGCCGACCTCGATCTGGCCGGGGTAGCCATCGCTGCGCACCCGGAAGTTCAGCCGGCCGGCGACGAAGTCGGCCAGGTTCTCGGTGCCGTCGTCGGCGGCGCGCAGGAACAGGCCCCAGCCGAAGCTCACCGGGTTGGGCGTGATCTCGAGGTGGGCGCCGCCGTCCGGGCTGGCCGGGGCGACGCTGGCATCGCGCCAGGATGTGCTGGCGAACGGATCCCAACGCGTGCCCGTGGCCCGCGACTCGCCGGCGACGGCGGTGTCGGCGTACAGCGTGTAGCGCGATGCAGCGACCGCCGGCTTCACTGTCGGCGCCACCCACTTCACGGCGTCGGCCATCGTGTAGCTGCCGGCCTCGCACGCCCACGTCACGCCACAGGTGCCGAGAGACTGCACGACGAAGCGCGCCTGGCGGCTGGCGTTGAACAGGCCCCAGCCGTCGTCGCCCTGCTTCCACGGCTCGTCGAAGGCCTGGAACACGAACACCGCTTTGGGCCCGGCGTCGCTGCCGCGGCCTTCGCGCGCCCAGGCCTGCATCGCGTCGAAGTACATCTTCTGGTTGACGGGGTGGGCACGAAAGGCCAGGTTGGGGCCGCCTGCGGTGTCCACCGCCGTCCAGCCGGTCTCACCGATGACGGCCGGCAAATGCGACAGGTTCAGCTGGGCGAGCCCCTTCCTGGCGCGCGCGAACTGATCCTTGGCCGCGGCCACGGCGGCGTCGACCATGGCCTGTGCACGCCGGTCGTCAGCCACCGATTTCTGGCGCCAATCGAACGCGCTCGGGTTGTAGAAGGTGTCGAGGAACGGGTAGGCGTGCACCGCGGCAAAGTCGATCACGGCGCCGATCTCGGCCGGAACCGATTGCCAGAACAGGAAGTTGTCGTTGGTGGTCACCGGCTGGGCGACCGCGTCGCGCACGTACTTGATGTAGCGCGCCATGTCGGCCACCGGCACCTTGTGCGCGGACCATTCCACCATGGTCTCGTTGCCGACGCTGACCGCGAGGACGAGGCCCGGGAACTGATTGGCCAACTGGATGGCGGCGTCGAGCTCGACAATGTTGGCAGCCTCGTCGGCGGGGCTGTTGATTGGGTTGGGGTAGGCGCCCAACTGCACCTTCAGGTCCAGACCGTTGTCGCGGATGACCTCGAGCACGGTGCGCGAGAAGATGCTGCTGGTGAACAGGCGGATGGTGCCGATGCCGGTGGCCTGCACCAGGCGCAGGTCCTGCAGCACGTTGGCTGGCGTGATGACCTCGAACGGCAGGTCGCCCTCGCTGGCAGCCGTGCGGTAGGGCGAGTAGTTGATGGCGGTGCGCGTCAGGAACTCTGCGGACAGGGCGCGCCGATCCGTCTGCGAGAGGGCCTGCGGCGTGTAGCCGCCGCCGCCGCAGGCCGCAACGATCAGGGCCAGGCCCAGCGAGAGGGCGAAGGCCAGGATTCGGTAGACGGTACCTGGCCGCGCGTGGAGCCGATTGAACATCATGGGAAACCTCGGTCTCAGAACTCGTAGTTCACTTCGATCGACACCCAGTTGCCGCGCTTGGCGATGCGGGAGTCGATGTTCGAGAAGGCGTTGTGTGCGGGCATGCTCAACGGCGCCAGGCCCTGGCGGCCGTACCACACGGCATTCAGCGACCCGGACACGCTGAGGCCGCCGCCGACGTTGTAGTCGGCGCCGATGCTGGCGAACAGGGCGGAATTGCTCTGGCCGCGCTCTCTGGGGTTGTCGGTGCTCGCCTTGCCCAGGTAAGTCAGGCCGGTGAAGGCCACCCATTTCGGGCTGACGTACTTGCGCAGGCCGAGCATGAAGTCGGTGGAGCGGGCCGAGTAGCCGGGGTTGGGCACGCCACTCGCGTCGACGCCGCCCCAGTTGACGTTGAAGGGGTTGTTCCACTGCGCCTGTGCCCCTTGCGTCACGGGCACGGCGTAGGCGCCGCTCCAGCGGTTGAAGCGCACGCCGCCGGAGACCTCGTAGGCCGTGCCGATCTGGTACTTGCCCAGCAGCAGGAACATGCCCTGGCTGTTGCCGCCCAGTTGCGCGTCGTCGCGGTCGGGGAACGGCGTCAGGCCGGTGAAGCCGGCCTTGGCAAAGGCCGCCGCTGCGCCGTTGCGGGCCGACTGCGCGACCGCCTCGACGAGCAGCGGCCCGCGGCCCCAGAGTGCCCACAATTCGATGAGCTCCGGCTTGTTGCGCTTGAAGCCGGTGTCACCCTGGTCGTAGGTGACTTCGAGCACCAGGTCGCCCTCGGCCACCCACAGCGGGCGGGTGGTGTAGCGCAGCGCGTGGGTCAGGATGCCGTACGCGGCGCCGGAGTCGCTGAAGGCGGTCTGGCCGACGTCGGACGCGTACGGGAAGTCCGGGCGGTTCCATCCGCGCGACAGGAAGTTGCCGAGCATCACCGTGCCGTAGTACTCGTGCTCCAGGGTCAGGCTGCGCTCGTACACCACGCCCGGCAGGTCCGGCTGGCCGTCTCGCCAGCGCTGCGAGTACGCGGCCCTGAACTTGAAGCCCTCCGGCAGATCGAGCTTCAGCGCAAACGTGGGCTGGATCTGGACGCTGTCCGACGTCAGGCCGCCGAACTTCCGGCCGAGGGCGACGTCGTCGGCCCAGATGAAGTGGCGGGCCGCCTCGGGATCGCGCTGGCACTTCTCGCAGCCGTTGCTGGCCCGCGCCAGGCTGGCCTTGGCGAAGCCCGTCAGGCTGAACGGCCCGACTTCGACGGCCCCGGCCGCCGGCACGGCGCCGAGGCCGGCCAAGCCAAGCACGATGGGCAGCAGCCGACCGGCCAGGCGCTTCGAGGTGTCGGCCGGGCGATCCGTGCCCGCCGGTGGACGAAGGATGTCTTGCTGCATAGGTCAGGCCGCCTCGGGCTGGATGGAAAGCGATGAAAGCGCTTTCAGAGAATACTGTTGTCGATGTGCCGCCGTCAACGCATCCACGCTGCGTATTTACCCTTGTTCTCTTCGGCGCGTGCGCGGCCTGCGCGCGAAATATCCGGGTAAACGCGGGCGCACGATGAAAGCGCTTTCACGAACAATGCGCAGGTGAGTCGTATCTGTGCGAAAAGGGGTCGATGATGACTGCATCCAACCGCCGCGGGAGCCGGTCGCCGGCTTCGGTCACCTGGAAGGCCCTGGTGGCCATGGCTGCGACCGCGGCCTGCGCCCTACTGGGCTTCGCGTCACCGTCGGTCGCGCAACCGGTCAAGCTCGGCGAGGGCACCTACTTCCTGTCGCCCCAGGCGGGCGACCCGTCGCTTCCGGCTGCGCCGTTCCGCACCGACCCCATGCTCAAGCGGGCGGCGCCGACGAACCAGTGGTACTCGACGCTGGTCTTCAGCGACAAGCCCGATGCCCTCTTCGTGCAGCCGATCACCGTGAAAGCGACGCCGGCAGGGGTGGAGTTCGCGCTGCCCACCAAGGTGGCAGTGCCGACGTGGCGGCAGGACATCGAGATCCGCTACCCGCACCGCGACCCGCTGCTGATCTCCCCCGTGGCCTTCGAGCCGGGCACCGCCAAGCTGGCGGGCGCCGACGACTGGTCGATCGACATCTCGATGGCGCGCGGCGCCGACGACCTGCTCACGACCGTGGCGCGGGGCCACCCCTACGCGTCGTTCCGGGTCACGCGCGGCGACCTGCGCGTGCGCCTGCCGGCGGCCGGCCAGCGCCTGCACGCCCAGTCCGACCCCCGCGTGGTGGCGCTGAAGGTCGGCACCAAGACCTATGCGATGTTCGGCCCGGCCGGCGTCAAGTGGGAGACGGTGTCGCCCACCGAGTGGATCGCCCGGCTGCCGGCGGGTGCCGGCTACCTGTCGGTGGCGGCGTTGCCGGACGACAAAGCCGAAACGCTGGCACTGTTCACGCGCCACGCCTACGCCTTCATCCGGCAGACGCGCGTCGAGTGGCGCTACGACGAAGCGGCCAGCCGCGTCGAGACGACCTTCACGGCCATGACCCAGGTCATGGAGGGCCCCGACAACGGCCCGCTGCTCGGTCTGTACCCGCACCAGTGGTTCAGGAACGCGTCGGTGGAGGGGCGGCTCGGCCCGGCCTTCGACACCGTGCGCGGCCCGCTGCGCCTGCTGGCCGCACGCGAGTTCAAGACGACCACCACCTACAACGGCTTCGTGCCGCACTGGCCGGCGATCGCCGACCCCGAGCGCCGGGAACAGCTCGAGGACCTGATGGACAAGGACTTCCCGGTCGCCGGTCGCTACCTGCAGCAGGTCGGCAAGAGCGCCTACTGGGCCGGCAAGGGCCTGCTGCGCACGGTAAAGCTGGCCGAGCTGTTCGAACAGAAGGGCGATCTCGCGCGCCGCGACCGCCTGCTGGACCTGGCGAAGAAGCGCGCCGAGGAATGGCTGGGCGGCGACAGCAGTCGCGGGTACGTGGCGCTCGACAGGGCCGTGGGCGCGGTCTCAATGTACCCCGAGGAGTTCTTCGCCGTCACCGAAATCAACGACCACCACTTCTGGTACGGCTACTTCATCCGCACCGCGGCCGAGATCGGGCTGCGCGACCCGGCCTGGATCGCGAAGGACAAGTGGGGCGGCATGATCGAGCTGCTGATCGCCGACATCGCCACCACCGAGCGCGGCCGCGCCGACTTCCCCTTCCTGCGCAACTGGGACGCCTACGAGTCCCACACCTGGGCCAACGGCATCGGCAAGGGCGAGTTCGGCAACAACAACGAGTCCTCGTCCGAGTCGATCAACGCCTGGATCGGCCTCATCCTGTGGGGCGAGGTGACCGGCAACAAGGCGCTGCGCGACCTCGGCATCTACCTCTACACGAACGAGATCGAGGCCATCAACCACTACTGGTTTGACATCCACGGCCTGGTGTTCGCGCCCGAGTACAAGAACGTCGAGGTCAGCCTGGTCTTCGGCGGCATGTACCAGCACAACACCTGGTGGACCGACGACCCGCGCCAGATCAAGGGCATCAACCTGCTTCCCGTGACCACGGGGCACACCTACCTGGGGCGCGATCCGGCCTTCGTCAAGCGCAGCGTGGCCACGCTGCCGGCCGACACCGCACTGTGGAACAACTTCGCGAAGAAGCCCAGCCCGCCTCCGCCGAAGGACATCTGGCAGGACATCTTCGCCAAGTATCTGGCGCTCGCCGATCCGGGCACGGCGCTGCAGGCCTGGGAGCGCTGGGGGACGGTGGAGGCCGGCTCGTCGCGCAGCTACACGCTGAGCTTCATGCTCGGCCTCGAGGCCATGGGGCTGCCGGACTTCGGCGTCACCGCCGACACGCCGCTGCACGCGGTCTTCAAGCGCGCCGACGGCCGCCGGACCTACCTGGCGTTCAACCCCCGCAAGACGCCGCTGGAGGTGCGTTTCAGCGACGGGCAGCGCCTGACCGTGGCACCGGGCCAGCTCGCGCGGGTGCAGACGCCCTGACCGGCCGCATGCGGATCCGCATCACTACACGGGCGCGCGCCACAGGTTCGCGCGTCAGGGAAAGCGAGGGGGCCGTGCGCCTTGCCAACCCCCGCCCGAAGTGCCGATACTACTGAAAGCGCTTTCATGTTCAGGCGGGTCGCGCCCGCCTCGACGATCAGGACACCGACCATGAAGACCCGCCGCCCAATCCTGTCACTCGCTGCCGCCGCGGCAGCCGCGCTGTCGTTCACGCTCTCCGGCTGTGGCGGCGGCAACGCCGAGGCGCCGCCGGACAACACCGTCACGGCGGTTGCCGCCGGGGTGCCGGTGGTGACGATCACCAACAACGTGCCGGCGGACACCGCCACCGGCCCGATCACTTTCACCTTCTCCTTCAACGTCGACGTCGGCGTCAGCTTCACGGCCGACGACGTGGTCGTGGTGGACGCCGGCAAAGGTGCGTTCACCCGCACCGGCGCCAGTTGGACGTTGGTCGTGACGCCGGCGGCCAACAGCGCCGGCACCGTCTCGGTCACCATCCCGGCCGGCGCGGTGTCCGGCCCCACCGGTGACGCCAACGCGGCGGTGACGGCGCAGAAGGCGTTCGACACGCGCGTCGTGGCGCCGCCGCCTCCGCCGACTGGCGACGTTGTGCTGGCTGACTTCGACGCCGTGCTGCCGCCGGTGGCCGGGTTCGAAGGCGCCGAAGGCAGCGCCGTCGCGCCCTGCCCGGCCGGGGGCGGCACGGGCAATTGCTTCATGGTGCTGCGCTCGGGCGGCCAGGTCTTCGCGCTCGGCATCATCGAAACGACGGTGCCGATCACCGCGACCCGGCGCACGATCTCGGCGCAGGTCTTCTCGCCGACGGCCGGCATCCCGATGGTGCTGAAGATCGAGGGCCCCGGCGGTGCCAACTCGGGTGATGTGGCGCCCAACGAGGCGGTCGTTGCCGGCTGGCAGACCCTGACCTGGACCTTTGCCGGCGTCGACCCGTCGCAGACCTTTAACAAGATCGTGCTGCTGCCCAACCTGGGCACGGTCGACGCGCCTCCCGGAAAGGCGTACTACTTCGACGCCATGACGCTGGTCTCGGCGACGGTGCCGCCACCGCCGTCCGGCACGGTCCTGGCCAACTTCGACGACGTGGCACCGCCGGTGGCAGGCTTCGAAGGGGCCGAAGGCAGCGCCGTCTCGGCTTGCCCGGCCGGCGGCGGCTCGGGCAACTGCTTCAACGTGCTGCGCTCGGGCGGCCAGGTGTTTGCGCTGGGGATCATCGAGACCGCCGTGCCGGTGGCTGCCGACCGCCTGACGATCTCGGCGCAGGTCAACTCGCCGACCGCGGGCATCCCGATAGTGCTCAAGCTCGAAGGCCCGGGCGGTGCCAACTCCGGCGACGTCGCGGCCAACGAGGCCGTGGTCGCCGGGTGGCAGACGCTGACCTGGACCTTCACCGGCATCGACCTGAGCAAGACCTACAACAAGATGGTGTTGCTGCCGAACCTGGGCACCGTCGACGCGCCGCCCGGCAAGACGTACGCCTTCGACGACATCCGGCTGCTCGGTGCGGCCGGCGGCAGCAGCAGCGGCCCGCTCACCTTCTCCACCGGCTTCGGTGCCGGCAACCGCACGGTCCAGGGCGGCGAGTTCGGGGGCTTCAGCGGCAGCAACCTCGACGGCTTCGGCTGTAATGGCGACCCCGCCAACTGCGGTGGCGGCGGCGACTTCGCGCCGGGCTTCGCGGCGGCCGACAGCTCCTTCTACTACTACTACCAGACGACGACACCGGCGACCGACCTGTACATGGGCATCTACGTTCAGGCACCGGGCGTGACCGGCGGCTTCAGCGCCGCGGCGGACACCCCGGGCGTGCAGGTGGGTTCGCAGACGACGCTGAAGTTCAAGCTCGGCCAGAACCCGGAGTGGTTCGCCAGCGCGACCAAAAACTTCATGATCGTGATGGACCTGGGCAAGCGCTTCACCGTGGGCGCCACCACCGACTGCCGGCTCCAGCTGCGCCGCGTCGTCGTGCCCACCGCCGCGGCCGCCACCAAGTACACGATCCCGCTGAGCTCGTTCGCGCTGGTGCAGGACTGCGGCGGAGCCGCCACGAGCGTCGCTTCGGCGCTGGCTGCGTCGCCGATCTCGCAGATCGCGTTCCAGGGCGTCGGTGGCGGCATCGCGCTGTCGGACGGCAGCCGCACCAGCGGCGCCAATCTCAGCGTGCCGGTCGGCGGCGTCTATCCGACGACCGTAGTCGTGGTCGGCGGCATCACGATCGAGTGATGTGCGCCGTGCGCGCCGGACGGGCTCAGCCGAGCACTGGCGCCAGCCGCCGGCGCGATTCGTCGACGTCCAGGCCCACGCGCGCCGACCAGTCGGCGACCTGGTCGTCGCCGATGCGCCCGACGTTGAAGTAGGTCGCCTGCGGGTGCGCCAGGTAGAAGCCGCTCACGCTGGCCGCGGGGGTCATGGCCATGCTCTCGGTCAGGTCCATGCCGATCGCGCGCGCGTCGAGAACCTCGAACATGTCGCGCTTGACGCTGTGCTCGGGACAGGCCGGGTAGCCCGGCGCCGGTCGGATGCCGCGGTAGGCCTCGGCGATCAGCGCCTCGTTCGAGAGCTGTTCGTCGGCCGCATAGCCCCAGAAGTCGGTTCGCACGCGCTGATGCAGGCGCTCGGCAAAGGCCTCGGCGAGGCGGTCCGCGAGCGCCTTCAAGGTGATCGCGGAGTAGTCGTCGAGCCCGTCGGCGAACTGTTGCGCCTTCTTCTCGGCCCCCAGCCCGGCGGTGACGGCGAACAGGCCGATGTAGTCCTCGGCCAGGCCGCGCGGTGCGATGAAGTCGGCCAGACACCGGTTCGGTCGTGTCACGCCTTCGACCACCGGCCGCTCGGTCTGCAGGCGCAGCGGCGACCAGCGCAACGCGACCTCGGTGCGCGATTCGTCACGGTAGACCTCTACCGTGTCGTCGTCGACCGTGTTGGCCGGCAACAGCGCGAACACGCCATTGGCTTGCAGCCAGCGCCCTTCGATGATCCTGTGCAGCATGCGCTTGCCGTCGTCGAAAACGCGCCCGGCCTCGGCACCCACGACCTCGTCGCGCAGGATGGCCGGGAAACGCCCGGCCAGGTCCCAGGTCTGGAAGAACGGGCCCCAATCGATGCAGGCCGCCAGCTCGGCCAGGTCGTAGTTGCGGAACTCGCGCCGCCCGATGATCTTGGGCCGCGGCGGCGTGTAGCCGGCCCAGTCGATCGGCGTCTTGTTGCGCCGTGCCTGCGCCAGCGAGACGAGCGGCGTGACCTTCTTGTTCGCGTGCAGGGTGCGCACCCGCTCGTAGTCCGCTTCGAGCTCCGCGAGGTAGTCTGCGCCGCGCTCGTCGGACAGCAGGTCGGAACAGACGCCCACGCTGCGCGAGGCATCCGGCACATAGACCACCGGTCCGTCGTAGTGCGGCGCCACCTTGACCGCGGTGTGCACGCGGCTCGTGGTCGCACCACCGATCAGGAGCGGAATCCTGCGCTCACGGAACCAGTCGTCGCGCTGCATTTCCGCCGCCACATGCTGCATCTCCTCCAGGCTCGGCGTGATCAGCCCGGACAGGCCGACGATGTCGGCCCCTTCGATGCGTGCCTTGGCCAGGATGTCCTGGCAGGGCACCATGACGCCCATGTTGATGACGTCGAAGTTGTTGCACTGCAGGACCACGGTGACGATGTTCTTGCCGATGTCGTGCACGTCGCCCTTGACGGTGGCGATGACGATCTTGCCCTTGGCCTTGACCTCGCCACCGGCATCGAGCGTGGCCTGCTTCTCGGCCTCGATAACGGGCAGCAGGTGGGCCACGGCCTGCTTCATCACGCGCGCCGACTTCACGACCTGGGGCAGGAACATCTTGCCCTGTCCGAACAGGTCGCCGACCACGTTCATGCCGGCCATCAGCGGGCCCTCGATCACGTGCAACGGGCGGCCTCCCTTGGCCTGCACCGCCTGCCAGACTTCTTCGGTGTCGGCCACGATGAACTCGGTGATGCCGTGCACGAGCGCGTGCGACAGGCGCGCCTCGACCGCGTTCGCGCGCCAGGCCAGACGTGCGCTGTCGTCGCGTGCGATGCCCTTGGCACGCTCGGCGATTTCGACCAGGCGTTCGCCGGCGTCCTTGCGCCGGTTCAGCACGACGTCTTCGACCCGCTCGCGCAGCTCCGCATCGAGGTCGTCGTAGACGCCGATCATGCCGGCGTTGACGATCCCCATGTCCAGCCCGGCCCGGATCGCGTGGTACAGGAAGACCGTGTGGATCGCCTCGCGCACCGGGTCGTTGCCGCGGAAGCTGAAGCTCACGTTGCTGACGCCGCCGCTGACCTTGGCGCCGGGCAGGTTCGCCTTGATCCAGCGGGTCGCTTCGATGAAGTCGACGGCGTAGTTGTCGTGTTCCTCGATGCCGGTGGCGATCGCGAAGATGTTCGGGTCGAAGATGATGTCCTCGGCCGGGAAACCGAGTTCGTCGACCAGGATGCGATAGGCGCGCGAACAGATCTTCGTCTTGCGCTCGAAGCTGTCGGCCTGGCCGGATTCGTCGAAGGCCATCACGACCGCCGCCGCGCCGTAGCGGCGCACCAGGGTCGCCTGGCGCTTGAATTCGTCCTCGCCCTCCTTGAGCGAGATCGAGTTGACGATGCCCTTGCCCTGGATGCACTTGAGCCCGGCTTCGATCACGCTCCACTTCGAGCTGTCGATCATGATCGGCACGCGCGCGATCTCGGGCTCGCCGGCGATCAGCTTGAGGAAGCGCTCCATCGCCGCCGCGCTGTCGAGCATGGCCTCGTCCATGTTGATGTCGATGATCTGCGCGCCGTTCTCGACCTGTTGGCGCGCCACCGCCAGGGCCTGCTCGAAGTCGCCGTTCAGGATCAGCCGCGCGAACGCCTTGGACCCGGTGACGTTGGTGCGCTCGCCGATGTTCAGGAACAGGGTTCCCGGCTGCACGGTGACAGGCTCGAGACCGGACAGCCGCATCGGGGGAACGGCGGCGGACGGCGGGACGGAATTGGGGGCGCTCATGCTCATTCACTCGGACCAGTGGATGAGCGCCGTTCTGACCACGGCAAGGGCTGCCGCAGCGTCCCGAGCCTGGTGGAGCCGCATGACCTGCGCCCCATCGCAACGCTCCTCGGGAGCGCCGATTCTAGCGGCTGTGCGAGGTCATCCGGGACAGCGGCTCGGCCGCGCTGACCCCGGGGCCGCGCCGCTGCGCCGCGGCAGCAGGGCGCTGCGGCGAACTGGCCGGCGGGTGTTCGTCGAGCGCCTGCGCCGCCGCATCGGGCAGCGCCGACTGGGCGCCACGGCGCAAGGCCACACCGACCGTGAGGATGTCGATGATCAGCAGATGCAGGATGCGGCTGATCATCGGCACATGGGTCGCAAGGTCCTCGACATGGTCGACGATCAGCGCCACATCCGCCGCCTTGGCCAGCGGCGAATGGCTGGCCGTGACGGCCACGACCTGCGCCCCGCGCCGGCGCGCCAGGTCGGCCACCGCGAGCAGGTCCGCGATCTGTCCGCTGCTGCTGATGATCACCGCGACATCGCCCGGCGTGAGCACGTTGGCCGCCAGTTGCTGCAGGCGGGTCTCGGTGTAGGCCGCGCTGGCGATGCCGAAGCGCAGGAACTTGAAGTGGGCGTCGTCGGCCACCACGCCGTAGTGGCCGACGGCGTAGAAGTCCACCCGCTGCGCGGCGCTCAGCAATTCGATGGCCCGCTCGATGGCGTCGCGGTTCAGCTGGTCGCGCACCTGGAGGATGGCCGAGGCCGTGTTGCCGAGCACCTTGACCCCGAGCTCGAGCGTCGAATCCTGCTCGGTGACCTGGGTGTGGGTGACCGGAACGGTCGCCGTCAGGCCCGACGCCAGGCGCAGCTTGAAGTCGGACAGGCCTTCGCAGCCGAGCGAGCGGCAGAACCGGATCACGGTCGGCTGGCTGACCTGGGCCGCCTTGGCGATGGCGGCGATCGGGTCGTTCAGCGCGGAGCGCGGGTGCGCCAGCACATGTTCGGCGACCCTTGTCTCGGCCGGCGACAGGCGGCCGCGCGCACGCTCGATCTGCTGCATGATGGCCGAGCCGGTGCTCGCCTCGAGGGCGCGCAACTGCCCGCTCAGGACCGTCGACGCACCCATGAGGGTCGCATGTTCGGCCGTGATCACATAGGTCGGGATCGCCTTGAGGTAGTCGCTGAAGCGGCCCTTGTCCTCGAACCGGGCCCGAAACGGCGAGCGATCGAAGTAGCTGCCCAGGCGCGGCACGATGCCGCCGCCGATGAAGATGCCGCCCATCGCGCCCTGGGTGACGGCCAGGTTGGCCGCGGCGGTGCCAAGCATGGTGCAGAAGACCTCGAGCGTCTCGGCGCACAGCGCGATCGGTGCCGTCGAGCGCGAGGCGCGTGATGTCCGGCGCACCCAGGGCCTGCGCCGGCTGCCCATCCCGGTGCATCAGCGCCCGATGGATCAGCTCCAGCCCCGGACCCGACAACAGGCGCTCGAACGACACGTGGGAGAACTCGGTCAGCGCATAGCGCAGGATGCCGATCTCGCGCTCGTCGCGCGGCGCAAAACTGGCGTGCCCGCCTTCGGTACCGAGTGCGACCCAGCCCTCGCCCGCGGGGATGAGGCCCGACACACCGAGGCCCGAGCCGGCGCCGATCAGGCCGACCACACTGCGTTCGCGGGCCTCGCCGCCGCCAACCTGACGGCGCTGGCTCGGCATCAGGCGCGGCAGCGCCATCGCGAGTGCGGTGAAGTCGTTCACCACGACCAGCGTCTCCAGGCCGAGCCGTTCACGCATCTCCTCGATCGAGAAGCGCCAGTGGTAGTTGGTCATGCGGACCTGATCGCCCTCGACCGGGTTCGCGATCGCGATCGCGGCATGCCTGACGACCATCGACGGCAACGTCGACAGGTAGGACGACACGGCGGCATGGAAGTCGGCGTGGTCGGCGCACCGCAGCGACGCCGTGCGCTCGAACTGCCCGCTCGAGGTCTCGACGGTGAAGCGCGCGTAGGTGCCGCCGATGTCGGCAATGAGGCGGGGACTGTCAAACGGCGTCATGCTCGAACCCAGGTTGCGATCGCTCGGTGATATCGTAGCTTGACTACAGCGACCTACGTCTGTCGCAGGATTGAGGTCAAGCACTCTTGTGATTGCGCTGTAGTTTTGTTACCTTGCGCCGATTCGTCCAGGCCTTGAACCCCGCACCGCGCAGTGCTGCCCTGCCCCCCTCCATGACACATCCGCTCGAGGCCCCGGTGGCGTCCCAGCCGGACGATTCTGCCCGCTCTTCTGCCCTGCCCTGGCTGGTGGCGGATGTCGGCGGCACCAATGCCCGCTTCGGGTGGGTCTCGGACCCGTCCGAGGGCGTGACCCATGTTCGCACGCTCGAAACGTCTCGGTTCGCCGGCCCGGCGCAAGCGGCAGCCGCCTATCTGGCCGAAGTGGCCCCGTTGGCGAAGCACCAGCGCATCTTGCGCTCGGCCTGGGCCGTCGCGACCGCGGTCGAAGGCGACGCGGTTGCACTGACGAACAGTGCCTGGCGCTTCTCGCGCCGCGAACTCATGCAGTCGCTCGGTGTCGAGCGGCTGCTCGTCCTGAACGACTTCGAGGCACTCGCGCTGTCGCTGCCGCGCCTGAGCGCGCACCAGGTGCGAACGCATGGTGCAATGCCACGCGCGCAGGGCGTGCTGGCCGTCATCGGCCCCGGCACGGGGCTCGGCGTGGGCGGCGTGGTGCAGACCGCCCATGGCTGGGTCGCACTGCCAGGAGAGGGCGGTCACTGCGACCCTGGCCCCGGCCGACGACTTCGAGAGCGAACTGCTGAAGCATGTCCGGCGGGCGCATGCCCATGTGTCGGCCGAACGCCTGCTGTCCGGCATCGGCCTGCCCGTCCTGCACGCTGCAGTGGCCGCCGTGCTGGGCCTGGACACCGCGGCGCTCGATGCCAAGGACATCGTCGAACGCGGCACGACGGGTGGCGACGCCACCTGTTCCCGCACGCTCGACACCTTCTGCGCCTTGCTCGGCGGGTTTGCCGGCAACGTGGCGCTGACCCTGGGCGCCCAGGGCGTCTACATCGGCGGCGGCATCGTCCCGCGCCTGGGTGAGCGCTTCTTCCAGTCGCAGTTCCGAACCCGCTTCGAGGCCAAGGGGCGCTTCTCCGCCTACCTCGCCGCCGTACCGACCGCCGTCATCACCGACACCCTGGCCGCGCTGTCCGGCGCTGCGCTGGCACTCGAACAGGATGGCCGCTGAGCGCCGGCTGCTGATCACCGGCCTCAAGGGCACGCTCGCGCCCAGCATCGCCGCCGAGGCCGCGGCCCGGGGCTGGCAGGTGGTCGGCTGGGACCGCACGCGGATTCCCGTGCACGACACCGTCGCCGGCGCTGCATGGCTCGATGCCACCAGGCCGGGCGCGATCGTGCACGCCGCCACCGGCGACGCCGCCTGGGCCGCCTCGCTGGCCACTTGGGCGGCCGCGCGTGACCTGCCCTTCGTCTTCACGAGCACGGCGATGGTGTTCGACGCCGAGCCCGACGGGCCCCACGCGCCCGCCGATCTGCGCACCGCACGCGACGACTACGGGCGCGGCAAGATCGCCTGCGAGGATGCGGTCCGCCAGGCGCATGCCGGCGCGACCGTGGCGCGCCTGGGCTGGCAGATCGACCCCGACCGACCTGGCAACAACATGCTCGTCCAGCTCGACGCCTGGCAGCAGCGCGACGGCCGGATCGCAGCAAGCCGCGCCTGGCGGCCCGCCTGCTCGTTCATGGCCGACACCGCGACGGCCCTGGTCGATGCGATCGAGTCGCCGCAGGCCGGCACGCTGCATCTGGACAGCAACGCCGAGGCCGGGCACCGCTTCGACCAGATCGTGACGGCATTGCGCGCGCAGTTCGACCGGCGCCACTGGATCGTGCAGGTGCACGAGGACTACCGGCACGACCAGCGCCTCGTCGGCGGGCCGGTGGCGCTGCCGCCATTGGCCCATCGTCTGCCCAGGCTGCGCGGGACCTGATCGTCCGCGCGCACGGCCGACCCGTCGGTGCGCCGTCACCGACCGAACAACACGCGGCCGTAACGCGCGGGCAAGGTCAGCTGCAGCGTGCCGTCCTGCGCGTTCAGTTCGTCGCCGCCGAGAGCATCGACGAAGCGCGTCGGTGCGCCGGGTGGCAGGCCGACACTCACGGTCCTTGCAGAGTCCGCGTTGTTGCTCGCAATCAACGCAAACTGCGCGCCCAGTCGGCGCGGCAGCACGACCACATGGTCGTCGACATGCAGCGGCGCGCCCAGGCTGCCGCGGCGCAGGATCGGATGCGCGTGACGCAGCGCGATCAGACGGCGGAACTCGGCGTGCAGCGCTTCATCGGGCGCGCCGCCTTCGTCGGCCCAGGGGAAGGGGCGGCGATTGTCGGGATCGTCGCCGCCCGACAGCCCCACCTCGTCGCCGTAGTACACCGCCGGCGCGCCGGGGTAGGTCATCTGGAAGAACAGCGCGAGCCGAAAGCGCGCCTTCGCCAGTGCCTCCTGCCCGCCATCGTCGTCGTCGCGCCAGCCCAGCACGTGCAGGCTGCGCGCCTTGTCGTGACTCGACAGCAGATTCATCAGCGCGTGAAAGGCCGGCGCCGGGTACTGCTCGCGCATCAGCTCCAGCTGCGCCACCAGCGCAGCGGCATCGCCGCCGCCGGCGTAGTCGAGCACGGCGTTGCGGAAGATGTAGTTCATCGTCGAATCGAACATGTCGCCGATGAAGTACTTGGAGGCGTCGAACCAGGTCTCGGCGATCGTGATCGCGTCCGGCCGATGGGTCTTGACCGCGGTTCGCCATTCGCGCCAGAAGTCGTCCGGCACCCAGGGCACGACGTCCATGCGCCAGCCGGCCGTGCCGTGGTCGAGCCAGGTCTTCATGACCGAGTCCCTGGCGCCGTAGGCGAAGTCGCGCCAGGCCCGCGAGTCCTTGTCGAGCTCGGGCAACCCGGTCGCGCCAGCCCAGCCCATGTACTGCTTGTCCGGGTCGGCCTGCGACGCATCGAACGAATACCAGGACGCGTAGGCCGACTCAGGGCGAATGCGGCCGCCCTCGAACGCACCGACGCCCTCGAAGCGCGCATAGCGATCGAAGTAGATCGAATCGCTGCCGGTGTGATTGAGGCTGGCATCGAGCACGATGCGGATGCCGCGCTGGCGCGCGGCCCGCGTCAAGCGCTCGACATCCTCGTTGCGGCCGAACGCCGGGTCGACCTGGTGGTAGTCGGCCGTGTCGTACTTGTGGTTGCTCGCGGCGCGAAAGATCGGCGTCAGGTAGATCACGTTGGCGCCAAGCGTCGCGATGTGGTCGAGCTTGTCGATCAGGCCCTGCAGGTCGCCGCCGAAGAAGTCGTTGTTGTAGTGCGCGTCCGAGCCGTCGCCACTGCCCGGCCGCCAGGGTTTGTCGAGCCAGTGCGGATGTCGTTCGACCCCGTGCGCAAGGAAGCGGTCACGCCCGGGGACCGGGTCATTGGACTTGTCGCCATTGCGAAACCGCTCGGGAAAGACGTAGTAGTAGACGGCGTCGGCGGCCCAGTCGGGGACCGTGAAGTCGGCCGCGTAGACAGTCTGGCGAAAGCGCCGCACGGCCCGTGCATCGCCTTCGATGCCTTCGACGACGGCATGTCCGCCGCTGCCCTTTTCGCGCGTCCAGTGCACTTCGTCGCGGTTGTTCTGCAATCCGAACCGGCGCCCGCCGACCTGCGCCTCGAACCAGATGCCGTGCACGCCGGTGGCCGTGAAACGGTGGCGCGCGGTCCAGTGCTCGCGCCCGTCCGGGCCGGGAGTCCGCGTCATCGGCACGCGCGCGACTTCGCTGTAGTCGAGCCGCTCCTGGTTGCCTTCGAGCCGGCGTGACTCGACCACCAGCGTCAGCGTCTGCACGCCGGGCAGCGCGGTCACGATGTAGTCGACCCCGGTGCCCGGCACGATGGCGCCGAACGGTGCCTTGTGCCCCAGGTCGCGCGAGTCGAAGCGCAGGCTCGACGCGACCGGGTCCGACACCGGGCGCATGCGCGGGTCGGCAAAGGTCTTCGGGCCGACGCTGATGCGGCCCCGGCCCGGCCCATCCACGTCGAGCCGTACGGTGTGCTCGCCAGCGAACTCCGCCGTCACGGGACCAAAGGTCGATGGCGGCGACCAGGCAGCGTCGGCGACCTTGAACTCGTGCCGACCCTCGAGTTTGACGTTGAGCAGATAGGCATCGCAGTGGTAGCGCAGCGCGAAGTCGTCGACCGTGTCCCAATGGTTCGACGCGCCACGCAGATAGAGCTGCGTGGCGCCGAGCGGTGGTGGTTTCGCGCAAGTCTCGAAGGTCATCGACCTGAGCCGCGCGTCGATGACGACTCTCGTCGTGCCGTCGAAGTGGCGGCGCATCTCGACGCCCTTGGGCTCGAGCGCCGCTGGCGCGCCGCCGAAGTCAGCGTCCGCGCTCCAGCCTTCGTCGCCCACTTTGAAGCGGTGTTCGCCGTCGATCCGCGTGACCAGTTCGAAACGGTCGCAGGCCCATACGAAGCGCTGGGCCTCGGCCGCGTTCCAGCTGTTGAAGCTGCCGCGCAGGAAGAGATCGCGGCCACCCAGCGGGTGCGGCGCGCAGTCGGCGCCCCAGGCCGGCGCGGCCATGGCCAGCACCAGTGCGACGAGCACGCACGCCTTCACTGCACGCGCTTGAAGTTGCTGTAGCCGCCCGGCGTCACGAGCTGCGGCTTGAGCAGCCAGGCCGTCTGCGCCGGAATCCGGGCCTGGATCATCGCGGCCTGCAGGTTGACGATCTGGCCACTGAGCTGGTCGACCAGGTTGTCGCCGTCCATCAGCTTGGAGTCGGTGACCAGCACGATGGTGTCGACCGCTTCCAGACCCGGATTCGCGAGCACGAGGACGGCGTCGCCGGCGCGGTCGGTGTGGCGCTGGTAGGCGATCACGTTGCCACTCGCCTCGAGGGTGCGGAAGTCGCCGACGCGCAGTGCGCGGTTGGCCTTGCGCACGCCGATCAGCTTGCGGGTCCAGGCCAGGTCCGGGTGGCCGGCCTCGACCCGGTCCCAGCGCATCGGTCCGCGCATCGCGGGGTCTTCGCCGCCTTCCATGCCGACTTCGGTCCCGTAGTACAGATTGACTGCGCCAGGCAGCGTGAACTGCAGCACCTGGGCCAGCCGCCGCGCCTTCGCATCGGGCACCGTGGTGGCCAGGCGCGAGGTGTCGTGGTTGTCCAGGTAGACCCAGCTCTTGAGCAGGTGTTCGTAGTCGGCATCGGCGACCAGGCGCGCCAGCATGCGCGTGAAGTCGGGGCCGGAAAGCTGCCGGTTGGCGGTGGCGATCATCAGCTTGCGAAGTCCGAAGTGCATCACGCCGTCGACCGAGGGGAACCACTCCTGCGGGTAGTTCGGGATCTCGCCGACGACCAGCGATCCCGGCCTTCTGCGCATGCGCCGCCCGCGTCAGTTCGTCGAGGACGTTGAAGCCGATGTCGAACGCCACGTCCAGGCGCCAGCCGTCGATGCCGTCGCGCAGGTAGCTGCGCACGACCGAGTCGGGCCCGGCGTAGACATGCTCGCGCACGGCCGGGTTCTCGAGGTTCAGTTCGGGCAGGTTCTCGACGTTCCACCAGCCGCGGTAGCCGCCCTTGAACTGCGGGCCGAAGACGAACCATGACCGGTAGCGGCTCTTCGGGTCGGCCTGCGCCTGGCGAAAGATCTGTGCATTGCGCCCCATGTGGTTGAACACGCCGTCGAGCACGATCTTCATGCCGCGCGCCTTGACGTCGGCGGCCAGCGCGCGCACGTCGTCGCGCGTGCCGAACTCGGGCGAGACCGCGTGGTAGTCGAGCGAGTCGTACTTGTGGTTGGTCCAGCCCAGGTGGACCGGGTTCAGGTAGAGCACGTCGGCGCCGAGCTGCTGCACGTAGTCGAGCCGGCTGCGCGTACTGGCCAGGTCGCCGCCCCAGAAGTCGATCTCGTGGCTCCAGACATGTTCCTTGTCCAGGTAGGTGCCGCGCGTCGGTTCTTCGGTCCAGCGGCGCAGGACCTTCGGGGCCGGGTACAGCGCTCGCTTGGCGTCGAGGTTCGCACTCGGCGCGAAGCGGTCGACCAGCACCTGGTAGACGATCGGGCCGTTGCGCCAGTCGGCCTCGCGCAGCGCGTAGCGGCCGGCGACGGCCTGGTCGGTTCGGTTGGCATGTGTCATCGTCGTCTGCGCCGAGGCGGCGGCCGTCAAGGTGGCCATGATCAGGGACATCAGCGAGCTCTTCATCGTCTACCCTTTGACGCCGCCGCTGGTCAGCCCGGAGACGATCCAGCGCTGCGCGGCCAGGAACACCAGCGTGATCGGCAGCCCCGACAGCACCGCCGCCGCGGCGAAGTCGCCCCACAGGTACTTCTGCTCGTAGAGGTAGAACTTGGAGCCGACGGCGAGCGTCAGGTTGGGCTCCTCGCGCAGCAGCACCGACGCGACCGGGTACTCGATGATGGTGCCGATGAAGGCGAGCACGAAGACCACCATCAGGATCGGCACCGCCATCGGCAGCAGCACCAGGCGGAAGGTCTGCCAATGGGTGGCGCCATCGACCTTGGCGCTTTCCTCGATCTCGACCGGCAGGGTGTCGAAGTAGCCCTTGAGGGTCCAGATGTGCATCGCGACGCCGCCGAGGTAGGCGACGATCAGTCCGGCATGGGTCTCGATGCCGAGCCAGGGCACGGTCTGGCCGATGCCCTCGAAGATCGCATAGATCGCGACCAGCGCCACCGCGACCGGGAACATCTGCAGCAGCAGCATGCTGTTGAGGAGGAGCGACTTGTGCGCGAACTTGAGCCGCGCGAAGGCATAGGCCGCGGTCGTGGAAATGGCCACGATGAGCAGCGCCGCGACCGTCGCCACCTTGATCGAGTTCCACAGCCACAGCAGGACCGGGAACGGCGGCTGCACCACGTTGCCGTCGGGTTGTGTGACCGCAAACCCGAGCGCGAGCTGCCAATGTTCGAAGCTGATCTCGGTCGGGATCAGCGAGCCGGTGGCAAAGTTGCCCGGGCGCAGAGAGATCGACACCACGGCCAGCAAAGGAAACAGCGTGATGCCGATCAGCAGCCACAACCCGATGTGCGCGCCGACGATGCGCCAGCGCTGGCTCTTTCCGGTCACGATGGCCATCTCTGCCTCCCCTCAGTTGTTGGCCTGCCGCGTCACGCGCAGCTGCACCAGCGCCATCAGCGCGACCATGAAGAAGATCAGGGTCGAGATGGCCGCGGCGAGGCCGAAGTTCTGGCCCGCATCGGTGAAGGCGATGCGGTAGGTGTAGGACACCAGGATGTCGGTCGTGCCGGCCGGCAGCTTGGTGTTCAGGTAGTCCGGCCGCCCGTCGGTGAGCAGCGAGATCAGCACGAAGTTGTTGAAGTTGAAGGCGAAGGCCGAGATCAGCAGCGGCGTCAGCGGGCGCGCGATGAGCGGCGCGGTGATCTTGAAGAAATTGGTCAGCGGCCCGGCGCCTGCAATCGCGGACGCCTCGTACAGGTCGGCCGGGATCGACTTGATGAGCCCGGTGCACAGCACCATGACATAGGGATAACCGAGCCAGGTGTTGACGACCAGCAGCATCGTCTTGGCCAGCAGCGGGTCGGCGAACCAGGCCGGGCGAATGCCGAAGATCGCGTCGAGGATGGCATTGATCTCGCCGAAGTTCTGGTTGAACAGGCCCTTGAAGACGAGGATCGAGATGAAGCCCGGCACCGCGTAGGGCAGGAAGAGCAGCGTGCGGTACAGCGTGCGGTACTTGAGCGACTCCCAGTTCAGCAGCACCGCCAGCGTCATGCCGAGCACGGTCGAGAACAGCACGGTCAGGCCGGCAAAGAGCACGGTCCAGACGAAGATCGAAACGAAGGGCCCGCGGAAGTCGGGATCGCTCAGCATGCGCGTGTAGTTGGCAAACCCGACGCCGACCTTGAAGCCCGGCTGCATGCGGTCACCGTTGTCGCTCACGAAGTAGCCGCTGCGACGGTCGGGTCGGAACAGGGTGCCGGTGGCACGCTGCAGCAAGGACCCGTCGGCGTTGGCGGTCCAGAGCGGCTCGACCGGCCCGTACTCGTGCACGCCGGCATAGTTCAGCTGCGCGCCATTCGGCAGCCTCAGGGTGGTGGCCATCAAGGCACGTCGATGCTGCAGCACCTCGCGCAGCGTGAGCGCCTCGCCGGTGGGCACCGGACCGGGTTGCATGTCGAGCGGCCCGCCGCGCGCCAGGCTCAGCTCGGGCGACACCGTCACGCTGCCGTCGGTGGCCCGCAAGGCAAGGCGAAGCCCGCTGCCTTGCCGGTGCAGCGTGAAGCGCTGCGTCGCGTCTTCGTCGACTTCGGTCTGGGCCAGCAGGTAGCCGCGCGCGTGCGCTTCGGTCAGCAGGTTGCTCGACGAGTAGTTCGTGAAGCCGATCTGCATCGTGTAGGCGAGCGGGAAGACCACGAACAGCAGCATGCCGGCGACACCCGGGAACAGGTACTTCCAGGCCAGCGTGCGGGCCGAGGCGTAGAGGTAGATGACCCCCGCACCGAGCAGGAGGGCCGCCGTGCCCCACAGCGGCCGCCCGCCGACGATCAGACCGAAGACGACCCACAGCAAGGCCAGCGTGACGAGGCCGGTCAGGACCCGATGAACCCAGGGTGCGGGTTTCATGCTCAGCGGGCCTTCATGCGCGCGGCGGCGCCATCGAGCGCGGCCTTCGGCGCCTGACGGCCATTGGTCACGGCCTCCAGTGCGGCGTCCATCGCCGGGAAGAAGCGCCCGGTCTCGGGGATGTTCGGGATCGGTGCGCCCAGGCGCGCGTTTTCCATCGTGGCGCGGATCTTCGGGTCGCCTGCGAGCTCGGCGAAATAGGCCTTGTTGGCCGGCGTGCCGAGCGGGACATGGGCGGCGACGGCCTTCAACCCGTCGACCCGCAGCAGGTGGTTCTCGATGAACTCGCGCGCGATGTCCTTGACCGGGCTCGGCGCCGTGATCATGCAGCCGAGCACACCGACGAAGGGGCGTGACGGCTGGCCGTCCACGCTCGGCACCGGTGCGACACCGAAGTCGATCTTGCTCCGGGCCGCGTTGTCCCAGGCCCAGGGACCGGAAATCATCATCGCCACCTGGCCCTGGTTGAACTGCGCTTCCATGTCGGCGTAGCGTGCCCCCTTGGGCATGACGCCGCTCTGCACCAGGCGCGCCAGCAGTTGCAGGCCCTTGAGCGCGCCGGCGTTGTTGACGCCGATGTCGGCCGGGTCGTAGTCACCCTGGGCATTGCGACCGAAGACATAACCGCCTGGCCCGGCAATGATCGGCCAGGTGAAGAAGGACTTGTTGTAGTCCCACAGGATGGCCTTCTTGCCGTGCGCGGACAGTTGCCGGTCGAGCGCGATCACCTCGTCGAAGCTGGCCGGCGGCGTCGGCACCAGGGCCTTGTTGTAGATGAGGCCGATGGCCTCGATGGCGAGCGGGTAGCCCCAGATCTTGCCGCGGTAGGTGAAGGCCTTCCAGGCCGAGTCCTCGATCTCGTCGCGGATGCGCCGGCCCGGCTGGACCGGCACCACGAGCCCGGACTTGGCCCATTCGCCGACACGGTCGTGCGGCCAGCAGAAGATGTCCGGGCCCTTGCCGGCGCCGGCCGCGGCCTGGAACTTGTCCGGCGCGCCTTCCGGGTGCTGGACCACGACCTCGACCCCGGACAGCGCGGCAAACCGGTCACCGACCTGCTGCAGCCCGTTGTAGCCCTTGTCGCCGTTGATCCAGACCAGCAGGCGCAGCTTGTCCTGCGCCTCGGCATTGCCCATCAGGCTGGCGGTGGCCAGCAGCGTCGCGAGCAGGCGCGCCGCCATCACGCGGCCTGCGCACGATCGGCAAGTCCCGGACGCGGCAGCGCGCTGCCATCGGCGCGGAACACATGGGTCGCATCGGCGGGCACCGACAGTTCGAGCCGGTCGCCGACCGTCAATCGGGTGCGGCCATCGAACTCGCAGGTCAGTGCGTCTTCGTTGCCGGGCAGATCGCAATAGGCGAAGGTCGTGCTCCCGAGCGACTCGACGAAGGACACGGTCGCCGGCAGCAGGTTCTCGCTCGCGCCGAGGACCAGGTGCTCGGGCCGGATTCCGAGCGTCACGGGCTCGCCTGCGGCCAGTCCGCGAGCATCGATCCGGCACTCGATGCGCACACCGCCGGCCAGCGTCAGGACGGCCACATCGGCATTGCCTTGCTGCAAGTGGCCGTCGATGAAGTTCATGCGCGGCGACCCGATGAATCCGGCCACGAAACGATTGCAGGGGTGCTCGTAGAGCGCCAGCGGCGTGCCGATCTGCTCGATGCGCCCGGCCGACAGCACGACGATCCGGTCGGCCAGCGTCATCGCCTCGACCTGGTCGTGCGTGACGTAGACCATCGTCGTCTTGAGTTCCTCGTGCAGCCGCGCGAACTCGTAGCGCATCTTCACGCGCAGCGCAGCGTCGAGGTTGGACAGCGGTTCGTCGAACAGGAAGACGTCGGGCTGGCGCACGATGGCGCGCCCGATTGCCACCCGCTGGCGCTGCCCGCCCGACAGGTCCTTGGGCTTGCGCTCGAGCAGGTGCTCGATGTGCAGGATCCGGGCCGCCCGCTGCACCGCAGCGTCGATCGCGGCGGCGGGCATCTTGGCCAGGCGCAGTCCGAAGGCCATGTTCTCGTACAGGTTCATGTGCGGGTACAGCGCATAGCTCTGGAACACCATCGCGATCCCGCGCTCGGCCGGCGGCACGTCATTGACCAGCCTGCCGCCGATCGTCATGTCGCCGCCGCTCAGGTCCTCGAGTCCCGCGATCAGACGCAACAGCGTGCTCTTGCCGCAGCCGGAGGGGCCGACGAAGACCATGAACTCGCCGTCGCGCACGGTCAGGTCGATGTCCTGCAGGACCCGCACATCGCCAAAACTCTTCTGCACCCTCTTCAGGACGACGTCGGCCACCGCATCACCTCTCGGGCTTCATGGCGCCCGGAATGTAGAGAATATACAGACGATCACAGGCTGCAGCAACGCGCCAACAGCCTCGACGATCCAGACTTAATCTTTATAAATCAATGTGTTATCAACTCACAGGGAAAACCCGTCTGTAGGAAAACTACACAAACCCCTGTTCCCTCGCGATACTTCAAGTCCGTTGCAAGGATGCCCCCGATGAGCCAGACCCCGACGCCCGAAGCGGCCCTCGCCGCCTCGAACGCCACATTCTGCGCACGCTACACGCGTGCACTGTCCCAACGAAGCGACGCCCCCGGCCCTGGCGCATCGGCGCACGCGCTGGCGCTGGCAGCACGCGCGACCCTGGCCGAACGCTGGGCTGCCACCCAGGCCAGCGACGCCACGCGCCGGGCCAGCCGACGCGTGCACTACCTGTCGATGGAGTTCTTGATGGGCCGCGCGCTGGGCAATGCGCTCGCGGCCTTGCAGATCACACCACAACTGCCGGCGCTGCTGGGCCCGAACGCACCGGACTGGGCGACGCTCGCCGCCCAGGAGCCCGACGCGGCCCTGGGCAACGGCGGCCTGGGCCGGTTGGCGGCATGCTTCCTCGACGCCTTCGCCACGCTCGGGCTGCCCTCCTTCGGCTACGGCCTGCGCTACGAACAGGGCATGTTCGCGCAGACCATCGAGGACGGCCGCCAGGTCGAGCGGCCGGACGACTGGCTGCGCCACGGCAGCCCTTGGGAACTGATGCGCCCGGAGCTTTGCTTCGCGGTCGGCTTTGGTGGCCAGGTCAGCGGCGACGCGCACCGGCGCGAATGGACGCCCGCCGAAACGGTGCAGGCCCAGGCCTACGACTTCATCGTGCCTGGCCATGGCACCGAACGCGTGTCCACGCTGCGCCAATGGCGCGCCCAGGCATCGCGGCCGCTCGACTACCCCCGCTTCTGCAAAGGCGAGCACCTGGCCGCGGCCGAACACCTGCACCGCGCCGAAGCGCTGTGCTGGGTCCTGTACCCCGACGACAGCACCGAAGCCGGCCGCGAACTGCGCCTCAAGCAGGAGTACCTGCTCGTCGCCGCCTCGCTGCAGGACATGCTGGCCCGTCACCAACGCGAAGGCCGTGACCTGCGCGACTTCGGCCGCGACAACGCCGTGCATCTGAACGACACCCACCCCGCGCTGGCGCCCGCCGAGTTGATGCGGCTCCTGCTCGACGTGCATGGCCTGGGTTGGGACGCCGCCTGGCAGGTCGTCGGGCAGGCGACCAGCTACACCAACCACACCCTGATGCCCGAGGCCCTCGAGACCTGGCCGCTGCCGATGTTCGAGCGACTGCTGCCGCGCCACCTCGAGATCGTGCTCGAAATCAACGCCCGGCTGCTGGCCGAAGTGCGCGCCCGTTTCCCTGCCGACGAGGCCCGCGTTGCGCGTCTGTCGATCATCGACGAGCAGGGCGAGCGCCGCGTGCGCATGGCGGCCCTCGCGGTGACGGCGTCGCGCCGCGTCAATGGCGTGTCCGCGCTGCACTCCGAGCTGATGGTGCAGACCTTGTTCCGCGACCATGCCGAGATGTGGCCAGGGCGCTTCCTGAACGTCACCAATGGCGTGACGCCGCGGCGCTGGCTGGTGCAGGCCAACCCGGCCTTGTCGAGCCTGCTCGACCGCCACATCGGCACCCGCTGGCGGGGCGATCTCACCGCGCTGAACGATCTCGGTGCGATGGCCGACGACGCCGCACTGGGCAGAGCGTTCTTGCTGTGCAAGCGCGCCAGCAAGGACCGGCTGACGGCGCGCATCGAGCGCGAACTGGGGCTGCGTGTCGACCCGGCGAGCCTGTTCGACGTCCAGATCAAACGCTTCCACGAGTACAAGCGCCAACTCATGAACGTGCTGCACGTGGTGGCACGCTACCAGGCCATCCTGGCCGATCCCGATGCGCCCTGGGTCCCGCGCACCGTGATTTTCTCGGGCAAGGCGGCGTCGGCCTACCTGGCCGCCAAACACTTCATCCACCTGATCCACGATGTGGCGCGCATCGTCAACCACGACCCGCGCATCGGCGACCGGCTCAAGGTCGCGTTCCTGCCCAACTACGGAGTCAGCCTGGCCGAGGACATCATCCCCGCGGCCGACCTCTCGGAACAGATCTCGACGGCCGGCACCGAAGCCTCGGGCACCGGCAACATGAAGTTCGCGATGAACGGCGCCTGCACGATCGGCACCTGGGACGGGGCCAACATCGAGATGGCGCAGGCAATCGGCGCGCGCCACATGTTCATCTTCGGCCTGCGCACCGAGCAGGTGGCGCGAGTGAAGGCCGACGGTGTGCCACCGGCCGACTTTGCAGGCGCGGGCACGCCGTTGCGCGCCGTGCTCGATGCGATCGCCGGCGGCACCTTCTCGCCCGAGGCACCAGGGCGCTACCGGGACCTCGTGCACGGCCTGCTGAGGCACGACCCCTATCTGGTGCTGGCCGATTTCGACGCCTACCTGGCCGCGCAGCGTGCGGTCGACGCGGCGTATGCAGACCCGCAGGCCTGGGCTGCACGTGCCCTGCACAACATCGCCGGCATGGGAAGTTTCAGCGTCGACCGTACGATCCGCGAGTACCGACAACGGATCTGGGCCACGCCCACGGACTGAAAATGGATCTGAATCGACGCACCAGTGGCGTGCTGCTGCACCTCACTTCGTTGCCCGGCCCGCACGGGGTGGGCGATCTCGGGCCCCAGGCCTATCGATTCGTCGACTGGCTGGCCGAGGCCGGCCAGCGCATCTGGCAATGGTTGCCGACGACCCCGGTCGGCCCGGGTGATTCGCCCTACCAGAGCGTGAGCGCGTTCGCGGGCAGTCCGCTGATGGTCGCGCTCGAGCCTCTTGTCGAGCGTGGCTGGCTGGCTGCTGCGGCGCTGCCCGCCGAGGGCTTCGACGACTCGAAGGTCGGATTCGCCCGCGTCGCCCCCTGGCGCCTGGCCCAGCTGCGCCTTGCGCATGCCGGGTTTGTCGCCCGCGCCGCCGCCTCCGATCGCAAGGCCTTCGGCGCGTGGTGCGCGGCCGAGGCCCGCTGGCTCGACGACTACAGCCTGTTCATGGCCCTGCAGACCGTGCATGGCGGGCGTTCGTGGTGGGACTGGGCACCGGCGCTGGCCAGACGCGACAAGTCCGCACTGGCCGAAGCGCGCAGCCAGTACGCCGACGAGATCATGTTCTGGCACTTCGTTCAATGGTGCTTCGACACCCAATGCACCGCCCTCAAGCAGTACGCCAATGCGCGCGACGTCGCCCTGATGGGCGACCTGCCGATCTTCGTCGCCCACCACAGCGCCGACTGCTGGGCGCGGCCCGATCTGTACCTGCTCGACGAGAATTTCCAGACCGCTGTCGTGGCCGGCGTTCCGCCCGACGACCTGGGTCCGCTCGGGCAGCGCTGGGGCAACCCGCTGTACCGCTGGGACCGCATGGCCGATGAAGGCTTCGCGTGGTGGATCGCGCGTGTCGCCAGGGCGCTGACCCAGGCCGACCTGTTCCGCATCGACCATTTCCGCGGCTTCTGCGGCTACTACGAGATCCCCGCCAGCAGCCCGGATGCGCGCCAGGGTCGCTGGGTGAAGGGGCCGGGCAAGGCCCTGTTCGACGCGCTCCAGGCCGCGCTGGGCACCCTGCCCATCGTGGCCGAAGACCTCGGATTCATCACCGACGACGTGCGCGACCTGCGCGACTCGCTCGGCCTGCCCGGCATGAAGATCCTGCAGTTCGCATTCGGTGGCGACGGCGCGCACGAGTTCTTGCCCCACAACTACCCGCGCAACGTGGTCGTCTACACCGGCACCCACGACAACGACACCGCCCGCGGCTGGTGGACCCACGCCCCATCGACGCAGCAGCAGTTTGCTGCCAGCTACCTTGGCTGCGACGGGTCCGACGTGCACTGGGCGATGATCCGCGGCGCGCTCAATTCGGTCGCCAACACGGCCATCACGCCGATGCAGGACCTGCTCGGTCTGGACAGCGCGCAACGGATGAACACGCCCGGCACGCTCGGGCCCGAGAACTGGGTCTGGCGCTTCGGGTGGGACGCCGTCACTGCCGAGCTCACCGGGCGGCTCGCCAGGCTGAGCGCCGGCAGCGGTCGTGGCCCCTTCGGTCCGCTTGGCAGCGCGCCTGCACCGACCCTGCCGGTGGCCGGGTACCTGGAAGACTGAGCTTCGGCGGCCAGGCGCGCGCAGCCGACGTTGTCAGCGCGGCGGCTCGATCGACACCGCCGGTGTCGGCCCCGTGTCGATCACGATCCGCAGCGCTTCCGCATCGGCGCGGCGCGTGAAGGTCAGCCGATCGGGACCGACCTGCACGTCGGCAAGCACACCGCTGCGCAGCGCCGGATGGCGCTGGCGCAGCCGAAGCAGCCGCCGGTAGAAGGCATGCAGCGATTGTTCGTCGTTCGTTTGGTCGGCGACGTTGTGCGTCGAGCGGTTCGACGCCGGCGCGCGGAACGGTCTGGCCGTGCTGAAGCCGGAGCCATCGGCCGACCAGCTCATCGGCGCACGCAGCCCGGGGTCGGGCGCCAGGCGCGCGGCCGCGGCCATGCCGATCTCCTCGCCGTAGTAGATGAAGGGCACGCCGGGCAGCAGGAGCAGCAAGGCCGCGGCAACCTTGCAGCGTCCGGGGTCCCCGTGCAACTGGTCGGCGACGCGCGCTCCGGCGAAGTGATCGTGATTGGACAGGAAGGTCGCGAGTGCGCCCGGCGCCGTCGCGTGGTAGTCCGCCACCGCCTGCAGCGCGCCCGGGCGTCCGCGCGCCGCGTCGAGCAGCAGGCCGTTCAGATCGAAGGCGAACCCGCCGCCTGCGGCGCGCGCAAAACCAGCCGGGTCGCCCGGCGCCTCGCAGACCATGTAGCGCTGCGCGTAGCCGTCGAGCAGAGCCCGCACGCGCTGCATGATGGGGTAGTTCTGCGGCTGGCAGTCCCAGGCCTCGGGGCCGTTCTCCACCAGGTGCCCGACCGCGTCGAAGCGGAAACCGTCGACACCCCGGTTGAGCCAGAAGCGCAGGTTGTCGTGGTGCCAGGCCTCGACCTGCGGATTCAGCCAGTTGAAGTCCGGCAAGCCGGCGCCGAAGGCCCCGAAACAGGAGGCGTCACCCGTTCGCCACCAGGGATCGTGGTCGTGGATTCGCCAGCCGTGCGGGTGAACGTCCTGCCACAGGTACCAGTCCCGATAGCGGCTGGCACGGCTCGCCGCCGATGCCTGGAACAGCGGGTGCTCGCGCGAGCTGTGGTTGATGACGTAGTCGAGGATGACGCCGATGCCCCGCGAGTGCGCCTCGTCGAGCAGGGTGTCGAGGTCCTCCAGCGTGCCGTAGTCCGGGTCGACCGCGCGGAAGTCGGTGACGGTGTAGCCATGGTCACGGTCGGCGCTCGGATGGATCGGCATCAGCCACAGGCCCCCCACGCCGAGGTCCTGCAGGTAGTCCAGGCGCGAGGTCAGGCCGGGCAGGTCGCCGATGCCGTCGCCATTGCTGTCCTGGTAGGCACGCACGAAGATCTGCATGAAGCCGGTCCGGTGCCAGTCCGGTGCGAGCCGACTGCCGGGGTCGGCGGCGGCGATCGGCTCGAGGCCGGTCAGGCTTTCAGCGATCGAGGGCATACACCTGCACGGAACGGGGCGGCAGCACGACGTGCAGCGCGCCCTTGGGGCCGGCGCGCACGCCGCGGGCAGTCGACGGATACAAGGCGCGCAGTGTGGCACGCGGGCTCAGGCCCGGCACCTGCACCGCGGCTGGCACCTGACCGTAGTTGATCAGCACCAGGCTGCGCTCGCGCCCGAGGCGGCGCTGGAAACCCAGCACAAGCTGCTGCGCGAAGCTGGCCTCGAAACTCCCGCGTGCGATCGACGGGCGCGCGTTGCGCAGTGCCAGCATGGCCTTGTAGAAGTGCCAGATCGAGCCCGGGTCCGCACGCTGAGCGGCCAGATTGTGCGTGGCCAGATTGGGCGCGACGGGCCGGAACGGGACGCCGGTGGTGAAACCGGCGCGCTGCGGTTCGGCGCTCCAGCTCATCGGCGCGCGCAGCTGCCGGTCGCCATCGAGACCGGACACACCGGCCTGCCCGACTTCTTCGCCGTAGTAGATGAACGGTGTGCCGGGCTGGAGCAGGTAGGCCGCGGCCGCCAACTTGTAGGCCGCCTCGTCGCCCCCGACCTGGTCCCACAGGCGGCGCCCGGCAAAGATGTCGTGGTTGGACACGAAGGTCGCCATGGTCGGCGCCGCCTCGCGGTAGTACGACGCCAGTTGCTGAACGGATTCGGCCTCGCCCAACGCAGCGCGCACGAAATGGTGCGCGTAGCCGAAGGCGAATGCACCTCCGCACACCGCCGGGTCGCCCCAGACCTGCGGTCGGGCCGTCGCCTCGCAGACCACGAAGCGGCGCGGATAGCTGTGAACGAGGTCCTGCAGTCGCCGGGCCAGGCGGCGGCTCTCGGGCTGGTCGTTCCAGTCCTTGGCGCTGTTCTCGATCAGGTGCGGCACCGCGTCGAGCCTGAAGCCGTCGAGTCCGCGGTTGAGCCAGAAGCGCAGCGAGTCCAGGTGGTAGTCCACCACCTCCGGGCGGCGCAGGTTGAAGTCCGGCATGGCGGGGCCGAAGATCGCGAAGTAGAAGCCGGTGGCGCCGGCTGGTGGCGCGGGCAACAACTTGAGATCGTCGCCGCGAAAGGTCCAGGGCTCGGACTGCGCGTGATACCAGGGATCGTGGCCCCAGATGTCCCAGCCTGTCGGTGCCTGCTCCGACCACAGGTACCAGTCGCGAAAGCGGCTCGACGGCCCCTTGAGCGCCTCGATGAAAAAGGGATGCGCGGCCGCACTGTGATTGACCACGTAGTCGACGATGACGCCGATGCCACGCCGGTGCGCCTGACGCAGCAGCTCGTCGAAGTCGGCCAGCGTGCCGTAGGCCGGCTCGATCGCGCGGTAGTCGGTGGTGGCGTAGCCATGGTCCCCATCGGCACTCGGCGTCACCGGCATCAGCCACAAGCCGCGCACGCCGAGGTCCTTCAGTTCGTCCAGGCGCGAGGTCAGGCCGCGCAGGTCGCCGATGCCGTCGCCGTCGCTGTCCTGGTAGGCGCGCACGAAGATCTCCATGAACGCACCGTGCTGCCAGTGTGCCGGCAGGTGGGCCGGCCCCGGCCGCGCCATCACGGCGCCCGTGTCCACCGCAGTCGCCGATCCGGACCCAAGTCCGAACCACAGGGTCAGGCCGATCACGACCCCGTAGCGCACGATGGCAGCCCGTCCCAAGCTGGGTTTCATGCCCGGCAATGTAGTCGAACTACAGATCGAACGATTGATATCGCACTCCCGGTGTTGTGGATGCGCTCTGATCGCATAGGGAAACGTCCGGTGTCGATGTAGTTTTGTTTCTGTACGATGGGGCTCCGCCCCTCGATCCCTGCCATGGCCTCGCTGCACCGTCACCTGTTCACCTTGCTGGCCTCGAGTGCGGTGGCCGGGTCGCCCTGGGCGGCCGGCGCGGCCCCTGCCGACTGCGACCCTGGTGGCTTCGAGCAGGTCCTCGCGCCGGCCGCTTCCACCGCCGTGGATGCGCGCGCGGTCTGGCTCGATGCGCGTCATCTGCGCTGGCCGCAGGCACCCGCCGCCGGTCGGTTTGCGCTCTACCACTCGTCGCACGCCCGCATCGTCGCCACACCGGGCGAGCCGGTGCGCGGCGCCGATGGTCGCGTGGCGCTCGCTGCAAGCATCCACTGCGCTGCGTCCCGAAGTGGCGCGCCGCTTCGCCCATGTTGAAGCGGGCGCCACGCTGGCCCTGGCCGACGCCGACGCCACGCGATTGCGCGAGCTGGTGCGTGAACAGCTGCTGGTCGTTCGGGAAGACGCGGGCGGCCGCGTCGTGGACGCAACCCAGACCCAGTTGCCGGGCGCACTCGATGAACTCTTCGCCAGCGCCCAGACACTCGATCTGGGCGCGATCGTCTCGACACCCGCCGGCGCGCCCGGGCAGACCGACTTCCGCCTGTGGGCACCGACGGCCCGCCAGGTCACGCTGTGCCTGTACCGCAGCGGCGCCGGACCCGCCGACCAGCGCCTGCCGATGCAGTTCGACCGCAGCAGCGGCGCCTGGCATGTGCGCCAGCCCGGTGACCTCAGCGGCCGCTACTACGACTACCGGGTCGACGTCGTCGTGCCCGGCCGCGGACTGGTGCGCAACCGCGTCACCGATCCCTACTCGACGAGCCTGACCACCGACTCGACGCGCAGCCATGTCGCCGACCTCGGCAGCGACGCCCTCGCACCACCCGGCTGGCGCACCGCGCCCCGGCCCGGGCGCGTCGAGGCCGCCACCGATCTGGTGATCTACGAGCTGCATGTGCGCGACTTCTCGCACAACGACCGCAGCGTGCCCGCAGCCCACCGTGGCCGCTACCTCGCCTTCACCGACCTGGCGTCGGACGGCATGCAGCACCTGAGGCGACTGGCCGAGGCCGGGGTCACCGACGTGCACCTGCTGCCGGTCTTCGATTTCGCCACCGTGCCCGATGCCGCTCAGGCGACACCGCACCCGCAGGGCCCGCCCGACGGCGAGACCCAGCAGGCCGAAGTCGAGGCGCACAAGGCCGACGACGGTTTCAACTGGGGCTACGACCCCTATCACTTCACGGCACCCGAAGGCAGCTACGCGAGCGATCCCGCCGATGGTGCGGTGCGCATCATCGAGTTCCGGCGCATGGTGCAGGCGCTGCACGGCCTCGGGCTGCGCGTCGGCATGGACGTGGTCTACAACCACACGACGGCCTCCGGCCAGCATCCCAAGTCGGTGCTCGACCGCATCGTGCCGGGCTACTACCACCGCCTCGACGCCAACGGCACGGTCGAGCGCTCGACCTGCTGCGCCAACACCGCGACCGAGCACGCCATGATGGCCAAGCTGATGATCGACTCGGCGGTCGTCTGGGCACGCGACCATCACATCGACTCGTTCCGCTTCGACCTGATGGGCCACCAGCCGCGCGCGGCCATGGAACGCCTGCAGGCCGCCGTCGACGCCGCCGCCGGGCGCCACATCCACCTGATCGGCGAAGGCTGGAACTTCGGCGAGGTGGCCGATGGGCGGCGCTTCGTCCAGGCGTCGCAGGGCTCGCTGAACGGGACCGGCATCGCCACCTTCAGCGACCGCGCGCGCGATGCGGTGCGCGGCGGCAGCGCCGGCGACAACGGGGCCGACCAGATCGTCAGGCAAGGTTTCATCAACGGCCTCCACCTCGACCCCAACCGCCTGGCCGCTGGGCGCAGCACGGCGCGCGACCTGCTGGCCGCGGCCGACCTCGTGCGCGTCGGGCTGGCCGGCACGCTGCGCGACTACGAGATGCAGACTGCCGGCGGCGAGCGCATGGCGCTGGCGCGAATCCCCTACGGGAACGGGCAACCCGCAGGCTACGTCAGCGAGCCCGGCGAGGTCGTCAACTACGTGGAGAACCACGACAACCAGACCTTGTTCGATGCGAACGTGTTCAAGCTGCCACGCACCACCTCGCTCGACGACCGGGCCCGGGTGCAGGTGCTGGGCGCCGCCGTGGTCGCGTTCAGCCAGGGCATCGCCTACTTCCACGCCGGCCAGGAGATCCTGCGCAGCAAGTCGATGGACCGCAACAGCTACGACTCCGGCGACTGGTTCAACCGCATCGACTGGACGCTGCAGGACAACCACTTCGGCGTCGGGCTGCCCCCCAAGGGCGACAACGGCGACAGCTGGCCGCTCATGAAGCCCCTGCTTGCCGATCCCGGGCTGAAGCCGACGCCGACCCAGATCCGCTGGACGCGCGACGCGGTCCTCGACCTGTTGCGCATGCGCGCCAGCACCACGCTGCTGCGGCTGCGTTCGAGCGCCGACGTGCGCGCCCGGCTCCAGATGCACAACACCGGCCCCGAACAGGTGCCGGGCCTGCTGGTCGGCCAGGTCGATGGCCGCGGCTATCCGGGCGCGAACTTCGACGACCTGGTCTATCTGATCAACGTCGACAAACAGGCCCATCAGGTGACCGTCGCCGGGACACGCGGCCAACGCTATGCGCTGCACCCGGTGCTGACCGGCCAGACGGCGCTGGTTGCGCAGCTCGGTCAGGCCCGGTTCGACCCCGCAAACGGTCGCTTCGAGGTGCCGGCGCGAACCGCTCTGGTCTTCGTCAAGCTGAAGTAGCGATGTAGTTGGACTACATCTCGATGTTGCCAGCAGAACCGAGGACTGTTGCGTCAAGGCGTCAGACACCTATGAATATCCACGTTTCTTGGCTTTGATTGGACCCGGATCGGTTGAACCCTAGGGTTTTCACATCCTCGCTGAATCACCTAGTTTTGGTACAAACGCACAACGCCTGCTTTCAATTCGAGGTCGCCTGCCAGGCGGCCCGCCGTACGAGGAGATGCCTGTGAATTCATCGAACACCCAACGTGGCCAGCGGCTCGCGTCCTCGGTCCGGACGGCGTCGCCCGCCTTGACGGCAGTTGCGGGGGCCGTGCTGCTGCTCGCCGCGCAGGGGTCGGCGCTTGCGCAACAGAGCGCGTCCAGCGTGACGATCACCGGCATCCGGGGCGCCATCGAGAGCGCGATCAGCGTCAAGAAGAACTCCGACTCGATCGTCGAGGCGATCTCGTCCGAGGATCTCGGCAAGCTGCCCGACACCAGCATCGCCGAATCGATCGCCCGCCTTCCGGGCCTGGCGGCCCAGCGTGCGCGCGGCGACGGCCGTGCGCGCGAGATCTCGATCCGCGGCATGGCGCCGGACTTCTGCCACCACCTTGCTCAACGGGCGCGAGCAGGTCTCCACCGGTGACAGCCGCGGCGTCGAATACGACCAGTACCCGTCCGAGCTGGTCAATGCCGTGACCGTGTACAAGACCCCGGACGCCAGCCTGGTCGGCCAGGGATTGTCCGGCACGGTCGACATTCGCACGGTTCGCCCGCTCGACTTCTCCAAGCGCGCCGTCGCCGTCAACTACCGCAAGCAACAGAGTGGCATCGGTGCGATCGCCGAAGGTGATGGCTCGCGCTTCAGCCTGTCCTACGTCGACCAGTTCGCCGACCGCACGCTCGGCGTCGCGCTCGGATTCGCGCGCCTGGACGAGATGGGCCCGACCACCTCGCGCTTCGACAGCTGGGGCGGCGGCAACTACGACACCGTGGCCGGCGTTGGCGGCAACAACTGCACGGTCGGCACCGGCGGCTGCGTCAGCGTGCCGTACAACGGGTTTGGCGACTTCGCCGACCAGACCAACCAGACCCGCGACGGCGCCGTCGCCGTGCTCCAGTATCGGCCGAGCAAGGACTTCTCGAGCACGCTGGACCTCTTCTACTCGAAGTTCGACCAGATCAAGGCAACCAAGGGCATCCAGGCTCCTCTGAACGACTCCTGGAACGGCGGCAACGCCTACGACGCTCCCGGCGCCCTGGGTGGCATCACGCTCAGCGGCTCGTCGGTCACCTCCGGCACCTTCAGCAACGTGCGCGCCATCATCCGCAACGATGCCGAGAGCACGTTCGACAAGATGACCTCGATCGGCTGGAACAACCGGCTGAAGTTCGGCGACGCCTGGACCGCGAGTGGCGACATCGCGCACTCCAAGATCAAGCGCACCGGCGGCATCCTCGAGACCACGGCCGGCACCGCCCAGTCGGCTCCCCAGACGGCCCGGCTCGATACCTTCGGCTTCACGAACAACGCCCAGTTCACGACCGGGCTGAACTACGCCGACCGCGGCATCATCAAGCTGACCGACGTGCAGGGCTGGGGCGGTGGCGCCGGCTCGCCGCAGGCCGGCTACTCCAAGCTGCCGACCGTCAACGACGAGGCCAACTCGCTGCGTTTCTCGCTGCGCCGCGACCTGGCTGCCAACCCCTGGATCGTGTCGGTCGAGGGCGGCGTGAACTACACCGACCGCCAGAAGACACGTTCGTTCGTCGAGGGCCGTCTGGTGATCGCGGGCGACACGACCGGGTTCGGCAGTGCCGACATGCCGGGTTCGAGCACGCTCAACATCAATGGCATCAACATCGCAACCTTCGACCCGAACACGGCGCTCGGTTCGATCTACAACGTCGTGTCCAAGCTGCACCCGGACATCTACAACAAGGACTGGACCGTCGACGAACAGGTGACGACCGCCTTCTTGAAGGGTGACATCGACCGCCAGCTGTTCGGGTTTCCGGTGCGCGGCAACGTGGGGGTTCAGATCGTCAACGCCAAGCAGAGCTCGCACGCCTTCAACGTCGACCGCGGCACCTGCCCGAACGACCAGAATTGCCCCGCCTCGGACGTGCGCGCCGGCACCAGCTACACCGATGTGCTGCCGAGCCTGAACCTGGGCTTCGACATCGGCAACGACCAGCGCATCCGCTTCGCCCTGGCCCGCGTGATGGCGCGCCCGAACATCAACGACATGCGGGCCAGCCTGGGCTTCGGAGTCGACAACGGGCTCGGCGTCCTCAAGGGCGACGGCGGCAACCCGCATCTGGAGCCGTTCCGCGCCAACGCAATCGACATCGCCTACGAGAAGTACTTCGGCACCAAGGCCTACTTCGGCGCTGCCGGCTTCTACAAGGATCTGAGCACCTACATCGTGAAGCAGGACGTGGCGGTGGACTTCACGCCCTACGTCTCGCCGAGCACGCCGCTCCCGCCCGGTGGCCGCGTCCTGGGTCTGATCAACCTGCCGATCAACGGCAACGGCGGCAATATCCAGGGCGTCGAACTGAGTGCCTCGCTGCCGTTCAACCTGCTCAACAAGTCGCTCGACGGATTCGGTCTGCAGGCCAGCTATGCCTACACGTCGAGTTCGGTCAACCTGCCCACCAGCGCGTTTGCGGTCGATGGTGTCGCGACCGGCTCGATCCCGCTGCCAGGGCTCTCGCGCGAAGTGGCCGACCTCGCCTTCTACTTCGAGAGGTGGGGATTCTCGGCACGCGTGGCTGCGCGCCACCGCTCGTCCTTCGTCGGCGAAGTGGCCGACTACGCCGGCGACCGGCGCCTGACCTATGTGAAGGCCGAGACCGTGGCCGACGTTCAGCTCGGCTACGAGATCCAGAGCGGACCTGCCAAGGGTCTCGCGCTCCTGTTCCAGGCCAACAACGTGACCGACGCGCCCTATGTGCGCTACCGCGACACGCCGGACAACGAGATCGAGCGCAAGAAGTTCGGCAAGACCTACCTGTTCGGCCTGAACTACAAGCTCTGACGGGCCTCTGAGCGACACTTGAGCCCCTGCCGGTCCACGCCGGCCGGGGTCTTTTCATTTGGTCACGATGCAATCGCAACTCATCCGCAATCTGGTCATCGTCGGTGGCGGCACGGCAGGCTGGATGACCGCTGCCGCGCTGTCCAAGGTGCTGCGCGGCAAGGTCGGCATCACGCTGGTCGAGTCCGACCAGATCGGCACCGTCGGCGTCGGCGAGGCCACGATCCCGATGATCCAGCGCTTCAATCAGGTGCTGCAGATCGATGAGGACGAGTTCATGCGGCAGACGCAGGCCACGTTCAAGCTCGGCATCGAGTTCGTCGATTGGGGCCGCCCAGGCGAGCGCTACATGCATGGCTTCGGCCGCTTCGGGCAGGACCTGTGGACCGTCAATTTCGAGCAGTACTGGCTGCGCATGCGCGCGGCCGGCAAGGCGCATCCGCTCGAGGCCTACTCGATCACGCGCCGCGCCGCGCTGGCCGGCAAGTTCATGCGCCCGCGGCCCGACATGGCCAACTCGCCGCTCGCCGACATCACCTACGCCTTTCACTTCGATGCCCATCTGTACGCCCAGTACCTGCGCCGCCTGGCCGAGGCCGAAGGTGTCAAGCGCGTCGAGGGCAAGGTGGTCGACGTGCAGCTGCACGCGGCCAGCGGTGATGTCGAATACCTGGCCCTCGCCGATGGCCGACGATTGGCGGGCGACCTGTTCATCGACTGCTCGGGTTTCGTCGGCCTGCTGACCGAGAAGGCGCTCGAGACCGGCTATGAAGACTGGTCTCATTGGCTGCCGTGCGACCGGGCGATCGCGGTGCCCTGCGCGCCAGCCGGCCCTGCCCTGCCCTACACCCGCGCGACGGCGCGGCCGGCCGGTTGGCAGTGGCGCATTCCGCTCCAGCACCGCATCGGCAACGGCCACGTGTTCTCGAGCCGCCACATGAGCGAGGACGAGGCCACGGCGCTGCTGCTGGCCAACCTGGACGGCGAGCCGCTTGCCGAGCCCCGGACGCTGAAGTTCACCACCGGCATGCGCAGACAGGCCTGGCACCGCAACGTGGTCGCCATCGGTCTGGCCGGCGGTTTCATGGAACCGCTCGAATCGACCAGCATCCACCTCGTGCAGACCGCGATCGCGCGCCTGCTGACCTTCTTCCCGGCGCAGGTTCAGAGCGAAGTCGACACCGAAGAATTCAACCGCCAGAGCCGCTTCGAGTTCGAGAAGATCCGCGACTTCCTGATCCTGCACTACCACGCAACCACGCGCGACGACAGCGACTTCTGGCGCCAGTGCAGGCAGATGGACATCCCGCCATCCTTGCGTCAGAAGATCGACCTGTTCCGCAGCCACGGCCGCATCGTGCGCGATGGCGCAGAGTTGTTCGCCGAGGTGGCGTGGATGCAGGTCTTCGAGGGCCAGGGGCTCGTGCCTTCGTCCTACCACCCGCTGGCCGACTTGCTCGCCGAAGCGGAAGTGCAGGACTACCTGGAAAACGTGCGCGGCGTGATCGACAAGTGCGTGACGGTCATGCCGACACAGGCCGACTTCATCGCCGCAAACTGCGCGGCGCCGCCGACCAGGGGTCGCTGAAACCGAGCTCGGTGAGCAGTTCGGACTCGCGCGCCTCCATGCGCCTGGCGTCGGCCGCCCGCTCATGGTCCCAGCCCTGCGCGTGCAAGGCGCCGTGCACGAGCAGATGGGCGGCATGCGCGGCGGCGGGCTTGCCCTGGGCCAAGGCATCGCGCTCGAGCACCGGCGCGCACAGGACCAGATCGGCGATCACGACCGGTGCGCGCTCGTAGTCGAAGGTCAGCACGTCGGTCGCATAGTCCTTGCCGCGGTAGTCGCGGTTGAGCGCACGGCCTTCGGCCTCGTCGACGATGCGCACCGTGATCTGGCCCGGATGTTCGAGCGCTGCCCGGATCCAGCGCGCCACCCGGTGCCGTGGCAGCTGCGCGCGCAGGCGCGCGTCGGCGAACTGCAGCGACAGCTGCAGTGCGGGCTTCATGCCGCTTTCGCCGCCGCGTCGTAGGCGCGCACGATGCGCGCCACCAGCGGGTGGCGCACCACGTCGGCGGCCGAGAAGTGCGTGAAGGAAATGCCCTTGACGCGCTTGAGCACCTGCGCAGCGTCGACCAGCCCGCTCGCGACCCCCTTGGGCAGGTCGATCTGGCTGACGTCGCCGTTGACCACGCATTTGGAGCCGAAGCCGATGCGCGTCAGGAACATCTTCATCTGCTCGCAGGTCGTGTTCTGCGCCTCGTCCAGGATGACGAAGGCATGGTTGAGCGTGCGCCCGCGCATGAAGGCGAGTGGCGCGATTTCCAGCTGACCGCGCTCGAAGGCCTTCTGCACGCGGTCAAATCCCATCAGGTCGTAGAGCGCGTCGTACAAGGGGCGCAGATAGGGGTCGACCTTCTGGGCCAGGTCGCCGGGCAGAAAGCCGAGCCGTTCGCCCGCCTCGACCGCCGGCCTCGTCAGCACGATGCGCTGCACGCTGTTGCGCTCCAGCGCATCCACGGCGCAGGCCACCGCGAGGAAGGTCTTGCCGGTGCCTGCCGGTCCGATGCCGAAGGTGATGTCCTCGGCCAGCATCTGGCGCAGGTACTTCAGCTGGTTGGGGGTGCGCCCGGCCAGATCGGCGTGGCGCGTGTGCAGCATGATGCGGCCGTCGACCGCCTCGGCCGGCACAGGCGCGGCCCGGGCAGGCCCGGCCGTCACCTCGAGCAACGCCATGCGCACCGCTTCGTTGCCGATCGGTCGCGCGGCGCGCTCGTGCAGCGACTCGATCAGGGCCATTGCGGCGCGGGCCGCTGCCGCCGGCCCCTCGACGCGGAAAGCGGCGGCCCGGCGCGTGATGCCCACGCCCAGGGCTTCCTCGATCATGCGCAGGTGTTCGTCGAGCGGCCCGCAGAGGTGGGCCAGCCGCAGGTTGTCGGTCGGGTCGAATCGGTGGCGCAGGATCAAGCGGACCAGCTCCGGTGAATGTGCAAGGGTTCGCATTGTCCACTGCCCGACCATCGGTGCACATCCTGCACAATGCCAGACCCATGGCGACTGCCCTGAGAGCCCTGTTCCGGCATGCCGTCCTTGGATGGTGCGCGGCCTTGCTCTGCGTCGCGACCGCACCGGCGCAGGCACGCGAACTCGTGATCCGGCAGGCCCTGGTGTCCGAGTCCGACGCCGCCGGTCAGCCCGACCTGCTGCGCGAGCGCCAGCGTCCGCTGCCCGACGAATGGGCGCTCTGGCGTGGCGAGCGGGGCGACCCGGCCTGGTACCGGACCCAGTTCATAGCGCCCGACGCGGGCGGCGAATTGCTCGCCCTGTACATCGAACGTGTGTGCAGCACGCTCGAGGTGCACCTGAACGGCCACTTGCTGCACCGCGGCGGTCGCATGCAGGAGCCCCTGACGCACAACTGCAATCACCCGCAACTGGTGGTGCTGCCTGCCGCCTTGCTCAGACCCGGTGTCAATGCGCTCGACATCCGGGTCGCCGGCTACCCGATTTCGCATGTCGCGAGTCGCCTGCGCGCTGGCGGGCTGTCGGCGTTGGTGATCGGCCCGCAGCTGGAGCTGGCGCGCCGCCATGCCTGGCAGACCGCGCTGAGCGTGGAGCTGCCCCAGGCCATCAGCCCGACCCTCGTGCTGATGGGCGGCTTCATGTTCGTGCTGGGGTGGCGCAACCGGCGCGAGAGCTATCTTGCGTACTTCGGCGCGCTGTCGATCGGCTGGGCGCTGATCGAGTCGCGCCTGTGGCTGCGCGAAGCGCCGGTCGACAACACCGTGGTCGAGTTCCTGCTGAGCTCGCTGTTCGCCTTCGTGACCCTGGCCGCCGTGCAGTTCCTGCTGCGTTACGCGCGCTGGCGCCATCGATGGATCGACCGCATCCTGCTGCTGCAATGCGCCCTGTTGCCGGCCACCCTGGTCCTGGCGGGACCGGCACGCCTGCACTTCTGGTTCAGCGTCTGGATCCTGCTGCTCGCGTTCGAGGTGTTCCTGGCCGCCGCCTTCTACCTCTGGCTGCACTGGCGCGCGCGTGGCGGCCTTCCGGGCTGGATGACCGTGCTCCTGTGCGGGATCGGCATCGCGATCGGGATCGAACTGCTCTCGCAACAGGTCAGCCTGCCCGCGACCCTGACCCAGTTGGCGCAGCTGGCCACGCCATTCGTGTATGTCATCGTCGGCCTGCGCCTGGTGCAGCAGCATGGACAGGCGCTGCAGACCTCGGAAGCGACACGTGTGTCGCTCGAGGCGCGCGTGCTCGAAGCGACGCAGGAGATCGAACGCAACTTCAAGCAGGTCACCGCGCTGCGCGTCGAGAAGGTGACCGAACGCGAACGCAAGCGCATCGCGGCCGATCTGCACGATGACCTGGGCGCCAAATTGCTGACCATCGTGCACACGAGTGACGACCCGCGCATCTCCACGCTCGCGCGCGAGGCCCTGGAGGAGATGCGCCTTTCCGTGCGCGGGCTGACCGGCAAGCCGGTGCGCCTGGGCGACGCCCTGGGCGACTGGCGCGCCGAAGTGATGTCGCGCCTGTCCCAATCGAGCATCGAGGGCGAATGGTCGTCGCCCGACGACTTGCCCCAGACCCTCTCGGCGCGCGCCTATGTGCAGACGACCCGCATCCTGCGCGAGGCGACCAGCAACATCATCAAGCACAGCGGCGCCTCGCTCTGTTCCATTCGCTGCTCGATCGAGGGTGGCGACTTCTCGCTCGTCATCCAGGACAACGGCGAGGGCATTCCGATGGCGCTCGACGGCCGGCTCGACCGCGGTCATGGCATGTCAAGCATGAAGACGCGCGCCAAGCAGATGCAGGGCCAGTGCCTGGTCGAGTCGGGCCCGGGCTACGGAACCGTGATACGCCTCACGCTTCCACTCGATCACGCCGTCGAGCCCGCCCCCTGACGCCTGCGCAGACTGCTAGCATGGCCCAAAGGGCCTACCACGACCGCCATGACGAACATTCTGCTGCTCGAAGACCTGCCGGAGATCCGCGCATGGTTGCGCAGCCTGGTCATGCAGATCTTCCCTGCGTCACAAATTTCCGAGGCGGCACGGGTTCACGACGCGATCGAACTGGTCTCGGCGGTGCGCTTCGACCTCGCCCTCATCGATCTGGGACTGCCTGACGGTTCGGGTGTCGATGTCGTGACCAAGCTGCGTGATCTCCAGCCGGAGGCACAGTCGGTTGTCGTGACGATTCATGACGACGACGAGCACCTGTTTCCGGCCCTGCAGGCCGGCGCCTTCGGCTACATCCTGAAAGAGCAGCCGCGCGAGTTGATCTCCGAACAACTGCACCGCATCAGCCAGGGCGAGCCCCCGCTATCGCCGTCGATCGCAAGGCGTGTGATGGCGCATTTCACGACCGCGCAGGCACGGCTGCCCAAGGCCGCGCTCGATTCGCTGCCCAATGTCTCGCTCACCGAACGCGAGAGTGAAGTGCTGTTGCGCGTGGCCAAGGGCTACACCTTGCCCGAGATCGGCGTCCAGCTGGGCCTGTCGCGCCACACCATTGCGGACTACGTCAAGCAGATCTATCGCAAGCTCAACGTGAGCTCGCGCGCCGAGGCTGCGCTGGAGGCACAGCGCCTCGGTCTGTTCGGGCGCTGATAATCAGCGTCCATGATCGGACGCCTGAACGGAATCCTCGTCGAGAAGTCACCGCCGCAACTGCTGGTGGACGTGGCCGGAGTCGGCTACGAGGTCGACGTGCCGATGAGCACCTTCTATCACCTGCCCGCGCTGGGTGAGCGGGTGAGCCTGCTGACCCACTTCGTGGTGCGCGAGGACGCCCAGATCCTGTTCGGCTTCCTGACCGCGACCGAGCGCGCGACCTTCCGTGAACTGGTCAGGATCAGCGGCGTCGGCCCGCGCACCGCGCTCGGGATCCTGTCGGGCCTGTCCACCGCGGACCTGGCGCAGGCCGTCGTGCAACAGGACGTGGCGCGCCTGGTCAAGGTGCCAGGCATCGGCAAGAAGACCGCCGAACGCCTGCTGCTCGAACTCAAGGGCAAGCTCGGTCCCGACCTCTCGCTCAGTGCCGGGCCAACCCCGAGCGACGCCCAGAGCGACATCGCGCAGGCCCTGCTCGCGCTGGGCTACAACGAGCGCGATGCCAAGGCAGCGCTGAAGTCGCTGCCGCCCGAGGTCGGCGTGGCCGACGGCATCAAGCTGGCCCTGAGGGCCCTGAGCCGCTGAGCCGACAAGTGCCCGCCCGACGCCTCAATGCTTGTGCATCGGGCCCGGCATCGCACCCAGGGCCCGCACCGGTGCCTGGACCTCGAGGCTCTCGCGCTTGCCATCGGCAGATTCGACGACGAGGGTGACCGCGACCGTCTGCCCTTCCTTGAGCGTCTGCTTGAGGTCGAGCAACATGATGTGATAGCCGCCCGGCTTGAGGTCGACCGGTTTGCCGGCAGGCAGCTCGAGCCCGTCGGCCAATGCCCGCATCTTCATCACGTTGCCCTGCATCGACATCTCGTGGATCTCGACAACGCCCGCCACGGCCGACGAGGCCGACAGCAGCCGACCGCCGGTGGTGGACGTGATGCGCGCAAACAGCCCGGAGGCCTTCTGCTGCGCCACCGTGGCGCGCACCCACGGCGTCTCGACCATGGTCTGCGCCATCGCGCCGGTGGCCAGCAGGGCGCTGGTCGCGATCAATGTGTTCAGCAACTTTTTCATCTGGGTCTCTTCATCAATTGGGGTCTGCGCCATGGCCGTCCGAGAGGGATCGGCGGCGCCAAGTCGCGTGGATCGGCCACGCCTGGCAGGAAGCTCAGGCCAGCCCGGGTGGCGCCCGCGCCGGAGGCGCGCCGAACCATCGACGCGCCACGATCGATGCACCTCTGGGCGGGCGCCTCGAGCGCATCTGCACCCGGCATGGGCATCGGCGGTGCACCCGCGGGGCCAACGAGGCCCGCGCCTGACAGATGGCAGTAGGGGCAGTGGTCCAGGTGCACGCCCAATGGCGCCGGCGCGCCCGACGTGCTGCACACATCCCCCAACCCGGGCGACGCTGAAACAGGCCGGCACGCGACACGGTCGGCACCAGCACCAGGGCCGCGATGGCCAGCAGCGCGAGCCAGGTGAGGCGTCTCAGTTGAATTCGAATGGTCCGCATGAAGCTTCCATTATCCGCGCCGGGTCGACTCGCGATAATGACGCATGGCAATCCAGACCGACGACTTCCAGCCTCCCGAGCGCATGGTCAGCAGCGCGCCGGTATCGCCCAACGAAGAAGCGGTCGAACGTGCGCTGCGGCCCCGGGGCCTGGCCGAGTACGTCGGCCAGACCAAGGCACGCGAGCAGCTGGAGATCTTCATCGGCGCCGCCAAGGGCCGTGCCGAGGCGCTGGACCATGTGCTGCTGTACGGCCCGCCCGGACTGGGCAAGACCACGCTGTCGCACATCATTGCCCACGAACTGGGGGTCAAGCTGCGCCAGACATCAGGCCCGGTGCTGGAAAAACCAAAGGACCTGGCCGCCATCCTGACCAATCTCGAGAAGAACGATGTGCTGTTCATCGACGAGATCCACCGCCTGAGCCCGGTCGTCGAGGAAATCCTGTACCCGGCACTGGAGGACTACCAGATCGACATCATGATCGGTGAGGGCCCGGCGGCGCGCTCGATCAAGCTCGAGCTGCAGCCCTTCACGCTGGTCGGCGCCACCACGCGCGCCGGCATGCTGACCAACCCCTTGCGTGACCGTTTCGGCATCGTCGCGCGGCTCGAGTTCTACACGCCCGAGGAGCTCACGCGCATCGTCACCCGCTCGGCCGGATTGCTGGAGGTCCCGGTCGACCCCAATGGCGCGCAGGAGATCGCGCGCCGCTCGCGCGGCACGCCTCGCATCGCCAACCGCCTGCTGCGCCGGGTGCGCGACTACGCCCAGGTCCGGGGCGACGGCCGCATCGACGCCGTCACGGCCGACAAGGCCCTGGCCATGCTGGATGTCGACGCGCAGGGTTTCGACGTGATGGACCGCAAGCTGCTGGAGGCCATCATCCATCGATTCGATGGCGGGCCGGTCGGACTCGAGAACCTGGCCGCCGCAGTCGGCGAGGAGGCCGGCACCATCGAAGACGTCATCGAGCCCTATCTGATCCAGCAGGGCTTTCTCCAGCGCACACCGCGCGGCCGGATCGCCACGCCAGCGGCCTACCGTCACCTGGGGGCGATCCCGCCCCAGCGCGCCGCAGACCTGTTCTAGGCGAACCCGGGCAGCGGCCGTGCCGCTGGCACGACGAGCGCCCAGCAAACCGACCGTGAACTCGATCACGATCGACAACTGGAGTGCGGGCGTCGCCAAGCCGATGACCCAGGCGCAGGTCAAGGCCTCGATCTCGCGATCAGGGCGTGACGAATACACGCGGAAACACTTCTGCTGAGTCGAAGCGCGATGCTTCCTCAAGTTTTACCGCCAGACGCCGAAAGCCATGATCTATAAGCCCGAACAGGCTCTCCGGTCGTCGGGAGCCAGCGGCCCGTCGCCAATTCGGAACCTCGCCATGCCACATCGCCACGCCCGCGGATTCACACTCATCGAGGTGATGATCACCGTCGCCATCGTCGCCATTCTGGCGGCCATCGCGATGCCGGCGTACACGGCCTACATCCAGCGCTCCCGGGTGCCGGCGGCGCTCGACGGCCTGTCTTCGGTGGCGACGCGTCTCGAGCAGCGCTTTCAGGACACTGGCGCCTATCCGACCGGGGCCGGCTGCGGCGGACTGCTGATGCCGACCGTGAGGGACTTCACGGTCACCTGCAACACGCCCACCGCGGCGACCTTCCTCGTCACCGCCACCGGCAGCGGCGCGGTCGCCGGCTACACCTACACGATCGACAACCTTGGCGCCAGGGCCACCACGGCCCACCCGAAGGGCGCCAATGCAACCTGCTGGACGATGCGGGGGAATTCATGCGACAGCTGACCCGGCGCGGCCGTGCGCGCGGCTTCACATTGATCGAGTTGATGGTGGCGATCACGATCGCCGGGATATTGCTCGTCGTCGCCGGACCATTCTTCGGCGACTACGTCCGCAATTCGCGCCTGCGCGAGAGCGGCAACACGCTGTTCACCGAAGCCCTGATGGCACAGAGCGATGCCATCAAGCTCAACACGCGGGTGCGCCTGTCGACCAGTGGCGCCGTGGTGCAGACCTTCGACGTGGCTGCGTCGGCCGTGCTGCGCGATCGCCGCATGGCCGACGGCGTGATCCTGGAGACCCAGACCATCGACTTCTGTGGCCAGGGCCGTCCCTGCGCCTTCGGTGCGGCCGGCTCGATCGACCTGTCGATGACGGGCCAGACCTGCTCGAGCGATACGCGCTGCCCCGGCCTGCGGGTCGACGGTGGCGGCGCGATCCGGCTTTGCGGCGACAAACTCAACACGACGTCCTGCCCACCATGAAACACCGCCAACACCGCGGCGTAGGTCTGATCGACGCATTGATCGCGCTCGCGATCCTGTCCTTCGGCCTGCTCGCCTTGACGCGCTTTCAGACCCGAATGGTGGCGCAGACCACCGAGGCCCAGGAGCGGCTCACCGCCGTCCAGCTCGGTGACGAGTTGCTCAGCACGGTCATCGTCGATGTCGGCAACAGCGATTGCTACACGCTCCCCGCATCCGGCGCCTGCGGCAACCCGGCCGCAGCCCTGCGCACCACCGCCTGGGCGGCACGCGCCGCCAGCGCCTTGCCCGGCACCGTCACCGCCGGCACCGTGCTGGCCGGCGACCGTTCACGATGACCCTGACCTGGACCGGCAAGGAGACCCAGGAAACCCGCACCCAGCAGGCCACGACCGATGTCCGCCCGTAAGCACATCTTCAACGCGCGCCCGCGCACGCAGCGCGGCCTGTCCATCATCGAGCTGATGGTCGGCATCGTCGTCGCACTGCTGGTCGGCCTGGCCGCCAGCGGCAGCGCGATGATGTTCACCGCCTCGCAGCGCCAGGGCATCGGCTCGGGCGGCGTGGCCGTCAACGCCGCCACGGCGCTGGCCGGGCTCAAGAACGACGCGGCACTGGCCGGGCTCGGGTTCTTCGGCAACGACAGGTACCTGTGCGACACGCTGGACCTCAGCCGCAATGCCACCGTGCATTTCGATGGCGCAGCCTTCGTGCCGGTGCAGCATCACCGAAGAGGGAACCAACGACCGAGTCGACCTCCTGTACGCAGCGCGTGTCGAGGCGGGCGCCAACGTCTGGTCAATGCGGACGTGATCGCACCCGCAAGCTTCGGTCGAGTTGGGGTCCTCTGCTTCCCGCCGCCGTCAACGATGCGGTGCTGTTGGCGCCCAACCCCAGATGGCGGCGGCGCGACCGGCGTGTGTCGTGCGCACCGTGACGGCGGTGACGCCGTCCACCGCGACAACGCCGCAGATCCTCACGTTCGACGTCGGCGGTCTGCACAATCAGGTCGCTTTCACCGATGCCCCCGTCCTACGACGACCAAGGGCCAGGTCCTGCTCCTCGGCGAACTGACCTGGCACCGCTACCGGCTCGTCGGCACGAATCTCGTGATGGAGCGGCGCTTGCTCGGTGACTCGACCGTGTTGATGCGCAACGTGATGGCCGTGCGCATGCAGTACGGCGTCAGCACGGCGGTCGGTCAGACCTCGCTCGACTCCTGGCAGGACGCGAACGGCCTGACCTTCGGCGCCGTCGCCGGAGCCGATCTGTCGCGCGTGCGCGCGCTGCGCATCGGCGTCGTGACACGCAGCCCGCAGCGCGAGAAGGAGAACACGCTCGGCGTCTGCGAGGCGACGACGGCCCTGCCGCAGCTGTTTGGCGAGGACATCATGACCGACGTCGCCGACTGGCGCTGCTACCGCTTTCGCACCGCGACCGTCGTCGTGCCGCTGCGCAACCTCGTCTACGGGATGAAGTAATGAAACGCTCGCAACATGGCGTGACGATGCTGGTCGTCCTGGTGCTGATGTCGGTCATGCTGCTCGGCGGCATGGCGCTGGCGCGCATGACAGCGGTCGGCACATTGGCCGCCGGCAATGCCGCCTTCCGCGAAGGCTCGATCCAGGCATCCGAGGTCGGTCTCAACACCGTGTTCGAGCAGGTCCGCCTGATTGCCGAGGCGGCCGTGGACGCCGACGCCGGTGCCTGGTACCGCGCAACGCCCCAAGCCCTGGACGCCGATGGCATTCCGACAATGGACTTCGACGCCGCGCCATCGATCGTGGTCGGGCCCTACACGGCCAGCTACGTCGCCGAGCGCCTGTGCACCGGCGCGCTCCCGGTGGTCGACCCGATGCGCCAATGCCTGGTCAAGCAGGTCCCGCAGCTCTCGAGCGCCAGCGCCGGCGGCGAGCCGCTGGACCCGCCCAACGTTCCGCAGTACCGCGTCACCGTTCGCGTGAACGGCCCCAAGGGCACCCAGACCTGGGTGCAGTCTCTCGTCACCAAGGGAAAAGCCCTCCCTCTGCCACCATGAAACACCCTGCTGCGCAACTTCTGGTCTCCCTGGCCGCCGCTGCATCCTTGCTCGGTGCCGTCGCTTCGCAAGCGACCAACCTGGCCGACAAGCCGCTCAAGGCTTCGGTGCTGGCCAAGCCGAACGTCATCTTCGGCATGGACGACTCCGGATCGATGGACTGGGAGATCTTGCTCGACACGAGTTCGGGCATGTTCTGGTGGAACGGGGTGTCGGGCTGGAATACGGTGACGAACAAACCCGTGGCCACTTCGGGCTTCAGGCAATACACCTATCTGTTTCCCGTGGGTACCGCCACAGGCGGTCAGATCTATGCCCACGACAACGCCTACGGCCGGGCGGTACCACCAACCAATCAGTTCGCCTGGCTCCGCTCACCCGCCTTCAACCCAATCTACTACGACACCAGCGTCACGTACAAGCCCTGGTCGGACGCTTACCATACTGGCGCTGTTCAGCTGTACCCAGCGTCGCCCGCGGCGGCGGCATGGTCCCACCCGAACTACAGAGCGGCCACCGACCCTGCGCACAACCTCGCCGCACAGTGGGACGCCGGTAACGCCAATTTCAACACCGACGGCTACCGGTTCTACGTGCAGGCTGGGATGGTGCTCCCCATCGGAACCCGAGTGGAGTCCAGCGCCGACAATGCCACGGGCAGCCCGTGTACCACGGGCACCACGAGAATCCTGACCGCCGAGCAAACAGTCGCCGCCGGGGAACGGTGCCAGGCCTCGATTCCCTATTACCCCGCTACGTTCTGGCACGCGGAAACCTGCACGATCGACGCCAATTGTGTCGCCAGCCCTGACGGCTCTGGCACATTGAAACGCTACGAGATCAAGATCGGCAATGCGATGCCAATCGACCCGGTGACCCTGGTTGCCCGGCGCACCGACGCAGAAGAACTCCAGAACTTCGCGAACTGGTTCACTTACTATCGCAAGCGCAAACTGATGCTCGCCGGGTCGATGGGATTGGTGCTCGAGAACACCAGTGGTCTTCGCCTGGGCGTCGCCCGGTTCAATTCGACCGCGGCCGTCACCATGCGCGACGCAGATTCCACGAACAACGCAACCAATCGGCTCGAGATCGCGGGGCGCTTCTACACCAACTCGATGAGTGCGCTCGGCACGCCCACCCATGCGACGATCAAGCACATCGGTGAGCAGTTCGACACCAATAGCAACGTCGTCCAGTTTGCCTGCCAGCGCAACAGCGCCTTCATCGTCACCGACGGCTTCTCGAACACGACGTCGATCACGCCGCCGGCCTGGACCGAAGGGAAGACCGCTGCCACGTATGGCGCCGGGTCACCCTACCAGACCACGGTCGATGGCACGCAGGCCGATCTGGCCTTGCGCATGTACACCAACCGCCTGCGCATCGGCACCTTGACCGCCGGCAAGGTGCCCCCGAGCACGTCAACGGCGCCGAACGCAGACAAGAATCCGGACTTGCACATCACGACCTACGGCATCACGCTCGGCGTGCGTGGCACCTTGTGGCCCTCGGCAACCGACCCGTTCGTCACCGCGCCGCTATGGACCACGCCTGTCGCCGACGATCCGTCGTTGATCGACGACCTCTGGCATGCCACGATCAACGGACGAGGCCAGATGTACCTGGCCAGCACACCCGACGAGACCGCCAAGAGCATCAAGGCCGGCCTGGACGACATTCTGAGTGCCACTGGCGCCCAGGGCGGCATTGCGGTCAGCACGGTCAACCTCTCGCGCGGTTTCGACAAGGCCTTCTTCGGCACCTACGACCCGTCAGGCTGGACCGGCGACCTGACCGGCAATTCGATCGACAAGGACACCGGCGTTGTCACCGCGACGCCGAACTGGACGGCCAGCAGCCAGCTGACTGCGCGCGACTGGACCACACGCGTCATCGCGAGCTGGAATGGAAGCGTCGGAGTCGGCTTCACGGCCGGCGATGTCGCAAGCGTTGTGAACGCAGCTCCCGGCGGTCCCTACGGTAGCGACGGCGAGGTGATGAACTATCTGCGCGGCGATCGGACCCACGAAGGGACCAAGTTCCGCCCGCGCAAGGGCCTGCTCGGTGCCATCATCAACTCGGAGCCCGCCGTCAGCCGCGAGCATGGCGTGGCCTATGTGCAGTCGGGCGAAGGCATGCTGCATGCCTTCGACGTGCAGTCGCCCAACGAAGGCGCGGAGATGTGGGCCTTCGTGCCACGCACCGTCCTGTCGAAGATCGGCGGCACTGCCAAGCGCGGCTATGTGTTCGGCACGCTGCTCGACGGATCTCCGCTCGTGGCCAAGCTCAACGCCTCGACCACCTTGTTGATTGCAGGAACCGGGGTCGCGGGGCGCAGCTTCCACGCCCTCGACGTCAGTGCGCCGCGCGGACTGAGCGAGGCCCAGCTGGCTTCCAAGGTCAAGTGGGAGTTCCCCGCCGATGGGGATGGCGCTACGCAGGCCAAGATGGGGCAGGCCATGGGGCGCCCGATCGTCGTCAAGACGAAGAACGATGGCATGGTCGCTCTGTTGACCTCCGGCTACAACAACAGCGACAAGCGGGGTCGCCTGTGGATGCTGCCACTGCTCGCAGACGGGTCGATCAACACGGGCAGTATCCACGAATTCGACACTGGCGCGTCGGCCACCGATGCCGGCCTGGCACATGTCTCGGCCTTCCTCGAGGCCAATGGCACAGTACGCTACGTCTACGGTGGCGACCTGAACGGCAACCTCTGGCGCTTCGACCTGGAACTCAAGGGCGCACCGTTCAAGCTGGCCACGCTCAAGAACGAGTCGGACCAGGTCCAGCCCGTGACATCGGCCCCGGAGCTGCTGTCCTACGAAGGCAAGCGCATTGTCCTGGTAGGCACGGGTCGGGTGCTCGACATCACGGACTTCGCGAACAATGACGTGCAGACCTTCTACGCCATCTCGGACGGCGCCTACCTCGACAATCCGCGTAACAGCGCGAAGATGGTGAAGCAGACCTATACCCGCGGCACCGACACGATTTCGACCAATCCGGTCGAATGGAAGGACCCGAATCCCGATCGCGGCTGGTACCTCGACTTGCCGGCAGGCGAGAAGGTCAATACACGACCGGCCATCGCCTACGGCGCGATTGCCTTCGTCTCCAACGTCAACGGTGCCACCGACTGCTCGGCGAGTTCCTACCTGTACGTGCTCGATGTCACGTCGGGCAGCAAGTACGCAGACGCCGCCTTTACGTCGACCGTGATTTCGACGACGGCCAACTCGTCGGCTGTCACGGCACTTCGCACGGTGGGTGGAAAGATCGTCGGCTCAGGCCAGGACACCGACGGCAAACCCTGGCAGCACGACATCTCCGGCGGCAAGGCCATCGCCCCGGCCAAGAACTCCTGGCGCGAGATCCGCCGCTGATCGTTCAGGAGAATCGTTCGTCGACTGCAGCACCTTCGAGGTGCTGCACGTCGTTCCAGCCGACCAGGGTCAGGCCCTGGTCGCTGTACAGCAGACGGTTGATCGACGCATTGCCGAGCACCCAGCTGCGCGCCGCATCGAGCGGGGTGCGGGTCGCCGCCCGGTACAGGCAGTCCAGCACGCCGCCATGCGCCACGAGCGCGATGCTGCCCCCGGGGTGGCGCGCCGCAAGTTGCAGTGCTGCGTCGACGCAGCGGTCGTAGAACGCGGTCAATGCTTCACCGCCGCCCGGCGCGAAGTGCACGTCCCGGTCGCGCCAGCGTCGCGCATCAAGCGGCCATCGCTGTTCGATCTGGTCGAAGCTGAGGCCCTCGAAGCTGCCGAAGCCGCGTTCGCGCAGGCCTGGCGTCAATTGCAACGGGGCTCCGGTGCGCTCAGCGAGCGGTTGCGCCGTCTGGTGGGCACGCGCCAGGTCGCTGCTGTAGATGGCGTCCAGCGCTTCCTCGCCCAGGGCCAGCGCCATCCGCCCGGCCTGCCAATGCCCGTGCGCATTCAGCCCGATGTCGGTGTGACCCTGGATGCGTGCCGCTGCGTTCCAGTCGGTCTCGCCGTGCCGGATGGCCAGGATCCGGGTCGCGCGGTCCGCGCTCACCTCGCCTTCAGCCGGCGGTTGAGCGTGTAGGTGCCGGACAGCGTCGCCTCTTCCAGCACATGGTCGGCCAGTGCGGCGCGCACCTGGGCGCCGGTGAAGACGCCTTCCAGCGGAAGTCTTGGCACGTCCAGCGCGTAGAGCGTGAACACATAGTGGTGCACGAGCGAGTCATTGAACGGCGGGAACGGACCGTCGTATCCGAAGTACTGGCCGGCCCGTTCCGGGTCGCCCGCGAACCAGCCGGTGTAGTCGTTCAGGCCCTGGCGTGTTCCGCGCGGACCAGCGGGCCCGGGCTTGCCATGCGCGGTGAAACCCCGGCAGAACTCGCCTTCGCCGATCTGCGCGGGCTCGGGCGGCAGATCGACCAGCACCCAATGGAAGAAGTCCACGCGCGGCAGGTCGGCCGGCACTTCGCGGTCGGTCTGGTTGACGTCGTCGCCCACGCTGGGCACGTCGAAGTCGTGACAGATGAGGACCAGCGAACGCGCCTGCGCCGGGACATCGCGCCAGGCCAGGTGCGGGTTCAGGTTGTCCGAGAAGGTCACGCCCGCGCTGCCGTCCAGGCGCCCGGCGGCAAATCGCTCGGGAATGACTTCGCCGTTGGTCCAGCTTTGGCTCCAGAGCTCCATCCCGAGTCCCCTCAGACGCCCCAGACGACCGGCACATCGGCTGCGTGGGCGCGCTTGAACATGTCGATCACCGGCCACACCCGCGGCCCGAGCGCGACCCGGTCCTCGCCCGACGCGGAGTGGCCTGGCTTGTCCCCTTGCTCGGCCTGTTCGGCCGCATCGGCCGCGGCAGCGGCCTCAAGGCGGACGATGGCCTCGGGCATGGCCTGCGGTTCGACGATGCCCTTGGGCGCCGGCTCACGCCCGATCAGGCGCAGCATCTGATCGCCGTTCGGGCCCATCATGATGACGTCGCCGCCAGCCTTGCTGCGGAACTTGTAGATCATCGGTCGAGGTGATTGGACGAATTCACAGGCACGATTGTGCCCCCTGCGCGCGACCGGGGTGCGACGGTGAGTCTCTACTGCACGCGGCGGATGCGGGCGGGCGTGGCCCCGCTGGGTGTGGTCGCGCCGCGCAGGCGCTGCTCGAAGCTCAGCGCGTCGAGCGCCGGCGCGAACAGGAAGCCCTGGAACTGCGCGCACCCGGCCTCGGCGAGGAACCGATGCTGCGGTTCGGTCTCGACGCCCTCGGCGATCACGCGCATGCCCAAGGCCCGGCTCATCTGGATGATGGCCTGCACGATGCCGGCGTCGCGCTCGTCCGCAGGCAGTCCCTGGATGAAGCTGCGGTCGATCTTGAGCTTGTGGATCGGAAACTGCTTCAGATACGACAGGCTCGAGTAGCCGATGCCGAAATCGTCGATTGACAGGCGCACGCCGAGCGCGGCCAAGGCGCGCAGGCGTTGCAGCGCGTCGGCGCCATCACGCAGCAAGATGGTCTCGGTCAGTTCCAGCTCGAGCCGATCGGGTGCCAGTGAGTGCGCGCGCAGCACGTCGGCGACACGGTCGACGAACTGCGGCTGCTGGAACTGCAGCGCCGAGACGTTGACCGCGATCGGGATGTCCAGGCCTTCACTTTGCCAGCGTGCGGCCTGCTGCGCGGCCCTCGAAAGCACCCAGTCGCCGATCGCGATGATGAACCCCGTGTCTTCGGCGATCGGGATGAAGCGCCCGGGCGAGATTTCGCCCAGCTCCGGATCGCGCCAGCGGATCAGCGCTTCGGCGCCAACCACGGCGCCGGTGGCGAATTCCACCTGCGGCTGGTAGTGCAGCCGGAAGCGCTTGCTCGCCAGGGCCTGGCGCATCGCATGGTCCAGCTGCATCCGGGAGCGATGGTCCGCGCTCGACTGGCGCTGGTGAACGCGCCAGTTGTTGCTTCCCGCGAGCTTGGCCTGGCGCATCGCCGCCTCGGCGTGGCGCAACAGCTCGTCGGCGCTGCGGCCATGCTGCGGGCACAGCGCGATGCCGACACTGCAGGTCAAAGTGAAGTCGGCGCCCGCCGCTTGCCAGGGCCGTGCGATGGCGTCGAGCACACGCCGCGCGGCGGTTTCGGAGGCCACCATATTGGCCTGGCGCAGCAGCAGCGCGAACTGGTCGCCACCCACCCGGGCCAGGCTGTCGCCTTGGCGCATGCAGCGGCGCAGCCGGTCGACCGCGTCGAGCAAGGCCTGATCGCCCTTGTCCTGGCCGAGGCTCTCGTTGACCTGGCGGAACCGGTCCAGGTCCACCAGCAGGAGCGCAAAGCCTTCGTCTTCTGGCCGCATCAGGCGGACTTCGGCGTTCACATGATCGGAAAAGCGCCCGCGGTTGGCGAGGCCGGTCAAGCCGTCCAGGCCGGCCATCGTCTCGATGCGCGCGTCGGCGCGCAGGCGATCGGTGAGATCGCGGAACGAGAAGACCCGCCCCAGAGGCCTGCCACGGCTCCACAGCGGACGCGAAACACGCTCGAACACATGCCCCGACTGGAGCGTCAGGCGGTCGGTCGCGAAGCGCAAGGTGGCCTCCTGAACGACCTGAAGGCGCTGCCGGTAGCCTTCGGGATCCTCGACACTTCGCGCCATCCAGGCCTGCACCGCCTCGTCTTCGTGGCGCGCAAGCAGGTCCTCGGGAATTGCCCACATCAGCGCGAAGCGGCGGTTGAACGCGCGCACGCGCCCGGACAGGTCGGTGACGAAGATGCCATCCGCGGTGGATTCGAGCGTGGCTTGCAGCTCGGCCACCGACTCCTCGAGCCGGGCTTCGGCGCTGACCTGCGCAGTCCGGTCGACCAGGACCACCATGCACAGCTGGCTGCCGTCCGCGAGCGTCATCGGGCGGATGCTGCGCCGGACATGCAAGGCCTGCGCCATCGGGGCCATGCATCATCGTCTCGGACAGCAGCGTCTGCGGCGTGCCTTCGATGGCTTCCGCCCAGTACGACATGTCCTCTGGCGAATGCAGCAACTGGTCCGCGCGCGCGCCGAGCACCTGCTCGCGCGGTCGCCCCAGAAGTGCCAGGCCCGCCTCGTTGACCGCCACCACCTGGCAAGCAGGCAGCGCGGCGATCCACGCCGGATCCGCGATCGCCTCGATCAGGACCTGCCAGGCCACCACCGGCGCGCCAGTCCCATCGCTCGCGGCGACAGGCAAGTGCGCCTCGGAAGTCATTTCCCGGTCCCGTCCACCGGCGCCGCGGGCATGGCCTCGAAGAAGTAGTTCACGCGCGGCCGCGGGGCCAGGTAGTCGCGCGCGACGGTCGGCAGCTTGTCGGCACTCAGGCTTCTTCGGATGCCCAGATGCGGCACCGTCTCGAGGTCCAGGAACAGCGCCTCGTCACGCGGCACCTTGGGGTCGTGCACGAGCACCCGCGGCTTGAGCGGTCGAGAGGAGTTGACGCTGATCACCATGGCAAATCGGTCATCTGTCAGTTGCACCACCGAACCCGCAGGGTACACCCCCATCATCCGGATGAAGGTGTTGAGCACCGGCGCATCGAAGCGCGCGCGCTGCTGCGCGAACAGCAGCGCGAGCGCCTCGTGCGGTGTCATGCCGCGCGCCTGAACCTGCGGGTTGCACAGGTTGTCGTAGCGGTTGACGAGTGCCACGATGCGCGCCGCCGCCGTCATTCGCTCGGCGCCGAGCTTGAGCGGGAAGCCGCTGCCGTCGGCATGTTCGTGGTGCTGGGCCAGCACCATCAGGGCCTGGTCGCCCAGGCCCATGCGGCGACCGATCTCGACGCCTGAGGCCACGTGGCTCTGGTAGGTGGCCAGCTCGACGGCAGTGAACCGTTCGTCCAGGTGGCGCACACGCTCTGCCATCTGGAGCTTGCCGATGTCGTGCAGCAGCGCGCCGACCCCGAGGTCCTGCAGTTCGTCCTCGGGCAGCCCCATCGTGCGCCCCATGAGGAGCGAGATCACGGTCACGTTCAAGGCATGCGCACTGGCGCGGTCGCCGGCGCTGCTGGTGAGCAGGCGCACGCACATCTCGGCGTCGACCATCATCTTGTCGAGCAGGGCCTGGCTCAGCGCCTCGGTGTCGGCGCGTGCACCCTCGGGGTCGCTCAGGGTCCGCAAGTGACTGCCGCGCAGCGCCTGCGCGGCTTCGAAGTACTGGCGTTCGCAGTGGCGCGTGCCCAGGCGCTGGGCCTGCAGCTGTTCACGCCGCTCGCGGGCGGCGGCTTCGGCGGGGGTCTCCGGGGCCGCGGCGGCTTCCGGCTCGGGCGACAGCGCAAGGATCCCGTCGGCCGTCTCGACTTCGGTCAGCTGGCTCTTCTCCGGCGCCCAGCGAAGCTGTTGCAGGCCCAGACTCCGGATCGTCTCGATCTGGTCCTGCGACACGATGCGAAAGCTCGACAACGGGAACGGATGCTTCATCCACCCCAGATCGAGGTGGACGAACATTCCGACGCAGAGGTCCTGGATGGCAACCGTGTTCGACATTGACGGATCGTGGCGTGATGCTGGGGCTGCGGCGACGGGCCGCGCTGAACGTGTTCTTTCGGCAGGGTCGGCGCCGACTTGAAGGACTCGCCTTACAGTTCACGCAAGGAGATCCTGAAAATGAACCGGCACGCCTTCATCTGTGACGCATTGCGCACTCCGTTCGGCCGCTACGGCGGCGCGCTGTCGGCGGTCCGGACCGACGACCTGGGCGCAGTGCCGATCCGGGCCCTGATCGATCGCCATCCCAAGGTCGACTGGTCGGCCCTCGACGACGTGCTCTACGGCTGCGCCAACCAGGCCGGCGAGGACAACCGCAACGTCGCCCGCATGAGCGCGCTGCTTGCCGGGCTGCCGGTCGACGCGCCTGGGGTGACGCTCAACCGCCTGTGTGGATCGGGGCTGGACGCGGTGGGCAGCGCGGCACGCGCCATCCGCTGCGGCGAGTCCGAACTCGTGATCGCCGGCGGGGTCGAGAGCATGAGCCGGGCGCCATTCGTCATGCCCAAGGCCGACAGCGCCTTCAGCCGCGCCAACGCGGTCCACGACACGACGATCGGCTGGCGCTTCATCAACAGGCTGATGAAGGCGCAGTACGGCGTGGACTCGATGCCCGAGACGGCGGAAAACGTGGCCGCCGAATTCGGCATCGAACGCGAGGCCCAGGACCGCATGGCACTGGCGTCCCAGCTGAAGACGGTGGCCGCCCAGCAAGCCGGGTTCTTCGACACCGAGATCGTGCCGGTCCACATCCCGCAGCGCAAGGGCGATCCTGTTGTCGTCGAGGTGGACGAACATCCGCGTGCGACCTCGATCGAGGCCCTGGCCAAGCTCAAGGGCATCGTGCGGCCCGACGGCACCGTCACGGCCGGCAATGCCTCCGGCGTCAACGACGGCGCCTGCGCGCTGCTGTTGGCCAGCGAGGTCGCGGCCAAGCAGCACGGCCTGACGCCGCGCGCGCGTGTCGTGGGCATGGCCGTTGCCGGTGTGGCGCCGCGCATCATGGGCATCGGCCCGGCGCCGGCCACGCGCAAGGTGCTGGCCCTGACCGGATTGACGCTGGCCCAGATGGACGTCATCGAACTCAACGAGGCCTTCGCGGCCCAGGGCCTTGCAGTGCTGCGCCAGCTTGGGCTGGCCGACGATGACCCGCGCGTCAATCCGAACGGCGGCGCGATCGCCATCGGGCACCCGCTGGGCGCCAGCGGGGCACGCCTGGCAACCACCGCCATCAACCAGTTGCACCGCAGCGGCGGTCGCTACGCCCTGTGCACGATGTGCATCGGTGTCGGCCAGGGCATCGCCCTGGTCCTTGAACGCGTCTGAACCGGAGGAACCATGATTCTCGAAGTCGCCGACATCCGCATCCAGCCTGGCCGCCAGGCCGAATTCGACGCCGCCATCCAGCACGGGGCCAAGACCGTGATCAGCCGCGCCAAGGGCTTCAAGGGCTGGAAGGTCAACAAGAGCATCGAGTCGCCCGAACGTTACCTGCTGACGATCTTCTGGGAGACGCTGGAAGACCACACGGTCCACTTCCGCGGCAGCGACGCCTTCGCCGACTGGCGTGCCATCGTCGGGCCGTTCTTCGCGGGGCCGCCGGTGGTCGAGCATTTCACCCTGCTGGGCATGAGCGAGCTGCCGGCGTGAGCCGGCAGCAGGCCCTGGACCGTGCGGCGGCCGTCCTCGACGACGGTCGCTTCGAGCAGGAACTGGGCCGCCGGGTGGCGGTGCGCAGCGCGAGCCAGGAGGCCGACAGCGGGCCGGCGTTGCTGGCCTATCTGGTCGATCAGATGGTGCCCGGGCTGCAAGGACTCGGGTTCACCTGCCGCATCGATCCCAACCCGGACGGCGTGCACGGGCCATTGCTGATCGGCAGCCGCCACGAGGCGAACGACCTGCCGACGGTCCTGATGTATGGCCATGGCGACGTGATCCGCGGCCAGGAGGCTGCATGGACGCGTGGCGCCGGCCCCTGGCAGCTGGCGGCCGTCGGTGATCGGCTCTACGGCCGTGGCACCGCCGACAACAAGGGCCAGCACAGCATCAATCTCGCGGCGCTGGCCGAAGTCCTGGCGCTGCGCCAGGGCCGGCTCGGCTTCAACCTCAAGTGGCTGATCGAAACGGGCGAGGAGACCGGTTCGCCCGGCCTCGCCGAGCACTGCGCAAGGCACCGCGACACGCTGGCCGCCGACGTCCTGATCGCGAGCGACGGCCCGCGCCTGCGCGCCGATGCGCCGACGGTCTTCCTCGGCTCGCGCGGCGTGTCCAACTTCGACCTGAGCGTGGCCCTGCGCGATGGTGCCCATCACTCGGGCAACTGGGGCGGCCTGCTGCGCAACCCGGGCACGATGCTCGCCGCCGCCATCGCGAGCCTGGTCGACGGCCAGGGCCGGATCCTGATCGACGCCCTGCGCCCGCCGCCGATCCCGGCCAATGTGCGTTCGGCGCTGTCCGGTCTGGTGGTCGGGGGCGATCCTGGCGACCCGACGATCGACTCCGACTGGGGCGAACCGGGCCTGACGCCCGCCGAACGCGTGTTTGCCTGGAACACGCTCGAGGTGCTCGCCTACCGCACCGGCAATCCGGACCACCCGGTCAACGCGATTCCCGCCAGCGCCAGAGCAACGATGCACCTGCGCTACGTCGTCGGCACCGACGTGTCACGCCTGCGCGAGCAGGTGCAGGCTCACCTTGCCGCGCAGGGCCTGGCGTCGGTGATCGTGGGCGACCCCGAGGGCATGGCCGCCACCCGGCTCGACCCGGACCACCCCTGGGTCCACTTCACGCTCGCCTCGATCGAGCGCAGCACCGGCAAGCGTCCGGTGCTGCTGCCCAATCTCGGCGGCTCGCTGCCCAACGACGTGTTCGCCGAGGGTCTGGGCCTGCCGACGATCTGGATCCCCCACAGCTATCCCGGGTGCTGCCAACATGCCCCGGACGAACATCTGCTTCGCCCCGTGGTGCGCGAGGCATTGCAGCTGATGGCGGGACTGTTCTGGGACCTCGGCGAGGCGCAGGGGCGGCCGCCGCTAGCGGCGGCACACGACCAGGCCCTTTAGGTACTCCCCTTCCGGGAAGAACAGGGTCCCCGCATGGTCGGCCGCCGCCTCGAGCCGCTGCAGCATGAAGCCGTCGACGCCGGCATCGATGGCGGCGCCCGCGACGATCTTGTGGAACAGATCGGCGCTGATGCCCCCCGAGCAGGAGAAGGTGAACAAGAGTCCACCCGGCGCCAGCAGCTGAAGCGCGAGCCGGTTGATGTCCTTGTAGGCGCGCGCGGCGCGGTCCGCGTGGGCGACGGTCGGCGCGAACTTGGGCGGATCGAGCACGATGGCGTCGAAGCGGCGACCGGCCTCGATCGCCTCGCGCAGGAAGCGGTTCACATCGGCCTCGACCACCTCACTCGCGGCAACGTCGTGGCCGTTCATCTGCACATGGGTCTGCACATGCTGCAGCGCCGGGCCCGATGAATCGACACTGGTCACATGCTCGGCACCGCCGGCCAGGGCCGCGACGGTGAAGCCCCCCGTGTAGCAGTAGCAGTTCAGTACCCGCTTGGCGCCGTGCCGGCGCACGAGCCTCGCCAACAAGGCCCGGTTGTCCCGCTGATCGAGGTAGAAGCCGGTCTTGTGACCTTCGGCCACGTCGAGCGTCAGGCGCCAGTCGTGCTCCTGGATCGTCAGACTGGTCGGACCGTCGCCGCACATCCAGCCGGTGCGCGGCGGCAGGCCTTCGAGGCCGCGCGAGCTGGCATCCGAGCGTTCGAACAGGCATTGCAGACCTGTCGCCGCGAGCAGCGCTGCGGCGATCGTGTCGCGCCAGCGCTCGACCCCCGCGCTGCCAAACTGGGCGACCAGGGTGTCGGCGTAACGATCGACGATGAGCCCCGGCAGGCCGTCGGCTTCGCCATGGATCAGGCGCACGCCGTCGCTGGCCACGCCGAGCGCCTCGCGCCGCGCGACCGCCGCCGCCACGCGACGCTCGAAGAACGCGGCGTCGATGCGCTCGGCCTCGTCGAAGCTCCAGGCCCGCACGCGGATCGACGACGCCGGGCTGAACGCTCCCCAGGCCAGGAACTGGCCTTCGTGCGACTGCACGCGAACGGTCTCGCCCGCGTCGGCCGCGCCTTTGGCGACACTGCCTTCGAATACCCAGGGGTGCTGGCGCCGCAAGGAGCGGTCGCGCCCTTCGCGCAGTCGGATGATCTTCATGCCGTCGATTGTGGCCAATGACCGCGCGGGAACGTCAACGGGCGCCCGTGCTGCCCTCCCCGCGGACCAGCATCTGCTCACGCCAGCGCATGGCGCTGTAGATACGCTGGCGCGTGCTCGGGTGTGTGAAGAAGATGGCCTCCTCGAGCCGGCCCGGGTCGGCCTTGCGGTATTCGACCAGCTTGAGCAGGACCTCGGCCTCGCCATGCGGCTCGCGCGCCAGGTTCAAGCCCCACAGATCCGCCTCCGTCTCCTGCACGCGCGTAATGGTGTTGAACGCCGGCGTGGCCAGCAACAAGTAGGTGCTCATCACCGCAACCAGCAGCGGCAACGACGCGACGTCGGCCACCCCCTTCAATCGCCACCGGTCAGCGTGGCGCGCCAGCAGCCGATCCATGGCCCACTGGGCAAAGAGAAAACCGATCATCAGGATGAGCCCGAACATGACCAGCGTCTTCGGGATGTGGTTCATCGCAAAGTGGCCGATCTCGTGCCCCATCACGGTGCGGATCTCGGGTTCGGTGGTTCGGCGCAACAGGTTGTCGTTCAGACGCACGGAGGCGCTGCCGAACAGGCCGCTGACGTTGGCACTCACGCGAGTGGTCTGGCGCGAGGCGTCGAACACGTAGACGTTGTCCACAGGCACGCCATTGGCCTTGGCCATGGCCAGCACCGCGGTCTTCACGGGCCCATCCTCGACCGGCTTGTAGTCGTTGAACAGCGGGTCGATCCACACCGGCGCAACCACCATCATCAACGCCATGAAGGCAGTCGTGACGCCCGTTGCCCAGAGCCACCACTGCGCACCGGCGCGCCGCAGTGCGGCGTACAGGAGCGCCACCACGAAGGCACCGGCAACCATCGACACCGACAAGGCGAGCAGCTGCTCGCCCAACCAGGCACCGAACGTCTGCGTGGCCATGCCATAGGCGTGTTCGCGCACGAAGCCCTCATAGACGGTCAACGGCAGCGTCAACGCCCAGCCTGCCAGGGCGTAGAAGGCGCCATAGGCACCGTCACGCAGCCATGCACGCTTCAGCCGCTGCGCAGCCCAGTCGCGCACCGCCACCGAGGGCCGTGTTATCAGCAGGACTGCCGCCACCGCCAGCGTCGCGAGGTAGTTCCACAGCTTGAGCCAGTAGCCGCCTTCGTAGTACGCGTCGGACCGCACGATCACGTCGGCCGGCAGACGGTCCATGTACGCCTGTGTCGCTGCTGCAGCGTCATGCGGCAGCGCGGCACGCCAGGCATCGTCAACCGGCTGTATGCGAAACCCAGAGGCCTCTGCGGGCGCCGCGGGTAGCGCCTGAGCCTCGGTCGCGTTCAGCTGGAGGGTCAGCATCACCAGCAGGCAGCAGGCGCGCAGTGCATTCGAAATCGAGATCGTCATGCCGTCTTTCCGGGTTGGCGTGTCAGGGCGATGTGCCGAGGTTCACGGTCGCCTGCGCTTCGCCCTCGGGTGGGCAGCGTCGTAGACCTTGGCCAGGTGCTGGAAATCCAGCCGCGTGTACACCTGCGTCGTCGTGATGTTGGCATGTCCGAGCAGTTCCTGGACCGCTCGCAGATCGCCGCTGGACTGCAGCAGGTGCGAGGCAAAACTGTGGCGCAGCATGTGTGGATGGACATGGGTCGGCAACCCTGCCTGGACCGCCAGGGACTTCAGCCTCGTGCGCACCTGGCTCGCGGTCAGCCGACTGCCGCGTCGGCTCACGAACAAGGCCGGCTCGTCGGTGGCGGCGAGCGCGGGGCGCTGTGCACGCCAGGCCTTCAATGCCGACAGTGCAGCGCCGCCGACCGGTACGCTGCGCCGCTTGCCGCCCTTGCCGAGCACGTGGACCGTGGCGTCGGCGTCGTCGACCCAGCCGCGCGCGGTTTCGCTGCCGGTTTCGTCCAGGCCCACCAGTTCGCTCACGCGCAGCCCACAGCCGTAGAGCAGTTCGACGATGCAATGGTCGCGCAGGCGCAGGCTCTCGTCGCCGGCCGGCCCTTCGTGCGCGGCGAGTGCAACCGCCTGGTCGACCGAGAGTGCCTTGGGCAGTGGTTTCGCGGCCTTGGGCGCCCGTACACCTTCGACCGGATTGGCGGCCAGGGCCCCGCTACGGCCCCACCAGCGGTAGAGGCCGCGCCAGGCCGACAAGACCAGGGCCAGGCTGCGCGGCGCCAGACCACCCCGGTGCAGTTGCGCGACCCAGCGCCGGACATGGTGCGTCTTCACATCGGCCAGCGCCACGCCCTCGGCCAGCGCGAGATCCTGCAGCCGTCGCACGGCCTGCTCGTACAGGGTCAGCGTGCGCGCGGCCAGGCGGCGCTCGACCCTGAGGTGCTCCAGGTAGCGCTTCGGCGTTTCCCCCGGCGCAGTCATGTCGACATCGGCGTCAGAGCAGGCGGGTCAGCCCAGCGCTCGCAACCTCGCCAATGCGGGTGAGGAACTCGGTGCCCATGTCCGCGCTGTAGCGGGTGGGGTCGGGCGACGCCAGTACCAGCAGCCCGAACGTCGTCGCGTGCAATCCGTGCTGGAGCGGGATCAAGGCCATCGACGCCACGCTCGTCGGCGCCTGCAACCACCCGGCGGCCTCGAAACCGGAATTGACGCCGCAATAGGGATGGGTGAGGCTGTTGGCAAAGGCCTGCGCATCGGCGCTCACGGGCTGGGCAAACCACTCATCGGCATGGGCGTCGGCGATCGACCACAGGCGCAGGGTTGCCTGCGGGATCTGGAACTGGCGCTGCAGTTCGCCCACCATCGCGCCGGGCAGTTCACGCGCTTCGGGGGTCAGCAGGATGCTGCGGATCCAGCGCTGAAGCCGGTCGGCGATCGTCACGTTTTCCTGGCCGTGGCGGATCATCTCGACGATGCGCATCTCCAGGCCCTTGATGCGTTCGCGCAGCATTTCCATCTGGCGCTCCTGGAGTGACACCGCGCGCTGCCCATGCGGGCTGGTGAGCTGGATGCTGGCCATCAGCTCTGCGTGGCGCTCGAAGAACCCCGGGGTATGGCTGAGGTAGTTGGCGATGTCGTGCTCGGTGATGCCTTGCACCCCCGCCGTCGGTCCGTTGCTCGTGGTCACAGTTCCATTTCTCCTTCGAAGACGGTTTCGGCGGGCCCGGTCATCAGCACGCCTTGCGCGCCGCCGGCCCATTCGATCGTGAGCGCTCCGCCGCGCGTGTTGACGTCGACCCGCGGGTCGAGCCAGCCCAGGCGGATGCCGGCCACGACGGCCGCACAGGCCCCGGTGCCGCAGGCCGGCGTTTCACCGGCCTGGCGCTCGAACACGCGCAGCCGGATTCGCCGGCGCGACTCGACCTGCATGAAGCCGGCGTTCACGCCGCGCGCGAAGCGGGGATGGTGTTCGATGCGCGGTCCGTCGATCGCAACCGGCGCCAGCTCGACATCGTCGACACGCTGCACCGCATGCGGGTTGCCCATCGACACGACGGCGACCTCGGCGCCGATCTCCTCGAGCGGCCACAGTTCGAATCCATTGACCAGGCGCGGCTTCAGGCCGGCGCTGCTGAACGGCAGCGCATCGGGCGCGAAGTCGGGCGCACCCATGTCCACCGTGACCCGGCCGTCGTCCTGCAGCACCAGGTCGAGCACCCGGTTCACCGTCTGCACGCGCACCCTGTCCTTGTCGGTCAGGCCGCGCTCACGCACGTAGCGCAGGAAACAGCGCGCGCCATTGCCACAATGCTCGACCTCCTCGCCGCTCGCACCGTTGAAGATCCGGTAGCCGAAGTCGACCCCGGGCGCAGTCGGGCGCTCGACGAGCAGGATCTGGTCGGCGCCGACGCCGAACCTGCGGTCGCCCAGCCGCTTGAGCTGCGCGCGAGTCAGATCGACCGGCGCACCGATGCCGTCGAGCACGACGAAGTCGTTGCCCGCGCCCTGCATCTTGGTGAAACGCTGCCGCATGGCGGGCATTATGGCCACGGCCGGCGGCCGCGGCCGCCTTCACGCCGCTGCGCCGTCGCGCTGTCCCTGCGTGTACAGGTCCTCATCGCCCGGTGGGCGTGTCTTGAAGCGGCGGTGGACCCACAGGTACTGCGCCGGCAGGCGAGTGATCTCGCCCGCGATCCAGGCGTTCATGCGCGCCATGTCGGCCACCGGGTCCTCGGTCGGCCAGTCGTCCCAGGGCGGCAGGAAGCGCACCAGGTAGCCTTGGCCGCCGGGCAGCATTTCGGCCACCACCGGCTGCACGCGCATGTTCAGCGAGCGTGCCATGCGGGACGGCGCCAGCAGGGTCGCCGCCGGCACGCCGAAGAACGGGACGAAGGCCGCGTCGTTGGCGCCGAAGTCCATGTCAGGCAGGTTGAAGAAGGCCACACCGTCGCGTCGGATCGCACGCACCAGCGGCAGGACCCCTTCGCCGTGACGCGCGAAGATCCGTGCGCGCCCGAAGCGCAGGCGGCCGCGCCGCATCGCGTTGTCGAAGACCGGGTTGCTCTGGGCCTGGTAGATCGATCCGGCGCGGCGAGACTGGAACAACTGCACTGCGGCGCCGGCCACGTCCAGCGCCATGAAGTGCGGGACCAGCCACATCACCGGCCGGTCGCTGCGTTCGGCCAGGTCGACCTCGCCCTCGACCTGGATCAGGCGGCGCAGCCGCGCCGGACTGGCGTACCAGAGCAGGCCACGTTCGAGCAGGCTGCGCCCCAGCCACTCGAAGTGCTCGCGCAGCAATGCGTCGCGCGCCGCCGGGCTCAGGGCTGGCATGCACAGCTCGAGATTGCGTCGGGCCACGTTGCGGCGGCTGCGCCCGAAGCGGTACAGCACCCGGCCGAGCAGCCGTCCGAGCGCAGCCAGCACCGGCAAAGGCAACCAGTGCAGCGTCCACAGCAGGGCCAGCAGCGCGCGCGCCAGCAGCCCCGTCATGGCTGGGCCCCCGGGCGTGGCACCTTGTAGCGGTGGTAGCCCCACAGGTATTGCTCGGGGCATTGCGCGATCACGGCCTGCATCGAGGCGTTGATCGCGGTTGCAGCGGCGACCTCGTCCGCCATCGGCGGCACCGGGTGCGCCAGCGGCTGTGCACGCACGACATAGCCTGCCCCGCCAGCCAGCCGTTCACACCACAGCACGGCCAGCGCGGCGCCGGTCTGCCGGGCCAGGCGGGCCGCGAGCGTCATCGTGTAGGCCGGTTGGCCGAAGAACGGCGCCCACACGCCCATGCCCTGCGGGCGGCACCTGGTCGGGCAGCATGCCCAGCGTCTCGCCACGCTTGAGCGCGCGCATCAGCTGGCGCACGCCGGCCACCGTGGCCGGCGCCACGACCATCGCGGGGCGCGCGCGGGCAGTCTCCTCCAGATCACGCAGCCAGGCCTTGCGGGCCGGGCGGTAGAGCACCGTCATCGGCCAGCGGGCGCCGAAGCGCTCGGCGTAGGCCTGGCCAGCGACCTCGAAACTGCCCAGGTGGGGCGTGAGCAGCACGACTCCGGTGGACTGCTCGAGCAACCCGGTCAGCCAGGCGTCGCCCTCCCAGCGCACCGGGTCGGCGATCGGCCGCTCGCGCGGGCGCAGCCACAGGCGAGGCAATTCGGCCGTCAGGCGGCCGGCCTGACCGATGGCCGCGCGCCGGACCGCCGCGTCGAGGCCCGCCAGATCGGCGTTGTGCCGCAAACGCGCACGGTAGGTGGGCGACAGCGCCCAGGTCAGCCAGCCGAGCCAGCCGCCCAGAGCGTGCAGAAACCACAGGGGGCGCCGGGACAGCCAGCGCAACAGGAACATCATGCTTCTTATAATCGTGTGGTCGCCGAGTTAAAGGACAACTTGCGGGGCGACAGAAATCAAAACCGCTAAAGCGTTCGCCGCATTCCAGAAGATCCTCCCAGGCCGGCGACGTAGGGAATCATCAACTGGAGTTTATGCAAGTGGCGAACGACTTCCTTTTCACCTCCGAATCCGTCTCCGAAGGTCACCCGGACAAGGTGGCCGACCAGATCTCGGACGCGATCCTCGACGCGACCTTCAAACAAGACCCGCTGAGCCGGGTCGCAGCCGAGACGCTGACCAACACCGGCCTCGTCGTGCTGGCAGGCGAGATCACGACCAATGCGGTCGTCGACTACATCCAGGTCGCGCGCGACACGATCAAGCGCATCGGCTACGACAACACCGAATACGGCATCGACTACAAGGGCTGCGCGGTGCTCGTCGCCTACGACAAGCAGAGCAACGACATCGCCCAAGGGGTCGACCACGCCAGCGACGACCAGCTGAACACCGGCGCCGGCGACCAGGGCCTGATGTTCGGCTATGCCTGCGACGAGACTCCGGAGCTGATGCCCGCGCCGATCTACTACGCGCACCGCCTGGTCGAGCGCCAGGCCCAGCTGCGCAAGGACGGCCGCCTGCCCTTCCTGCGCCCGGACGCCAAGAGCCAGGTCACGATGCGCTACGTCGACGGCAAGCCGCACAGCATCGCGACCGTCGTGCTGTCGACCCAGCACCACCCGGACCAGAGCGAGACGCCGACCAAGATGAAGGCCTCGTTCATCGAAGCGGTGATCGAGCAGATCATCAAGCCGGTGCTGCCCAACGAGTGGCTCAAGGAGACCGAGTACCTGATCAACCCGACCGGGCGCTTCGTCATCGGTGGCCCGCAGGGCGACTGCGGCCTCACGGGGCGCAAGATCATCGTCGACACCTATGGCGGCGCCTGCCCGCATGGCGGCGGCGCGTTCAGCGGCAAGGACCCGAGCAAGGTCGACCGCTCGGCCGCCTATGCCTGCCGCTACGTGGCCAAGAACATCGTCGCCGCCGGTCTCGCGCGCCAGTGCCAGATCCAGGTCGCCTACGCGATCGGTGTCGCGCGGCCGATGAACATCACCGTCTACACCGAAGGCACCGGCAAGATCCCCGACGATCAGATCGCCAGGCTCGTGCGCGAACACTTCGACCTGCGCCCCAAGGGCATCGTGCAGATGCTCGACCTGCTGCGCCCGATCTACGAGAAGACCGCCGCCTACGGCCACTTCGGCCGCGAAGAACCCGAGTTCACGTGGGAGCGCACCGACAAAGCGGCGGCGCTTCGCGCGGCCGCCGGCCTGTAAGGCCGCCGCGCAAAGCGCGGTTTGTCGTTGCGCGGGCTGCGTTCATATCGCAAAGCGATGTGAGCGCGGACCAAAGTACGGACAAAGCCGCAGCCCTGAAGGCTGCGGCCGGGCTGTAGGCCCGCCGCGCGCGCAAGCACGATCCACCGGCAAGCTTGGCCCTGGCCCTCTCGCGCCTGGTAAGGCACAATGCCTTACCATGATTACCAAGCCTCTCGAGCTGACCGCTACCGTCTCCAGCAAGGGACAGGTCGTGATCCCCTCCGACGTGCGTCGACGGCTCGGCCTGACGCAAGGCTCGACGCTGCGCTTCGTCGTCGATCCCGACGGCGTGCACCTGCTGCCCGCGGCCGGCGACGTGCGCCGGCTGAAGGGCCGCCTGCCGGCGCCGCCCGCGCCGGTATCGGTCGAGGACATGAACGAGGCGGTGGCCGAGCGGCGGCGCCGCATCGCGCACCCTTGACCATGCAGGCGCTCGACACGAACGTGCTCGTGCGCTACCTCGCGCAAGACGACAAGCGCCAGTCTGCCATCGCGACCCGCTTCATCGAAGGCACGCTGACCCCTGCGGCGCGCGGTTTCGTGAGCCTGGTGACCTTGCTGGAAACCGTGTGCGATGATGGAGAGCCGCTACGGCGCGGCGCCGGTGCAGGTCGCCGACATCCTGGTGGACCTGCTCGATACCGCCGCCCTCGAAGTGCAGGACGCCGGCGCGGTGCGCCAGGCGGTGCAGCGCTACCGAGACGGCGACGTCGACCTGCATGATTGCCTCATCGTCGCGCTGGCCGCGCAGCGCGGCGCGCCAGTAATGACCTTCGACGCCAAGGCCGCGAAGCGGCTGGGCATGACACTGCTGCGCTGATCGCCGGCGGCGCCCTGGCGTCGGCCCATGGCGCGAGCCCGGAAGCCATCCTCTGGTCACCTTGAAGATCCCGCTGCGCCGTGCGGGTGTTTCCGGGCAAGGATGGCAGCCGATGCCAGATCGTCCATCGCCTGCCCGGCCAGGACCGTCTGGCTGCCCCTGGTACTGGAATCCACGTTGGCGCCGCGCTGGCCATTGCCCCGCGGTTCAGGCGTCGTGCATCAGGTCACCAGCGCGGCGCAGCGCACCGCCCGCCACCAGCTCGTCGACCAGGGCCGAGAGCCATTCGTGTACGCCTGCATCGTCCGGCCGCGCATGGCGCGCGCGCGCGCTGGCCAGCAAGGGCGCATCGGCGGCCCATCGCAGCAGTTCGTCGTGCGGCACGGTCCCTTGCTCCATCAGGTGGTACTTGAGCAGCACCTTGACGGCGTGCCGGGTGTGGCGCGCCGGCTCGGCCTGGAACGAGGCCAGGCGCGACCTCGACCGTGCGAGCGCGGCCTTGACGTCACCGAAGGGTGCGCCGTGGCCGGGAATCACGACCCGCACCGGCAGCGCGTCGATCAGGTCGAGCACGGCGCCCACGTCGTCGAAACCGGGCTCGCCGAGCAACTCGGGGAACACGACGCCGAAACCACGCTCCCACAAGGCGTCGGCCGAGATCAGCACGCCGGCGTCGGCGTCGAACAGGATCACGGAATGCGGGTCATGCCCGGGTGCTGCGATCACCTGCCAGTCCCGCCCGCCGGCGCGCAGGATGTCGCCCGGCTCGATCACGTCCTGGGCCGTGAAGCGCTCGATGCGATGACCCATGTCGCTGAACCCGAGCCCGTCCTCGTCCCAGTGCCGCGCGGCCTCGGCCAGGCCGGGCGGGATGCTGAGCGGCGCGCCGAAGGCGCGCTGCAGCGCGGCATTGCCACCGCAATGGTCGGAGTGCAGGTGGGTGTTGACGATGCGCGCGAGCGGCGCGCCGGCCAGCGCGTGGCGCACCAGCTCGACGGTCTGGGCCGCATGGTTGACGTGGCTGGTGTCGACCAGCACCGCGCCAGGCTCGCCGGGTGCCGCGTGAATCAGGATGTTGTTCGACGACAGCCAGCCCCGTTCGAGGACGGTCAGGCCGGCGAGAGGATCGGGGGCGGCGGGCATGGCCCATTGTCGCCGCCACGTCGGTCGCGTTCGCGGCGCAGATGCCGAAGGGCCCAGGCATCATCCGGGGATGCCGATATCCCTCGACGGGTTGCGCCGCTTCGCCGTCGCACGCAGCCTCTTCCGCCCGACCAGCCTGCCGCAGGCGGTTCGCCGCCTGGGCTTCGTGCAGGCCGACCCGATCCGCGCCCCGGCGCGAGCGCAGGACCTGACGCTGCGGCATCGGGTCAAGGACTACCGCGCCGGTGATCTCGAACGACGCTATCCACGCCTGGCGATCGAGGAGGACTTCTTCGTCAACTACGGCTTCCTGCCGCGCGCGACCCAGGCCCTGATGCACCCGCGCACGCCGCGCACCGCGTGGACGAAGGCGCGCTGGCGTCAGGCCGAGGCGGTGCTGGCCTTCGTGCGCGAGCGCGGCGTCGTGCATCCGCGCACGGTCGACGCCGAGTTCGCGCATGGCAAGACGACCAACTGGTTCGGCGGCTCGAGCAACGCGAGCACCCAGCTGCTCGACGGCATGCACTACCGGGGCCTGGTGCGGATCGCGCGACGCGAGGGCGGCGTGCGCCTGTACGCGGCGTGCGAACCGCATCCGGCGGCGGATCCGGCGACTGCACTCGACGCCCTGGTCGACGTGATCGTGCGCAAGTACGCCCCGCTGCCGCGCCGCTCGCTGAGCGAACTCGTGATGCACCTGCGCGGCGGCGCCCCGCAATGGGCCGACGGCCGGCGCGACGCCCTGGCACGCGCCCTCGCACGCTTGCCGAGCGCCGAAGTCGATGGCCAGCGCTGGTTCTGGCCCGAGGGCGAGAACCCGGCGTCGCGCCGCCACCAGGCGACAGGACGAGGTCCGCTTGCTCGCCCCTTTCGATCCGGTGGTCTGGGACCGGCGCCGCTTCGAGACGTTCTGGGGCTGGGCCTACCGCTTCGAGGCCTACACCCCGGCGCCGCAACGCGTGCGCGGCTACTACGCGCTGCCGCTGCTGTGGCGCGACCAGGTCATCGGCTGGGGCAATCTCGCGTTGCGTGATGGCGCGCTCGCGGTCGACCTTGGCTATGTGAGCGGGCGGGCGCCCCGTGACCCGGCCTTCCGGCGCGCGCTGGACGAGGAAATCGAGCGCTTCAGGCGTTTCCTTGGGCTGGTGGGCGCTGCCCCAGCGCGAGCAGCGAACCGAGCGCCAGCAAGCCAGCGCTGATCGCCAGTCCGCGCGCCAGGCCACCGGCCCCGTCGGCCACCGCACCGACCAGGCTCGGCCCGACGATCTGACCGGCAGCGAACACGATCGTGAAGACGGCGATGCCGCCCGGCCAGTCGGCGGGCGGCAACTGGTGGCGCACCAGAGCCGTGGTCGATGCCACCAGCGACAGGAACACACTGCCGAACAGCGCACCGGACGCGAACACCGCCAGCGGATGCGGGCTCAACACCGGCAGCAGCGTGGCCAACGCGAGCAGGCCGTTGAGCACCACCAGCGGCAGACCACCACGATGCCGCTGCAGAAGACCTGCCCACAGCCACGACGAACCGACGACGCCAAGCCCGAGCAGGACGTAGAAGGCCGTGATGACACTCGCACCGAGCCCCTGTTCGCGCAGCAAGGTCACGATGAAGGTCATGTAGCCGATGTAGCCGAGCCCGAACATCGAATACGCCGCCAGCCCGAAAGCCAGCGGCGCCAGCCGCGCACGCCCGCGCGCAGCGCCGCCGGTCGGCGCGCTGTCCAGCCCGACGCTGGCCTGCCGCGTCAGCAACGTGGCCAGCAAAGCGAGCACCCCGAGCGCGACCCAGGCCGCTGGCCAGCCCTGGACCCCATCGAAGGCTGGCACGAGCAGCGCCGAAGCCACGATGCCCAGACCCGTGCCACCGTAGTAGATGCCGAGCACGAGGCCGGCGCGCACGTCCGGGCGGCCCGCCAGGCGCGCGGCCAGCACACCGCCGCCGACGAAGCTGGCCGCGCTCGCCACGCCAGTGGCACAGCGCAGCAAGTACAGCAGCACATCTGAGCGAACAGCGCCATGCAACATGAGCAGCAGCGCGGCGGCCGCGCCACCGGCCAGCACGAGATGGCGCACGTCCCAGCGTGCCATTGCACGCGGCATGGCCAGCGCCCCCAACAGGTAGCCCGCGGCGTTGACGGTGTTCATCGCGCCCGCTGTCAGGTAGCTCCAGTCGAGGTCGGCGCGCATCGGTGGCAACAGCAGCGCGTAGGAGAACCGCGCCAGCCCGAGGGACACTGCAGCAGCGAGCGCCAGGCCCAGTGCCTGCATCGCCGGCGACGCAACCGCTTTCATGCCGACGCCGTCATGCCGCGACCACGCTCAGCGTGCCGCCAGCAGGGCACGCGCCACCTCGGCAAAGCCGGCGCCGCGTTCGCCTTCGGTCAGGTAGGCCGGCCAGGTGTGCAACTGGTCGGCGAAGTCAAGCAGGTTGGCCACGCCAACGCTGAGCGGGAAGTGGCCGAACATGCGCTGATCGTTGGTGGAATCGCCTACATAGACCCAGCGCCCATGTTCCGCGTCGAGGTCGCGACCGTACAGGCGCTGCACGATCCAGCGCGCCCCGCTGAGCTTGTCGTGGCGTGCCGAACCAGCCGTTGATGTGGATCGAGCTGACGGTGGCCGTCATGCCCTCGGACTGCATCAATTGCACGACCCGCGCAATCGCCGCTTCGTCCAGATGGGCGAACTCGCTGTGGTCGACCGCGATGTCGGTCACGCGCCCGGGGCTGTCGCGCGCCAGCGTGGCGCCGGCCACCTCGGCCACGACGCGCGCGGCGACGCGGCGCAACCTGGCCGCATTGGCCTCGCGCGTGCGTTCGTCCTGGGCGTATTCGGTGCGCAGGCATTGGCCGTCGCGCATCAGCGCCACGGCGCCGTTCTCGGCCACGATGGCCGCCACCGGCCAGTCCATCGCGAAGGGCTGGCTCCAGCCCATCGGCCGCCCGGTGATGGCCACCACCGGCACGCCCGCCGACGCCAGCGCCGCCAGCGCTTCGCCCGCGGCCGGGTCGAGCGCGCCGTGCGCCGTGAGGGTGTCGTCGATGTCGGTCAGGATGCCTGCCACCTGGGCCAGCGCGCCTGATGGCAGCGCCGACAACGGCATCGGGCGGGCCTGCATGGGTTGACCCGTATCAATTCGCGCGGGTCGCTTTGTTTTCATCATGTCGCATTGACCACTGAACGGCACCGATCGATGGCGACCCCGCATTCTGCCCGAGCACGCTCCAAGACCCCCGCCACCAAACGCACGCGAGCGGCGCCGCGCAAGGTGTCCGCAGGCGACGTGCCTCCCGCGCTGGACTCGCGCGGCGTCGAGCGCGATCGCGTGGGCCGCGCCACCGCACGCAAGACCACGGTGCGCTCGATGGCCCTGACCGATCTGCTCGAGAGCCACGCCAAGGGCGGCGTCGGGCCGGCGCAGGAGGCGCTGGCGCAGCTGCAGTCACTCGTCGAAGGCGCATCGCCCGACGAGGTCAGGGCGCTCAAGCGCGCCCTCTTCGAGCACGACTCGAAACACCCGGACGCCGGCCACGCCGACAACGCGCTGAACCCGCATTGGCGCGAGGGCGGCTACCCCTACCTGAACCTGATGTCGCGCAAGGGCTACGAGCGCCAGAAGTACCGCCTGCAGGTCGAGCTGCTGAAGTTGCAGGCCTGGGTCAAGGAGACCGGGCAGCGGGTGGTGATCCTCTTCGAAGGGCGCGACGCGGCCGGCAAGGGCGGCACGATCAAGCGCTTCATGGAACACCTCAACCCACGCGGCGCCCGTGTGGTGGCGCTGGAAAAACCGAGCGAGGTCGAGCGCGGGCAATGGTACTTCCAGCGCTACATCGAGCACCTGCCCACGCGCGGCGAGATCGTGATGTTCGACCGCAGTTGGTACAACCGCACCGGGGTCGAGCGCGTGATGGGTTTCTGCTCCCAGGCCGAGTACGACGAGTTCCTGCGCCAGGCGCCCGAGTTCGAGCGCCACCTGGTGCGCAGCGGCGTGCACCTGTTCAAGTTCTGGTTCTCGGTCAGCCAGGCCGAGCAGCGCCGGCGTTTCAAGGAGCGCCGCGCGCACCCGCTCAAGCAGTGGAAGCTGAGCCCGATCGACCTCGCGTCGCTCGACAAGTGGGAGGAGTACACGCGCGCCAAGGAAGCCATGTTCCTGCACTGCGACACCTCGGACGCGCCCTGGACGGTCATCAAGTCCGACTGCAAGAAGCGCGCGCGCCTGAACGCGATGCGCTATGTGCTGCACCGCCTGCCCTATGCCAAGAAGAAGCTCGACGCCGTCGGGCCGGTGGACAACCTGCTCGTCGGCCGTGCCTCGCTGGTCGCTGGAAGGGTCGACGAATTCACGACCACGATGGAGACCTGAGCCCGCGCCACCGCTACAATGGCGGCCTTCCGAGGAGCGTTGCAAGGCACCTTCAGTGTCCCAGGCTCGGAGACTTCCATTGCAACTGCGCTCACCTGCACGACACATGTGTCCTGCGAGGTGAGTGGATCACTTCCCAGGCATGCATCGATCGCGCGGGTTCCTGAACCGACCCCGGAGCCTTCCATGAACGCCGTTCTCAAACCCGTCCCCGCCAAAGACCACGCCATCGCCGACCTCAAGCAGGCCGACTTCGGGCGCAAGGAAATCCGCATCGCCGAAACGGAGATGCCCGGCCTGATGGCCATCCGCGAGGAGTTCGCGAAGGCGCAGCCGCTCCAGGGCGCGCGCATCGCCGGCAGCCTGCACATGACGATCCAGACCGCCGTGCTGATCGAGACCTTGCAGGCCCTGGGCGCACAGGTGCGCTGGGCCTCGTGCAACATCTACTCGACCCAGGACCACGCCGCCGCGGCCATCGTCGCGAATGGTGCGAACGGCGTGGGCACGCCGGTGTTCGCGCACAAGGGCGAGACGCTGAAGGAATACTGGGACTTCACGCACCGCATCTTTGAATTCGGACCCCAGGGCAGCGAAGCCGAAGGCCCGAACATGATCCTCGACGACGGTGGCGACGCCACGCTGCTGATGCACCTGGGCAAACGCGCCGAGAAGGACGCCTCGGTGCTGGCCAATCCGAAGAGCGCCGAGGAGCGCGAGTTGTACGCCGCGATCAAGGCCAAGCTCGCTGCTGACGCGACCTGGTACAGCCGCAAGAGCGCGATGATCGTCGGCGTGACCGAAGAGACAACGACCGGCGTGCTGCGCCTGAAGGAGATGGCGGCCAAGGGTTCGCTGCTGTTCCGCGCCATCAACGTCAACGACTCGGTCACGAAGAGCAAGTTCGACAACCTGTACGGCTGCCGCGAAAGCCTCGTGGACTCGATCAAGCGCGCCACCGACGTGATGATCGCCGGCAAGGTCGCCTGCGTGGCCGGCTACGGCGACGTCGGCAAGGGCTGTGCGCAGGCGCTGCGCGCGCTGTCGGCCCAGGTCTGGGTGACCGAGATCGACCCGATCAATGCGTTGCAGGCCGCGATGGAAGGCTTCAAGGTCGTGACGATGGAGTACGCCGCCGACAAGGCCGACATCTTCGTCAGCGCCACCGGCAACAAGGACGTCATCCGGCGTGAGCACATGGAGGCCATGAAGGACCAGGCCATCGTCTGCAACATCGGCCACTTCGACAACGAGATCGACGTTGCGGGGATCGAGAACTGCGAGTGGGACGAGATCAAGCCGCAGGTCGACCATGTGATCTTTCCCGACGGCAAGCGCATCATCCTGCTCGCCAAGGGACGCCTGGTGAACCTGGGCTGCGCCACCGGCCACCCGAGTTTCGTGATGAGCAGCTCGTTCGCGAACCAGACGATCGCGCAGATCGAACTCTTCACGCACCAGGATTACTACGAGCAGGGCAAGGTCTACGTGCTGCCCAAGCACCTGGACGAGAAGGTCGCACGCCTGCACCTGACGAAGGTCGGCGCGATGCTGAGTGAACTCAGTGACGAGCAGGCCGCCTACATCGGCGTGCCCAAGCAGGGCCCGTACAAGCCTGATTCGTACCGCTACTGATCCGGCCATGATTCCGATCTCGTTCGAGTTCTTCCCGCCGAACACGCCGGTCGGGAGCGGAGAAGCTCAAGACGGTGGTGGCCGAGCTGGCCGCGGTGAAGCCCGAGTTCTTCAGCGTCACCTACGGCGCCGGCGGCGCCACACGCGACAAGACGCTGGCGACGGTGCAGCAGATCGCGGCGGCCGGCTTCGAGGCCGCACCGCACCTGTCCTGCGTCGGCTCGACGCGCGAAGGCATCAAGGAGATCCTCGCCACCTACCGTGCCCAGGGCATCCGCCGCCTGGTCGCCTTGCGCGGCGACCTGCCGAGCGGCACCGCGGTCGCGGGCGAGTTCCGCTATGCGGCCGAACTGGTGCAGTTCGTGCGCGAGACCCAGGGGCCGGACTGGCACATCGAAGTCGCTGCCTATCCCGAGTACCACCCGCAACAGCGTTACGCCAAGCTCGACCTCGACCACTTCGCGGCCAAGATGAGGGCCGGCGCGAGCGCTGCGATCACGCAGTTCTTCTTCAACCCGGACGCCTACTTCCACTTCGTCGACGAAGCACGCGCGCGTGGCGTCGACGCGCCGATCGTGCCGGGCATCATGCCGATCCACAACTACGCCAAGATCGCGCAGTTCGCGGCCCGCGACGGCATCCAGATCCCGCGCTGGGTGGCGCTGAAGATGGAAGGATTCATGGACGACACGGCGTCGATCCGTGCCTTCGGCCTGGACGTGATCGCACGCCTGTGCGAACGACTGGTCGCGGGCGGCGCGCCTGGCATCCACTTCTACACGCTGAACCAGTCGGCGCTGTCGCTGGAGGTCTGCCGCCGTCTGGGCGCCTGAGCGCCGAACCCCGGCGTACCATGGGGTCGTTCCCCCGACCCGATGAATCCGATACCCGATAGCCCGCGCTCGCGGCCGCTCCTTGAGGACGACTGGTCGACCCTCTTCGAGGGTCTTCCGGTTGGCGCCTTCAGATCCCTGCCCAACGGCCGCTTCGTGCGCGTCAACACCGCGCTCGCGCGCATGCACGGGTTCGACACCGAAGCCGAACTGGTCGCCCATGTTTCGGACCTCGCAGTCGACTGGTTCGTGCGACCTGAACGACGTCGCGAGATCCTGGACCAGCTCGATCGCGAGGGCTCGGCGCGCGCGCTGGTGTCGGAGATCTACCACCAGAAGACCCGCGAGCGCATGTGGATCAGCGAGAACTCGTACGTCATCCGCGATGCGCAGGGCCAGGTGCTGTTCTACGAAGGCACGGTCGAGGAGGTGACGCAACGCGTGCACGCCTACGAGGCGCTCGAGCACAGCGAGGCGCTGCTGCGCAACGTCACGACCGGCGTGCCCGGCGTGGTCTACCGGATGCGGGTGACGGCGGCCCTTCGCCAGTACTACGAGTTCGTCAGCGACGGCGTGCGCACGCTGTACGGAGTCGAGCCCGAAGCGGTGCTCGCCGACCCCGGCCTGCTCGGCGCGCTGCGCGATCCGCAGGACGAGGAACGGGTGCAGGCCGTGTTCCGCGACCATGTGGCGAGCGGGCGGCCCACCAGTGTCGAGTTCCGCATCTGCCCGCAGCCGGGCTCGTCGAAGTGGGTACGCCTGACCTCGACGATCGCCCGCCGCGACGACGCGGACGCCGTGCTGCACGGCGTGGTCATCGACATCAGCGCCGCGCGCGATGTCGAGCAGGCGCTGCTGGACAGCGATCGACGCTGGAAAGCCGCGCTCGACTGCCTCGGCGATGGGGTGTGGGATTGGGACCTGTCGCGCGACGATTGCGTGATGACGGGCCCGCTGAGCGGCGGCTACGACACACCGGTCGGTTCGCCCTGCGAGGGCCTGTGCGAGCCCGGAGGCGTGATCCACCCGGACGATCTCCCCGACATGCTGGCGACGCGCCAGGCGCACATCGACGGCTCGACGCCCACCTATGTGCACGAGCACCGCATCCGCCAGCGTGACGGCGGCTGGCTCTGGGTCCAGAGCCGGGGCGTGGTGGTCGAGCGGGACCCGCAGGGCCGTGCGCTGCGCATGATCGGAACCCACACCGACATCACCGAACGCCGCGAGGCCGACGCGCTGCGCCAGCAGCGCGACCGCGCCGAGGCCGCCGACCGGGCCAAGTCGGAGCTGATGTCACGCATCAGCCACGAGTTGCGCACGCCGTTGAACGCGATCCTGGGTTTTGCCCAGCTGCTCGACCTCGACACCGTGCCCGGCTCGGCGCAGCACGAGTGGTCGCACCATGTGCTGCAGAGCGGCCGCCTGCTGCTCGGGCTGGTCGACGACGTGCTCGACCTGACGCATGGTCAGAGCATGCAGTTCACGCTCGACATCGTGCCGACGAACCTGCTCGAGGCCTTCCAGCACAGCTGGGCGCTGCTGGCCGCGCAGGCCGCCGCGGCGCGCATCACGCTCGGCGAAGTGACGGTCGACCCCGCGCTGGCCGTGCGCGCCGACCCGAAGCGGCTGCGTCAGGTGCTGAACAATCTGCTGTCCAACGCCGTCAAGTACAACCAAGAGGACGGCCGCATCACCTTCGACGCGCGGACTCAGGGCGAGCAGGTGGTCTTCAGCATCGCCGACACCGGGCAGGGCATCGGTCCCGAATTCCTCGCACGCGTGTTCCAGCCCTTCGACCGGCTCGGCGCTGCCCATGGCAAGGTGCCGGGCACAGGACTCGGCCTGGCCTTGTGCAGGCAACTCGTCGAGGCGATGGGCGGCACGATCACCGTCGCCAGCGAGGCGGGCGTCGGGACCTGCTTCACGGTGTGCCTGGGCGCGGCCGGACCGGCCCCGGTCAACGACCCCGAGCCGCCCACTGAACCCCATCCTCGTTGAGGACTGCGTCGAGCGGCACGTCGTGTGGCTCGGCCTTCAGCCAGGGGATGAAGCCGTGCCCATAGCCCAGACCGGCCGTGAAGGGGCGTGGCGAGAGTGCAGCCAGCGTGCGGTCGTAGAAGCCGCCGCCATAACCGAGGCGCAAGCCCCCGGGGCCATAACCGACGCAGGGCACGAGCAGCAGCGCCGGCTCGAAGGCCTCGGTGTCCTTGGGCTTGGGAATGCCGTAGGCATCCTCTTCCATCGCACAGCCGGGGTACCAGACGTGAAAGCGCAACTGCTTCGTCTCGCGGTTGACCACCGGCAGGCCGATGCGCCGTTCCGGGTCGGCCTCGCTCCAGCGGAACAGGGCCGGCAGCGCATCGAATTCACCCTTGATCGGCCAGTAGGCGCCGATGCTCTGCTCCGGCCTGGACACCAGCCACACGCGCAACACCTCCTGCAGATGGACCGAGCGCTGGTGGCGGTCGTGCAGCGCCTGGCGCTCGGCCTGCAATTCGCGGCGCAGCGCCTTCTTGTCCTGGGACGGTTCGAGCGACAGGGGCAAGCTCTGGGTCATCGGGTCACCACACATCGGGGACGGGTCAGCGTGCATTGTCGCCGGGCGCGCGACAGCGCATTGGGTCTCGGGTAGATTCACCGAATGACCCTGACGTCCTGCCTGCGATCGACCCTGCTTGCTGCCCTGGCCGCTCTGACCCTGGCCTGGGCGATGCCGGCCCCCGCGCAGACCGGCGACGACGCCATCGTGCAGGCCCGCGAGGCCTTGCGCCGCGGTGACAAGTCGCGCCTGCTGATGCTGCGCGACATCACGACGCTCGAGCGCCATGCGCTGGCGCAATGGGTCGACTACTGGGATCTCACGAACCGCCTGGCCGAGATGCGCCAGAGCGACCTCGACGCGTTCTATGCACGGTGGCCCGCCACCTACGTCGAGGATCGCCTGCGCAACGACTGGCTGCTCGAACTCGGCAAACGGCGCGACTGGGACAACCTCAGGCGCGAGTTCCCGCGCTTTCGGATGAACGACGACCGCGAGGTGACCTGCTACGCCTTGCTCACGCGTTACCTCGATGGCGAGAACGTGCGCCGCGAAGCACTCGCCGCCTGGCTCGACCAGCGCGACAAGGACGACGGTTGCCAGTTGCTGGCGACGACGCTCGCCGGCGCCGGCCGGCTGGCGCCAGCCGACATCTGGCTGAAGGTCCGCTCGGCGCTCGAAGCCGGCCGCCATGGCGCTGCACGTGCCGCCGCCGCAGTGCTCAACGCCGAGGCCGAGAAGTCGGTCGCCCAGTTGATCGACAACCCGGCGCGTTTCCTGGCCAGGCAGGCCAGCGGCGCTGCGGGCACGCCAGCCGAACTGGCGCTGCTGGCGCTGTTGCGCATGGCCGCGAACGACCCGGAAGCAGCCGCCACCCAGCTCCAGACCTGGCAGCGCCGGCTGCCCAAACCGTTCGCGGCCTGGGCCTGGGCCGGGACCGGGCGCCAGGCGGCTTTGCGCCTGTTGCCGCAAGCCGCCGAGTTCTACCAGCGCGCCTGGGCCCTGCTGCCGGCCGCCGCCGACGCCTCGGCCTGGCCGGGCGACACCCTGGCCTGGGCCGTTCGTTCGTCGCTGCGCTCACCGCTGCCGGCCGAACAACGCTGGACCCTGGTGCGCCAGGCCGTCGACGCCATGAGCGTGGCCGACCAGGACGATCCGGCCTGGGTCTACTGGCGAGCACGCGCGCGTTCGGCGCTGGCGCCGGCCGGCACCGAGGGCGACGGCGAGCGGGCTGGCGCAAATGCCGCGCTGGAGTCGATCACGGCGCGCATGGACTTCTACGGCAAGCTCGCCACCGAGGACCTCGGGCGCAAGATCGCACTGCCACCCGTGCCCGAGCCGCTGACCGACGCCGAACGTCAGGGCGTGCGCCAGACCCCGGGTTTCCAGCGTTCGCTGCAGATGTTCGCGCTCGGCCTGCGCAGCGAGGCCGTGCGCGAGTGGAATTTCACGCTGCGCGACCTGGTCAGCGACCGGCAACTGCTCGCGGCCGCCCAATGGGCCTGCGAGCGCGAGGTCTGGGATCGCTGCATCAACACGAGCGACCGCACCCGGGCCGAGGTCGACATGACCCAGCGCTTCCCGATGCCGTTTCGCAAGGATGTGGTGGCCCAGGCGAACGACATCGGCCTCGACCCGGCCTATGTCTACGGCCTGATCCGCCAGGAGTCGCGCTTCATCATGGACGCGCGTTCGCATGTCGGCGCCAGCGGTCTGATGCAACTGATGCCCGCGACGGCGCGCTGGACGGCCAGGAAGATCGGGCTGCCCTTCACCCAGTCGATGATCACCGACCGCGACGTCAACCTGAAGCTCGGCACGAGCTACCTGAAGCTCGCGCTCGACGATTTCCAGGGCTCGCAGGCCCTGGCCGCGGCAGCCTACAACGCCGGCCCCGGGCGCCCGCGGCGCTGGCGCGAAGGGGCGACGGTCGAGGCCGCGGCCTGGGCCGAGAACATCCCTTTCAACGAGACCCGCGACTACGTCAAGAAGGTGCTGTCCAACGCCACCTACTACTCGGCCCTGATCACCGGGCAGGTGGGCTCGCTCAAGGCCCGCCTCGGTCCCGCCATCGGGCCCAAGCCGACCGGGGCGCCCGACGACAACCGCGATCTGCCATGAGCGGATCGGCCGTGAAGAACATCCTCGTGCTCGGCGGCACGGGCTTCGTCGGCCGCGCGGTCTGCGAGCGCCTGGTGCGCCGGCGCAGCGATGGCCGCATCGTCGTGCCCACAAGGCGCCGGCCACATGGCAGCGACCTGCTGCCGCTGCCCACCGTGGTGCTGCAAGGCGCCGATGTGCACGACGAATCGCAGCTGCAGCGCCTGGTCGCCGGCTGTGACGCGGTGATCCACCTGGTGGCCATCCTGCACGGCAGCGCCGAGGCCTTCGACCGCGTGCACGTGCAACTGCCGCGCAAGCTGGCCGCCGCCTGCCGGGCCGCCGGCGTGCGCCGGCTGGTGCATGTCAGCGCGCTCGGCGTCGGCGACGTTGCGCCGTCGAACTATCTGCGCAGCAAGACCGCTGGCGAAGCGGCACTGCGTGACGCCGGGCTCGACCTGACCGTGCTGCGCCCGTCGGTCATCTTCGGGGCCGATGACCGCTTCCTGAACCTGTTTGCATCGATGCAGTCGGTGCTGCCGGTGGTCCCGCTGGCCGGCGCGCACGCGCTGTTCCAGCCGGTGTGGGTGGACGACGTGGCCGCCGCCATCGTTCGCGCACTCGACCACCTGCCCAGCGTCGGCCAGACCTATGAGGCCGTCGGGCCGCAGGTCTACAGCCTGGCCGATCTGGTGCGTCTGGCTGGCCGCTGGGCCGGGCATGAGCGGCCGGTGCTTGCGCTGCCCGGCTTCGTCGGCCGCGTCCAGGCTGCGCTGATGGCCCTGATGCCCGGCGAGCCACTGATGTCGACCGACAATCTCGATTCGATGAAGCGGCCCAGTGTCGCCAGCGGCAGCCTGCCCACGCTGGACGCGCTGGGCATTCAGCCGACGGCGCTCGGCGCCGTCGGCCCCGGCTATCTGGCACCGGTGCGCGGGTGCGGGCGCCTCGATCAATGGCGGGCCCAGGCCCACTGACAGGGAACTTCACGATGGCGCTGCAACTGGTGATCGGCAACAAGAACTACTCGTCCTGGTCGATGCGGCCCTGGGTGCTGATGCGCGCCATGGACATCCCCTTCGACGAGGTCAAGCTGCGCTTCGACTTCGCCGACGACTCCCCGTTTCGCCAGGCCGTCGCGCGCTACAGCCCGGCCGGGCGCGTCCCGATCCTGGTGCTCGAGGACGGCGCGGCGGTGTGGGACAGTCTGGCCATCACCGAGACGCTGAACGATCTCTTCCCCGGCCTGGGCATCTGGCCGCAGGCGACGACGCCGCGCGCGCGTGCGCGCAGCCTGTGCGCCGAGATGCATGCCGGCTTCGGCGCGCTGCGTCAGCATTGCCCGATGAACATCGAGGCCGGCCTGTCCGAGGCCGGGGCACGGATCTGGGCCGAACAGGCCCAGGTGCGCAAGGACGTCGCTCGCATCGAGGCGATGTGGGCCGAGGCATTGGCCGACAGCGCGGGGCCGATGCTGTTTGGCCGCTTCGGCGCGGTCGATGCCATGTACGCGCCGGTGTGCATGCGGCTGCGCGCTTACGCCTTGCCGGTGTCCGACACGACGCAGGCCTATATCAGCCGAGTCTGCGCCGTGCCGGCCGTGCGCCAGTGGATGGATGACGCGCTGGCCGAACAGGACTTCCTCGCCGAGGACGAGCCGTACCGCACGGCGCGTTGACGCGACGATGAAGATCTACGAGGTCGGCGGTGCGGTGCGCGACGCCTTGCTCGGCCGACCGATCACGGATCGGGACTGGGTCGTGGTCGGCGCCACGCCGCAGCAGATGCTCGACGCCGGCTTTCGGCCGGTCGGGCGTGACTTCCCGGTGTTCCTGCACCCCGAGACCCAGGAAGAGTACGCACTGGCGCGGACCGAGCGCAAGTCAGGGCCAGGCTATCGCGGCTTCGACTTCCACGCCGCGCCGGACGTCACGCTCGAGCAGGACCTCGCACGCCGGGACCTGACGATCAACGCGATCGCGCGCGCCGAGGACGGCGTGCTGATCGACCCCTTCGGTGGGCGCCGTGACATCGAGCAGCGCGTGCTGCGCCATGTGTCGGACGCCTTCGTCGAGGACCCGGTGCGCCTGCTGCGCGTGGCACGCCTGTACGCCGGCCTCGACGGATTCACGGTCGCGGCGCAGACACGCGATCTGCTGGCCGGCATCGTCGACGCCGGCGAGGTCGACCATCTGGTGCCCGAGCGCGTCTGGCAGGAGCTCTCGCGTGGCTTGATGACATCCCGGCCGAGCCGCATGTTCGAGCTGCTGCGCGAATGCGGCGCGTTGGCGCGCCTGCTGCCCGAGGTCGATCGGCTGTGGGGGGTTGCGCAGCCACCCGAACACCACCCCGAAGTCGACACCGGACTGCACCTGATGATGGTCCTCGATCAGAGCGCCCTCCTGGCGGCGTCCTTGCCGGTGCGCTGGGCCTGCCTGGTGCACGACCTCGGCAAGGGCACGACGCCCCGCTCCGCCTGGCCGCGCCACATCGGCCATGAGGCGCGCAGCGCCAAGCTGGCCAGGACGATTGCCGCTCGCCTGCGCGTTCCGGTCGACTGCCGTGAGCTGGGCGACGTGGTGGCACGCGAACATGGCAACGTGCACCGCAGTGCCGACCTGGGCGCCGACGCCGTGGTCCGCCTGCTCGATCGATGCGATGCCTTGCGCCGGCCACAGCGCTTCGCCGACGCGCTGCTGGCCTGCGAGTGCGACGCGCGCGGACGCGCTGGCCGCGCCCACGAGCCCTACCCCGCCCGCGCGCGGCTGATGAAGGCGCTCGAGGCCGCGCTCGCGGCCGACGCCGCAGCGGCCGCGAGCGCGGCGCAGGACGCCGGCCTGAGCGGGCCGGCGATCGGCGAAGCGGTGCGGGCGGCGCGTGTGGCCGCCGTGCAGGTGGCGCTCGACCCCGCCACGACGCACCCGGCCTGAGTCCGAGCGCTTGCCACTGGGCATCGCGCGCGCCTTGTGCCACCATGCGCGCATGACGCTGGCCGATGGAATCCGCCGCCACGGTTTTCGCAAGTGGTACGAGCGCGAACTGATGCGCAGCCATGCCTTTCTGGCGCTGACCATCCTGTGCACGGTCGGCGTGCTGGCCGCACTGGAATCGGCGGGGCCGCTGCGCGCCGACCGCGATCAGCTGTTCGACGTCCTGAGCCTGCTGCTCTGCGCCGGCGTCGGGCTGTGGGCGCTGCGGCGCTACCTCTATCTGTTGTCGCATGCCGAGGCCACGGCACACCAGGCCGACTGCCCGGGCTGCGGGACCTATGCCCGTTTCCAGCTGGTCAGCGCAGACCGGGCCGGTGAGCTCGTGACGGTCTGCTGCCGTCAGTGCGAGCGCCGCTGGGAGATAACGAGCTAGGGCTGGTGCGAGTCAGACCAGGTAGCCGATCAGCATCGCCAGGAAGCTGAGCACCAGACTGCTGCCGAGCGGCACGTACAGCTCGCGCCGACCCAGGCGAAGCCTGAAGTCGCCCGGCAATCGACCCAGGCCGATGCGCCGCAGCCATCCGTGCAGGCCGTTGAAGACCAGGAACGCGAGCAGGAACACGAGCAGCCAGCGCATGGTCGTGACCGCGGGTGCTACAGCCGGTGGCTTCGATCACCCTCGGAGAATCCGAGCGCATCGAAATCCACATCCCTGGCCACGCCGATCACCTTGAACAGCTCGCCCATCTCGTGTTCGTTGATCAGCATCTGGGCCGCGGCGCGGCCCTTCAGGTCGACCTGCGCCATCGCGTCGATCAAGCCGCAGTTGAGCAGGAACCGCGCCTGCGAGGTGTAGCCGAGCACGTCCAGCCCGGCATCCTGTGCCGCCAGCGCGATCGCGCTGAAGTTGACATGGGCCGTGATGTCCTTGCGGCCGACATCGATCAAGGGGTCGGGGTCGGACCGGTGGGCCTGGTGGCACATCAAGGTGCCGCCCTGGCGTTGCGGGTGGTAGTACTCGGACTCCGGAAAACCGTAGTCGATGAAGAACGCCGCACCACATCGCAAATGCGCGGCCAGGGTGCGCACGAAGGCTTCGGCCTGCGCGTGCACCTCGGTCACGGTGTCGGGCATGTAGGGCCCGGCCAGCGGCGGGCGCAATGCCGTCGGCCGGTGGGCCCACGCGAACCCCTCGCCGTCGGCGACGACCCCGCGCTCGGACCACAGCAGGCCGTCCCAGTGCAGCAGTTGCACCGGCATGGCGTCGAGCACCTCGTTGCCGACCACGACGCCGTCGATGTGTTCCGGCAATGCCGTCTCCCACTGCACCTTCGAGCCGAAGCGGGCCAGGCGCTCGGCCTGCCGGGCCGCCAGCGCGCCCGACAGGTCGACGATCCGGTAGCGTTCGATCCTGTCGCCGAGCGTTTCGAGCAGCTGCACTGCCAGGGCGCCCGATCCGGCGCCGAACTCCCAGACTTCGTCGGTCGCACTGGCATCGAGGGCCTGCCGGACCTGGTTGGCCAGCACCTGCCCGAACAGCGGCGACAGCTCCGGCGCGGTCACGAAATCACTGCCGGACGATGGCATCAGGCCGAACTGACGGCTGTCGCGGGCGTAGTAGCCAAGTCCTGGTTCGTACAGCGCCATCGACATGAAACGGTCGAACGGCAGCCAGCCTCCCGCGTCGCTGATGGCCGATTGCACGCGTGCCTGGAGCCGGGTCGATAAACTGCTGGGTTCCAACTTCATCGCCTCTGATTGTAGAAACCATGTCCGATCGTCCCGTGGCCCTCGTCACCGGCAGCGCCAAGCGGCTCGGTCGCGCGATTGCGCTCGACCTGGCGGGCCAGGGCTGGGACCTTGCGGTGCACTACCGTCACTCGGCGGCGGAGGCCGCGCAAACCGTGGCCGACGCGCAGGCGCTGGGCGCGCGGGCGCATGGTTTTGGCGCCGATCTGTCCGACGAGACCCAGTGCCAGGACCTGGTGCCGGCCGTGCTCGCCCATTTCGGCAGGCTGCGCGCGGTGGTCAACAACGCCTCCCTGTTCGAGTACGACAGCGTGGAGGACTTCAGCCATGCGGCAATGGACCGGCACTGGCGCGCCAACACGGCCCCCGCAGTGATCCTGGCGCGTGCGCTGCATGCCGCCGGTGGCGGCGTGGTGGTCAACCTGCTCGACCAGAAGCTCTGGAACCCGAATCCGGACTACTTTTCGTACACGCTGTCGAAGGCCGCGCTGGAAGCGGCCACGACCCTGCTCGCCCAGGCCCTGGCCCCGCGCACCCGCGTGTGCGGCGTGGCACCGGGCATCACCCTGCTGTCCGGCACGATGGACACGGACGAGTTCGAGCGCGCGCACCGGCTCACGGCGCTGGAGCGTTCGTCGACGCCCGAGGACATCGCGCGTGCGGTGCGTTTCCTGCTCGACTCGCCCGCGATCACCGGCACCACGCTGCTGGTCGACGGCGGCCAGCACCTGCAGGCGCAGCCGCGCGACGTGCTCTTCCTCTCGAAAGGCGCCTGACATGCACACCCTGTTGACCCATCCGAGCCTGATGGACTGCCGCCGCCTGTTCCTGAGCAACTACGAGGTGTGGATCAACATCGGCGTGCACGACTTCGAGAAGAAGGGCGAGCAGCGGGTTCTGATCAATGTCGATCTGTTCGTGCCGCTGGCGCTGTCGACCCCGACTGCCGACAAGCTCGACGAGGTGCTCGACTACGATTTCATCCGGCGCAGCATCGCGCAGCGCGTGGCCAAGGGCCATGTGCACCTGCAGGAAACCCTGGTCGACGACGTGCTCAAGACCATGCTCGACCACCCGCGCGTGCGAGCCGCACGCGTCTCGACGGAGAAACCCGACGTCTACCCCGATTGCGATGCGGTCGGCGTGGAAGTGTTCGGGATCAAGGAACCGATCCGATGAATGCATTGACCGATCACGAGGCCCTGAAGAAGGCCGCCTACGAGACCAACAAGCTGAGCAAGCGGCTGCACCGGCTCGTCGGGCGCGCCATTGCCGACTTCAACATGATCGAAGAGGGCGACAAGGTCATGGTCTGCTTGTCCGGCGGCAAGGACAGCTACGCATTGCTCGACATCCTGATCGACATGCGCGAGCGCGCCCCGATCCGCTTCGAGCTCGTCGCCGTCAACCTCGACCAGAAGCAGCCGGGATTTCCCGCCCACATCCTGCCCGAGTATCTGAAGAGCCGCGCCGTGCCCTTCCACATCGAGACGCAGGACACCTACTCCATCGTCAAGCGCGTGATCCCCGAAGGCAAGACCATGTGCAGCCTGTGCTCGCGTCTGCGCCGCGGCATCCTGTACCGCGTCGCGGCCGAACTCGGTGCGACCAAGATCGCGCTCGGTCACCACCGCGACGACATGGTCGTGACCCTGCTGATGAACATGTTCTTCAACAGCCGCCTCAAGGGCATGCCGCCCAAGCTGATGAGCGACGACGGCCGCCACATGGTGATCCGCCCGCTGGCCTATGTCGACGAGACCGACCTCGCGCGCTGGGCCGAGCACCGCGCGTTCCCGATCATCCCGTGCACGCTGTGCGGCAGCCAGGACAGCCTGCAGCGCGTCCAGACGAAGAAGATGATTCGCGAATGGGAAAAACAATACCCTGGGCGCATCGACAACATGCTCACCGCCATGGGCAACGTGTTGCCCTCGCACCTGATGGACCGGAACCTCTACCCGTTCACGACGCTCCAAGCGACAGGTCTCGCCGACGCCAGCGGCGACAAGGCCTTCGACGACGACGACGATTGCGGGCCGCCGTCTTCGGCGGTCATCCATGTGCAAGGCCTGGCGCCAGAGGACCAGTCATGACCAGACGGTGGTGGGGGATGGCGGCGGCGTTCCTGTTGTCGGGCTGCGCCGCGTTCACGTCGTTGCGCAGCGACATCTCGACTTTCGGCGAGTGGCCGACCGGGCGCAGCCCCGGCAGCTATGCTTTCGAGCGCCTGCCGTCGCAGCAGACCGAGCCCGAATTCATGCTGCGCCTGGAGCGGGCGGCGACGCCAGCGCTGCAGGCGGCAGGATTCGGCGCCGCGCCAGCGGGGCAGGTCGCCGACGTCACCGTTCAGCTCGCCTACCGCTCGACACGCGCCGATGTCGACCCCTGGGTCGATCCGATCTGGTGGCGAGGCGCCGTCGTCGGCCCCCGCAGGCCCTGGCTCGGCCCGCGCTGGCCGATCGCCATGCAGGCCGACTTCCCGCGCTACGAGCGCGAAGTCGCGCTGTTGATCCGCGACGCAGCGACCGGCAAGCCGCTGTACGAGGCGCGCGCGGCGCACGAGGGATCGGGCCAGGCCAGCGACAGCCTGGTCAATGCGCTGTTCCGCGCGGCGCTGATCGACTTCCCGCGCACCGGGATCAATCCGCGCAGCGTGGTGGTGCCACTGCCCTGAGCTTGCGCGCTCACTGACTTGCCGCCGCGGCCTGCTTCGCGAGGGCGCGGAAGTCCTCTTCCCAGGCGGCCAGGCGCTGGCGCAGGTGTTCGCGCTGGGCGGCGTCCGCGGCGTTGTGCAACTGCGCCGCCAGCTGGCAGTTGAAGGTCGTGACCCGACGCTGGTACTCGCGGTACTGCGGGTCGGGCGAGGCCTGCGTTCGGGCGAAGAACTCGCGCATGGCATCGACGCGTCGCGCTGGCGTGACGCCCGGGGACTGCAGTGCCACCAGGCCCGCCAGCCATTCGGACTGCCGCTTCTCCCGCTCGGCCAGCCAGCGTGCCGGATCGAACGGCGAATCGGCGCGCGCGGCGGCCAGGAGCTTGCGCTGCGGTTCGCGCAGCTCGCCATACAGTGACTCCGCACGTTCGGTGGCACGGCGCATCGCTGCGGCATCCCGCTCGCGTTTGTCGGGCGCGAGGTAGGCCGCGCGCAACTCGGCGTTCTTGTCGCCAAGCTGCCGTCTCATGGTCGCCCATTGCGCCGCGCCCACCTCGGGCAGCAGGCGGGCCGCGGCCGGCAGCGCATGCTCGACCGCCTTGTCGAGCCGGTTGCGCCAGGCATCGGTCCAGGCGCAGACCTGGGCGGCGCTGACCGGTTCGGATGAATGGCGGCCGATTTCTCGCAGTGCGTCGGCGTAGTCGGGAAGCTGCGAGCTGCGGTGCCAGATGAACCACTCGTCGAGCGCCACGCGCAGCTGCTGGTCCTGATTGCGGTCGAGGTCCAGGTAATCGTCGAGCCACCAGGCCGCCAGCGAAGTCCCGTTGTTGTAGCCCAGGCGCACCGCGCTGCAGCCCGACAGCACGAGCACCAGCAAGCCGATAATCAGGGTTTTGAATCGAGATGCGCACATGGCTCTGAATGTCGTGATCATGGCGGCGGGCAAGGGCACCCGCATGAAGTCGGCGCTGCCCAAGGTGCTGCACCGGGTCGGCGGCAAGGCCTTATTGCACCATGTCCTCGACTGCGCCGCTGCGCTTGGCGCGGATCGCACCATCGTCATCACGGGTCATGGTGCGGAGCAGGTCGAGGCGACGATCACCGCGCCTGCCACGCGCTGTGTGCGCCAGATGCCGCAGCTCGGGACCGGACACGCGATTCAGCAGGCCGTGCCGGAACTCGACGACAACGCCGGCACGACCCTGATCCTCAATGGCGACGTGCCGCTGATCCGGGCCGAGACGGCGGCGGCGCTGGTGCAGGCCTGCGCTGGCCGCCACCTGGCCCTGCTCACGGTCGAGATGAAGGACCCGACCGGACTCGGGCGGATCCTGCGCGGCACGGACGGTGCAGCCGTGCTCGGCATCGTCGAGCACAAGGACGCGACCGAATCCCAGCGCGCGCTGCGCGAGATCTACACCGGCGTGATGGCGGCACCGACCGGCATGCTCAAGCGCTGGGTGATGGCGCTGACCAACCACAATGCGCAGCGCGAGTACTACCTGACCGACATCGTGGCCATGGCGGCAGCCGAAGGCGTGCCCGTCGTGGCGCGCCAGCCCGCCAGCGAGACCGAGGTGCTCGGCGTCAACAGCCCGCTCCAGTTGGCCGAACTGGAACGCCGCCACCAGCGTGCCCTGGCCGAGCTGCAGATGGACGCCGGGGTGCGATTGGCCGATCCGGCCCGCTTCGACCAGCGCGGTGAGCTGCAATGTGGCAGCGACGTCGAGATCGACGTCAACTGTGTCTTCGAGGGGCGGGTCACGATCGGTGACGGTGCGCGCATCGGCGCCCATTGTGTGATTCGTGATGCGCAGATCGACGCCGGCGCAGTGATCCACCCGTTCACGCACATCGAAGGGGCGCATGTCGGCAACGCGGCACTCGTCGGTCCGTTCGCGCGCCTGCGCCCGGGTGCCGAACTCGGCGCTGGCGTGCACATCGGCAACTTCGTCGAGGTGAAGAACTCGACGCTGGCGGCCGGCGCGAAGGCCAACCACCTGGCCTATGTCGGTGACGCAACTGTCGGCGCACGCGTGAACTATGGCGCCGGCAGCATCACCGCCAACTACGACGGCGCCAACAAGCACCGCACGATCCTGGGCGACGACGTCCACATCGGCTCCAACTGCGTGCTGGTGGCCCCGGTCGTGATCGGGGACGGCGCCACGATCGGCGGTGGCTCCACCATCACGCAGGACGTGCCGGCCGGTCGGCTGGCCGTCGCGCGCGGCCGCCAGACGGTCATTCCCGGCTGGACCCGTCCTCAGAAGAAAGCGCGCTGAGCGAACCGGTTCCGTTGGCCCGCACTCAGACCCTCGGGTGCGCGGCCAGCCAGGTCGTCAAGGCCGCGCCGTCGACCGGCGCGAGGATCAGGTAACCCTGCAGCTCGGTGCAGCCATGCTCGACGACCCAGTCGCGCTGGGCCTGTGTTTCCACGCCCTCGGCGACCACGCTCAGTCCGAGCGCGTCGGCGAGCTGGATGATGGCGCGTGCGATGGCGGCCGAGCCGCCGCCCAGCGGCAGATCGGAAATGAAACTGCGGTCGATCTTGAGCCGGTCGATCGGCAGGTCCCGCAGATGGGACAGCGAGGTGTAGCCGGTGCCGAAATCGTCGACCGCGATGCGCACACCGAGCGCCTTGAGCCGCTCGAGCGTCACCCGAACGGCCTCGATGTCGTCCATCAACATGCGCTCGGTCAGCTCGAGTTCGAGCGCACTGCCGGGCAGACCGCGCGCGGTCAATGCCGCCTGCACGGCTTCGACGAAGCCCGGGGTGCGGAACTCCGTGGTCGACAGGTTGACCGCGACCGGGACGTCGCCGAAACCCTGTTCGCGCCATCCCGCTGCCGCCGCCAGCGCCTGGTCCAGCACCCACCGTCCGATCGGAACGATGAGCCGACGCGCCTCGGCCAAGGCGATGAATTCGGCCGGCTCGAGCAGGCCTCGCTCCGGGTGCTGCCAGCGGATCAGGGCCTCGACGGCGACCACCGTCGAGTCCGCGGCGCGCACCTGCGGCTGGTAGCGGAGTTCGAAGTGCCCGGCCTGGAGCGCCTGCGCCAGCTGCCCCTCCATGACCAGTTCGCGATAGGCCTGCTCGGCCATCTCGCGCGCAAAGAAGCGGTAGGCGGCACGGCCCTGCGACTTGGCGTGGTACATCGCGGTGTCGGCATGCTGGATCAGCTCGTCGGCGGTCGTCCCGTCGTCGGGAAAGACCGCGATGCCGATCGACGGCGTGACCGAGATCGTGGCGCCTTCGACCTCGACCGCGGCCTCGATCGCGCTGACGAGTTTGGACGCGACCTCGCCGACCTTGTGGCGGTCCAGGTCGCCACCGAGCAACACCAGGAATTCGTCGCCCCCGAAGCGCGCCACGAGGTCGCTCGCGCGCAGGGTCTCGGTGATGCGTGACGCCACCGTGCGCAGCAGGACGTCGCCCACCAGATGGCCGAGCGAATCGTTGACACGCTTGAAGTGATCGAGGTCGACGAACAGGAGCGCCGACAGCGTGTCACTCGTGCTGGCCTGCGGCAATCGCTGCTGGAAACGCTCGATGAATTCGGCGCGGTTGGGCAACCCGGTCAGTGAATCGTGCCGTGCCAGATGTTCGATGCGCGCCTGTGCCGCCAGGCGGTCCCGCATGTCGCGCACGATCGTCATGCGCTGGGACTGGCCGTCGACCATCATCGTGCGAACGATGAACTCGACCGGAATCGAATGGCCGTCGCGATGCTGGATCGCGCTTTCGTAGCGAAGCTCGGCGCGCGCGGTCATGACCTTGCTCACCCGTTCGCGCTGGTCCGGCGCCACGACGTCGAGGACCCAACGCCCGCGCAGTTCCTCGAGCGTGTAGCCGACCAGGTCGAGCAAGGGCGGGTTCGCGTCGGTAATGAAGCCTTCGTGATGGAACACGATGCCTTCGGCGGTCGCGTGCATGAAGCGCGCGAGCCGCTCTTCGCTCTCGCGCACCGCGTGTTCGGCGCGCCGATGACGGGTGATGTCGGCGATGAGGACGAAGGCCCCGGACACGCCTGAGCGGGTGGCGTCCAGGTGCGGCACCAGCGTTACCTCGATCGTGCGAAGCTCGCCCGACGCAGCGGTCATTTCCCTTTCGTAGGACGCGGTTCGCCGCTCGCGCAGCACGGCGTCCACGCGCGGCTGTATCTGCTCGGCAGCGTCATCGCCGATGACCTCGGCAAAGGTCTTGCCGAGGATCTGCTGCTCGTCGAGCCCGAACATCGTCGCGTAGCCGCGGTTGGCGAACTGGCAGCGGAATTCCTGGCTCTCGTAGTAGGCGATCGCAACCGGCACGTTGTGTGCGAGCTCCCGCAACAGGCGCGCCTCTTCGAGCAGCAGCTGCTCGCGCTCGACCGACATCGGTACTGGCGCGTTCACGAGGGACTCCGCACGGCCGAGGCCGCCAGACACAGGTCATCCCAAGCGCGCGCCTTGTCGGCCAGGTTGCGCAGCAGGTAGGCCGGGTGGTAGGTCACGACCAGCGGCACGCCCTGGTAGTGGTGCACGCGGCCGCGCAGGCGACCGATGGCGTCGTTGCTGCGCAGCAGGGACTGCACGGCAAACCTCCCCATGGCCAGAATGATCCGCGGCTGTACAAGTTCGATCTGGCGGATCAGGTAGGCCTCGCACCGGGCCAGCTCCTCCGGGGCCGGATTGCGGTTGTGCGGGGGGCGGCACTTGAGCGTATTGGCGATGTAGGCCTGGTGCGCCGGGTCGGAGGTCGAGTCGTCGCGCGAGAGCTGAAGCGCCGCGAGCATCTGGTCGAGCAGCTGCCCGGCCGGCCCGACGAAGGGCTCGCCGCGCCGGTCCTCCTGCTCGCCCGGGGCTTCGCCGACGACCATCCAGTGCGCACGCTGGCCTCCGGTGCCGAAGACGGTCTGGCGCCGACCCTCGCACAGGGCGCAGGCGCGGCATTCACTCACTGCGCTGCGCAAGTCGTCCCAGCCGAGCGTGGCCACGTCGCCCAGCGCGGTTTCGGCGTGCAGCGCAGCCGGTGCCTCGCCGACCAGCGGCGCCGGATCGGGCTGCACGCCAGCCAGTTCGGACTCCCCCTCTTCAGACGCTTCGGCGCGCGCAGGCGACCACACGCGCAGGCCCATGGCTGCGAGCATCGCTTGCTGGCGCTCAGTCCAGCTCATCGGGCGCTCCAAGGTGGAGCGGCAGGGCCATGACGATCGCATCCTCGCGTCGTCCCGCCGGCGCCGGGTAGTAGGCCTTGCGCACGCCGATCTCGACGAAGCCGCGTCGCAGGTACAGCGCCTGCGCACGCGCGTTGCTCTGGCGCACCTCGAGCAGCAGCCGGTCGAGCCCGGCCGCGCGCCCGCGCTGGCCAAGGTGGTCGAGCAGTCGGTGCGCCAGCCCCTGGCCTTGCCAGGCCGGAGAAACGGTCAGATTGAGCAGGTGCAGTTCGTCCACCGCCGGCATCGCGACGAAGTAGGCCTGCAAGGCGCCCTGCGCGTCGCACTGCAGCTCGGCCCAATGCCCGGCCGCCAGCGAGTCGATGAAGTTGCCCCGCGTCCAGGGATGGCTGTAGGCGCCAGCTTCGACCGCGAGCACCTTGTCGAGGTCGGCCACGGTCATCGGCAGCATGGCATGGTCTGGCCATCGCGCGTCGCTCATGCACCGGCGCGGGCGGCCAGTCGTTCCGCCGTTGTCGATGCGACCTTGTCGCGCAGATACAGGGGCAGGGCCAGCGCCGGATCGATGACGGCGCCAGCGGCACGCTGCTGCTGCGCCAGGCGCAACAAGGCCGAGGCGCGGTCGACCTCGGTCTCGAACCTGGACGCAGCACCTGCGTCGAGTCGGCTGCCGAACGCGGCCAGGGCCGAGCCTGCGACCTGCAGCGGCGCATCCGTCGCCCACAGCGCCATCAGGGCCGGCAGGGTGAACAGCGCCGGCGCCCGCACGGCGTGCCATCGGTGGCCGTCATGTCGGTACTCGGCAGCGTAGGTCTCATCCATGCGCGCATCCATCGTCACCCACAGCGGCAGACCGCGTGCGGCCCCGCTGTCCTCGGCCACGATGGCCAGGCTGTCGAGTGGGATCACCGGGCAGCCGATGCCCAGGGCCAGGCCCTGGGTCACGGCACAGGCGGTTCGAAGCCCGGTGAATGCGCCCGGCCCGTTGCCGAATGCGATGGCAGCCAGGCCGGTCCAGTCGAGGCCGAGTTCGTCCAGCAGGGACTTCGCCTGCGGCAACAGGGTCGCAGACGACTGGGCGCCCCCAGGACCGGTCCAGGTGCGCTCGCCCGACGCGCTCGCGACGGCGATCGCAAGCACTTCGGTCGAGGCATCGATGGCCAGCAAGGCACAGGCGCGGCGGCTCATCGTCGGCAGTTTAGCCGTGCGATCATGCCCGTCATGCGGGGACTTCTGATATCCATGGTGTTGGCCACGGGCGTGGCCGGGGCCGCCGCGGCCGGCGCCGATCGGCTGCCGGCTGAGGTGTCCGGCGCGCTGCAGCGCGCCAATGTGCCGGACGGCGCAGTCGCGATCGTCGTGCAGGAAGTCGGCACCGGCCACTCGAGGCTGGCCGTGAACGACACGCTGCCGATGAATCCTGCCTCGCTGGCCAAGCTCGTGACCACCTATGCCGCGCTGGACCTGCTGGGCCCGGCCTGGACCTGGAGCACCCCGGTCTGGATGGTGGGCCGCATCGAGGGTGGCGTGCTCGAAGGCGACGTCGTGATCCGCGGCAGTGGCGACCCGACCCTCGTGATCGAACAGGTGTGGCTGATGCTGCGCCGGATCCGGCAGTCCGGCGTGCAGGAGATACGCGGCGACATCGTGCTCGATCGCAGCGCCTTCGCGGTGCAGGCTGGCGACCCGGCCGAATTCGACGGCGAACCGAGCCGCCCGTACAACGTGCGCGCCGACGCCCTGATGCTCAACTACAAGTCGGTCACTTACACCTTTGCGCCCGACCCGCCGGCGCGGCGCGCCCGGGTGGTCACGACACCGGTGCTGGCAGGCGCCGCGCCGGTGCAAAACGTTCCCCTGGTGGACGGCCCCTGCAATGACTGGCGCGCCGGACTCAAGTCCTCGCTCGGAGCCGACGGTCGGCTCCAGCTCGACGGGAGCTACCCCACCAGCTGCGGCGAACGCAGCTGGCATGTGGCCGACCCGAATCCGCAGACCTATGCCGAACGCCTGCTCGCCGGCCTGTGGGCCGAGATGGGTGGGCGCCTGACGGGCCGCGTGCGCGAAGGCAGTGCGCCCATGGCACTGGCGCCGTCGTTCGAGGTCGGCTCGCCACCGCTGGCCGCGGTGGTACGCGACATCAACAAGTTCAGCAACAACACGATGGCCCAGCAGCTCTTCTACACGCTGGCATCCACCGCCTGGCCCGACCGGCCCGCGACGGCCGACGCCGCACGCACCCGATTGCGCCAGTGGATGCAGCTGCAGATGGGCGATCCGGGCCCCCAGCTGGTGCTCGACAACGGTTCCGGCCTGTCGCGCGAGAACCGGATCTCGGCCGCTGTCCTGGCGCGGCTGCTTCAGAACGCCTGGCGCAGCCCGGTCATGCCGGAACTGATCGCCTCGCTGCCGGTGGCCGGACTGGACGGGACGCTCAAGCGATCCAGGTCGGCGACTGGGCGGGCACACCTGAAGACGGGCTCACTGCGCGACAGTGCCGGTGTCGCCGGATACGTGCTCGCCGACAGCGGCCGCCGCTATGTGCTGGTGGCCTTGATCCACCACCCGAACGCCAACGCGGCGCGCCCGGCGCTCGAAGCACTCCTGCAGTGGGTGGTGCAGGACGGATCAGCGGCGGCGAAATGACAGGCGATGTGCAACTCCAGGCCTGGGTCGGGTACGCTGCGGCGGCGTTGACGACGGTGTCGTTCCTGCCCCAGGCGCTGCTGACCCTGCGCTCGCGCGACGTCTCCGGCATCTCGATGACCATGTACGGCGCATTCACGGCAGGCGTGGCGCTGTGGCTGGTCTACGGCTGGCTGCTCGGCGAGTGGCCGATCATCGTGGCCAACCTGATCACCTTGATGCTCGCGAGCGTCATCCTGGGCACCAAGATCACGGTCGAATGGTCCGAGCGGACCCGTCGGCGTGACCCGGGCGGGCCACGCTGACGGTCTACGGGTCTACGCGCGCTAGAACGGATTGCCGTTCGCGCGCGCCACAGCCAGCGCACCCAGGCGCGTGTGGCCGCCATACGCCATTCGCCTGCCATCGGCCCACAACCGGCTGGACGATCGCGCGTCGGCGATCAGCGTGTTCGCATTGCAGTCCGGCAGCGCCACCGTGCAGATTGCCGTCTTGGCGTCGACCAGGCCGAACGCGGTCGGCACGAGCGCCATCGCCTGCACCATCTCATCGGCCAGCACGAGCCCGATGAAGCGGCCATCGTTGAGGATCCCGACCCGCACGCGAACGTTGTAGGCCGAAGTCAGACGCGACAGCAGGGCCGAACGGTCGGTGTCGGTGTGCGCTTCCTTCTCGGCCAACCCGTATGGGCTCAGGCCCATGTCGGGCACCGTCGAGAAGATGACCCGTGCCCCCAGGTCGATCAGCCGGTTGATCTGGACCGCAGCGCCATCGCCACGCGTCTTGATCTCCGCGATCAGCTCGGCCTCGGAGCGCGCCGGAAACTGCTTGTAGAGCGACACCACGTCGTTGGCACCGATCAGCACCGTGGCCAGATCCTTGTCGACCACACCGCCGGCCGCCACCAGGGCGTCGATCTGCGCTGCCAGATCGGCGGCCTGAGCACCGACCTGGGCCAGCATGCGACCCCGTGGCTCGGCCACCGCGCCCGGATTGCACTCGGCAAACACCATGCCATAGTGGTTGGCGAGCGCCTGGACCCAGATCGGCTCGGCTGCGCAATCGACGGCGTTCTCGGTCGTCAGCGCGTTGACACCGTACTTGCGCCCGCTCACGCCATCCGACCCCGGCTCGCCACCGGGCTCGAACTCGGGTTGGGGTCCGGCGGGCGTCAAGACGCTGAGCTCGTCCCCGAAGGCGATCAACCGGCCCGCCACGAAGGGCTCGATCTGCGACGTGCCTCCGCCGCAGGCGCTGACCACCCCTACCACCGTCGCCATCAGCACACGGCGCCAATGTGGTGCCAAAAACAAGCTCGAAATCATCTTCTCTCCGGATTCGGGGTGAAAGCAGGCCTCATGCCGCGGCGGCGCGACGCAGCCGGTCATTGACGCCTTCCCATTCGGGCATGACACCGGGGCGTTCGACCCAGATCTGGGCGACACCGGCATCATCGAACGCACGCAGGACGGCAAACAACTCCTGCGCAACGGCAGCCGCAGTCTGGGGCATGCGCCGGCTGACTGCCAGTCCGCGCGCGGAAGGCGTGAAGCGGGAATATACCGCCACCCGTTGCGCGGCCGCTTCGTCCAGCCGCTCGAGTGCCGCCCGCAGCTCGGGCAAGTCCATCACGAGGACACTTGCGTCAGGTGCGTAATGCTGCTCCAGAGTCCCGGATGCGCGCGGCGTCTGGCCGTCTCTTGCCTGCAACGGCATGCCGAGCACGGCCTCGATCTCCTGCCGTCCGACCATGCCGGGACGCAACAGGGTCGGCCGCTCGTCGCGCGTGCAATCCACGATCGTCGACTCGATCCCGATCCGGCAAGGCCCACCATCGACGATGGTCAGCCGGTCACCGAATTCCTGCTGTACATGGTCGGCCGTGGTCGGACTGACGCGCCCGAACCGATTGGCGCTCGGCGCCGCCACACCGGCGACGCCGCGCGCCTGGGCCGCCCGCAGCAGTGCCTGGGCCACCGGATGGTCCGGTGCACGCAGGCCGATGCTGGCCTGCCCGCCTGCGGCTGCCTCGGCAACCCCCGACCGGCGCGGCAGGATGAGGGTCAGCGCGCCCGGCCAGAAATGCGCCATCAGGCGCGTCGCGTTGACGCCGGCCTCGGCGCAGAAGTGGCGGGCCTGGGCGGCGCCGCAGACATGGACGATCAAGGGGTGGTCGGCCGGCCGACCCTTTGCGACGAAGATCTGGCCGACCGCGGCGGCATCGTCGGCATTGGCGCCCAGACCGTAGACCGTCTCGGTCGGGAAAGCGACCAGGGCCCCGCTTCGCAACTGCTCGGCGGCTCGCTCCAATGCCACCGGGTCGTGGCCGTCCAGACGCGCCATGCCGTGCTCAGAAGCCCGGGAGCCCCAGCACCGCCGCGGCCTGCAATGCCGTGGCGCGCACGCTGGCAGGGTCGGCAGCAGTCAGTGTCAGGTGGCCCATCTTGCGCCCGGGGCGCGGCTCGGCCTTGCCGTAGAGATGCAGATGCGCCCCGGGCAGGCAGAGGATCTTCGGCCATGGCGGCGTGGTCGGCCGGGAGTCGGCCGGATCGGGAAACCAGAGATCGCCGAGCAGGTTGAGCATCAGCGCTGCCGAGTGCTGCCGTGGTGCGACCAGGGGCAGCCGGGCCAGGCAACGCACCTGGAGCTCGAACTGCGAGACGTCACAGGCGTCGAGGCTGTAATGCCCGGAGTTGTGCGGGCGCGGCGCCATTTCGTTGGCGACCAGCGAGCCGTCGGCGAGCCAGAAGAACTCGACGCACAGCACACCGACATAGTGCATCGCATGCGCCAGGTCCTCGGCAGCCCGAATCGCCTCGGCGGCCACGCCAGACGGGATATCCGGCGCCGGCACCTGGGTCACGGCCAGAACGCCGTCGCGGTGCAGGTTCTGTTGCACCGGCAGGTGAACGATCTGCCCGTCGTCGGCGCGCGCAACGATGACGCTCAGCTCGCGCTGCAGGGCCAGGCGCTGCTCCAGCACGCAGACCGCGCGTCCGAGCGCCGCCCACGCCTCGGGCAGCGCCTGCGCTGTCGCGACCGCCGCCTGGCCTTTGCCGTCGTAGCCCAGTGTCGCGGTCTTCAGCACGGCCGGGAACAGTGCTGGGTCGACGTTCACCAGATCACTCTCGGACTCAATCACCGCATAGGGCGCACAGCGAACACCGGCTTGCCGGAAGTAGCCCTTTTCGCGCGCCCGATGCTGGCAGATGCGCAGCGCGTCGGCGCCGGGGGCGACACGGGTCGACCTGGCCAGGCTGTCGAGCGCCTGCGCCGGCACGTTCTCGAATTCGGTCGTGATCGCAGCGCACAGATGCGCCAAGGCGGCGAGCCCCGCGCCGTCGTCATAGTCGACGCACAGATGATGGTGCGACACGGTGCCGGCCGGACTGCCATCGTCCGGGTCGAGCACGGCGGTGCGATAACCGAGGACCTGGGCTGCATGCACGAACATGCGCCCGAGCTGGCCGCCGCCGAGCACGCCCAGCACCTGACCCCGGTCCGGCTTGCGGACCTCGTCTGCCGCAGCCGTCACTTCAGCGTCTCGGACATGGCCCGCGCCGCTTCGGTCTGGCGAACCCGGAATTGAGTCAGTCGCTGCAAGATCCCCGGGTCCCCGGTCGCGAGCATGGCGACCGCGAACAGCGCCGCATTGGCCGCCCCGGCCGGCCCGATGGCGAACGTCGCGACCGGAATTCCCTTGGGCATCTGAACAATCGAGTAGAGCGAATCGAGCCCCTGCAGATGGCGGCTGACCACCGGCACGCCCAGCACCGGCACTGTCGTCTTGGCCGCCAGCATCCCTGGCAGGTGGGCCGCGCCGCCGGCGCCGGCAATGATCGCCTTCAAACCGGCCGCGCCCGCCGCTTGCGCGAACTGGAACATGTCGTCGGGCATCCGGTGTGCCGACAGCACCAGCGACTTGTGGGCAATGCCGAACTCCTCGAGGATCTCGGCCGCATGCCGCATCGTCTCCCAGTCGGACTGGGATCCCATCGCTATGGCCACCACCGGAGTCAGGGGGCGCGTGTCATCAGTCATGTCGAAACCCGTTTTAGTGGACGCCACGCAGCGGCGCCTGGAGTCCTTCAGCCGATCCGCCTGGGATCGACCGCATACGAATCGAGCAGGATCTTGGTCTGCGCCTGCGTCTGCCGGAACCGATCGAGTGCCTGCTGGCACTGCCGCTCGTGTTGTTGCGCCTCGGGGCGCTGGCCAAGGGCCTCGAAGACCGCGCTCAATCGTCTGTGCGCGATCGCCGCCTCGCCCTGGTCCGCCATCGGATCCAGGCAAGACTGGGCATTGCGGGCGTCCGCCAGCGCACCCTCGCGATCACCACACTGTAAGCGACACCATGCACGTTCCGCCGGGACGAGTGCGTCCGACTTCCATTCGGCAGGCGTCGACTCGCCATCGAATCGTTCGAAACAGGTGAGCGCCTGCGCATGCTCGGACAGCGCCGAGTGCGCAAATCCCTGCAGCATCGCGTGCAGATAGCTCTGCACCGCCAGGCCCGCGCCGCGGTCATAGTGTTCCGATGAACGCAGGAACATGACGTCGGTGGAGTCGAGCGCGTCGGCGGCCCCTTCGCAGACCATGCGCACGCGCGCGTTGGCGAACCGGCAGGCCGCCATGTTGAAGATCACCGTGCTGGTCATGATCTCGTCGTGGTCCCGGGACGCCAGGCGGCGCGCCAGCTCGAACCATTCGCGTGCCTGCACCGAATCGCCACACTGCGCGTAGACCGCGCCGAGCAAGGAGGCGGCGCGCGCGCAGGCCGGGTCCGAGTTGCCTTTGCCGAGCTTGAGAGCGTCGAACGCATGCTGCACACAATCGGTCGTGCGGCCGGCGCCGAGCTCGACGAAGGCGAACCAGGCATGCGCAAGGCTGGTCAGTCCCGGCCGGTGCTCGAGCTGGCACAGCGCGAGCGTGCGCCGAAGTCGGTCACGCGCCAGCTGAGGCTCACCCGCGTAGGCCAGCATGACGCCCTCGGCGAGCATGATCCGGATCGCGGCCTGCGGCAGCCGACTCAGGTCGAAGCGCTGGCGCAGGTCCTGAATGAAGTCCTCGGTGATCGAGCGCTTGCCCTGGCGGGCGAGGGCCATGGCCTGGTTGAGGGCGATCTCCAGTGCAGGCTCGATGCTCGACACGACCGTCTCCTTGGCGCGCAGATCAATCCGCCATGATCATCTTCTGCACCGTCAGGTACTGATGACGCAGGTCATCCACAAGCGTGGAAGGCAGGGCCGGTGCGGGCGCCTTCTTGTTCCAGGCCTGGCCGTCGATGCGCACGGCCTCCAGCCAGTCGCGCAGTGGCTGCTTGTCCATGCTGGGGGGGTTGCGACCTTCGGACCAGGACGCGGCGGGCCAGTAGCGCGACGAGTCGGGGGTCAGCATCTCGTCCATGACCGTGAGCGTGCCGTCGGCGTCGAGGCCGAACTCGAACTTGGTGTCCGCGATCAGGATTGCGCGCCGGCGCGCGTGTTCGGCCGCCTCGACGTACAGACGGATCGAGATCTCGCGGACCTGTTCCGCCAGAGGCTGGCCGATCAGGCTCACGGTCGCCTCGAAGTCGATGTTCTGGTCATGGTCGCCGGCTTCGGCCTTGGTCGCGGGCGTGAAGATGGGTTCGGGCAGGCGACTCGCCAGTCGCAGCCCGGCCGGCAACGCGACCCCGCAGACCCTGCCGCCAGCCTGGTACTCGGACCAGCCTGAACCCGCGAGATAACCCCGGACCACGGCCTCGATCGGCAAGGGGCGAAGCCGCTTGACGAGCATCGCGCGGCCGCGGACCTGGTCGACTTCATCGGCATTGACGACGGTTTCCGGGTCCTCGCCGGTCAGGTGGTTGGGCACGACATGGGCGAGCTTGTCGAACCAGTAGCGGGCCATCGTCGTCAGGATCTCGCCCTTGCCAGGCACCGGTTCGTTCATCACGACGTCGAATGCGGACAGGCGGTCGGTCGCGATCATGAGAATGCGGTCGTCGCCCACCGCATAGTTGTCCCGCACCTTTCCGCGATGGATCAACGGCAACGACTTCAGCGAGGATTCGAGCAGGCGGTCGACCATGGGCGGGCTCGGGTTGGCGGTGCGGCGGGACCGGTTCAGCCGGCCACGACCTGGGACAGCTGCCCCTTGGCATAGCGGCCCGCGACATCGGGCAAGGACATCGGCTTGATCTTCGCGGCCTGCCCCTCGCAGCCGAACTCCAGATAGCGCTGATGGCAGATCAGGCGCGCCGCCTCGCGCGCCGGCTTGAGATAGTCGCGCGGGTCGAACTTGCTCGGGTTCTCCGCCATGTACTTGCGGATCGCGCCCGTCATCGCGAGACGGATGTCGGTGTCGATGTTGATCTTGCGCACGCCGAACTTGATCGCCTCCTGGATCTCGCTCACCGGCACGCCATAGGTCTCCTTCATGTCGCCGCCGTGCGCACGAATGATGGCCAGCAGCTCCTGCGGCACGCTCGACGAGCCGTGCATCACCAGATGGGTGTTCGGGATCCGGCGGTTGATCTCCTTGATGCGGTCGATCGCCAGGATGTCCCCGGTCGGCTTGCGGGTGAACTTGTAGGCGCCATGGCTGGTGCCGATGGCGATCGCCAGCGCGTCGAGCTGGGTGCGCTTGACGAAGTCGGCCGCCTGCTCCGGATCGGTCAGCAGCTGCTCGCGCGTCATCGTCGATTCGGTCCCGTGCCCGTCTTCCTTGTCGCCGCGCATGGTCTCGAGCGAGCCGAGGCAGCCCAGTTCGCCTTCGACCGTCACGCCCAGGGCATGGGCCATGTCGACCACCTGCTTGGTCACGCCGACGTTGTATTCGTAGCTTGCGATGGACTTGCCATCGGCCTCGAGCGACCCATCCATCATCACGGAACTGAAGCCGAGGTCCATCGCGCCCTTGCAGACCTCGGGGCTCTGGCCATGGTCCTGGTGCATGACGAGGGGGATCTTCGGCCACGATTCGACCGCGGCCTGGATCAGGTGCTTGATGAAAGGCTCGCCGGCGTACTTTCGCGCGCCTGCGCTGGCCTGCAGGATGACCGGAGCGCCCACTTCGGCCGCAGCCGTCATGACGGCCTGCACCTGCTCCAGGTTGTTGACATTGAAGGCCGGGATGCCGTAGCCGTTCTCGGCAGCATGGTCCAGCAACTGGCGCATCGAGACGAGGGGCATGGGATCCTCCGCAAACGGGCTGTTTCTGATCCCCGATTCTATCGGGCGCCCCTGGGCGCGAATCAGGCCACGCGGCAGACCTTCAGCATGTTGGTGCCCCCGGGGTGGCCCATCGGCTCGCCGCAGGTGATGGCATAGGTGTCGCCCGGCTTGAGCACGCCCTTCTCGACGAGCAGCGATTCGGCCTTGGCCAGCGCCTCGTCGCGGTCGGTCAGCTTGGGCATCAGCAGCGGCCGCACATTGCGGTACAGCGCCATGCGGCGCTGCGAGGTCTCCTGCGTGGTGAGCCCGTAGATCGGCACCTTGATGCGGTGGCGGCTCATCCACAGCGCGGTCGAGCCGGACTCGGTGAGCGCCAGGATGGCCTTGCAGCCGAGGTGGTGGGCGGTGAACAGGGCCCCCATGGCGATCGACTGGTCGATGCGGCCGAAGCGCTTGTTGGCGAAGTCGGTCTCGATGCTGACGTCGTCCGCGCCTTCGGCCTCGAGTGCGATCGCGGCCATCTGCTCGATGGTCTCGAGCGGGTACTTGCCGGCCGCGGTCTCGGCGCTCAGCATGACCGCGTCGGTGCCGTCGAGCACGGCATTGGCCACGTCGCTGACCTCGGCGCGCGTGGGCACCGCGTTGACGATCATCGACTCCATCATCTGGGTCGCGGTGATCGCGATCTTGTCCATCTCGCGCGCCATCCGGATCATGCGCTTTTGCAGCGCCGGCACCGCGGCATTGCCGACCTCGACGGCCAGGTCGCCACGCGCCACCATGATGCCGTCGGAGGCGCGCAGGATCTGCTCCAGCACCGGGATCGCCTCGCTGCGCTCGATCTTGGCGATCATCGCCGGCTTGTGGCGCCAGGGCTCGCCCGCGACGTTGGCCAGCTGGCGCGCCATCTCCATGTCGGTCGCGCTCTTGGGGAAGCTGACCGCAAGGTAGTCGCACTGAAAGCTCATCGCGGTCCGGATGTCTTCCATGTCCTTGCCGGTCAGGGCCGGTGCCGTGAGCCCGCCGCCTGCCTTGTTGATGCCCTTGTTGTTGGACAGCTCGCCGCCGACGATGACGTTGGTGTGGACATGATCGCCCGCCACGCGCACGACGATCAGGCGCAGCAGCCCGTCGTTGAGCAGCAGCATGTCGCCCGGCTTCACGTCGCGCGGCAGGTCCTTGTAGTCGAGCCCGACCGTGTCGTTGTTGCCCAGCTCGGTGCGCGCGGCGTCGAGGATGAAGTCCTGGCCGACGCGCAGCTCGGTCTTGCCGCCTTCGAACTTGCCGACCCGGATCTTCGGGCCCTGCAGGTCGGCCATGATCGCGACCTGCTTGCCGGCGCGCTGTGCCACCTCACGCACCAGCGCCGCGCGGTCGATGTGGTCCTGGGCCGTGCCATGCGAGAAGTTGAGCCGGATCACGTCGGCTCCGGCCAGGATCATGCGCTCGAGCATCTCCGGCGAGGACGAGGCGGGGCCGAGCGTGGCGACGATCTTGGTGGCGCGCATGGGATGGGGCTCCAGGGAACAGGCGCACGATTATCGGCGCCCGCCCCCTTCGGCGATTACGAAGCGGTTACAGCGTCGACCGCGTCGGCCACCGTCAGCGCCGTCATGTTGACGATGCGCCGCACGGTCGACGACTGGGTCAGGATATGGGCCGGCTTGGCGGTGCCGAGCAGAATGGGCCCGACGGTCACGCCATGCGAGCCGGTCACCTTGAGCACGTTGAAACAGGATGTTGGCGGCGTCCAGGTTGGGCAGCACGAGCACATTGGCCGAACCGCTCATCCTGGTGTCGGGCAGGTAGTTGCGCCGCACCGTCTCCGACAGCGCGGCATCGCCGTGCATCTCGCCGTCGCACTCGACCTCCGGCGCGCGCTGCACGAACAGGTCGCGTGCCGCACGCATGCGGCGGGCCGACGGCCGCGTCGACGAGCCGAACACCGAGTGCGACAGGAACGCGACCTTGGGCGGCAGCCCGAAGCGGCGCACCTCGTCGGCGGCCATGCGTGCGATGTCGGCGAGCTCTTCCGCGCTCGGCTCCTCGTTGACGAAGGTGTCGGTGATGAAGAGCGTGTGCTGCGGCAGCATCAGCGCATTCATCGCCGCCATCGTCTTCGCGTCGCTGCGCAGGCCGATGACGTTGCGGATGTGCTCGAGGTGCCCGTCGTAGCGACCGACGAGCCCGCACAACATTCCCTTTGCCTCGCCGCGCTGCACCATGATCGCCGAGATCAGGGTGTTCGAGCGCCGCACCGAGGCCTTTGCCGCCTCGGGCGAGATGCCGTCACGCCCCATGCGCTGGTGGTAGGCCTCCCAGTAGTCGCGAAAGCGCGGGTCGTCTTCCGGATCGACGACTTCGAAGTCGCGCCCGAGCTGCAGTCGCAAGCCGGCGCGCTCGATGCGCATCTTGATGACGTCGGGCCGGCCGACCAGGATCGGTTGCGCCATGCCCTCTTCGAGCACGACCTGCACCGCGCGCAGCACGCGCTCGTCCTCGCCCTCGGCGTAGACGATCCGCGCCGGATGGGCCTTTGCGGTCGCGAACACGGGGCGCATGAACATGCCGGTCTGGTAGACGAAGCGCCCGAGCGATTCGCGATAGGCGTCGAAGTCCTGGATCGGCCTGGTGGCCACGCCGGATTCGGCCGCCGCCTTCGCCACCGCGGGCGCAATGCGAAGGATGAGCCGGATGTCGAACGGCGTCGGGATGATGTAGTCGGGGCCGAACACGAGCTCCTTGCCGGCATAGGCGGCAGCGACCTCGACACTCGCCTCGGCCTTGGCCAGCGCCGCGATCTCGCGCACGCAGGCAAGCTTCATCTCCTCGGTGATCTTGGTCGCACCGCAGTCGAGCGCGCCGCGGAAGATGTAGGGGAAGCACAGGACGTTGTTGACCTGGTTCGGGTAGTCACTGCGCCCGGTGGCGATGATGCAGTCGGGCCTGACCTCCTTGGCCAGTTCGGGGCGGATTTCCGGTTCCGGGTTGGCCAGGGCCAGGATGATCGGCTTGTCGGCCATCGTCTTGACCATCTCGGCACTCAGCACGCCGGGCGCCGAACAGCCGAGAAAGACATCGGCGCCCTTGACCACGTCAGCCAGGGTCGTGGCGTCGGTCTTCTGGCAGTAGCGCTGCTTGGACTCGTCGAGCTTGTCGCCGCGCCCCTCGCGGATCACGCCCTTGGAATCGCAGACGAAGATCTGCTCGCGTTTCACGCCGAGCCCGACCATCACGTCCAGGCAGGCAATCGCCGCAGCGCCGGCACCCGACACCGCCAGCTTGACCTGATCGATCTTCTTGCCGACCAGTTCGAGCCCATTGAGCAGGGCCGCCGCCGAGATGATCGCGGTGCCATGCTGGTCGTCGTGGAAGACCGGGATCTTCATGCGCTCGCGCAGCTTCTTCTCGATGTAGAAGCACTCGGGCGCCTTGATGTCCTCGAGGTTGACGCCGCCCAGCGTCGGCTCCAGCGCTGCGATGATCTCGACCAGCTTGTCGGGGTCACGCTCGGCCAGTTCGATGTCGAAGACGTCGATGCCGGCGAACTTCTTGAACAGGCAGCCCTTGCCCTCCATCACCGGCTTGCCGGCCAGCGGGCCGATGTCGCCCAGACCCAGCACCGCGGTGCCGTTGGTGACGACCCCGACCAGATTGCCACGCGAGGTGTACTCGGCCGCCAGCGACGGGTCTTCCTGGATCGCCAGGCATGCATAGGCGACTCCGGGCGAGTAGGCCAGCGACAGGTCGCGCTGATTTGACAGCGGCTTGGTCGGCATCACGGCAATCTTGCCGCGTGACGGCGTGCGGTGATATTCGAGCGCGGCGTCGCGCAGGGCCATCTCAGCGGCGGACAGCGGCTTGTTCATTGCAAGTCTCCTTGTTCTGATTGCAAGCCTGGAGATTACGCCCTAACGCCTGCGCAGTCACAAACCCGCGCCGAAGCCGGCATCGATCCGGCGCGGGAAATCAGCCTTCGGCGCGCCGCCCGAGGATCTCGAAAGCGGGCAGGGTCTTGCCCTCGAGCATCTCGAGAAAGGCGCCGCCGCCGGTCGAGATGTAGCCGATGTCGCCCTCGATGCCGTACTTGGCAATCGCGGCCAGCGTGTCACCACCACCGGCAATGCTGAACGCGTCGCTGGCCGCGATCGCGCGTGCAATCGTCTCGGTGCCGTGCGCGAAGGCGGCGAACTCGAACACGCCGACCGGGCCGTTCCAGACGATGGTGCCGGCCGACTTCAGCTGCGCCGCCAGCAATGCCGCCGTCTGCGGTCCGATGTCGAGGATCAGGTCGTCATCGGCAACCTCGGTGGCGGCCTTGACTGTCGCCGGCGCGTCCGCGGCAAATGCCTTGGCGACGACGACGTCGGCAGGAATCGGCACCGCAGCACCGCGTGCCTTCATCGCTTTGATCACCGCGTGCGCCTGGTCGACCAGGTCGGGCTCGGCCAGGCTCTTGCCGATCGGCAGGCCGGCCGCCAGCATGAAGGTGTTGGCGATGCCGCCGCCGACGATCAATCCGTCGACCTTGGCCGCCAGGCTCTGCAGGATGGTCAGCTTGGTGCTGACCTTGGATCCGGCCACGATGGCCAGCAGTGGGCGCTTCGGGTCGGCCAGCGCCTTCGTGATCGCGTCGATTTCGGCCGCCAGCAGCGGCCCGGCACAAGCCACCGCAGCGAACTGCGCGATGCCGTAGGTCGAGGCCTCGGCGCGGTGGGCAGTGCCGAAGGCATCGTGCACGAAGATGTCGCACAGGGCGGCGAGTTTTTTCGCCAGCGCTTCGTCATTCGCCTTTTCGCCCTTGTTGCCGCGGCAGTTCTCGAGCAGCACGAGTTGACCCGGCACGACCTCGACACCGTCGACCCAGTCGGCAATCAGCGGCACCTCACGGCCCAGCAACTCGCCCATGCGCAAGGCCACGGGTGCCAGCGAATCTCTGGCGTCCAGGCTTCCTTCCTTGGGCCGTCCGAGGTGTGACGTGACCATCACGGCAGCGCCCGCGTCGAGCGCCATCCGGATGCAGGGAATTGATGCGCGAATGCGGGTGTCTTCGGTGATGTGGCCCGCGTCGTCGAGCGGCACGTTCAGGTCGGCGCGGATGAAGACGCGCCGCCCGGCCACCTGGCCGCGCGCGATGAGATCGGAGAAACGGATGACGTTCATGGCGAGTCGATGTGAAGTGGATTCGTTGGTGTCACCAGCCCAGGCCCAGCCGCAACGACAGCATGACGACTGAGCCAGTGACGATCGTACCGAGAATGCCGCGGCGCCAGAAGTACCAAGCAGCGCCGGCTGCGGCGGCGTACAGGCGCGCGTCCTGGAAGGACTCGATGAGCTGCCCCTGGTTCGTCACGATCTCCGGCACGACCACCGCCGCCAACGCGGCCAGCGGAGCGTAACGAAGACCACGAAGCAAGGCGGCCGGCAACGGGATCTCGCGCTCGGGCAAGACGAAGAACCCTCGCGTCAGCACGGACAGCAGGGCAAGCCCGAGAATCGTCAGCACTGCTTCGCTCGTGCTCATGTGGGCTTGTCCAGCTTGATGACCTTGGGCGGCGCGAAGTGCTCGAAGACCATCGCGACCGACACCGCCGCCGCGATGGCCACGACGATGTTGAGCTTCAGCGGCAATGCATAGGCCGCGACCGCGGCAGCGCCGGCAACCCCTGCCGCGACCCAGCTGAGGCGGTCGGTCAGCATCGAACAGACCAGGCCCAGCAGCGCCAGCACCCCGGCGAAGCCGATGCCCCACTCGGTTGGAATCGAGGTCGCGAAGAAGATGCCCGCGATCGACAGGCCCTGCCAGGCGCTCCAGTTCGTGATCGCACCGCCCCAGAAGTACGGCCCCTGTTCCGGCGACGGCTTCGGATCCGGGAAGCGGCGCATGAAGAGCACGTAGTTCAGGTCACCGGCGAAGTAGGCCAGTCGCGCGCGCTGCCACCGGCTCAGATGCGCCCAGTAGGGGCGCCACTGCGCGCTCATCACGACAAAGCGCAGGTTGACGCACAGCGCCGCCGTCAGCACGACCCAGATCGGCGCTCCAGCTGCCATCAGCGGCAGCGCAGTCAGTTGTGCACTGCCGGCAAAGACCAGGAGTGACATCAGCAGCGCAAGCGGCACCGACAGCCCGCCCTTGACCATTGCCACCCCGGTCACCAGGCCCCACGCGCCAATGCCGAGCGCCACTCCGGAGATCTCGGACGCACCCCGTCGAAACTCCCTGTGGCGCCATGTTCCGCCCCAATCTCTCATGGGGCGATTGTCCTATGGACCTGCGTGCGTCGCGGTCAGCGTCGCCGCACCGAGCCGCTGCCCACGATCGAAGACTTGACCGCGCTCACCTGACCCAGGTACCGGACATCGCCGCTTCCGGCGATCGACACCGCCAGCGAGCGGTCTGCACTGACCTGCGCGTCACCGCTGCCGGCGATGCTGACGCTGACCTCGTCCGCCGCCAGACCGAGCAGGTCGGCGTCGCCGCTGCCGGCGATGCTGAGCTTGATGCTTTGCGCCTGGCCAGCGGCCTTGATGTCGCCGCTGCCGGCAATCGACGCTTCGAGCCTGTCCGTGCGCAGGGCGGCCAGGCGGACGTCTCCGGAGCCGGCAATGGCGAGGCGCAGGGCGGGCGTCTGCAATGGTCCGACGTCGATCGAACCCGAACTCGTTGCCGCGAGGGAAGTCAGTCGAACCGTGTCGATGTGGACCCGGATCTCTCCCGAGCGCCACTGGAACAGGTCCCCCTTGCGCAGCCGGATCACCAGCGTGGGCACGCCGTTGCGGGGTTCGACCCGGGTCTCGATGCGCGCCAGCACGTCACCCCCGGCTTCGAGCTGAACGCGTTGCTGCTCGGCTTGTCGCAGCACGAGCTTCATCGGTCCCGCGAGTTCGATGGCCTCGAACTCGGCGACGGTCCGTGTTTCGGACCTGCGCTCGCCCGAAGTCGTGGTCGAGGCACCGGCTGCTGCGACGACAGCCCACATGAGGAAGGCGGCCGTCCAGGCCTGCAGGAATCGGTTTTTCATTGACAACTCCACGTGGGAATCACGCTCAAGGAGTCGTCACTGTGCCTACTTCGGGTTCGGGCGTCGCGCGGCGACCGACGCGCTGCCGATGGCGGCGACGAACGGGTCTGGCGACGGCGTCAGCTGCCTTGGCCCGGCTTGGGCGGCTTCTTGCTCGGGGCTTCTTCCGTCGCCTGGGCGGCGACTTCGGTCTTCTGGCCGGCACTTGGCGCGACCACCTCGAGCTTGTTCTCGGTCATGTAGTCGTTCATCTCGCGCCAGCCTGAATAGATCGCAGCCTTCTCGGCCTTTCGGTTCAGCTCGTAACAGTCTTCTATGGCGCGGCCCGCCTGCCGGCATCCGGCGCCGACAGCCTTGCCTTCGGCTTCCCGGCGCGCCACGAGCGCGCTCGCCGGTTCGAGTCCCAGCATGTCGCAGCCGGTCAGCCAGACGGCAGACAGCAGCAACAGAAATCGGACGGCTCGGTTCATGGACGGACTTCCAGGGCAGGATGTCGGACTTATCGGCGTGTACTGCGTCGACTTGAGGACCGCGGCCAAGCGGTCCCGCAGCTCAGGCCGGTAGGTCCAGCACCGTTCCCGCCTCGATCGGGTGGCCGCGCACGAACTCGGCGCACTCCAGGCGGCGACTGCCGGGGCGCTGCAGGACCAGCAGTTCGAGCGCACCTTCGCCACAAGCGACCCGGCACTGGCCCGGCTCGGATTTCAGGATCGTCCCGGGCCGCCCCTGCCCGCTGACGGCCCGGGCCCGCCAGACCTTGATCAGCTCGGACCCATGCGTGAACATCAGGCCCGGGAAGGGGTCGAATGCCCGCGCCCGGCGCGCGATCGATGTCGCAGGCTGCCGCCAGTCGATCCGGGCCTCCTGCTTGTCGATCTTGGGCGCGTAGGTCACGCCTTGCGACGGCTGCGGCTGGGCCACCAACGGCCGACCCGCTTCGAGGCGCTTGAGTGCCTCGACCACGAGTTTCGCGCCGACAAGTGCGAGGCGTTCGTGCAACGAGCTGCTGGTGTCGTCATCCCCGATCGCCTCGGCCGCGTGGAGCAACATCGCACCGGTGTCGAGGCCCTCGTCCATCTGCATCACGGTGATGCCGGTCTGCGGATCGCCGGCCTCGATGGCACGCTGGATCGGGGCTGCACCGCGCCAGCGCGGCAGCAGCGAGGCATGGATGTTCAGGCAACCGAAGCGCGGCAATGTCAGTACCCACTTCGGCAGAATCAGGCCGTAGGCAGCGACAACCATCACATCTGCATTGGCGTCCAGAAGCGCGGCGCGCGCCGCGGCTGCTTCGTTCGGGTGCTTTCCGTCCAGGCGCAGGCTGACCGGCTGAATCACGGTCAGTCGACGCTGCAGAGCCGCTTGTTTGACTGCCGAAGCCTGCGTTCGCATGCCCCTGCCAGCTGGCCGATCGGGCTGCGAGAGCACCAGCGGGACTTCGAAGCCAGCGTCGCAGATCGCGTCGAGCGCGACCCGAGCGAAGTCGGGCGTTCCCGCGAAAGCGACCTTCATGTCTGACTGCGTTCGGCGTCGCGGGCCTTCTTCAGCATGCGATGGCGGATGCGGTCGCGCTTGAACGCGCTCAGGTACTCGACGAACACCTTGCCCAGCAGATGATCCATTTCGTGCTGGACGCAGATCGACGTCAGGCCGCTGGCCTCACGCTCGAACTCGACACCGTCACGTCCCAGGGCCCGCACTGCAACCCGCGCATGGCGGCGCACCCTGTCGTAGACCAGCGGCACCGACAGGCAACCCTCGTCGGTGAAGGTCATGTCCTCGCTGCGCGCGACGATCTCTGGATTGATCAGGACAAGCGGCTGGTCGCGCGTGTCGGACGTGTCGATGACCACGACCCGCTCATGCACATCGACCTGCGTGGCCGCCAGGCCGACCCCGTCGGCCGCGTACATGGTCTCCAGCATGTCGTCCACCAGACGCCGTATGCGGTCGTCGACGCTGGCGACTGGGCGCGCCACGGTGTGCAGGCGTGGGTCGGGGTAACGAAGGATTTCGAGCAAGGGCATGGCAGGATAAGGGGACGGATCGGGGCGCCCCGGACTGAAACACCCCGTTTCAGCTGTGGGCAGGTCACAACGAGACGCGCCGTGAAAGGATGCACAAGGGGGCGAACGCCGGCCTATTTTCTTTGCGGCATCAAGGGTTTAAAGGCAGAATCTGTGAAAGCATATGAGCATTGTCGCGAGCTCGCGAGGGCGTGCACGTGATTGGTTCAATGTCCCTTTGATCAAGCGTGATTGTGGCACCCGCGTGTGCGGCCCGCGAAACGCCCGGAGACCCGCTGCATGAGCTCACTCCTCCGCCCAGTCCGCCGCCAAGCCCGGCTTGCCGTCCTCGGCACCGCTTTCGTGTTGGGGGCTGGCGTCGGCAGTGTCGGCGCCGCCGAGCCGAACCTCCCGATCACCCCGCAATGGCGGGCGATTGCGAACCAGGTTGCCGAAGCGGGAGTGCCGTTGAGCGAACTCGCGCCGAATGCACCTGACTTCCATGTCGTGCAGCGAGGCGACACGCTCTGGGACATCTCGAAGCTCTTCCTCAAGTCCCCCTGGCGCTGGCCCGAGTTGTGGGGCATGAACCTCGACCACATCCGCAACCCGCACCTGATCTATCCAGGTCAGCGTCTCGTTCTCGAAAAGATCAACGGGCGTGCGCACTTGCGCCTCGCGCAGGGCGCCTCGCCGGACAGCGGCGGCGCCGTCGACACCGTGAAGCTGTCGCCACGCGTTCGCAGCGAGTTGCTCGACAACGGCGCGATCGCCTCGATTCCACTGCACCTGATCGGGCCGTTCCTCAACGAGGCGGTGGTCTTCAGCGCCAACGACCTTGAGACCGCGCCCCGGATCGTCGCGACCCAGGAAGGCCGTGTCCTGTTGTCCAAGGGCGAGACCGCCTATGTTCGCGGTGACCGCGCTGGCGCAACCGACTTCCGCCTGTTCCGTCAACCCAAGGCCATGACGGATCCCGTGACGCGCGAGGTCCTGGGATACGAGGCCACCTACGTCGGTGCAGCGGACTTCGAGCGCGCGGGCGAAGACCGGGTCGGCGCGGACGGCAAGCCGGAGATCGTGCCGGACACGTTCAGGCTGCGAACCGTCCGTCTCGAGGCCGGTCTCGGTGATCGCCTGAGTCCGACGCCTCCGCGCGAACTGCTTGCCTACATGCCGCATGCGCCATCGGTCCCCGTGGCGGGCCACATCATCTCGATCTATGGCGAATCGCTGCTCGCCGGACGCAACCAGATCGTCGCCCTGAGCAAGGGCAAACAGGACGGCATCGAGCGCGGCCATGTGCTCGCCCTGTGGCGCGCTGGTCGCCCCGCGGTGGATACGACGACACCCGGCGTGCGCACCCCCATTCGCCTGCCGGACGAACGCCACGGTCTGCTGTTCGTGTTCCGCGTGTTTGATCGGGTCTCATACGCCTTGATCCTGTCGGTGAACGATCCGGTCCAGTCGGGAGATCGCTTCACCCAGCCGTGAGCAGCGTGGCAGGGCTCGATGCGGCAGAGCTGGCCGCCTGGCTGCGGCTGCTGCTCACCGATGGAATCGGGCGCCAGAGCGCACGCCGCCTGCTCGCCGCCTTTGGCAGCCCTCAGGCGATATTCGACGCACGCCCCGCCGCCTGGCGCGAATGCATTGGCCAGCCCCGTTCCGAGGCGCTCGATTCGCCGCCGGCCGACCTGGCCGGTCGGGTTCAGACCAGCATCGGCTGGTGCCTGCAGACGCCCGATGCCCATGTCATCACGCTCGGCGACACGGCCTACCCATCTTTACTGCTTCAAACCGCAGACCCGCCGCTGCTGCTGTTCGCACAGGGCGACTTGAAGTATCTGAGCCGGCCCTCGCTGGCGATCGTCGGGAGCCGCAACCCAACGGCACAGGGTCTGGACAATGCACGCGCGTTTTCGTCTGCAATGGGCCAGGCGGGCTTTGTGGTGGTGTCAGGATTGGCGCTCGGGGTCGACGGCGCTGCTCACGAGGGCGCGTTGACTGGCCCATCGGGCACCATCGCCGTGATCGGCAACGGGCCTGACCGGGTCTACCCCTCGCGCCACCGTGATCTTGCCCACCGCATCGTCGAGAACGGGCTGATCCTGAGCGAGTACGCACCGGGCACACCGCCACTGGCCGACAACTTCCCGATGCGCAACCGGATCATCGCCGGCCTGACACAGGGCACGTTGGTCGTCGAGGCCGCGCTGCGTTCAGGGTCACTCGTGACCGCCAGACTGGCTGCGGAATGCGGGCGTGAGGTGTTCGCCATCCCGGGGTCGATCCATTCACCGCTGTCCAGAGGTTGCCATGCCTTGATACGCCAGGGAGCCAAGCTGGTCGAATCTGCGCAGGACATCCTCGAGGAACTCAGCCGCGGCAGCGCGGCCGTTCGGATCGCCGACAGTCCCGAGGGCGACGAGGCGGGCGCGGACGAGTTGCTGAACGCGTTGTCCTTTGATCCGGTCACGCTCGATGCGCTTTCGGCACGCACCGGATGGCCGACCGATCGCCTCAACGTTCGTCTGCTCGAGCTTGAACTGGAGGGCCAGGTGGCCCGCCTTCCCGGCGGTCTGTTCCAGCGTCGACGAGTCGTCTGAGCGCTCTGCCACGCGCCGGCCCTGCGTTATAGTGGTTTCATGTTCGACGTACTCGTCTACCTGTACGAAAACTATTGGCGACCCGATGCCTGTCCGGACCACAAGCAGCTGTCACGCAAGTTGACTGCGGCGGGGTTCGAGACCGACGAGATCCAGGAGGCCCTGAGCTGGCTGGATGGGTTGGCAAGCAGTACCGACACGTGCACCAGCCCCCAGCAGCCAGAGAGCCAGCGCATCTATACCGCCGCCGAGTTTGATCTGCTCGGCGACGAATGCATCGGCTTCATCAGTTTTCTGGAATCTGCAGGCGTTCTCCCGCCACCGCTGCGGGAAATGGTGATCGACCGCGCCACCGCGGTGGGCACCGGTCCGATGGCGCTCGACGACGTCAAGATCATCGTGCTGATGGTCTTCTGGAGCCTCGGCGAGGAGCCCGATGCGCTGATCCTCGACGAGTTGTTTGTCGCCCCCGAAGAGCGCGTCATCCAGTAGATCGCATCGCGGGTGCGGCGAGCCTCCGACGGCACTACGACATCAGCTGCGACGCATCGACATCCAGCTTTGCCAATGCGCTGCGCGTGGCCCGCACCGTCAGGGCCTCGTCCTGCGCCGGCAAGATCAGCCCGGCCTGGAGGAAGGCTGCAAGGCGGTTCTGCTGGAACAGCACACAACGTCCCTTGGCACTGACGAACAGGCTCAACTGCTTGCGCAGTCCCTGCCAGGCCAACTGAACAGGTTCATTGCGATTGCGGTAGTCCAGCATGTACCAGCTGCCCACTTGCAGCTCGCGTGCCCAGGACAGCATGGCCTGGGAGGGCATCGAACCCCCTTCCACCACCACCTCGAGATCGGCGCTCTCGTGGCCCGACAAGTCGAGCACCATGGCCTCGTCGATCGCGACATCGGCCGCCTCTGGCAACAACTCCTCGAGGGTCTCCAGTTGCTCCATCAATTCCTGCAGCCGCTCGTGCGGTATCACGGCCGCCTTGGCGGTAAAGGCCGCGGCCAGTGAGTCGTTGAGCTGGCGGATCTGCACGTCCTGCCGCGCCACGTCGAGCCCCGCCGTGGCCATGCCTTCGCGCAGCGCCTTCAGCAGACTCGGCAATCGCTGGATGACCTCGGCGCGCTCTTCGCGTGTCACCTTGGCGCCGGCGGACCAGATCAGGTCGGCCGCCGCGCGCTTCATCGCGCGCGTCTGGTCGCCTTGCCCACCGTAGCGCACGGCCGCGGTGGCCAGGACGTCGGCCCAGACCTGGAACAGGAACTGCCGCACGCCCTCCTGCACCGGCACCTCGTTGAGCATGCGGCGCAGCTCGATCGTGTACTGGATCGCAAGCGTCTCGCGCTGTTCGACCTGCTGGGCCAGCGACACCCCCTTGCGGGTCGCTTCGTTCTCGTTCTTGAAATAGTGCTCGAGGAACTTCTCGAACTCGGTGAGCACGGTCTGGAACACCCTGCGGCCGGTGTCCGGATAGGCCTCGACGACCTGGACGATCCGTTTGATCTCCTTCTGCAGGGCCTCGGTCACGCTGGCCGCGGAGGCCGACGCATCGAAGCCCATGACGCAGGCGCCCATGCGGTCGATCAGGCGTCGTGCCGGATGGTCGGAGGTGGCGAAGAAGTCCGGTTCGCTGACCGCCACCCGCAACACCGGCATCTGCAGGCGGGCGAACCAGATCCGCATGCTGGCAGGAATCCGGTCCTCGGTCAGGATGCTCTGAAACAGCAGGGCCACGATCTCGATCGTGGCACGCTCCTCGGGCGTCGCAGCAGCGCGTTTGAGGGTCTGCTTGCGCTGGTTCAGTTCCTCCAGCATGACCGGCGTGGTCACGACCGGTTCGCCCCGCACCGTGGTCGGCGACACACGCTGGCGGATGCCGTGCTGGGCTTCGTCGATGGCGGTTGTCAGCGCTGGTGATGGGGGCGGCCGCTCCATCGACGAGTGACCGAAGCCCGGCACATAGCGTCCGACCAGCCGATTGAGCCTTCCCAGCACGGCCTCGACATGCTCCGAGCTGCGCGGCAGCGGCCCGGAGCGCGTCATCAGCCGCGTCTCCTCGCCGACTTGACCACGCGGGCCACCACTCAACAGCCCCCCGCCTGTTGAAGTCGGCCCCGAGCGATGGTTTCCGCCGTCCGTCACAGTCGACTGCGGACGGCTGGCCGCGCCTGTATCGAATCCGGTGCCCAAACCGCTGCCAAAGGCGGTGTGCGCTGCGGGCTTGTTCTTGTGGCGCCGGATCAATGGGCGCAGGTCCACTTCCGGCAGGACATGGCGTTCGATCAGCCACCGGTTCGTCTCGTGGTAGGCCTCTTCGACCAGAAGCGAGAACTCCTCGTGCACCACCTGCTGGATCTCGCGCCAGCCGCTTTGCGGCAAGCCGACGTTCCGCCAGGCATCGACCACCAGACGGGCCAGGACATGGGCGCGCAGCAGGTCATGTGGGTCGAGCTCGGCACGACGCTCGAGATGCGCGACCCGTGCCCGGAGGTCGGAGAACTCCCAGGAGGCCCGGTCCATGATCGCGAGCGCCAGCCGCGACGTCATGATCTCGAGTTCGATCGTGTCGTCGTCGACCAGGGTCATGCCGGTATGCGAACCGGGCATCGGGAGCTCACCGATGCGCGAGGCCGACACGCCGAACTGCAAGGCCTCGCGCAGCCCGGACACGATGTTGCGGTGCCAGGGCGCGGCGACCTTCAGCAGTGCATGCACCAGTTCACGGCGGCGCAACGATGCCGCAGGCTCTGCGGGTTTGTCCATCGAGGCCTGCGCCGACTCGCACACGCTCTGCACCAGCGCTGGCAGGCCCTTGACCAGCTCTTCGGTGTACAGGCGCCTCGCCTGGCTGGCCAGAGGCTGGAATGCGGCGCCAGTGACCATGAACGATTAGAAGGTTTGAAGTTCCCTAGGTCGATCGACTCTACACCACCGCACCCGAATTGGGGTCGTTGGGATCAATGTCCTTCGCGCCGGCCTTGACCAGATCCTCTCGCTTGACGCCGAGCCACATCGCGATCGCAGCGGCCACGAACACCGAGGAATAGATCCCGAACAGGATGCCGATCGTCAGCGCCAGCGCGAAGTAGTGCAGGGTCGGTCCACCGAACATCAACATCGACAGCACCATGATCTGGGTCGACCCGTGCGTGATGATGGTACGGCTGATCGTGCTGGTGATGGCGTTGTCGATGACCTGCGGCGTCGTCAGCTTGCGGAACCTGCGGAATGATTCGCGGATTCGATCGAAGATGACCACCGACTCGTTGACCGAATAGCCGAGCACCGCCAGCACCGCCGCCAGCACCGCAAGCGAGAACTCCCACTGGAAGTAGGCAAAGAACCCCAGGATGATGACCACGTCGTGCAGGTTCGCGAAGATGGCCGACACGGCGAACTTCCACTCGAAGCGCAGTGCGAGGTAGATCATGATGCCGACGATCGTGAACGCCAGGGCAATGGCACCGTCCTGGGCCAGCTCGGCGCCAACCGACGGCCCGACGAATTCGGTGCGCGACAGTCGCACCGGCTCGGTGTCGCCGACCTGGCAGGACGGCCGGCTCACCGATTCGCCTTCCGCGGTGATGTAGGCCTTGGTGCCGGCGGTACCGGACTCGGCCTGGCACAGGGCATCAAAAGCCCGTGCCGCGAGGTCCGACTGCTTGGCGTCGCCACGCACCGGCAGGCGAATCAGCACGTCACGCGAGGTGCCGAAGTTCTGGACCTGCACCTCACCGAGGTTCAATGTCTCGATCGTCCCGCGCACCTTCTCGAGGTCGGCAGCCTGGGCGTACTGCACCTCGAGCACGGTGCCGCCGGTGAACTCGATCGACAGATGCAAGCCACGCGTCGTCAGGAAGAACACCGCAGCGGCAAAGGTGAGGAACGAGATCACGTTCAGCACCAACGCATGGCGCATGAAGGGGATGTCGCGACTGATTCGGAAGAATTCCATGGTCCAGATCCTTGCCGTTCAGGCCTCGGGGGCCGCAACGTCGCTGTTGGGCGCACGGTCGCCCATCGGACGCCAGACGGTACCGATCGAGACGCTCTTGAGTCGCTTTTGCCTCCCGTACCAGAGATTGACCAGCCCGCGCGAGAACACGACGGCCGAGAACATCGAGGTCAGGATGCCCAGGCAGTGCACGACGGCAAACCCGCGCACCGGTCCGGAACCGAAGGCGAGCAGCGCCAGACCGGCGATCAGGGTGGTGACGTTGGAGTCCAGGATCGTGCCCCAGGCCTTTTCGTAGCCGATGTTGATCGCCATCTGGGGTGCATTGCCTGCCCGCAGTTCCTCCCGGACCCGCTCGTTGATCAGCACGTTGGCATCGATGGCCATGCCAAGCGTCAGGGCGACGGCGGCGATGCCCGGCAGCGTCAGCGTCGCCTGCAGCATGGACAGTACGGCCACCAGCAACAGCAGGTTGAAGGCCAGGGCAAGCGACGCGAAGACCCCGAACAGCATGTAGTAGCTGCACATGAAGACCGCAATCGCGGCAAAGCCCCAGATCACGCTGTTGAAGCCCTTGTCGATGTTCTCTGCCCCCAGGCTCGGACCGATCGTGCGCTCCTCGATGATCTCCATCGGAGCGGCCAGCGAGCCGGCGCGCAGCAGCAGCGACTGGTCAGCCGCCTCGGTGGTCGTCATGCGGCCGGAGATCTGGACCCGCCCGCCGCCGATTTCGGCGCGGATGACCGGTGCCGTGATGACTTCACCCTTGCCCTTTTCGAAGAGCAGGATGGCCATGCGTTTGCCGACGTTGTCACGCGTGACGTCGCGGAAGATGCGCGCACCCTTGGCGTCGAGGGTCAGGTTGACCGTGGGCTCGTTGGTCTGGCTGTCGAATCCCGGCTGGGCGTCGGTCAGGTTCTCGCCCGTCAGGATCACCTGGCGCAGCAGCATCAGCGGGCGTCCGCCGCGCTCCACATAGCGCTCGCTGCCGAACGGCACCGGGCCGGCACCCCGTTCGGCCTCACGCGCTTCCGCGCTCTCGTTGACCATGCGGATCTCGAGCGTGGCCGTCCGGCCGATGATGTCCTTGGCCTTTGCGGTGTCCTGAACGCCCGGCAACTGCACCACCACGCGATCGAGGCCCTGCTGCTGGATCACGGGCTCGGCCACGCCGAGCTCATTGACCCGGTTCTGCAACGTCGTGATGTTCTGCTTGACCGCCTGCGCCTGAATCGCGCGTGCCGCCTCCGGCTTGAGTCGGCCGACCAGCTTGATCTCCGCCCCTTCAGCCTGTTCCGTCCAGACCAGGTCCGGCAGCTGATCAGAGAACAGGTTGCGCGATGCGTCGACGGCGGCCTGGTCGCGCAGGCGCAGTTCGATGGCCAATGCGTCACGACTGATTCCCGCATGGCGGATGTTCTTGTCGCGCAGCATGGTGCGGATGTCACCGGTGATCGATTCGACGCGCTTGTCGAGGGCCGACTTCATATCGACCTGCATCAGGAAATGCACTCCGCCGCGCAGGTCCAGCCCCAGGTACATCGGCAGCGCATGCAGCGAGGTCAGCCAGCCCGGCGAGCGTGACAGCAGGTTCAGCGCCACGATGTAGTGGGGATCCGCCGGGTCCGGATTGAGCGCCTTGACCAGCGCATCCTTGGCCTTGATCTGGGCGTCGGTGTCGGACAGCCTGGCCTTGACAGAGTGGCCGTCAAACTGGACAAAGTCGGGCTTCAGTCCGGCGTCGGCCAGCACCTGCTCGACCTTGTCGGTCAACGTGCCATCGATCTTGAGCGTGACCTTGCCGCTCGACACCTGCACGGCGGGTGCCTCGCCGAAGAAGTTCGGCAAGGTGTACAGGATGCCGACCACGAGGGCGACAGCAAGAATGGCGTATTTCCACCACGGGGTGCGGTTCATCAGGGGTTTCCGGCTGGGCCAAACGCGTCGGCGCGCTTGGCTGGGGGGACTTACTTGATCGTGCCTTTGGGCAGCACCTGGACCACGGACGGCCGCTGAACCTGCAACTCGACGCCGCCGGCAACCTCGACGTGGATGATCGATTCGCCCATCTTCGTCACCCGGCCGAGCACACCGCCGCCGATCACGACCTCGTCACCCTTGGCGAGCGCCTCGATCATGGCCTTGTGCTCCTTCTGCCGCTTCATCTGGGGGCGGATCATGATGAAGTACAGGACCACGAACATCAGCACCAGTGGCAGCAGGCTGAGCAGCGAAGACTCGGTGCCTCCGGCTGCGGGAGCGGTCTGGGCGAAAGCTTCGGATATGAACACGGTGCATTCCTTTGTCTAACCCGCCAAATGTGGGCGAACCGGGCATTTTAATGGGGCCGCGCGCTTTCGCCGCAAACAGCTTGCGCGACGCACCGAACTCCGTGCAGGCGATGGTCCGGCGCCGACATCCTGTCGCGGAACAGCGCAGCCTGTCCCGCGAGCCCGGCAGCGCGTCGATTGGCGCTGGCCCGGGCCGCCCGGTCGTCGCTAGAGTGTGTGCAATCCAATGAATTGCTGATCTGACCCCCACATGACGAACACTGCTGCTGCCGCCGGACCCTGGTCGGACCGCTGGAGCCGCCTCTCGACGGCGGCTGTCAACGGGTTCCACACCTACGCCAACTGGCTGGTCGGCATCAGCTGGAAGCGCTTCTTCCTGCTGTCGATGCTGTTGATCGTCATTTCGGCAATCACCCAGTCGCTGCCGCTGTTCAGCTGGACCGTGACCGAGATGGTCGAGGAACCCCTCACCCCGCCCAAGCCGCCCAAGGCCCCGAAGGAGTCCACGAAGCCGCTGATCAAGATCGAGAAGCCGAAACCTGGCCACAGCAGCCCCGACGAGGGGATCGACATCTCGATCGACGAGCGAGGCATCAGGATCACCCCGCGCGCTCCGGCTTCGGCGGCGAGCGTGACACCCGCCGCCGGCCCCGCCAGCGTTGCCCGGATCAGCAGCCTCGGCCGCCGTGCCGGCCTCGCCTGCGCCATCGGCCAGCCACTCCAGGGCGCCCGCGTCGGACGCGGTCGTGATTTCGCTCCCGCCTGGCGTGACACGTGAAGTCGTGCGCGAGGCCATCGAGGACGCCAAGGGCGCCATTCGTGATGTGATCGAGGCCCAGCGCGAAGCTGCCGCCGATGCGCACGAGGCGATCCGCGACGCCGAACAGGCGGTGCGCGACGCCCAGGACTCCGTGCGGGAAGTCGTCAGCGCGCGGCGCGAGGTCGGCGACTTCTCGCTCTTCCCGGGCCCGACGCGCAAGGTCATGCGCACCAGGGTCGTGCACTGGGGCGACTTCCTGACCGACCTCGCCTTGATCTGGATCGCCGCGTCCATCATCATCAAGATCACCTACAAGGGCCGCATGCAGGCCGAAGTAAAGGCAGCGATGGCCACCGAGACCGCCGAGGCCGAGTCGCTCAAGCGCCAGGTCGTCGAGGCCCGAATGGCCGCCATGCAGGCGCAGGTCGAACCGCATTTCCTGTTCAACACATTGGCGAGCATCGACCACCTGATCGAGACCGATCCTGCCCGTGCCAGCACGATGCAGAAGAACCTGATCGCCTTGCTGCGTGCCAGCATGCCGACGATGCGTGAAGCCAACGCCAACGGCGTGCGCGATCTGGGGCGCGAGTTGTCGGTGATCCGCCCGTACCTGGAGATCCTGAAGGTGCGCATGGAAGAGCGCCTGAGCACCGCCATCGAAGTGCCCGAGGGACTGCTGTCGGCCGAGTTCCCGCCCATGATGATCCAGAGCCTGGTCGAGAACGCCATCAAGCATGGTCTGGAGCCCAAGGCCGAAGGCGGCTCGTTGAAGATCAAGGCCGAAATCGTGCATGGCAAGCTGGCCGTCACGGTGGCCGACACCGGGCTCGGGTTCGGGAAGGCCGCCACCGCCGGCACGGGCGTCGGCCTGGCCAACATCCGCGAGCGCCTGCAGCTGCTCTATGGCGGCAAGTCCTCGTTGACGATCACCGAGAACTCACCGAGCGGCACCGTGGTCACGATCGCCGTCCCCTACCGACCCGTCGAAGGAGCCAACGCGTGAACAAGACTCCCAAGGGGCGCGGTCGCGCCTTGACCTTGATTCTGGTGATCGGACTGTTCGCGCTGCTGGCCAGCGTGCTGTGGCATGTGGTCGACGCGGTTCAACCGGGCCCCGTCTTTGTCAGCATCGACGGCGAGGAGGTCATCAACGGACTCGATCTCGCCTCGATGCAGACCAGTGAGAAGCTCGTGTTCCTGGGCGTGGCTGCGGTCGCGCTGCTGGCGGCATTGGTCGTGATCCCGCTGGCGTTGCTGTTCGCCATGATCGGCGTGCTGATTGCCGTTCTGGCCGCCGTCGGACTGCCTCTGTTCGTCGTGCTGGCCGCGCTGACGCTCCTGATGTCCCCGTTCCTGCTCGTGATCTGGCTGCTCTGGCGCGCCCTGCGTCCGTCGCCTAGCATCGGTGCATGAACACACCCGCCGACAACGCCGATACCGTTCGAGCCGTCATCGCCGACGACGAGCGGCTGATGCGCGAACAGCTCCGCGCGCGCTTGCGTGAGGTCTGGCCTGAGCTCGAGATCGTGGCCGAGGCGAAGAATGGCCAGGAGGCGGTTGAACTGGTGGCCGAGCATCGGCCGGACATCACGTTCCTCGACATTCGCATGCCCGGCCTGACCGGTGTCGAGGCGGCCCGGCAGATCGCGCAGATGGAACTCGCGCCCGACGAGATGTTGCCGGAGATCGTCTTCATCACCGCCTACGACCAGTACGCGGTCGAAGCGTTCGAGCAAGGGGTGGTCGACTACGTGCTCAAGCCCGCCGAACGCGAACGCCTGGCGCTGACGGTGGGCCGGGTGCGCGAACGCCTTGCGCTGCGCGGGACCCTGGACGAGACCGGCAGCGCACCCGCACAGCAGTTGCTGCACCAGCTGGCGGCGCGCCTGGACCCGACGGCCAAACCCAGCTACCTGCAATGGATCCAGGCCAGCGTCGGCAGTGCGATCCAGATGATCCCGGTCGGCGATGTGCTCTTCTTCATCAGCGACGAGAAGTACACCCGCGTGCAGACATTGCAGGTCGAAGCCCTGATTCGCAAGCCGATCAAGGAACTCGTGGACGAACTGGATCCGCAGCTGTTCTGGCAGATCCACCGCAGCACGCTGGTCAACGTCAAGGCCATCGCCGACATCTCGCGCGACTTCCGGGGCCGCCAGATCGTCACGATCAAGGGCCACTCCGAGAAGCTCGAGGTCAGCCGCAGCTACACCGGTCTGTTCAAGGGCATGTGAGCGCTGCGCCGCCTCGCAGGCGCGAGCCAGGACGCGATGAGCCACTGCGCCGACCAGTAGGTGGCCAGGATCCACAGCCCTGACACTGGCAGCGGGAGCGCGAACCGGTTGACCGCCAGCAGCGCGTCTGACGCGACGAACAGGGCCCCGCCCAGCGCAAGCCCGAGTGCCCTGGGTTCGTCGTCGGTGCCGCGCGCCGCACGCCAGATCACCGCGGCCTGGGCCGCCATTGCGGCCAGGAACACAACGTAGACGGCAACCGGCCAACGCAGCGCCACCGGCACGGTGCGCCACAGGGCGAACAGGACCCCCCCGGCGACCAGCGCGTAGACCAGAAACGGCAACCAGTGCGCAGCAAACCGGCGCACCCGCGTGAAGGCGACCAGGTACGCCAGGTGCGCCAGCAGGAAACCCACGAGGCCGACCAGGAAGCCTTCCTTCGGCCACAGCAGCGCCACGTCGCCGATCAGCGACAGGACCAGCCCGCTCAGGATCCAGGTCCGAATGACCGGCGTCTCGCGCCCGCGTCCCCAGGCATGGGCCAGGATGAACAGGGTCGTCATGGGCTTGAAGATCCAGGCCAGCGCAGGCGCATCGAGCGCCCAGGGGTCGGCAATGATGGTCAGGAGCGCCGCCACCAAGACGGCTGAACCCCAGGCAGTGGACGCGATTCTCGGCATGTCAACCCACCCTTGTCACTTGAATGGACCGTCTTGTACCGGCTCGCGCGCGGCAAGCTCGGCGCGCAACTTGCGCAATCGTTCACGTGGATCCTGCTTGACCACAGTCTCGTCGAGTTTCATCTCGGCGATGAAGCGGCTGCGCACGCCGGGCACGGTTTCGCGCCCTCGTTTGCGCCTGCGCAAAGTGCTGACCACCAGAGTCTGGCGCGCACGCGTGATGCCCACGTACATCAGGCGGCGCTCTTCCTCGAGGCGTTCGGCGCTCATGTCCTCGTCCCCGCTGCGAAAGGGCAGCAGCCCCTCGTTCACGCCTGCCAGGATCACATGCGCCCATTCCAGTCCCTTGGCTGCGTGCAGGGTCGACAGCGTCGCCACATCGGCCTCGTCGCCTCGCTCGGCCAGGCTGATGATGACGCTGATGGTCTGCGCCACCTGCAGCACGGTCTGGGTCTGACCGTCCTCGCCTTCGCAGCGGCGTGCGATCCATTCGACGAACTCGAGCACGTTCGACCAGCGCGCCGCAGCGAGCTTCTCGCTGTCCTCGCTGTCGTGCAGGTGCTGCTCGTAGCCGATGTCGTGCAGCCACTGCATCAGCAAGGCACGCGCGGCCACGGCCCCTTCGGTGTGGCGGGCACGCTGTTCGAGATCCTGCGCGAAGCGCCCGAATTCGTGCAGCGCATCGATCGCCTTGCCGCGCAGCAGGGCCGCCAGGCTGGGCGAGAACAGCGACTCGAACAGGCTCAGGCGGGCCTTGCTGGCGAACTCTCCCAGCGTCGTCAGCGTCTGGTGGCCGATGCCACGCTTGGGCGTGGTCACCGCGCGCAGGAAGGCCGGGTCGTCGTCGTTGTTGACGAGCAGGCGCAGCCACGCGCACAGGTCCTTGATCTCGGCCCGGTCGAAGTAACTTTGCCCCCCTGAGACCTTGTACGGGATCTGCGCCGCGCGCAACTTGTGCTCGAAGGCGCGCGACATGTGGTTGGCCCGGTACAGCACCGCGAAGTCGGCGAAGCGGACCTGGCCGCCGGCCGCGCGCAGGGCCTGGATGCGCGCCACGACCCGGTCGGCTTCGTGCTCCTCGCCGTCGCACTCGAGCACGATCACGGGCTCGCCGTCGCCGAACTCGCTCCACAGCTTCTTCTCGAAGATCTTCGGGTTGTTCGCGATCACCGCATTGGCCGCGCGCAGGATATGGCCGGTCGAACGGTAGTTCTGTTCGAGCGCAATCAGCTTGAGCTCGGGGAAATCCTGCGGCAGCCGTTTGAGGTTGTCGATGGTGGCGCCGCGCCAGCCATAGATGCTCTGGTCGTCGTCGCCGACAGCGGTGAAGTTCCCGGCCGTGCCGACCAGGAGTTTGAGCAATTCGTACTGGACCGCGTTCGTGTCCTGCACCTCGTCGACCAGGACATGGCGAAACCGCTCTTGCCAGGCCTGGCGCGCGCCCTCGTCGCGCTGCAGCAGTCTGAGCGACAGGCCGAGCAGGTCGTCGAAGTCGACCGCCTGGAAGGCCGCCAGGCGTTCTTCGTAGCGCCGCATCACGCGCGCCGCGACGCGCTCTTCGTCGTCGACGGCCACGCGCTCGGCGCCATCGGCGTCCAGCCCCTGGTTCTTCCAGCTGCTGATGGCCCATTGCCAGCGCCGCGCGCTGGCGTTGTCAGTGCAGCCGCCGGCTTCGCGCAGCACGCCGAGCACGTCGTCGCTGTCGAGAATCGAGAAGTTGGGCTTGAGACCCAGTCGCTCGCCGTCGGCGCGCAGCATGCGCACGCCGAGCGAATGGAAGGTGCTGATCACCAGGTCCTTCGCCGCGCGCGGGCCGACCAGTGCGCGCGCGCGCTCGCGCATCTCCTGCGCCGCCTTGTTGGTGAACGTGATCGCCGCAATCTGGCCGGGCTCGAGGCCCGATTGCAGCAGACGCGCGATCTTGTAGGCGATGACCCGCGTCTTTCCGGAACCGGCGCCTGCCAGCACCAGACAGGGGCTGCGCAGGTGATGAACGGCGTCGAGTTGGGCAGGGTTGAGGGTGTCGGACATCGATGCTGGAGCGGTCGCGGATCATAGCGGCCCCACCAGCACCGGGCCCGGCGGGACGGCATTGGTTCACGATAATGACCGCATGTTTACTCGAGACACGCTGCCGCGGCTGGCCCGCGTCGCGGCACTCGCGCTGGTGCTGGCCGCCCCAGGCGTGCAAGCGGCACCGGCCTGGTTCGAAGGCAGTCGGCCGTCCGCACAGGCGCACGAGGCCGTGCAGCTGCTCGCCGATGCGGCCAGCCACGGTCTGGCGACGCGTGACTACGGCGTCGAATCGTTGCGCACGGCGATCGAGAATGCGGCGCGCGACCCCGCCCCCACTCGCGATGGCATCGAGCGCATCGAACGTCAACTCCAGGACGCAATGGTGCTGTACCTCACGCACCTGCACCGCGGTCGGGTCGACCCGCGCCGCGTCCACCATGACTTCGCGCCGGCGCGTGGCGACCCGTACGATGCCAGGCTCGCGCTCGACGATGCGTTGACCCATGGCCGCCTGCACGAGGCCGTTTCGGCAGCCACTCCGCGAATCCCCATGTACGAGGCGCTGCGCGGTTTCCTGCGTCACTACCGGGCCCTGGAGGCAGACCCTGCCTGGCAATCGGCCTTGCCGCCGCTGACACACAAACTCGAGGCGGGGCAGGCCTATGCAGGGCTCGATCTGCTGGCCCGGCGGCTGTTGGCCCTGGGCGATCTCGCCGCCATCCCGGCGCACGGGCAGCGCTACGACGGGCTCTTGGTCGAGGCAGTGCGGCAGTTCCAGGGGCGCCACGCCCTGGCCGTTGACGGCGTGATCGGCCGCGCCACGCTGGCACAGCTGCAGGTCACGCCGGCAGAGCGCGCGCGCCAGATCGAGCTGGCGCTTGAGCGGCTGCGCTGGACGCCGCTGCTGCAGGGGCCTCGCATGATCGTCATCAACATCCCGGAGTACGTGCTGCGGGCCTACGAAGTCGTGGACGGTCGCATCCGCGTCCAGCGCGAGATGAAGGTGATCGTCGGCAAGGCACTCGACACGCGCACGCCGCTGTTCGACGAGGACATGCGATTCATCGAGTTCAGCCCCTACTGGAACGTGCCGCCGTCGATCGCACGCGGCGAGACCGTGCCCAAGCTGCGCCGCGATCCGGCCGAGTTCGATCGCCAGGGATACGAGTTCGTCGCGCCCGATGGTCAGGTCCTGACGACCCTGTCCTCCGCGCGCCTGGACGCATTGCTGGCCGGGCAGCTGCGCATCCGCCAGCGTCCCGGGCCACGCAATGCGCTCGGCGACATCAAGTTCGTGTTCCCGAACCGCAGCAACATCTACCTGCACCACACGCCCTCGACACTGCTCTTCGAGCGCGACCGGCGCGACTTGAGCCACGGTTGCATCCGGGTCGAGCAGCCGGTCGCATTGGCCACATTCGTTCTCCAGGACAAGCCGGAGTGGCCGCAGGAGCGCATCCGCCAGTCGATGTCAGCCGGCAAGTCGAGCACGATTCGGCTGGACGCGCCGATACCGGTGCTGATCGCGTACGGAACTGTGCTCGTCAAACAGGGTCGCATCTTCTTCTTCGACGACATCTACGGCCTCGACCGCGTGCTCGACACTGCGCTGCGTCAATCGGCCATGACCCACCGAGCTCCAAACTGAATGAGCATGTTCGACAACCCCGGGACCCGCCGCCACTTCCTTCACAGCAGCGCCCGGCTCGCGTCCGTCGCGGGCCTGCCCTTGCTCGCCAGACCCGCCTGGGCGAGCGCGCCGGGACCACGCAAGCTGGCGATGGTGCACACCCACACCGGCGAGGACATCGACATCGTGTTCGCGCGCGGTGCGTCTTTCGTGCCCGAGGCCCTCGGCAGCTTGAACCACTTCCTGCGCGACCACTACTCGGGCGAAGTCGGTCGGATCGACACCGGCCTGTTCGACCTCTTGCACCAGGTGCGCCAGACGCTGGGCAGCAACCAGGCCTTCGAGGTCATCTCGGGGTTCCGCTGCGAGGCGACCAATGCGCGTTTGCGCAGCCAGGGCGGCGGCGGCGTTGCCAGGCGCAGCCTGCACATGCAGGGCCAGGCGATCGACGTGCGGTTGCCGGGCACCTCGCTCGCCGATCTGCGCGACGCCGCGCTGGCGCTTGCCGCAGGCGGTGTGGGCTATTACGCGCGCAGCCAGTTCGTGCACCTCGACACAGGCCGGGTCCGGCACTGGTAGAGGCGGTCTGCAGGCTGTGCGCTCATTGCGGGCGGGCATACTGCCGACAATGCCAGCCATCCTCGCGGTCACGGTACCGTTCTTCGCGCTCGTGCTCGCCGGCTACCTGGCGGCGCACCGGCATGTCCTGCCGGAGAGCTCGATTCCAGGGCTCAACGCCTTCGTCCTGTATTTCGCGCTGCCTTGCCTGCTGTTCCGATTCGGTGCGGGAACGGCGATCTTCGAACTGCTGAACCCGGCCGTGCTGGGCGTCTATCTGGTCAGCGCGCTGCTGATCGTGTTCGTGACGATCGCCATCACGCTGCGCAAGCCGGTTGGCCTGAAGGACGCTGCGTTCGGCGCGCTCGTTGCGGCATTTCCGAACACCGGCTTCATGGGTGTGCCGTTGCTCGTGGCGCTGCTCGGCCCGGCCGCCGCCGGGCCGGTGATCTGCGTCGTGCTGGCCGATCTGTTCGTCACGAGTTCGCTGTGCATCGCGCTGGCGCAAGCGCATGACGCCTCGGGCCACGGGGCAAGGATCGGCGCCACCCGGGCCGTGCGCGGTGCGCTGTCCAACCCCCTGCCATGGGCGATCGCGCTCGGTGCGGTCTTTTCGGTCATGGACCTGAGCCTGCCGGGGCCGGTCGACACGGTCGTGCGCATGCTGGCCGATGCAGCGACCCCGGTGGCCCTGTTCACGATCGGCGCCGTGCTGCACCGCGCCGGCCAGCATGCCCATACGCGAACACCGCTCTCGCGTTACATGCCGGTCGCGCTGATCAAGCTGTTCGTGCACCCGGCACTCGTGTTCTCGCTGGCAGCGGCGGCGCACGCGTTGGGCGCACCGTTGTCGGCATTCCAGATCAGCGTCATCACGCTCGCCGCGGCCTTGCCCAGCGCCAGCAACGTGTCGCTGCTGGCTGAACGTTACGGCGCCGACAACGGACGCATCGCCCGCATCATCCTGAGTTCGACCATGCTGGCATTCGTCAGTTTCTCGCTCCTGGCCTGGGTGCTGGCCACGCCTGCCGCGCGCTGAGTCAGATCGCCAATGGGTCGACGTCGATCGCCCAGCGCAGCAAGCCCTTGTGCCGGGGGCGCAGCGCATGCAGCGCGGGCAGCCAGTGGGCCAGCAGGCGCTGCAGCGCGACGCGCGAGCCACTCTCGACGAGCATCTGACACCGCTCCACATTGGCCACGCGGTTCACGGGCGGTGGCACCGGCGGATACAGGGTCACCCCGGCGATCGCGGCATCGTCGGCGATCGCCTCGGCCGCCGCCTGCAGGAAGCCCTGCGCCACTTCGGCGCTGCGCGCTTCGGTTCGCAGCAGGGCGAGATGGGCAAATGGCGGCAGTCCGAGCAGACGCCGCTCGTCCAGTTGGGACTGTGCGAACGCGGCATATTCGTGCCGCCGCAAGGCGGCGTACAGCGGATGCGTCGGGTGCCAGGTCTGCACCCACATCTCACTCGCGTCGGCCTGCGCGGCATCGCGCCCGGCGCGGCCGGCGGCCTGCATCAGCAGTGCGAACAGGCGCTCCGGTGCCCGGAAGTCGCTGGCGAACAGGGCACTGTCCGGGTTGACCGCCGCCACCAGCGTGATGCGCCGGAAGTCGTGCCCCTTGGCGATCATCTGGGTCCCGACCAGTACATCGACTTCGCCTTCGTGCACCGCCGCGAGTTGCGCCTGCAGTGCGCCCTTGTGGCGGGTGCTGTCGGCGTCGATGCGGGCGATGCGGGCGCCGGGCAGCAACTCGCCCAACTGCTCCTGCAGCTTCTCGGTCCCGCGGCCGATCGGCGCGATGTCGAGGTTGCCGCAGTCGGGGCAGGCACGCGGCACGCGTTCGGTGAAGCCGCAATGGTGGCAGCGCAAGGTCCGATCACCCTTGTGAAAGACGCGCCAGGCGCTGCAATGGGGGCAGGCGCTCTTCCAGCCGCAGGCAGCGCAATGCAGCACCGGCGCATAGCCGCGGCGGTTCAGCAGCAAGAGGCTCTGTTCGCCGCGCGCGATGCGTTGCTCGATGGCGTCGATGATCGGCGGCGCCAGCACCGTGCCGGCCATCCGCTCGCGCGCGATCCGGCTCATGTCGAACACCTTGACGCTCGGCAACGCGCCGCCACCGATGCGCTGGGTCAACGTCAGGCAGCGATAACGCCCTTCCTGCACACGCTGCCAGGTCTCGAGCGAAGGCGTGGCCGACCCCAGGAGCACGGGTGTCCGCTCCAGTTTGCCGCGGTAGATGGCCAGGTCGCGCGCCGAGTAGCGTGCCCCTTCCTGCTGTTTGAAGGACGGGTCATGCTCTTCGTCCACCACGATCAGACCGGGCCGGGGCAAGGGCGTGAACACCGCGAGCCGGGTCCCCAGCACGAGATCGGCATGGCCCAGCAGTGCCTGCAGCCAATGGCGCAGGCGCTGCGCAGGGGTCAGGCCGCTGTGCATGGCCACCAGGCGACGGCCCGGAAATCGTTGCGCAAAGCGCGCCTCGAGCTGGGGGGTCAGGTTGATTTCGGGCACGAGGACCAGGACCTGCCGCCCGGCATCGAGCGCCTGCTCGGCGGCACGCAGGTAGACCTCGGTCTTGCCCGAACCGGTGACCCCGTGCAGCAGCGTGGGCACGGCGCTGCGCTCGGGATCGGCGAGCCCGGCCAGTGCGGCGGCCTGCTCGTCGGAGACGCAAGGCCGCTCGGGCTCGAGCGCCGGCGGCAATGGCGCGACCGGCAGCTTGGCGAGTCGGCGTGCCAGCTGAACCGCGCTGAGCTTGCGCAGTTCGGGCGGCAGCAGCGAAAGCGCCAGCTCCCCGATGCCTCGCTGGTAGTACGCGGCGGCAAACTCAACCAGCGCCAGCCACGTCGCCGGCAGGGGTGGCATTGCGTCGAGCGCCTCGGCCACCTCGCGCAGCGCCACGCCTGGCGGCGCCGAGGCGCCGTCGTCGGTCCACACGATGCCGGGCACCTCGCGGCGGCCGAGCGGCACGCGCACCAGGCTGCCGGCGGGCAGGGCCTGCGCCGACAGATAGTCGAGCAAGCCGCCGAGGTCCGTGTGCTGTGGGGCCTCCACCGCGACCCTCAACCGCCCCAGCGACAGGACCGGCGGCGAATCGCCCTTAACCTCGGATCGACCTGAAGACTTCACTGCAAGTCGATGATTGAGAACGGCTTTTCAGGCAATCCACTTGTCCTGTGGATAACTTTGTGGGCAAACAGGGCCCAGCGCGTCCAAGTGCTTGATTCTTCGGGCCTGGCGTCGGTTTGCACGATTTGGAAGCAGCGGCTTCAAGTCAACAAAATCAACGACTTAGCACGCGCTCTGGGCACTCGGGCAGGAGACTCGGGACTCGCTGCGCTGCAGCACTGATTTTGGGGATAAGTCAAGCCTGAGTGCTCACTTACCTGCTATCGCTGCGTTGGCGGCGCGAGTGCGTATGGACGGCCTCGACGAGCGCTGTCACATGCTCGGCAGGCGTGTGCTGGCTGATGCCATGGCCGAGGTTGAAGACATGTCCATCCCAGCCTCCGTCGGCCCGCTGAGGGGATCCGAAGCTGTCGAGGACGGCCACCGCCTCGCGTGCCACCACCTCTGGCGGGGCGAACAGCACGTTCGGGTCAAGGTTGCCCTGCAATGCCACCCGCCGGCCCACCGCACGGCGCGCTGTGCCGAGGTTCACGGTCCAGTCCAGGCCGACCACGTCGGCGCCGATGTCGGCGATCGATTCGAGCCAGAGCCCGCCACCCTTGGTGAACACGATGACGGGAATCGGTTGTCCATCCTTCTCGCGCCGCAAGGCATTCACGACCCGCCTCGTGTAGTCCAGGCTGAAGGACTGGAACGCCCCGTCGGCCAGCACGCCACCCCAGGAGTCGAACACCATCACGGCCTGCGCGCCGGCGTCGATCTGCGCGTTCAGGTAGGTTGCCACCGCCTCGGCGTTGACTTCCAGGATGCGGTGCATCAGGTCCGGCCGGCTGTAGAGCATCGACTTGACCAGGCGGTAGTCGTCCGAGCCGGCGCCTTCGACCATGTAGCAAGCGAGCGTCCATGGGCTGCCAGAGAACCCGATCAGCGGCACCCTGCCGGCCAGCGCCTTGCGGATCGAGGTTACGGCGTCGAACACGTATCGCAGGCGCTCCATGTCGGGGACCTGAAGCGACTTGACAGCCGCTTCGTCGCGCACCGGGGAGGCGAACTTGGGGCCCTCGCCAATCGCGAAGCTCAGGCCCAGGCCCATCGCATCGGGCACCGTCAGGATGTCCGAAAAGAGAATTGCGGCGTCCAGCGGATAGCGCTCGAGCGGCTGCAGCGTCACTTCGGTGGCGTAGTCGGTATTGGTCGCCAGTCCCATGAAGCTGCCTGCCTTGGCGCGCGTCGCACGGTATTCGGGCAGGTAGCGTCCTGCCTGGCGCATCAGCCAGATCGGCGTGTGTTCCGTGGGTTGGCGCAGACAGGCGCGCAGGAAGTTGTCGTTCTGGAGGGTCGCGAACATTCCCGGATTATCGACGCGATGCCGAGACCCCCTCTGATTCTGCGTTCAGCCACCGATCGAGCGCAAGGCCGGTCGAGGGCGGTCCGCCCGCTCAGCCGGGGCGGCCGTCCAGGCGTGCACGGCTGAGCACCGGCCAATAGCGCCAGGCGTAGAGGCCCATGCCGGCCGACCACAGCACAGCGGAACTCAGCAACGCAGGCCCGTACGCCGCCGGCCAGGCCCAGCCCAGCACCACGCGCACCAGCGCGGCCATTGCCACGAGCACATAGCAGCTCACATCCCAGCGGTCGGCCTTCAGCGGTCGACCGGTGTGGCCGCGTGCGGTGCGCGTCATCATGCCGATCGTCATGCAGCCCACCACGCCGACGGTCAGCGCATGGGTCGCAACCGACATCGACACCGGGCCCTCGAGCAAGGCCGTGGCGCGCAGGAACAGGTGCACCGGGATCCACAGATAGGCCAGGTGCAGCACCCACACGAGCGGCGCGCGCAACGTGGTCCACGGTTGCCACAACCACAGACGCATGGCGTGGGCGACGCCGGCGGCGGCGGCCAGTGCGGCCACGGCATAGGCTGGCAGCTGCAGCAGATCGGCGGCGAGCAGCGCGAGCACGAGGGCCAGCGACGCCGTTTCCAGCATCGGATTGCGGCGCGCCTGCGCACCTGCGACGCCGTTGTTGGTGAACATCGGGACCACGCGGCCGGCCATCACGACGATGATGAAGAGCACCATGTCGAGCGCGAGCTGGATGCCGACCCAGGCTGGCGCCTGCCACAGCCCGAGGCGCTGGCCGTGCACGCCGGCCGAGGCCAGCGCGAGCGCGACCATCAGGCCGATGAAGAAGTAGTTGCGTCGCACGCCCGCCGGAACGAAGGCGTGCGCCAACGCGGCCGCGGCAGCGAGCGGAAAGGCCACGTTCACGATTGCGGCGGCCCATGGCCAGGGGCTGAGCACCAGGACTCGACCTGCCACCCAGAGCGCCGCCATGGCTGCCAGCAAGGCACCGGTTGGCGTCGCGCGGCCGGACCAGTTGCGCCCCGCGGTGAAGAGAAAGCCGACGATGACGGCGAGCGCGTAGCCGAACAGCATTTCGTGCGCGTGCCACAGCGCACCGTCCAGATAGGGCTGGTGCAACCAGCCCGTGACCTGCAGGGCCCACAACGGGACCGACAGGGCGGCGAAGGCCGCCGCCAGCCAGTAGAAGGGGCGAAAGCCGAGCGCCCAGAGCGCGAACGGCGGGACTTCGGGCAAGCGGCGGACGGGTTCTTCGATCTGCATCATGGCGAGGGCGGGGTCAGGCGCCCCGTGGCACACAGGTTATGCGGGGTCGCGCTGAGTGCGCTGGTGCGGGCATTCAGGATCCGCCGCAGCAACCGCAGCAACTCGCGCCCGCGGCCTTCAGGCGCGAGATGCGCACATGCCATTGTTCCGGGCCCTGCTCGAGATAGTCCCAGCTGAACTGCTCGGGAAAGCGTTCGCGGAACTGCCGTTGCAGCGGCATTGGGTCGTGGTCATTCTTCAGCTCCAGGCTGTGCCCGACGGGCAGGGCGTCGAAGGTCGAGAAGATCAGGGCGTGGCGCTGCGGCGGCGCGATCGTGCGCACGTCGATGATCGTGGAGGAAGCGGCGGCGACGGACATGTCGGAAATCTCCGGCTGGGGTTGAATCGGATGCGGCTCAGACCTTGCCTGTCTGGCATCGGGCGCCGCATGACTGGATTGTGGCCGAAAACGGGTTTAAAGGTGTATGTTACATGTATCTTATTGACCTGCCTCATGCGGGTCTTTCCGACACCCACGGGCAGGGCAGGCTTGCAATCGGACCATCGGCCCTGATCTGACGCGCCACTGGCATCATCACGACGTCAGATGGAGGAGGAAGAAGATGTCTGCATTGCGTTCTGGAACGCTGGGTTGGCGCTGGGTTGGGCTGTTGGCCACGGTGCTGGCCCTGAGTGGTTGTGGCTACAACGACTTCCAGCGCCTGGACGAACAGGTCAAGTCGGGCTGGGCCGAAGTGCTGAACCAGTACCAGCGACGCGCCGATCTGATCCCGAACATCGTCGCGACCGTGAAGGGCGAGGCCGGGTTCGAGCAGGACACCTTGACCAAGGTGATCGAGGCTCGGTCGAAGGCCACCAGCGTTCAGGCCACGCCCGAGCTGATCAACGACCCGGCCGCCTTCGACAAGTTCCAGCAGGCCCAGGGCGAGTTGTCCGGCGCCTTGTCGCGCCTGATGGTCGTCGTCGAGCAGTACCCGAACCTGCGGGCCAACCAGGCCTTCCAGGACCTGCGCGTCCAGCTCGAAGGCACCGAGAACCGGATCACCGTGGCGCGCAATCGCTACATCAAGGACGTGCAGGCCTACAACACGCTGGCACGCAAGTTTCCGACCAATCTGACGGCGATGGTCTTCAGCTACGAGGTCAAGCCAGGCTTCACGGTCCAGAACGAGGCCCAGATCTCGGCCCCGCCGGTCGTGAACTTCGAGAAGAAGTAAGGTCGCGTGCGACGCCGCATCACCCTGCTGCTGAGCGCGCTGTGCCTGGTGCTGGCGGCGCAGGCGCAGGACCTGCAGCCGGTGCCCGAGCTGACGGCACGCGTGATCGACCGGACCGCGACCTTGAGCGAGGCGCAGCGCGCCGCGCTGGACGCCAAGCTGGCCGCGTTCGAGGCCGAGGCCGGGCCGCAGATCGTCGTGCTGCTGGTGCCGACGACCTTGCCCGAGGACATCGCAGCCTTCGCCCAGCGTGTCGGCGACAGCTGGAAGATCGGCCGGCGCGACGTCGGTGACGGCCTGCTGATCGTCGTCGCCAAGGACGACCGACGGGTCAACATCCAGACCGCCAAGGCGCTCGAAGGTGCAGTCCCCGATCTTGCCGCGCGCCAGATCATCGACCGTTCGATCCGGCCCGCCTTTCGCGCCGACGACTACGCCGGTGGCCTCAATGCCGCAGTCGACCAGTTGATGGCGCGCATCCGCGGCGAGGCGCTGCCGGCGCCCGCCGCCCGCGCGCAGACCGAGCCCGGCCCGCAGATCCAGGACATGCTGATGTTCTTCTTCATCGGCGTTCCCATCATGGGCGCCGTGTTGACCGGCGTGCTGGGGCGCAAGCTCGGCTCACTGGCGACGGCGGGCGCCGCCGGCGGCATCGGCTGGGTGCTGACGGCGAGCACCTTGCTGGCGATCGCTGCCGGCGTCGGCGCGCTGCTGCTCGTCGGGCTGTTCGGTATCGGCGCGGCCGCGCGTTCGATCGCCCGTGGCGGTCGCCACGGTGGACCGCCCGTGATCTGGGGCGGTGGCGGCGATCATGGCGGTTGGGGTGGCGGCGACGGGGGCGGTGGCTTCTCCTCCGGCGGCGGCGGCGACTTTGGCGGCGGCGGCGCGTCAGGAGACTGGTGATGAACCGATTCTGGCGAATCCTGCGCCATCGCATGCTCGACGACACCGACACCCGTAGTGCGCTGAGTGACGCCGCATTGGCCAGACTCGAAGCGCGCGTGCACGCCAGCGAGCGGCGGCACAGTGGCGAAATCCGGTTGTCGGTCGAGGCCGGGCTGCCGCTGTCCTACCTCTGGAAGGGCCTGCGTTCGCGCGACCGCGCGATCACGCTGTTCGGCAAGTTGCGCGTGTGGGACACCGAGGCGAACAACGGGGTGCTGGTCTACCTGCTGCTGGCCGAACATGCGATCGAGATCGTGGCCGACCGCGGGCTGGCGCGCCATGTCGACGCAGCACACTGGGACAAGCTGATCAGCGACATGCGCGCGGCCTTCCGCGCCGGTCGCCACGAAGAAGGTCTGATGCAGGCCATCGACGCCGTCGACGCGCTGCTCGTGCGCCACTTTCCGCTCGCCGACGGTGCGACCAATCCCGACGAGTTACCGAATTCGGTCGACCTGCGCTGACTGACAGGCTAGGCGCTGCGGATCGGCTTCAACGGCCCGCGAAAGCGCTCCTTGCGCGGCGCATGGCCTAGCGGGGGCAATTCGATCGTCGCCGCCTGCACCGTCTGGTCGGGGAGCCGATCGAGCAGGTCGCGGATCAGGGTCAGCCGGCCCCGTTTCTGGTCATTGAAGTCGACCAGGGTCCACGGCGCATGTGCGCTGTGGGTGGCCTCGAGCATTCGGTCGCGCGCCAGGCCGTAGTCCTCGTACTTCTCGCGCGCCTTGAGGTCGATCGGCGACAGCTTCCAGCGCTTGAGCGGATCCTCCAGCCGCTCGGCAAACCGCTCCTCCTGGCGAGCCTGGTCCACCGTCAGCCAGTACTTGAAGAGAAGGATGCCGTCGTCGACCAGCAGCTTCTCGAACACCGGCACCTGCTCGAGAAACTGCGCCGTTTCGGCCTCGGTGCAAAAACCCATCACCGGCTCGACGCCGGCACGGTTGTACCAACTGCGGTCGAACAGGGCCAGTTCGCCTGCGGCGGGCAGGCGCGCCACGTAACGCTGGAAATACCATTGCGTGCGCTCACGGTCGCTCGGCTTGGGCAGAGCGACCACCTGGCACTGGCGCGGGTTCAAGGTGTCGGCGATGGCCGAGATGACACCGCCCTTGCCGGCCGTGTCGCGGCCCTCGAACAGGACCACGAGGCGCTGCCCGGTGTGCTGCAACCAGCGGGCCACGCCATTGAGCTCGAGCTCCAGCGGCTCCAGCATCGCGGCGTATTCGCGCTTGCCCAGTCGACCGTCCTGCTTGCCCTTGTTGTCCTTCTTGGCCATGCGCTCTCCTTCCTGCAGCCTGCCAGCATAGCCCCGGAAACGACAAGGCCCGCCGAAGCGGGCCCTGCGCTGCAAGCTCATTCGATCACTTCTTGCGCAGCTTGGCGATCGCCGCGATCTGCGCGGCCATGGCGGCGAATTCACTCTGCGCCTTGGCCAGGTCGATGTCGCTCTTGGCATTGCGCATGGCTTCTTCGGCCAGCTTCTTGGCCTCGGTGGCCTTGGCCTCGTCGAGGTCGCGGCCCCGAATGGCTGTGTCGGCCAGCACGGTGACCTTGCCAGGTTGCACCTCCAGGATGCCGCCGGCAACGAAGACAAATTCCTCTTCGTCGTTGTCGGCGCGCTGGATGCGCACTGCGCCAGGGCGGATGCGCGTGATCAGCGGCGTGTGGCGCGGCAGGATGCCGAGCTCGCCCTCCTCGCCCGGCAGGGCGACGAACTTGGCCTCGCCCGAGAAGATGCTCTCTTCGGCGGAGACGACGTCGACTTGGATGGTGGCCATTCAGCCCTCCTTCGCTTATTGCAGCTTCTTGGCCTTCTCGAAGGCCTCGTCGATGGTCCCGACCATGTAGAAGGCCTGCTCGGGCAGATGATCACATTCGCCGGCGACGATCATCTTGAAGCCGCGGATGGTTTCCTTGAGCGGCACGTACTTGCCCGGCGAGCCGGTGAAGACCTCGGCCACGTGGAAGGGCTGCGACAGGAAGCGCTGGATCTTGCGCGCGCGGGCCACGGCCAGCTTGTCCTCGGGCGAGAGCTCGTCCATGCCCAGGATGGCGATGATGTCGCGCAGCTCCTTGTAGCGCTGCAGCGTCGACTGCACCGCACGCGTGGTGCTGTAGTGCTCCTCGCCGACGACGTTCGGGTCGACCTGGCGGCTGTTCGAGTCGAGCGGGTCCACGGCCGGGTAGATGCCGAGCGAGGCGATGTCGCGCGACAGCACCACGGTGGCGTCCAGGTGGGCGAAGGTGGTCGCCGGCGACGGGTCGGTCAGGTCGTCGGCCGGCACGTAGACGGCCTGGATCGAGGTGATCGAGCCGACCTTGGTCGAGGTGATGCGCTCCTGCAGGCGGCCCATTTCCTCGGCCAGCGTCGGCTGGTAGCCCACCGCCGACGGCATGCGTCCCAGCAGCGCCGACACTTCGGTGCCGGCCAGCGTGTAGCGGTAGATGTTGTCGACGAAGAACAGCACGTCCTTGCCTTCGTCGCGGAACGACTCGGCGATCGTCAGGCCGGTCAGCGCGACGCGCAGGCGGTTGCCCGGGGGCTCGTTCATCTGGCCGTAGACCATCGACACCTTGGACTCGCCCAGGTTCTCGAGATTGACGACGCCCGATTCGGCCATCTCGTGATAGAAGTCGTTGCCCTCGCGCGTGCGCTCGCCGACACCGGCGAACACCGACAGACCCGAGTGCGCCTTGGCGATGTTGTTGATCAACTCCATCATGTTCACGGTCTTGCCGACGCCGGCGCCGCCGAACAGGCCGACCTTGCCGCCCTTGGCGAACGGGCAGATCAGGTCGATCACCTTGATGCCGGTCTCGAGCAGTTCCTGCGACGGGCTCAGCTCGTCGTAGGCCGGCGCCTTGCGATGGATCGAGGCAGACATCGTGCCATCGACCGGGCCGCGCTCGTCGATTGGGCTGCCCAGCACATCCATGATGCGACCGAGTGTGGCCTTGCCCACCGGCACCGTGATCGGCGCGCCGGTGTTGCCGACCATGAGACCGCGGCGCAGGCCGTCGGACGAGCCGAGCGCGATGGTGCGCACGACACCGTCGCCGAGCTGCTGCTGCACTTCGAGCGTGAGCGAGGAACCCTCGAGCTTGAGGGCATCGTAGATGTGGGGCATTGCATCGCGCGGAAACTCGACGTCGACGACGGCGCCGATGCACTGGACGATCTTGCCTTGGGCTTGGGTATTGGCCATTTCGTGGGTCCTTGAATCGATATTCGTTGCGTGCGGTCTCAACCGCTGATGGCGGCTGCGCCGCTGACGATTTCCGACAGTTCCTTGGTGATCGCCGCCTGACGCGTCTTGTTGTAGATGAGCTTCATTTCGTCGATCAGGGTGCCGGCGTTGTCGGTCGCGGCCTTCATCGCCACCATGCGCGCCGATTGTTCGGACGCCATGTTCTCGGCCACGCCCTGGTAGACCAAGGCCTCGACGTAGCGCGTCAACAGTTCTTCGATGACCGATGCGGGATCCGGCTCATAGATGTAGTCCCAGCCGTACTGCGCCTTCTCGGCCGCGGTCTGCTCGAGGCGATCAGCCGACAACGGCAGCAGCTTCTCGACCATCGGCTCCTGTTTCATCGTATTGATGAACTTCGTGTAGCAGAGGTAGACCGCGTCGAGCTTGCCGTCGACGAATGCGTCGAGCATGACCTTGACCGGTCCGATCAGTTTTTCCAGCTGTGGCGCATCGCCGAGATGGGTGGCATGGCTCAGCACAGGCACGCCGAGGCGGTTGAGGAAGCTGAAGCCCTTGTTGCCGATCGCCACCGCCTGAATCTTGTTGCCTGCGTCCTGCAACTCGCGCATCTTGTTCGTCACCGCGCGCAGGATGTTGGTGTTCAGGCCACCGCACAGACCCTTGTCGGTGCTGACGACGATGAAGCCGACGGCCTTGGCGTCACCGCCCTTGCGCATATAGGCCGAGCGGTACTCGGGATTGGCCTGCGACAGGTTGGCCGTGATGTTGCGGATCTTGTCCGCGTAGGGCCGGGCCGCACGCATGCGGTCCTGCGCCTTGCGCATCTTCGACGCCGAGACCATTTCCATGGCCTTGGTGATCTTCTTCGTGTTCTCGAAGCTCTTGATCTTGCCTCGAATCTCTTTACCGACTGCCATCGAGCACTCCTATCAAGCGGACGCCGCAGATCCGGCTTTGCCGGTCCGCTGACGTCGCCCCCACGAGGGGGCGGCGGCGCAAGCCGCTTCGGGGGTGGGCGCGTTCACGCAAACGACTTCTTGAAGGCGGTGACTGCCGCGGTGAGTTCCTCTTCGGCCGCCTTGTCGAGCGCCTTGTCCGTCTCCATCTTGGTCAGCAGCGTCCCGTGGCTCGACTTCAGGTGCTGGTGCAAGCCATGTTCGAAGGCCAGGATGCGCTTGACGTCGACGTCGTCCATGAAGCCCTTGTTGACCGCGAACAGCGTCGCGCCCATCAGGCTGATCGACAGCGGCGAGTACTGAGCCTGCTTGAGCAGTTCGGTCACGCGTGCGCCGCGGTCGAGCTGCTTACGCGTCGCTTCGTCGAGGTCGGAAGCGAACTGCGCGAAGGCCGCCAGTTCGCGGTACTGCGCGAGGTCGGTCCGGATGCCGCCCGACATGCTCTTGATCAGCTTGGTCTGCGCTGCGCCACCGACCCGCGACACCGAGATGCCAGCGTTGATGGCGGGGCGGATGCCGGCGTTGAACAGTGCCGTCTCCAGGAAGATCTGGCCGTCGGTGATCGAGATCACGTTCGTCGGCACGAAGGCCGACACGTCGCCGGCCTGGGTCTCGATGATCGGCAGCGCAGTCAGCGAGCCGGTCCTGCCCTTGACCTCGCCCTTGGTGAACTTCTCGACGTAGTCGGCGTTCACGCGCGCGGCGCGCTCGAGCAGGCGGCTGTGGAGATAGAACACGTCGCCCGGGAAGGCTTCGCGGCCCGGCGGGCGGCGCAGCAGCAGCGACACCTGGCGGTAGGCGACGGCCTGCTTGGACAGGTCGTCATAAATGATCAATGCGTCCTGGCCGCGGTCGCGGAAGTACTCGCCCATCGTGCAGCCGGAGTAGGCCGACACGTACTGCATCGCGGCCGACTCGGAGGCCGAAGCCGCGACAACGATCGTGAAGTCCATCGCGCCGTTGGCTTCGAGCGCGCGCACCACGTTCTTGATCGACGACGCCTTCTGGCCGATGGCGACGTAGACGCAGGTCATGTTCTGACCCTTCTGGTTGATGATCGTGTCGATCGCCACCGCCGTCTTGCCGGTCTGGCGGTCGCCGATGATCAGCTCACGCTGGCCACGGCCGATCGGCACCATCGAGTCGATCGACTTCAGACCGGTCTGGACCGGCTGGTCGACCGACTTGCGGGCGATCACGCCCGGTGCGACCTTCTCGATGACGTCGGTCATCTTGGCGTTGATCGGGCCCTTGCCGTCGATCGGCTGACCGAGCGCGTTGACGACGCGGCCGATCAGCTCGGGGCCGACCGGCACTTCCAGGATGCGGCCGGTGCACTTGACGGTGTCGCCTTCCGAGATGTGCTCGTACTCACCCAGAATCACCGAGCCGACCGAGTCGCGCTCGAGGTTCAGCGCCAGGCCGAAGGTCGGCTGGCCGTCGGCAGTGGGCGGGAACTCGAGCATCTCGCCGGCCATCACGTCGGACAGGCCATGCACACGCACGATGCCATCGGTGACGGACACGACGGTGCCCTGGTTCTTGATGTCCGAGGATGCTGCCAGGCCGTCGATGCGGCTCTTGATCAGTTCGGAGATTTCAGCGGGATTGAGGTTCATGGGGTTCTCCTGAAGCTCACGCGGTGAGCGCGACCTTCATCTGTTCCAACCGGGCCTTGACCGAGGTGTCCAGCACCTCGTCGCCCACCACGGCGCGAATGCCGCCGATCAATTCGGGGTCGATTTCGACCTGCACGTTGAGCTTGCGCGCGAAACGTTTCTCGAGCGACGCCACGACATCGGACAGCGCCGAGTCGTCGATCGCAAAGGCGCTGTACACGATGGCATCCGACACGCCGTTCTGGGCATTCACGAGCGCCTTGTACTGGCTCGCGATGTCGGGCAGCACCGCCAGGCGGCCGTTTTCCAGCACCGCCATCAGGAAGTTCTGCAACGCAGGTAGCAACACGATGCTCTTGCGCGCCAGCACGTCGGACACCACGTTGAACACCAGCTTCCCGGCCACTTTCGGGTGGCTGGAGAACTGGTGCAGATCGGGATCGGCGGCGACGCTGGTCAGCGCAACGAGCTGCTCGCCCACCGCCTGCGAATTGCCGGCAGTGGCCTTGAACAGCGCTTCGGCGTAAGGGCGCGCGATCGTGGCGTTCTCGGCCATGATCAGAGCTCGCCTTTGAGACGCGTCAGCAGCTCGGCGTGCACGGCCGGGTTGACCTCCTTGCGCAGGATCGCTTCGGCGCCCTTCACGGCCAGCCCGGCCACCTGCTCGCGCAGGGCCTCGCGCGCCTTGGCGGCTTCTTGCTCGGCCTCGGCGCGTGCGGCGGCCACGATCTTGGCGCCTTCTTCGGACGCGCGCGCCTTGGCCTCTTCGACCAGCTGCTGGCCTAGACGCTCGGCGTCGGCCAGGCGCTTGGCGGCGTCGTTGCGGGCAGCGGACAGCTGCTCCTCGACGCGCTTGTTGGCGACAGCCAGATCGGCCTTGGCCTTGTCGGCAGCCGACAGTCCGTCGGCGATCTTCTTGGCACGCTCGTCCAGGGCAGCCGTGATCGGCGGCCAGACAAAGCGCATCGTGAACCAGACCAGCAGTCCGAAGACGATTATCTGGATGAAGAGAGTGGCATTGATGCTCACGGCATTGACCTCGTCATGGGTTGATCTCAGGCCGCGCGTTCAGTGGCGGGGCCCGCGAACCAGACGTGACGAATTACTTCGGCAGGTTGGCGATCTGGGCCAGGAACGGGTTCGCGGTGGCGAACCACAGCGCGATACCGGTGCCGATGATGAAGGCCGCGTCGATCAGGCCGGCCAGCAGGAACATCTTGGTCTGCAGCTCACCCATCAGTTCGGGCTGGCGCGCGGCCGCCTCGAGGTACTTGCTGCCCATGATGCCGATGCCGATACAGGCGCCGACGGCACCCAGACCAATGATGATGCCGGCTGCCAGGGCGACGAAGCTGATGACTTCCATGGAGAACTCCTATTGGGAACAGTTTTGTTGAGGGAAGGAAACGAGAAACTCAGTGCGCGTCGTGCGCTTGTCCGATGTAGACCAGGGTCAGCATCATGAAGACGAAGGCCTGCAACGTGATGATGATGATGTGGAACAGCGCCCACACGGTGCCCGCGATCACGTGGCCGACGGCCAGGCCGATGCCGGTGGCCGACAGACTCCAGGCGCCGCCCATCAAGGCGATCAGCATGAAGACGAGTTCACCGGCATACATGTTGCCGAACAGCCGCATGCCGTGCGACACGGTCTTGGCGATGAACTCGATGATCTGCATCGCGAAGTTGAACGGCCACAACACGAAGTGATTGCCGAATGGCGCCGTGAACAGCTCGTGCATCCAGCCGCCAACGCCTTTGATCTTGACGTTGTAGACCAGGCATACCAGCAGCACCGAGACCGACAGGCCCATCGAGATCGACAGGTCGGCCGTCGCCACCACACGCTGATAGGGGATGCCCATGCGCTCGGTCAGCCAGGGAATGGCGTCGACCGGGATCAGATCCATGAAGTTCATCATGAAGATCCAGATGAACACCGTCAGGGCCAGCGGCGCGACGAGCTTGCGGCTCTGCGCGTTGTGCACGATGCCCTTGGCCTGCGACTCCACCATCTCGACCAGGATCTCGACTGCGGCCTGGAAGCGCCCCGGAACCCCGGCAGTCGCCTTGGCCGCCGCGCGCCAGAGCACGAAACAGGTCAGAACGCCCAGCGTGACGGCCCAGAAGATTGAATCCAGGTTGAACACACTGAAGTCAACCACGGCCGTCTGCTTGGCGTTCTGCAGATGCTGCAGGTGGTGGACGATGTACTCGCCTGCGGTGGGCGCGTGACCTTCGGCTGCCATGTGTTGAAGTCCCGTCCGTTACTCTTGATTCTTCGACTTGCCGCGCCACAGGAGCGCGACCCAATACACCTTCATGCACAACACCATCGCTGCCAGCAGGGCTGGCCAGCTCAGGGGCTGCACGAGGCGCGGCGCCAGTATCAGCAAGGCCACCGCGACTCCGATTTTCGCAAACTCCCACAACATGAAGCTGACGGCGCTGACGCCGGGCGACATGCCGGAGAGCCGGCTGGTCATGCCACGCGCCATCAGGGCCCCGGGCACCACCACGACAGCCGCGCCATAGAGCGCGGACCATCCGTGTTCCTGTCTGCCGAACACGCCCCAGGCGCACAACGCAGTCAACAGCCCCACAGCGACCTGCACCAGAATCACGCGCCACGGACTGACCGGCGGCTCCTTCTGACGCAGCGCCTGGGCTTCTTCGCGCGTCAGCGCTTTGAAGTCCCGGCCCTGGGGGTGCTGCGCATCGTCTGCGTCCCCCCATGGATCGGAACGCTGCGGGCGGTCCTGGGTCATGGCGTTCACAGTCGCGTTCAGCAAAGCCTTGAGATTATAGGAGGAAACCCGAGGCCCTCCCGGATTGCCCGGTCAGCGCCCTCGCAATCCCTGTGCACGGCGGGGTTGGACGGTGCCCGCACCCGGCAGCTCGGGATCGGCGAAACTGCAGGTCTTGCCCCGGAGGACCGGCCCTGGTCCGCCCCGGTGGAACCGATGACGCCATGCCCGCTCAAAGCCCAATGCCCCTGATCGCCTGGTTGCTGCCGTTCGCAGCTGCGCTGTTCCCCGTCCTCGCCTGCGCGCAAGCGGCCGTGGTCGTCACGCCACAAGTGCGCGCCGAGCTCGTCGCGCACGCGCCCGAAGGGATTCTGCCGGGCAAGACCCTGATGCTCGGCCTGCTGCTCGAGCACCAGCCTCAGTGGCACACGTATTGGAAGAACCCGGGTGACTCGGGCCTGCCGACGACGCTGAGCTGGACACTGCCGTCTGGCCTGACGGCGGGCGACATCCAGTGGCCCACGCCCAGCAAGTTGCCGGTCGGTCCGCTGATGAACTACGGCTTCAGCGACCTGCTGCTGTTGCCGGTCGAGGTCAGGATCCCGGCCGACTTCTCGGCCCAGTCAGTGCAGGTCCAGCTTCGTGCCGACTGGCTTGCCTGCAAGGAAGTCTGCATCCCGGAATCGGGCGAATTCAGCCTGACCGTGCCGGCCAACGCCGCCACCGCCGCGCATGGCGCCCTCTTCGCAAGTGCGCGCGCCGCGGCGCCCGAAGCCCTGCCCGACGCCAAGGCCAGCGCCACCGTCGCCGGCAATGAGCTGGTCATCCGGATCGCCGGCCTGCCAACGGCCTGGCAGGGAAAACCGCTGGGCTTCTTCCCCGAGACGGCGGGCGTGCTCCAGAACGCGGTCGAGCCCCAGGCTCGGTGGGAGGCCGGCAGCTGGGTTGCCAGCCTGCCGCTGGACCCGCAGCGCAGCGCCAGCCCCACCACCATGCCTGCGGTGCTGACGATCGCCGGCCGCGAGGCCGGGGTGCAGGTGACGATGGCGGTCGACGGCGCGTGGCCCGCGCTCGCGTCGTTGGCACCGCTGCCGGCGGTGTTGGCGCCGCCACTTCCATCCCCTGCGGCAGCGCCGGCCATGGGCCTGTTGCTCGCCATCGGGCTGGCGATGGTGGGTGGGATGCTGCTGAACCTGATGCCTTGTGTGTTTCCGGTGCTGTCGCTCAAGGTCCTCGGTTTTGCGCGCCATGCCGACCGGCGCGGCGCCTTGCTCGCAGGGGGGCTGGCCTACACGGTCGGCGTGGTGCTGTCCTTCGTGGGCCTGGCCGCGCTGCTGTTGACGCTCAGGGCCGGAGGCGAGCAGCTCGGCTGGGGCTTCCAGCTCCAGTCGCCCCTGGTGGTGGCGGGACTGGCCGCCCTGTTCACCTTGATCGGCCTGAACCTCCTTGGGGTGTTCGAGTTCCGAAGCGTGCTGCCCGACAACCTCGCGGCATTGCAGTCGCGCCATCCGGTGGTCGACGCCTTGTTGACGGGCGTGCTGGCGGTAGCCATCGCCGCGCCTTGCACGGCCCCCTTCATGGGCGCTTCGCTCGGCTTGGCGGTGACACTGCCGACAGCGCAAGCCCTGGCCGTCTTCGCCGCACTCGGATTCGGCATGGCGTTGCCCTACCTGGCCGCGAGCGCCTGGCCCGCCATCGCGCGCAGCCTGCCACGGCCGGGGGCATGGATGGTCACGTTCCGCGGCTTGATGGCGTTCCCGATGTTCGCCACCGTGGTCTGGCTGGTCTGGGTCCTGGGACAGCAAGTGGGCATCGACGGCGTGGCGATGCTGCTGACCACGCTCGTGATGATGGCGTTCGCGGTCTGGACGCTTGCCGCGCCCGGGCACTCTCTCAGGACCAAGGTCGGGCTGGGCACGGTGGCGGTGGCGCTGCTCGGCCTGACGCTGGGCTGGGCCTGGCCGACGCTGCGCGCGACGCCTGCCAGCGGCGCGGTAGCGACTCGCGCTGCAGACGACTGGGAGGACTGGTCCGTGGCGCGCGTGGCCGACGCCACGGCGCAAGGGCGGGCGGTGTTCGTCGACTTCACCGCCGCCTGGTGCGTGACCTGCCAGTTCAACAAGCGCACGACGCTCGCCGATGCCGCGGTCAAGTCCGACTTCGAATCCAGGCGTGTCCTGCGGCTGCGCGCCGACTGGACAAGACGCGACGCGGCGATCAGTGCCGAGCTGTCCCGCCTGGGCCGCAGCGGGGTGCCGGTCTATGCCTTGTACTCGCCAGGTGCGGCTCAACCGCGCCTGCTGAGCGAGATCCTCAGCGTCGATGAAGTGCGAGGCGCACTCGCGGCGTTGCCGTGACGCCTGCTGGAAGGCCCCGAAGATGATGATGAAACGCCTGTCGACCGCTTTCGCGCTCTGCCTGTCGGTCGTTGCGGCGATGGCCGCAACGGTCGGCGAACCAGCGCCTGCCTTCACGGCGATGGACATGGAAGGCCGCAGCGTCTCGCTGGCCGACTACAAGGGCCGGCACGTGGTGCTGGAGTGGGTCAACCCCGGTTGCCCGTTCGTGCGCAAGCATTACGACAGCGGCAACCTGCAGGCCACCCAGAAGGGCGCGGCCGCCAAGGGCGTGGTCTGGCTCGCGATCAACTCGACCGCGACCAGCCATGTCGACTACTTGGCGCCCGCGCAACTGTCCGCCTGGATGCGCGGGCAGGGCGCCGCTGTGAGCGCGACCTTGCTGGACACATCCGGCACGATCGGCCGCAGCTACGGCGCCCGCACGACACCGCACATGTACCTGATCGACCCCAAGGGCATGCTGGTCTACGCGGGCGCGATCGACAGCCGGCCGACCGCCAACCCGGCCGACATTGCCGGCGCAACCAACTGGGTGAACCAGGCGCTGGTTGAAGCGCTCGCCGGCAAGCCTGTGAGCACCGCCACGACGCGGCCCTACGGCTGCTCGGTCAAGTACTCGGACGCGAGCTGACCGACCGCCGCGAAGATTCGATCAAGGCAGTTGCCGGTACTGCGCCGCCAGGTCCTTGAACTCGGCGCATGACCTTGCCGCGTCGAAGCCCTCGTCGAGTTCTTCGGACAGGATCTCTGCCACGCCATCGGCCTGACGTTCGGCCTCTGCCGCGTCGAGAAAGAGCAGCCGGCAGCGTCGTGCCAGCACGTCCTCGACGCTGCGCGCCATTTCGTGGCGCACGGCAAAGCGCACCATGGCCTCGCTCAGCGCACCGCGCCCTGATTCGGCGTCGCGCCACAGCCAGTGCTCGGCGCCGGGCAGGCTCCGAACCGTCGCGGCTTCGCTGCCATAGAGATGTTCCCCGGGAGACTCCGAGATCGGCCGGCCCGGCGCCGCGCCGAGCAAGGGCAGCCGCAACGTCACCCCGGCCGCCTTGTGCGGCAGCAGGCCATGCGCCATGCAGCGCTCCAGCACATCCTCGGCCATTGCACGGTAGGTCGTCCATTTGCCACCGGTCACGGTGACAAGCCCGGAAGGCGCCACCAGGACCGTGTGCTCGCGTGACAGCGCTTTGCTGTCGACGTTGTCCGCCCCGGCTGGCTTGACGAGCGGGCGCATGCCGACCCAGACCGAGCGCACGTCCGAGCGTGTCGGCGCGTCGGACAGGTAGCGCGCGGCCTCGCCAAGGATGAAGTCGACTTCGGCGCGCAACGGCCGCGGCTCGCGTTCGACCTGGTCACGCGGCGTGTCGGTGGTGCCGAGCACGGTCTTGCCGAGCCAAGGCACCGCGAACAGGACCCGGCCGTCGGAGGTCTTGGGCACCATCAACGCATCGGTGCCAGGCAGGAAGGCACGGTCGACGACCAGGTGCACCCCCTGGCTGGGCGCCACGATGGGCTTGCGGGCGGCAGCTTCGGCGCCGGGCGTCGCGTCCCGATTCATGTCGAGGATGTGGTCGACCCAGATCCCGGTCGCATTCACGACACAGCGTGCCGCGACGGCGTGCTCGACCCCGGTGACGGCGTCACGCACATCCACGCCGGCGACCTTGCCGGCGTCGAACCGCAACGCGGTGACGGGGCAATGGTTGAGCACCACCGCCCCTCGGGCCTGCGCCGTACGCGCCAGCAGCACGGCCAGTCGCGCGTCGTCGAACTGTCCGTCCCAGTAGCGCACGCCGCCGGCCAGTCCCGCGGCCGCGAGGGTGGGCAGCGCTTCGCGCGTGCGTGCCGCCGAAAGCAGTTCGGTGCGGCCCAGGCTGCGCCGCCCGGCCAGCACGTCATAGGCCTTCAGGCCGGCGCCGTAGTAGCCACTCTCCCACCACTTGTAGCCGGGCACGACAAACGCCAGGCGTTGTGCCACATGCGGCGCGTTGTCGAGCAGCAGCGTGCGTTCCTGCAGCGCTTCGCGCACCAGCGCCAGATTGCCTTGGGCCAGATAGCGCACGCCGCCATGGACGAGTTTGGTCGCGCGTGAGGACGTGCCCTTGGCAAAGTCGTCGGACTCGAACAGGGCCACCGACAGCCCACGCGCTGCAGCGTCGAGGGCCAGGCCAGTGCCGGTGGCGCCGCCACCGACGACCACCAGGTCGAACACATGCGCCGGGTGCAGACGGTCGAATTGCGCCGCGCGCGAGATCGGTTCACCGGTCATGGCCGCACGAAGTTAACCGGCAGCCCCGGGACGTCGACGCGCAAGCTGAGCACGCAGCCCGCCAGCGGCTGGGTGGCCAGTTCGCTCTCCGGTCGGTGGTCGCGCGCCGTCGTGATGAAGAGCGTGCGCAGGTCATCGCCGCCAAAACACGGCATCGTCGGGCATCGGACCGGCAATGGCAGAGCCTGGACCTGGCGGCCATCGGGGGCAAACTTCAGCAGTTGCTGGCCCTCGTACATGGCGCACCAGTAGTGGCCTTCGGCATCCACTGCGGCACCGTCGGGGCGGCCGGCGTAGGCCGACAAGTCCTGACCCTGAACCTTGACCGGGAACTGCGCGAACAGGCGCCCATTGGACAAGGAACCGTCAGCCGGATCGAAGTCGAAGGCCCGGACCTGGTGCGCGCTCGTATCGCTCCAGTACATGGTCCGTCCGTCGGTGCTCCATGCAAGCCCGTTGCTGACCGTCACGTCACCGGCCACACGGTCGAGTTTCGTCCCGCTGCAACGGTAGAGCGCCGCCTGCGGCACTGTGCGCGGCTCGAAGATCGTGCCGGCCCACATCCGCCCCTGGGGATCGGCCTTGCCGTCGTTGAAGCGCTCGGTCGCGGGGTCGTAGGGCGCTTCGCAGACGGGCACGCGCTGGCCGCTTGTCGGGTCGAAGCGCCAGATGCCGTCGCGCATCGCCAGCATCAGGTCGCCGCCCAGCACGGGCGCGACGCAACCCGGTTCGCACTCGAAGTCCCATTGCCGATGTTCGGACCGGCCGGGGTGCCAGCGGTGGAGCCTGCGGCCAGGGATGTCGCACCAGTACAGCGCCGCTTCCTGCGGGTGCCAGAACGGCGACTCGCCCAGCAGTGAGGGAGCGACCGGAAGCGATTCGATCGACCCCGGCATCATCAGACCGATGCGATCTCGAGCTTCATCCAGGCTTCGACATGCTCACCCGGCTGAAGCATGTGCAGGCCATGGGCATGCGGCTCGGCCATGTGGATCGCGTTGCTGACATGCCCGACCGGCTCGACACAGAAGTAGTCCTTCAGCGTAGGCGTGAAGACCACCAGATAGCGCAATGACGACGTGAGGCTGAGCGAGAGGCGCTCGTCGCGCACGCGCGCGGCGCCGCGCCAGCCCTCGAAACAATGGTCGAAGTCCAGGTGTGCGATATCGGCGTCGATGCCGGGCTGACCCACGCGCCTCGTCGGCAGGCCCGAGGCATCAGGTTCCCAGCGGTCGGTCAGTTCGACATGCATGCGACTGCGCGCGCGCTTGGGGAAGTACGGGTGCCAGCCCAGACCGACTGGCGCCGGCAGCTCGCTGCGGTTCGTGACCGTCAGCCCGATGTTGAGCCCTGATTCGGTCAGCGCAAAGGCCTGGCGCGCCTCGAAGGCGAATGGCCAGTCGGCGTCGCCGCCATGGTCGAGATGGAGCACGGCATCCTGCTCGCGCGCAGTCTCCACCTGCCATGGTCGCTGCCAACCCACGCCGTGGACCGAGTGCGGGCTGTCGTCGAAATTCGGCTGGGTCGAGTAGTCCTTGCCAAGCCAGCGGAAGCGCCGGTAGCCCAGGCGGTTGGAATAGGGCAACAGCGGGTAGCAGGCGGACATGCGCGACCCCTCGAGCGCGCCCGGCTCGGTGCTGCGCAGCACGGGCAGGCCGTCGAGCCAGAGGCCTGCGATGCAGCCTCCGAGATCCGGCCTCAGTGCCAGGCGCAGCTGGCCGGCACGCAGCTCGACAGGTTGAACGTTCTGTGCAGTCAAAGTGGGCATTCAGCGGGCTTTCGATGCGACGACCGTGCCCTCGGCGAGGGTGTGCACATGAACGTCAGTTTCAGGAGTCGATGATTGTCCGCGCAGTTCGCGCAGGGCGTGCCGGGCACCTTGCATCAGGTGCCCGAGGTCGGCGCCGAGCGCCACGAAGGTGAAGCCTGCCGCACGGTACTGGGTCGCGACACCGGCATTGTCGGCCAGTGTCCCGAGCGGCATTCCGAGCTCGGCGCAACGGCGCGCGGCAAGCGTCATGCGGGCCACGACCTCCGGATGCAGGGCGCACCCGACATGGCCCATGCCGGCGGCCAGGTCACCCGGGCCGATGAACAGCGCATCGACGCCCGGCACTGCGGCAATGCTGTCGAGTTCGTCGAGCGCCGCGGGCGACTCGAGCTGCACGATGACGCCCATGTCCCGGTTGGCACTTTGGGTGTGGTCCGGCATCGTGCCGTACTTGGTGGCCCGGCTGATGGTGGTCAGGCCACGCACCCCTTGCGGCGGGTAACGGGTCGCAGCGACCGCACGCGCGGCCTCTGCCGAGTTCTGCACGAACGGGAACATGATGGTCGTGGCCCCCGCATCGAGCACGCGCTTGACGGTCACCGCATCGTTCCAGGGCACGCGCACGACCGGCACCAGCTTGGTATTGCCGACTGCCTGCAGCAGATGCACGACATCGCTCATGTCGAGCGGGCTGTGTTCCATGTCGAGCACGCCCCAGTCGAAGCCGGCGTGACCGATGGCCTCGGCCACGAGCGGGCTGGCCGACATGATCCAGGTGCCGATCGGTGGGTGGCTGCCGGCGCCCAGGAGCAGATGGCGAAACGGGTTCATCGGGTTCCTCCTACAGATTGGCCTTGAGGTAATGCGCGCCCGGCAAGGGGTTGTAGTAGTACGGCGGGATCTCACTGAAGCCGAGCGACGAATACAGGCCACGCGCCGCCTCCATCTCGTCGAGCGTGTCGAGCAGCATGGCCGAATGGCCCGCCATTGCGGCCTGGTCCATCAGCGCCTGGGCCAGCACGCGCCCGATCCCGAAGCGTCGAAACGCCCGCCGCACGAAGAGGCGCTTCATCTCGCAGGCGTTCGGGTAGTCGACGTCCGCCAGCGCCCGGAAGGCCCCGCAGGCCGCCAGCTCTCCGTCAACGAAGCCCAGCAGCAGCAGGCCACTCGGTGCCGCATAGTCGCCAGGCAGCGCCTGCAGTTCCGCCTCGAAATCCTGGAAGCAGAGGTCTACGTCGATCGCAGCGGCGTACTCGCGCATGATCTCGCGGGCGGCGTCGAAGAGTGCCGGGGAATCCGGCACGACGAGACTGATCTCGGGCGTTTGCATCTGGGGAAGCGTTGGCCGAAGTCTAGCCGCCCCCCAACCGGACGACCCAGGTCACGAGCCCGGCGCTCAATGCGAGCAGCACCAGTGCCAGCGCGCGCCGCGCCGGCGTGTCGGTCGATGCAGGCGTGTCAGCGGGCAGCAGCTTGTCACCGTCAACCATGGCGCGCACCAGTGCCCGGCCGCGCCAGGTGTAGAACGCGACCGCCGCCAGGTGCAGGGCAACAAGTGTCACGATGGTCCACTGTCCCCAGGCCTTGTGCCAGGCGGTCGCGCTGAGCGCGGTGGCGCCGCTGACGAGGCGGTTGAGCGGCCCGGTGTTGGCGATCTCGTCGTCGGCGACGAGGCCGGTGGCCACCTGCAGCGCGAGCAGGGCCAGCAATCCGAACACCGACAGCGCCGCGAGCGGGCTGTGGCCGACGTCGAGTCGCTCCTGCGGGTGCACCTGTCCTCGCAGATAGCGCCAGAGCGTGCGCGGCGCATAGACGAAGCTCGCGAAGCGCGACCAGCGCCCGCCGAAGAAGCCCCACAGCAGCCGGAAGGTGATCAGGCCGAAGGCGAGGTAGCCGAGGCGGAAGTGCCAGAGCATCGCGTCGCCACCGATCTTGGCGCTGATGACCGAACCAGTCACCGACAGGGCCAGGGTCCAGTGGAACAGGCGCGTCGGCAGGTCCCAGACGCGAACGGTGATCGATTCGTGCATTGGCGAGCTTCCGGACCTGACGAGGAACACGACCTTAGCTTGACACAGGGCTTCCTGCATCGACCATGGCACAGCGCCCGCGTTGAGACTAGAGTCGACCCGGCTCGCGAACCGAGTTGGCCCGCACCAGTTCGGGCCACCAGGACCACAACACCCGGAGACACTGCATGCATCGTTCGATTCTCGCCATCGCCTCGGTCACCATCTTGTTCGCCGCGCTGCCCGCGGCGGCGCAGTTCCAGAAGCCCGAGGACGCCATCAAGTACCGCCAGTCCGCGATGACGCTGATGGCCAGTCACTTCGGCCGCGTGGCGGCGATGGCCCAGGGCAAGGTGCCGTTCGACGCCAAGGCGGCCACCGCCAACGCGGCCTTGGCCAACACGATCGCAGCATTGCCGTTCAGCGCCTTCGGTCCCGGAACCGACAAGGGCCGGCCGACGCGCGCCAAGGCCGAGGTCTGGACCCAGGGCGACAAGTTCAAGGCGGCGTCCGAAGAGATGCAGGCCGCGATGGCCAAGCTCGACGCCGCTGCCAAGACCGGCGACCTCGAGCAGATCAAGGGCACGGTCGGTGCGGTCGGCAAGTCCTGCAAGGGCTGCCACGATGACTTCCAGAACGAGAAGTACAGCGCCAACTGAAGGGGCGGGCGCCCGGCTCCGGGCCGGCTTCGGGCGGCCCGGGGCTCAGCGCATTCGCACGTAGTCGCCTGGCGCGTCGCCAAGCACGGGGGTGGTCTTCGACCCCATCGTCGGCGGCGGGCGCCGCGCGCCCGAGTGCGCCGCCAGCCAGCGCTGCCAACTCGGCCACCAGGAACCGTCGAAGGACGGGGCGGTCTGCAGCCAGCGGTCCGGATCGACATGACGATCCGCGCTCGGCGCTTCGAGCTGCTGGTAGTGGCGCCCCGCATGCCCGGGCTCGGAGACGATGCCGGCATTGTGGCCGCCGCTGGTCAGCGTGAAGGTCACGTCGGTGTCGGTCAGGCGGTGGATCTTGTAGACCGAACGCCAGGGCGCCACGTGGTCGGTCAGGGTCCCGACGGCGAACACGGGCACCCGGATGTCGGTGAGCGCCACCGGTCTGGCGCCGACCATGTAGCGGCCCTCGGCGAGTGCGTTATCGAGGAACATCTGGCGCAGGTACTCGGCATGCATGCGGTGCGGCATCCGCGTGGCATCGGCATTCCAGGCCATCAGGTCGTTGACCGGCTGGCGATCGCCGAGCAGGTAGTTCTGCAGCCGGTACGACCAGACCAGGTCATTCGAGCGCAGCATCTTGAACGCGCCGGCCATCTGCTGGCCCTTGAGCACCCCGTTCTCGCGCATGCTGTCCTCGAGGAAGGTGACCTGGCTTTCGTCGACGAAGAGCGAGATCTCACCCGGCTCCTCGAAGTCGACCTGGGCCGCCAGCAAGGTCAGGCTGGCCAGACGCTTGTCGCCGTCGCGCGCCATCTGGGCCGCCGCGATCGCCGCCAATGTGCCCCCCAGGCAGTAGCCGACGCCATGCACGCGCGCTTTCGGGCAGATCGAGCCAATGGCGTCGAGCGCCTCCATCACACCGAGCTGACGGTAGTCGTCCATGCCAAGTTCACCGTCGGCCTGCGGGTCGGGGTTCTTCCACGAGATCGTGAACACCGTATGGCCCTGGTCGACCAGATAGCCAATGAGCGAATTGTGCCGCGACAGGTCGAGGATGTAGTACTTCATGATCCAGGCCGGGATGACCAGCAGTGGCTCCGGATGCACCTTGGCCGTCGTCGGTGTGTACTGGATCAGCTCGATCAGCCGGTTGCGCCAGACGACCTTGCCCGGCGTGGCCGCAAGGTCGCGGCCGACCTCATAGGCCTCGGCGCCGACCGGAGGCTGGCCGGTGATCTCGCGCTGCCAGTCCTCGACGGCATTGAGCCAGCCCCGCCACAGGTTGGCACCTGCCTGGCGTTCGGTCGCCGCGCGCACGACCGGATTGGTGCTGACGAAGTTCGAGGGCGCCACCCGGTCGAGCCACTGGCGCGCGCCGAAATTGACCATGTCGCCGTGGTGGCGTGTCATGCCCGGCACGCCGGTGGTGGCCACATGCCACCATTGTTGGGTCAGCAGGAAGCCCTGCACCATCAGGTTGTAGGGCCAGGCGCTCCAGGCCGGATCGCTGAAGCGCCGGTCCTGCGGGAGCGGCTCGATGCAGGGCTCGCAGTCCGGGCGCAGCGAACCGTAGGCGAACAGGCCCCAGCGCAGCGACTTCTTGAACGCCTTCTCGGCCAGCTGCATCTGCTTGCCCGGCGCCAGCGCCAGGTGCATGGCCCAGTCGGCATAGGCGGCAGCGATCGAGACCGGAGAGATCCCTCCGGTGACGCGCGCGATCGCCGCGCGTGCGCCCTGGTCGAGCGCCGCCCAGCGCGCCTCGAGTTCGGGCACGTCGGCTGCGATGTGGCCGAGCCAGCCGCTCGCAGCACGTTCGAGCGGCAAGGACGAGTGCCAGCCGGCTGCGGGCTGCGCCTCGGTGATGAGTTCGGGAGCTTTGTCCATTTGACCAGTGTCCGCCGCCGACCCCGATGTCGCCCTGCCCTGGGTCAAGTCACCACGCTCGCGCCGCCGACACCCGGTGGGTCGCGCCTTCGCTCAACCGGTCAGCGTTTGCGCGGCAAAGTTCCGGTGCGCGCCAGTTCGGCGCGGATCTCCGTCACATGCTCGCCGACTCGCAGGACTGCCGAGTTGAGCTGTGCCAGGTCGCAGCCGAGTTCGCGGCACCAGTACGCCATCTCGACCGGGTCCATCGGGTTCACGCGGCCCGGGTCGATCGGCTGGAAGTCATGCGGTGCGCCAGACATGGCGTCTCCTTCAGGCCATTGACAGAAAGCTCAGTATGGAAGGCGGCCGCTCGACGCACTTGAGCGCGCGCAATTCGATCGCCTGAGCGCATCACGCGTTGCAACAGTCAAGGAAGGCTGTCGGCGAAGCCGAGCACGACCCTGCGTGTCTTCGCGCTCTTCTTCTCGATCTTGGTCACGATCACCGCACCGACCTCGGACGTGTTGGCCACATGCGTGCCGCCACAGGGCTGCAGGTCGACGCCGTCGATCTCGAGCACGCGCACGCGGCCAAGGCCGCGTGGGGGTTGCACGCTCATGCTGCGCACCAGTTGCGGGTTGGCGTCCAGTTCGTCCTCGCTGATCCAGCGGTGGCGCACCGCATGCGCCTCGTTCACCAGGCGTGCGATGCCGGCCGTGAGCGACTCCTTGTCGAGCGGATCGGTCATGTGGAAATCGAGCCGTGCATAACCCGCCGTGATCGAACAACCGTCGACCGGGTGCGGCACCAGGGCACACAGCAGATGGGTGGCGGTGTGAAAGCGCATGTGGGCGCGTCGACGCGCCTGATCGAGGCATGCCCGCACGCGCAGCCCCGGCACCAGCCCCGACAGGTCGCTGCCGTCCTGCACGACATGCATCACGACGCCCGGATCGTCCTTGCGTTTGCGGGTGTCCTGGATCACCCAGGTTCGGCCATCGGCGCCGACCAGCTGACCGGCGTCACCCGCCTGGCCACCGCCATGGGGATAGAAGACGGTGCGGTCGAGTTCGACGCCCTGGTCGTCCACGGCGCGCACCGTGGCTTCGCACTCGACCAGCGTCGCGTCCTCGCGGAACAGTTCTTCGGTCATGTGCACAACTCTACGCGCCCCCTGGGCGTCAGCAGGGTGGCCCGGATGGCCGCCGGCGCGGCCGGGTCGACACCCACCCGCGGCAGGCGCAGCACATCGCGCGCCGAAGCGGGCAGGCCGTCGATCTGCAGCACCTGCAAGCTCGCCTGGGGATCGGGCATCGAATCGGTCGGGTGGGCCTCGCCCCATTGAATCAGGGTGGGCAGCAGGCCACCGGCCTCGAGCCGGCCATCGTCGCGCACCACGATCTGCCAGTGCAGCGCGCCGCGGCTCGCCTTGATCGGCGTGCCCGGCGCGAATCCCTTCTGGATCAGGCCGAACCGGTGCATGTCGAGCATCGTCGAACGCGCGACAACATGGATCAGGCGCGGGCCCTGGTCGCGCAGGCGCTGCTGGAGTGCCGCGTCGTCGAGCCCGAACCAGCGCGCCCGGCCCGGCGCGGCTGCCTGCGGATCGATCGCGATGATTTCCAGGTAGCAGCGCGCAAAGGTCTCGCTCGACACATGGACGAGACGGTTGTGGGTGCCCATGCCGACATGCTGGCCGCCCGGCCCCGGCGTCACGCCCAGCGTCGCTTCGCACCAGCGCACGCCGTCGTCCAGCGTGGCCGCGGTCACCACGAGATGGTCGAGCGCGGTCGTCAAATCGACACCCGGCCGGTGACGCAGGGCGTGACGTCGCCCCCGATCCAGATCTCGCCGTCGCGCCGGCTCACATGGACGCGTCCGGCGCGCCCGAGGGCGGCCCCTTGCGACGCCACGTAGTCGGTCGGGGCCAGGCCAGCATCGATCATCCACAGCGCCAGACCTGCGTTGAGGCTGCCCGTCACCGGGTCCTCCGGTACACCCATACCAGGCACGAAGGCGCGCACCTCGAACTGTGTCTCTGCACCGGCCGGAAACGCCCCGACCACGCCCAGCTTGAGCGCGCCCAGGGCACGCATGTCGGGCCGCAAGGCCAGTACCTGCGCGGCCGAGGCGAGCATCACGGCGCACCAGCCGGGCCCGTTGTCGACCCACTGGTGGTGCAGCAGATCGGCGTCGCGCAGGCCCAGCGCGCCGACGATCTGGTACCGCACGGAGGCCTCGAGCGGGCCACTGCGCCGCAACGGCGGCGCGGCGAAGGCAAGGCGTTCACCATCGCGGCGGACCGTCACGCGTCCGATGCCGCATTGCTGCACGACCTGCCCAGCCGTGCGCGGCACACCACCCGCAGCGAGCCAGGCATGGCAACTGCCGAGCGTCGGATGGCCGGCGAACGGCAGCTCGCCGCCGGGCGTGAAGATGCGCACCCGGTAGTCAGCCAGAGCGTCGGTCGGCGGCAGCAGGAAGGTCGTCTCGGACAGATTGGTCCAGCGCGCAAATGCGCCCATGCGCTCATCGTCGAGGCCGCCGGCGTCGTGCACCACGGCCAGGGGGTTGCCGCGCAACGCAACGGCAGTGAACACGTCAAGCTGATCAAATCTGCGTTCCATCACCTGGCTCCTTCCAGTGCGGCACCGAGCAGGCCGCCGAGGATTTCCACCGCGGGTCCGATCCTCTGCGCTGGCACCGTCACGAAGCTCAGGCGCAAGGTGTTGGCCCTGGCCTGGTGGGCGAAGAAGGTCGCCCCCGGCACATAGGCCACGCCCGCCTCCACCGCCGCAGGCAGGAACGCTGCCGCGTCCAGCCCCGGCGGCAGTTCGACCCAGAAGAACATGCCGCCGCTGGGCATCTGCCAGCGGCAGCCTGCTGGCAGATGGGCCTTCATCGCCGACTGCATCGCGTCGCGTTGCGCCCGGTAGCGCTCGCGCAGCATGGGCAGATGGGTGTCCAGGAAGCCGCCGCGGATCACCTCGTACACGACACGCTGATTGAATCCCGGCGTGTGCAGGTCGGCCGCCTGCTTGGCTTGCAGCAGCTTCGGGTACAGCGCCTTCGGCGCCACGACATAGCCCAGGCGCAGACCCGGTGCCAGCACCTTGGAGAAGGACCCGAGGTAGACCGCCGCGTCGCCGGCACGCGCCGCCATGGGGGCCGGTGGTGGCTGGTCGTACCACAGCTCGCCATAAGGGTTGTCTTCGACGATCGGCAGGCCGATCGCCGCACTCGCGTCGATCAGCGCGGTGCGCCGCGCTTCGCTCAGGCATCTGCCGCTCGGATTCTGGAAGTTGGGCAGCAGGTAGGCGAAGCGTGCGCCGCGCATGTCGCGCAAGGCCGCGGGGAGCGGTCCGTCGTCGTCGCCTTCGATCGACAGGAACTCGGGTTCGTAGGGCGCGAAGGCCTGCAGTGCGCCGAGGTAGGTCGGCGACTCCACCGCGACACGGCTGCCAGGATCGATCAGCACCTTGCCCACCAGGTCGAGGCCCTGCTGCGATCCGGTCGTGATCAGCACTTGCGAGGCCTGCACCTGCAAGCCCTGCGCGGCGAGTTGCGCTGCCACCCACTCGCGCAATGGGCCGAAGCCCTCGCTCGCCGCGTACTGCAGGGCCTCGTGCGGGCTGTCGCGCAGCACGCGGGCGCAGGCCTCGGCCATCGCCTGAACCGGGAACAGTTCGGCCGCCGGCAGCCCGCCGGCGAGCGAGACGATGCCGGGGCGCTCGGTCAGCTTGAGGATCTCGCGGATCGTCGAGGGATTCAGCCGCTCGGCGCGGCGTGCCAGGGTCCAGGTCATGTCTTGTCGCCCCTCGTTGTCATTCGATTCGTCGGCCGCGGCGCCATTGTGCCCACCCCGCCCCGGGGTCAGGTCGCGCGGACCGGCATGCGCCGGCCGGCCGCGACCACCGCGATCACGGCCAGCGCGAAGAGCACGGTCACGGCATCGAGCGGCTCGCCGAGCACGAGCGCGGCAAAGAGCAGGGCCAGGAATGGCTGCAGCAACTGGACCTGGCTCACGCGCACCACGCCGCCCAGCGCCAGCCCCCGGTACCAGGCGAAGAAGCCGAGCCACATCGAGAACACCGCGGTGTAGGCGAATCCGAGCCACGAGGTCCAGCGCGCCGGCGCCTGCGGCCACAACCACCACGCGGCGGGCAGGGTGAGCGGCAACGACAGCACGAGCACCCAGCAGATCACCTGCTGGGCTGGCATCTCGGCCGCCAGCCGGGCGCCGGCCACGTAGCCGACCGCGGCGCTGAACACCGCACCCAGCAGCAGTGCGTCGCCCAGGCTCAACTGCCCGCTGCCTTGCCAGGCGGCAAAGCCGAGCACCAGGCCGCATCCGAGGCCAGCGCAGATCCAGAATCCGGTCGACGGGCGTTGCCCCAGCACCCAGGCCGCGACCATGGCCGTGGCCAAGGGCAGCACGCCGGTGACGACCGCCGCGTGCGTGGCGTCGACCTGACGCAATGCAAAGGCCAGGAAGAGCGGGAATCCGACCACGGTGCCGAGCGCACTCAGCGCAAAGCTGCCTGCCTGACGACGCTGCGGCCAGGGCGCCGGCTGCGCCACCAGGTAGGCCAGACTGAGCAGGCCGGCCAGTGCGGCCCGGCCCGCCGTGACGAAGGCCGGCGACAGCTGCGGTGCCGCCGCGTCGCCCACCGCCAGACGGGTCATCGGCAGCGTCATCGCGAAGATCACCACCCCCAGCACGCCCAGGGCAAGCCCCGCGCTCTCATCGCTCATCGGTGGCAGGCGGATGGTCATGCCCTCAATGTAAGGGCGCCATCGACACAGTACCGATACACTTGACCGGACAGGAAGGCGAACTGTATTGCCCTGCCGAACAGCACAGCATGAATGCTCCGCATGAATTTCCGGCCCCACTGCTCGCACGTGCCACCGGAGCGACCCTGGCCGAGCAACTCGCCGACCGTTACGCCGAGTTGATATCGCAGCGCCTGCTCGCCGCGGGCGCGCGGCTGCCATCGGTGCGCGCCTGCGCCGCACGCCACCGGGTGAGTCCGGCGACCGTGGTCGCCGCCTACGACCTGTTGCAGGCCAGGGGCGTGGTCCAGGCCCGGCCGCAGCGCGGCTTTTTCGTTCGCGAGGCGGCGCCGGCACGCCGGGTCGGGCCGACCGCCAGCGCGCCGCGCCCAGCCCCGGTGGATGCGACGGCACTCATCCGGAGCATGTTCCATGCGGGAATGGACCGCTCGGCCCCCGGGCTCGGCACCTTGCCCGCCGATTGGCTCGACCCGGGCCTGTTGCAGCGGGCATTGCGCCGGTGCACGGGCAAAGCGGCTGCGGCCGACTGGGTCGGTTACGGAAATCCCGCAGGCGACGCGACGCTGCGTGCCGCCCTGGCCCGTCGCCTGGGCGAGATCGGCGTCGCGGCCGAGCCGAGCCAGATCGTCACCACGGTCGGCGCCACGCATGCGCTGGATCTGGTGGCAAGGACATTGCTCCAGCCAGGCGATGCGGTGCTGGTCGACGAGCCCGGATGGTCGGTCGAATTCGAGCGCCTGACGCGCATGGGCATGCGGCTGCTGCCGGTGCCGCGCACCGCCGACGGCCCGGATCTGGCCGTGATGCGTGCGCTGCTGCAGGCGCATCGGCCGCGCCTTTACGTCACGGTCTCGGTCCTGCACAACCCGACCGGGCTTTCGCTCGGACCTGCGGCGGCGCACCAGGTGCTGCAGTTGGCACAGGCGCACGACTTCCACATCGTCGAGGATGACACCTATGCGTTCCTGGCGCCCGAGCATGCGACCCGACTGTCGGCCCTGGACGGGCTGCAGCGGACCGTGCTGGTGTCGGGTTTTTCGAAGATCCTGACACCGCAGTGGCGCGTTGGATTCCTGGCCGCGTCTGCGGCACTCGCCGAGCGGCTCATCGACAGCAAGCTGCTGTCGACGCTGACGACGCCGGCCGTGCTCGAGCAGGCCGTCGCCTGGTGCCTCACGCAAGGGGCCTTGCGCCGCCATGCCGAACGCATCGTGCAGCGCCTTGAGCGTGCGCGCGCGCGCACGGTCCGGCATGTGCTTGAAGCGGGCTGCCGCCTTGTCACACCTGCGAGCGGGCTGTTCGGCTGGGTCGACGTCGGCTGCGATACCGAGCGGCTGGCGCTGGACATGCTCGACGACGGATGGCTGCTCGCGCCCGGCGCGCTGTTCCACCCGGTGCGCCGGCCCAGCTCGCTGATGCGGGTCAACTTCGCGGCGACCCAGGATGGGCGCTTCTGGCGCGAGTTGCAAAAGCGCAGGGCGCGACGCTGACCCCAATCGTTACAGATCGGTCGCGCGCCAGCCAAACTTCCAGACTACGATTCGGCATGCAACCCCGGCAGTTCGAATCAACGCTTCCCATCGGCGAGCCCGAGTTGATGCGGCTCAGTGCATTCGGGCGCTATCTGGACACGACGGCCAGTGGCGATCGCTGGACCCGGCTGTCGTCGCTCAGCGCAGCACTGACGCGCGATCTGCAGCGCTTCGACGACGCCGCGGCGCTCGAACCACTGGACGTCCTGGCCGCGGCACTGCGCCATCGGCGCAGCGTGCTGGTGCACCTGCAGATCGAGTCGCGTGTCTTCGCGCTGACCATCGATCCGACCCAGCGCGAAGTGCACAGCCCGATGACGCTCGAGCAGTTGCTGGAGATGCGGCTGTGCGATCTGGTCGTGCTGCGCGTCGAGCCGGCCGAGGGCCCCATGCCGGACTGCCTCGTGGCGCCGCTCGGCAACGTGGCCTGGGAGCTGGCCCTGCGCGGCTCGCGCGGCGAGTTGTTGCCCGAGATCGTGGGCCCCGCGGCCTACCGGATCGCGCCCGGCACGCCAACCGCCGGACTCGCTCTGAAGGGCACCCTCGCGGCAGCCGTGGCGCGGCTCGCGCGCGAAACCGCGAATCTGAGCGAGATCGCCAGCTGGCCCGGATTCGATCGGGAACGTGCCGCACGACTGCTCAATGCGCTGTATCTGCAGCCGGCCCTGATCATCAGCCGCACGCACCCGGCGGCCACCCAGGAACGCTGGCGCGCCGGTCGTTGATCAGCGCGCGCCGAGCGCCTCCCAGCGCTCCAGACAGGCCATCAGTTCTTCCTCGATCTGCGCATAGCGCGCGTTCAGCTCGCCCGCGCGCTGCGGCTCGTTCTGGTACAGCTCGGACCCGGCGAGACGCGCGCCGAGTTCACGCTGCTCGGACTCGAGCGCCTCGATGCGAACCGGCAGGTCCTCCAGCTCGCGCTGTTCCTTGTAGCTCAGCTTGCGCGGCGCGGCAGCACGCGCGGCGGACGGCACGTTCGCCGGCGCCACTTCACGCACCGGCGCCGAGGCCGACGCCGCAACCGAGATGGCGCGCGCCCGCGCACGCTGGCGCTTCCAGTCCTCGTAGCCACCTTCGTAGTCGCGCCACAGCCCGGTGTGCCCGCCGAAGGCCGGGTCGCCTTCCCAGGCGATCGTGCTGGTCACGACGTTGTCGATGAAGCGCCGGTCGTGGCTGACGAGGAACACCGTGCCGTCGTAGGTCTGCAGCAATTCTTCGAGCAGTTCGAGCGTGTCGATGTCGAGGTCGTTCGTCGGCTCGTCGAGCACCAGCACATTGGCCGGCAACGCGAACAGGCGCGCCAGCAGCAGGCGGTTTCGTTCGCCGCCGGACAGGGTGCGCACCGGTGAGCGGGCCCGCTCCGGAGCAAACAGGAAGTCGCCCAGGTAGCTCATCACATGCTTGCGCTGGGTGCCGATCTCGACCCACTCGCTGCCCGGGCTGATGGTGTCGGCGACCGTGGATTCGAGGTCGAGTGCGGCGCGCAACTGGTCGAAGTAGGCCACCTGCAACCGGGTGCCACGGCGCACCGTGCCACTCGTGGGTTCGAGTTCGCCCAGGATGAGCTTGAGCAGCGTCGTCTTGCCGCAGCCGTTGGGCCCCAGCAAACCGACCTTGTCGCCGCGCAGCAAGGTCGTCGAATAGTTCGAGATCAGGACACGATCTCCGAAGCGCATGCTCACATCGCGCAGTTCGGCCACGATCTTCCCGGGCGCCGCGCCGGCATCGAGTTCCAGGCGCACCCGGCCCAGCTGGTCGCGCCGGGCCGCGCGCTGTTCGCGCAGCGCCTTGAGCCGTCCGATCCGCCCCACGCTGCGTGTACGGCGCGCTTCGACGCCCTTGCGGATCCAGACCTCCTCCTGTGCCAGCAGCTTGTCGGCACGCGAATTGGCCAGCGATTCGTCCTCGAGTTCGCGTGCCTTGGTCGACTCGTAGGTGCCGAAGCTGCCCGGATAGCTTCGCAGCTGGCCGCGGTCGAGTTCGACGATGCGGGTGGCCACGTCGTTGATGAAGGCGCGGTCGTGCGAGACCAGCACCAGCGCTCCGCGCCAGGCGTTGAGCAACTCCTGCAGCCAGTCGATGGCGTCGATGTCGAGGTGGTTGGTCGGTTCATCCAGCAGCAGCACGTCGGGCGCCGCGACCAGGGCCTGCGCCAATGCCACGCGCTTGCGTGTGCCGCCCGACAGCTCGGACACGGCAGCCGTCGGGTCCAGATGCAGGCGCTGCAGCGCCTCTTCGACGCGCCGCTCCCAGGTCCAGCCGTCGAGCGCCTCCAGACGGGTCTGGAGGGCGTCGAGGTCGTCGCCCTCGGCATGACGTTCGTAGCGCTCACGCAATTCGCGCGCCTCGGTCACGCCTTCGGCGACCGCGTCGAACACGCTCACGCCCGTCGCGAACAGCGGCTCCTGTGCCACGTAGACGCGGCGCAGTCCGCCCTGGATCTGGAGCAGGCCATCGTCGGGCTTGTCCAGGCCGGCCAGGATCTTCAGCAGCGAGGACTTGCCGGCGCCATTGCGGCCGATGAGGGCCACCCGTTCGCCGGATTCAATGGAAAGGGCCGCACCGTCGAGCAGTGGCACATGGCCAAAGGCGAGGTGGGCATCGGTCAGGGTCAACAGGGCCATGCCCGATTGTCGGCCACGGCCCATCGGCCCATCCGCGCGACGGCTGGCCAGGCCAGCCCGTCGCGGCGGGTCCGGAGCCGGCTTACTTCTGCGCCGCTTCCTTCTTCTCGGCCATTTCCTTCTTCGCCTTCACGGCCTTCTTCTCCTTCTTCTCCGCCTTGGCGGTCGCACTGGCGGGTGCTTCTGGCGCAGCGGCCGCCATCTCCTTCTTGGCGGGTTCGCTGGCCTTGGCCATCGGCGCCGCGCCGGCGTGCGACGCCGCGTGAGCCGGCAGGGCCAGGAAGGCGATCAGGGCGAGCATCAGGGTGGGCAAACCATTTTTCATGTGAACCTCTCGAGTCGGTGGATCGGCAGGGTGAAGCGGCCTGCACTTCGGATTCGCATCAGCGGCCGTGCGCTGGCGAGACAACATGCGGGTCGCCCTGCACAACGCCGGGCGGTGGCCGGCGTTGACAGCGTTACGGACGATTACTGCACGCGCTACACCGCGCGCCTTTACGATGCACCGCGCTGCACTCCGGAGTCTGCGTCTGCCTGCTGTCATCGTCCTCGTCCTCGTTCTCGCCGCACTGTGGTGGCCTGCAGCCGTGCCGGCGGCGCCGCGCCTGCCCGCTTCCGACGCCGAAGTTGTCGAGCGCCTGCCCGGCGCCAGCGACGACCCTGCGACGCGCGAACTGGCATCGTTGCGCGCAGCCTGGCGGCGCGATCCGCAGAACCCGGCAGCTGCGGCAGGCCTGGCGCGGCGCTACGTGGAACAGACCAGCGCCAGCGGCGATCCGCGCTACATCGGCTACGCCCAGGCCGCCCTGGCGCCATGGTGGGAGCAGGCCGAAGCACCGGTCGACGTCCGGGTCCAGCGCGCGGTCATCCGCCAGTTCGGACATGGCTTCGACCTGGCGCTGGGCGACCTGCATGCCGCCGTCGCTGCACAGCCTGATCACGCCGAGGCCTGGTCCTGGATTGCCGCCCTGCAGCTGGTGCGCGCCGACTACCGCGCTGCGCGCCAGGCTTGCCTGGCCTTGGCACCGCTCGTCCCCGAACTCATCGGTGTGGCTTGCGTGGCGGCGGTCGACGGCATCACCGGCAGCGCACCACGCGCGGCCCAGGCGTTGCGCCAGGCCCTGGCCCGCTCACCGCGCGCCGACCCGGCGCAGCGCCTGTGGGCGCTGACGCGCCTGGCCGAGATCGAAGAACGACGCGGCGAGGTCGACGCGGCAGAGTCCGCCTTCCGCGCCGCCATGGCGCTCGGGATCGACGACGTCTACCTGCGCGCCGCCTACGCCGACTTCCTGCTCGACCGTGGCCGCGCGGCCGAGGTGATCGCGCTGCTCAACGGGCGCGGCCGGGCCGACGTGCTGCTGCTGCGCCTGGCCATTGCGGCGCGCGCCACGGCCCACGCCCAGGCCAGTCACTGGGCCCAGGAACTGGCGGCCCGCTTCGACGCCGCCCGGATGCGTGGCGACACCTCGCATCGCAAGGAAGAGGCACGTTTCGCGTTGCAGGTGCAAGGCGATGCGGCACGCGCCCTGGCCCTGGCCCGCGACAACTTCGCACAGCAGCGCGAAGCGGCCGACGCCCGACTGCTGCTCGAGGCGTCGCTGGCGGCGGGCCAGCCCGCAGCGGCCCGCCCGGCACTGGACTGGATCGCCGACAGCGGGGTCGAGAGCCAGATCCTGGACGCGCTTGCCGCTCGCCTGGGGCGCCAGAAGTGACTGCGCGCGCCGGCTGGATCATCGCGCTGGCTTCGCTGCTGTGGCTGTGCAGCAGCCCGGCGCTCGCGCACAAACCTTCGGACAGCTACCTGACGATCGGCAGCGACGGGAACAAGCTCGAAGGACGTTGGGACATTTCGCTGCGCGACCTCGATTTCGCACTCGGGCTCGATGCCAACGGGGACGGCGAACTGACCTGGGGCGAAGTGCGTGCACGACATGGCGCCATCGCCGCCTATGCGAGCGCCCGCCTCGCCGTGCGCGGCGACGGCACCGCCTGCGCACTGTCGATCGGCGCGCAACTGATCGATGCCCACACCGACGGCAACTACTCGGTGCTCCCGCTGCGCATCGATTGTGGTGCGATCCCGCTGGTGCTGGAACTCGACTACCGGCTGTTTGCCGACGTCGACCCCCAGCACCGCGGCCTGCTCAATCTTCAGAGTCCGTCCGGCACCCGTGCCGCGATTCTCGGGCCGCACGCGCCGACGCAGCGTTTCGAGCTGCGCGCGCCGAGCGCGTGGCGCCAGTTCGCCGACTACACGCGCGAAGGCGTCTGGCACATCTGGATCGGTTTCGACCACATCCTGTTCCTGCTGTCGCTGTTGTTGCCGGCCGTTCTGGTCTGGCGCCAGGATGGCTGGCAACCCGTGGCGCGGGGCGCCGCGGCCGGCTGGGACGTGCTGCGCATCGTCACCGCATTCACGCTGGCGCACTCGATCACGCTGAGCCTGGCGGTGCTCGGCTGGATCAGCCTGCCGTCGCGCCTGGTGGAGTCGGCGATCGCGCTGTCGGTCGTACTGGCCGCGCTGAACAACCTGCGCCCGCTGATCCAGCGTGCCCGCTGGGCCGTGGCCTTCGGTTTCGGCTTGATCCATGGTTTCGGATTTGCCAGCGTGCTGGTCGACCTCGGCCTGCCGCGCGACGCGTTGGCGCTGGCCCTGGTCGGATTCAACGTCGGTGTCGAAATCGGCCAGCTCGCCATCGTCGCGGCCTTCCTGCCACTGGCCCTGCTGCTGCGCCGCACGCGCTTCTACCGGGTCTTCGTGATGCTGGGCGGATCGCTGCTGGTGGTCGCGGTGGCGTCGGTCTGGCTGCTCGAGCGGGCCTTCGATCTGTCCTCGCGCGCGTCCTGAGCGGCGTCGAACGCCAGCGTCACGAAGCCCCCGAGCCACAGATCGGGCGCTCGATCGGCGCGGCGCAATTCGGTTCCACGCACGAGCCAGCGGCCGGGTCCGGGCACGACGAAACGCGCGCGCCCTTCGGCGTCAGTGGTCTGCCAGCGACCCGGCAGGCCGTCCGACGAGTGCAGTTCGAGTGCCAGGCCCGCCAGCGGTCGCTGATCGCGCAGGACCAGCAGGTTCATCACGTCGCCGCTTCGGATCTGTTGCTGCGGACCCTGCAACACAATGTCCATGCCCATCGGCGCCCGCTGCGCGACAACGGCCGGCGCGCCTGGTGCGCGCAGCTCGATGCGTGCGTGTTTGGTGTAGCGCTCGCGCCAGGGCACGCCACGGCGCTGCTGCGCGGCCCAGTCGGCGCGCACCTGCGCCGACGCCCGGATCTCGTCCAGGTAGATCTCCACGGTGTGCGGCTCGATCTCGGCGTCGACCGGTGCGACCTGGGCCCAGCAACCGTCGACCGGGCCCGGGGTGGCGGTGCGCAGCCACAACGAATCCGGCCGGTCCGCAACATGGACCAGCGCAACCGTCGCGCCTCGCCCGCCAAGACAGCCGCTGCTCGTCAGTTGTTCGATGCCGATCGGAAACTGGAAGCCCGCAAAGCGCGTGCCCGTGCCGAGCGCCAGCACGGTATGTCCGGGCGGCTGGTCGGCCTGCCTTTCGAACCAGGTGTCATGGGCCGACGCCCCACCGGACAGCAGGGCCGCAAGCGCAAGCGCCAGCCGCCTCACGTCGGCGGTCGCTCTGGCGCCGCGAGCGAGCGCTCCAGCGCGTCGACGAAGGTCGCGGCCACGTCGAAACCGGTCTGCTCGGTGATCTCCTGAAAGCAGGTCGGGCTCGTCACGTTGATTTCGGTGACGCTGGTGCCGATGATGTCCAGGCCCACCAGCAGCAGGCCACGCGCGGCCAACTCCGGCCCGATCGCCTCGGCAATCGTGCGGTCGGCGGCGGACAGCGGCTGCGCCACCCCTTTGCCGCCGGCGGCCAGGTTGCCGCGGATCTCGCTGCCCTGCGGGATTCGCGCCAGCACGTGGGGCACCGGCACGCCGTCGATGATCAGGATGCGTTTGTCGCCGAGGCTGATCTCGGGCAGGTAACGCTGCACCATCACGGTGGCCGCGCCGCCCAGGTTCAGGGTCTCGACGATGCTGCCCAGGTTCAGCCCATCGGGTCCGACCCGGAAGATGCCCATGCCGCCCATGCCGTCGAGCGGCTTCAAGATGATGTCGTGGTGCTCGGCGTGGAAGCGCCGGATGTCGTCCGCGTCACGCGTCACCAGCGTCGGCCCGATGAACTGCGCGAACTCGAGGATGGCGAGCTTCTCCGGGTGCTCGCGCAGCGCGCGCGGTGAATTGAACACGCGCGCCCCCTCGCGCTCGGCCTGGCTCAGCAGATGGGTCGAATAGATGTACTCGGGGTCGAACGGCGGGTCCTTGCGCATCAGCACGCCATCGGTGTCGCGCAGTGCTATCGGGTGCCGCGCACCGGCGCGGAACCAGTCGGCATCGATGCTTCCGGTGAGCGTGAGCTCGCGCACCCCGGCCGTGACGGGTTCACCGGACTGCCAGCGCAGATCCCTCGGTTCGCAGCCCAGCAGGCGGTGCCCGCGCCGGGCGGCCTCGCGCATCATCGCGAAGGTGGAGTCCTTGTAGGGCTTGAACGACTCGAGCGGGTCGGCGACGAAAAGCAGGTCCATGACGGCCAAGGGGCAGGCTTGCCTAGTGCGGGGCGCGCCAGTGTTGCACAGCCAATGCAATCGTGCCGGCGACCACGCCCCAGAAGGCCGAGCCGACGCCCCACAGCACCAGGCCGCTGGCGGTCACGAGAAAGGTGATCAGCGCCGCCTCGCGGCTGTGTGCGTCCTGCATCGCCGTCGCCAGCCCCGCGCCGATCGTGCCGAGCAGCGCGAACCCGGCCACCGCCAGCACCAGCGCCTTCGGGAATGCAGCGATCAGGCCGACGACCGCCCCGCCGAGCAGGCCGAGCACGATGTAGAACAGGCCCGCCATCACCGCCGCCATGTAGCGCCGCGCCGGATCCTCGTGGGCCTCGCGGCCCATGCAGATTGCCGCGGTGATGGCAGCGAGGTTGAGCGCGTAACCGCCGAACGGTGCCAGCACGAGCGTGGCCAGCCCGGTCGTCGTGATCACCGGTGACACCGGCGTGCGGTAGCCGGCGGCGCGCTGGGCGGCAACACCGGGCAGGTTCTGCGACGCCATCGTCACCACGAACAGCGGCAAGGCAATGCCGACGATCGCGGCCAGGCTGAACACAGGCGTCGTCCAGACCGGCTGGGCCCAGGACCACTGCACCGCGCCCAGCGCCAGCCGGCCCTGGCCGGCCACGATCGCCGAGCCGAGCGCCAGCACGCCCGGCACCGCATAGCGCGGCCACCAGCGGCGCCCGGCCAGGTAGGCGAGCAGCATCGGAAACACGAGTACGAACTCACGGTCCAGGGCCAGGAAGGCGTCGATCGCGAAGCGCGCCAGCACACCGGCGAGCAAAGCCGCCGCGAGGGCCTGGGGAATGCGGTTCATGACACGCTCGAAGAGACCGCTGGCGCCGGCCGCCACGATGAGCAGCGCGCAGACGACGAAGGCCCCCACCGCCTCGGCCATCGGCACCCCGACCCCGGCCGACACCAGCAGCGCGGCGCCCGGGGTCGACCAGGCGGTGAGCACCGGATGACGCCAGCGCAGGCTCAGACCGATGCTCGTCAGGCCCATGCCCAGGCCCAGCGCCCAGATCCAGGACGCGGTCTGGGCCGGCGTGGCACCCAGCGCAGCGGCAGCCTGGAACACGATGACCACCGAACTGGTGAAACCGACCAGCACGGCGACGAACCCGGCCACGATGGCCGACAAGGACAGATCGGCCATCCAACGCATGTATCGCCCTCCTGTGACCTGGTCGAGCATAAAGGCGCTCAAGCCCGGCCTGGCCTGGCCGAAAACCCGACATGTGCAGACTGGTCGCCTATCTCGGAGAGCCGATTCCACTCGACTCGGTGGTGTGCACGCCCAGTCACTCCCTGCTGCGCCAGTCGCTGCGCGCGCACGAGGCGCGCACCGTGACGAATGGCGACGGATTCGGCATCGGCTGGTACGCGGACGGCCCGGAGCCCGGGCTGTACCGGGAAGTGATGCCCGCCTGGTCCGACGAGAACCTGCAGTCGCTGTGCGCAACCGTGCGCTCGGGCCTGTTCTTTGCCCATGTGCGGGCCTCCACCGGCACCGCCATCGCGCGCCAGAACTGCCACCCGTTCCGCCATGGTCGCTGGCTCTTCATGCACAACGGCCAGATCGGCGGCTATCCGCGCGTGCGACGCTCGCTCGAAGCGATGCTGCCCGATTCGCTCTACGACAGCCGCAAGGGCGCGACCGACTCGGAACTGCTGTTCCTGCTCGCGCTGGCGCGCATCGAGGCCGGTGAGCCGCCGGACGTGGCCCTGCAGTCGGTGCTCGAGAACACCTTGGCCCAGATGCAGCGCGTGGGCATCGAGGAGCCGCTGCGCTTCACTGCAGTGCTCTCCGACGGCGAGGACCTGCATGCCGTGCGCTATGCGAGCGACGGGCAATCACCATCGCTGTACGTCGGCGAGAACGACCATGGACGCATCGTCGCGTCCGAACCGCTCGATGGCCAGCACGAACATTGGCAGGCCATTCCCGCCAACGGCGGCGTGCGGGTGTGCGTCACCCCCAAGCTGACACGTCAGATCTCGAGCTTGGTGCCCAGCTCGACCACCCGGTTGGCCGGCAAGTAGAGGAAGTCCGCCGCCGCCGCCGCGTTGCGGTGCAGGGCGGCGAACAGCTTGCGACGCCACAGGGCCATGCCGACGCCGAGCGACGGCGACACGGTGTCGCGCGACAGGAAGTAGCTCGTGTCCATGTCGGGCAGGGGCACGCCGCGGCGCTCCATCAGCTTCAGCGACTGCGGCACATCCGGATCGTTCTTGAAACCGAAGTTCAAGGTCACCTGCCAGCAGTCGTGGCCCAGCGACTCCATCTGCAGGCGCTGATCGAAGCCGATCCACGGCACCTCATGGTGCTTGACGGACACGAACAGGTTGTACTCGTGCAGGACCTTGTTGTGCTTGAGGTTGTGCAGCAGTGCATTGGGCGCAATGCCCTCCTCGGCCGACAGGAACACCGCCGTCCCCGGCACCCGTACGGGCGGGCTGACGAAGATCGCGTCGAGAAAACTGGTCAGGTCGATCGCATCCTCGCGCAGCCGCTCCGCCATCAAGCGGCGCCCCTGGGCCCAGGTCAGCATGAGGGTGAACATGCCGATGCCGATCGCAAGCGGGAACCATCCGCCGGCGAGCAGCTTGAGCGAATTCGACGCGAAGAAGAGGATGTCGACCACAAAGAACGCGCCGGTGGCCGCAATGCACAGCGGCAACGGGTACTTCCAGCTGTAGCGGATGACGAAGAAGGTCATGATCGTGGTGATCGTCATGTCCAGCGTTACCGCAATGCCGTAGGCCGATGCGAGATTGGTGGCCGACTCGAACAGTGCCACCGCGAGCACGATGAAGACGTAGAGGCCCCAGTTGATCACCGGCACGTAGATCTGTCCGGTTTCGCGCACCGAGGTGTGCAGAACCCGCATGCGTGGCAGCAGGCCCATCTGGATCGCCTGACGCGTGACCGAGAAGGCCGCGGTGATCAGGGCCTGCGAGGCGATGACCGTCGCCGCCGTGGCCAGGAAAACGAGCGGCAGCCGGGCCCAGTCCGGTGCCATCAGGTAGAACGGGTTCTCGACCGCTTCCGGCGTCGACAGCAGCAAGGCGCCCTGGCCGAAGTAGTTGATCACGAGCGCCGGCAGCACGACGGTGAACCAGGCCAGGCGGATCGGCCGCTTGCCGAAGTGGCCAAGGTCGGCGTAGAGCGCCTCGCCGCCGGTCACCACCAGCACCACCGCGCCGAGCGCGATGAAGGCCACGCCCGGCTGGGCCGCGATGAAGCCGAGCGCATGCAGCGGGCTCAGCGCCGCCAGCACGGCCGGGTTGTGCAGAATGTGCGGCAGACCGAGCGCCGCCAGCACGCCGAACCAGACCAGCGTGATCGGCCCGAACGCGCGCCCGATGCCGCCGGTACCGAGGCGCTGGACCGCGAACAGTGCCGTCAGCACCACGAGCGTGATCGGGATCACCCATTCGTGCAGCGACGGCGCCGCGACTTCCAGGCCCTCGACCGCGGACAGCACGGAGATGGCCGGCGTGATGACCCCGTCGCCATAGAAGATGGCAGTGCCGAACATGCCGACGATCATCAGCAGTCGGCGCAACGCCGGCCGGTCCGAGACCGCGCTCGTGGCCAGCGCGAGCATCGCGATCAGGCCGCCTTCGCCGTGGTTGTCGGCGCGCAGGATCAGCAGCACGTACTTGAGCGAGACGATCACGGTGATCGTCCAGAAGATGAGCGACAGCACGCCCAGCACATTGGCCTGCGACATCGTCACATGGCCCGCATGGAAGACCTCTTTCAGCGCGTAGAGCGGACTGGTCCCGATATCACCGTAGACGACACCGAGCGCGCCGAGCGTCAGGGCGGCCGTTGCGGTGCGGCCGCGGGGGTCTTTGTTGGAAGCCAAGGCTGCGAAGAACGCGAGGGCGCGGAGGTGCGGCATTGTGCACCGCAACGCCGCGCATCGCGCCCCTATCCGTAGATCTCGGCGTCCGGGTCGGTGGCTTCGAGCTCGTAGGCCGCGGCGGCCATCGCCAGGCGTGCAATGACGCCGTACATGTAGAAGCGGTTGGGCGCGCTGGCGCCGGGTCGCATGCCGGGCCTGGGCAGGAGGTGGCTCTCGTCGAAGGCGAGCGGCACGAATCCGGCCCCGGGGGCGTTGAGGTTCTCGTCGATGCCGCGTTCCGCATGCACGCGGTAGAAGCCGCCGACCACATAGCGGTCGATCATGTAGACCACCGGTTCGGCCACTGCCGCATTGACACGTTCGTGGGTCAGCACCCCTTCCTGGATGATGACCTCGGTCACCGCCATGTTGGCGCAGGCCTTGACGCTCAGCGCCGCCAGGTCCTTGGCATCGCGCACCGTCATGATGCCGCGCCCGGAAGTTCCGTTGTCCGCCTTGACGACAACGAATGGCTTCTCGTTGATCCCGTATTCCTTGTACTTGCGGCGGATCTTGGTCAGCAAGGCGTCGGCATTGGTCTGCACGCACTCGAGGCCCCGGTCCTGCGCGAAATCGACCTGCCCGCATTGGCCGAACATCGGGTTGATCAGCCAGGGGTCCATGCCGAGCAACTTGGCGAACTTCTTGGCCAGTTCCTCGTAGCTGCGGAAGTGACGCGACTTGCGCCGTGTCGTCCAGCCGGCATGCAGGGGTGGCAACAGGTATTGCTCGTGCAGACCCTCGAGCACCTTCGGAATGCCGCCCGGCAGGTCGTCGTTGAGCAGGATCGTGCAGGGATCGAAGTTCTTGAGCCCCAGACGACCACGGGTGCGAACCAGGGGCTCGAGCACCAGTTCACTGCCGTCGGGCAGGGTCAGCTGGGTTGGCGCCTTGCTCCTGCTCTCGAGCGCCCCCAGGCGGACATTGAGGCCGGCCTGCGTGAACACCTGCACCAGGCGCTGCAGGTTCTCCAGATAGAAGCTGTCGGCCGATTGCGGGCCCGGCAGCAGCAGCAGGTTCTTGGCTTCGGGACAGATCTTTTCCACCGCAGCCATCGCGGCCTGCACGGCAAGCGGCAGCATGGCCTGCGTCAGGTTGTTGAATCCGCCCGGGAACAGGTCGGTGTCGACCGGCGCCAGCTTGAAGCCTGCGTTGCGCAGGTCGACCGCGCAGTAGAAGGGCGGCGTGTGCTCCATCCACTCGAGACGAAACCAGCGCTCGATGGCCGGCATCGATTCGAGCATGCGCTGCTCGAGTTCGTTGATGGGCCCGGTCAGGGCGGTGATGAGGTGCGGAACCATGGCGTCGATGTCCTGTTTTTCTGCAGGTGGCGCGTGATGCGTCAATCACAAGGTGACGCACGAGACAAAAGGGCCGCCCCTTGGGCGGCCCTTGTTGCCGTTGCTGGCGCGGTCAGTGATGGTACGCCGTCTCGCCGTGCGATCGGATGTCCAGACCCTCGCGCTCGGACTCTTCGGTCACGCGCAAGCCGATCACCAGGTCGACGACCTTGTAGGCGATGAAGGCGACGACGCCCGACCAGACGATCGTGATCAGCACGCCCTCGGCCTGGATCATGAACTGGCTCGCGATCGAGAAGTCCGCGGCGCCGGTGCCGCCGAGCGTCGGTGCCGTGAAGATCCCGGTGCCGAGCGCGCCCAGGATGCCGCCCACGCCGTGCACGCCGAAGACGTCCAGCGAGTCATCGGCGCCGAGCAAACGCTTGAGGCCGTTGACGCCCCACAGGCAGACGAAGCCCGCCAGCAGACCGAGCGCGATCGCGCCCATTGGCCCCACGGACCCGCACGCCGGCGTGATGACGACCAGTCCCGCCACTGCGCCCGAGGCGGCACCGAGCATCGAGGCCTTGCCCTTGCTCAGCGCTTCACCGGCGCTCCAGGCCAGCACTGCGGCTGCCGTGGCGAGCAGGGTATTGATGAAGGCCAGCGCCGCCGTCGCATTGGCTTCCAGCGCCGAGCCGGCGTTGAAGCCGAACCAGCCGACCCACAGCATCGACGCCCCCACCATCGTCAGCGTCAGGCTGTGCGGCGCCATCGATTCACGTCCATAGCCGACCCGCTTGCCGATCATGAAGGCGCCCACGAGGCCCGCCACTCCGGCATTGATGTGCACGACGGTGCCGCCGGCAAAGTCGAGCGCGCCTTGCTTGAACAGGTAACCCTCGCCGAACCAAACCATGTGCGCGATCGGAAGGTAGGCGAAGGTGAACCAGAGCACCGAGAACATGAGCACCGCACCGAACTTGATGCGCTCGGCGAACGAACCGACGATCAGCGCACAGGTGATGCCGGCGAAGGTCGCCTGGAAGGCCGCGAACACGTACTCGGGCAGCTTGAAGCCGGCGCTGAAGGTGTCGGCCAGCGAGTCGACCGTCACGCCATTCAGGAAGACCTTGTCGAGCGTGCCGATCCACAGGCCGCCCCCGCCGAATGCGAGGCTGTAGCCATAGACCGCCCACAGCACGACGATCAGCGAGAACACCGTCATCACCTGCATCAGCACCGACAGCATGTTCTTGCTGCGCACCAGGCCGCCGTAGAACAGCGCGAGACCGGGCACGGTCATCGCGATGACGAGCAGCGTGGCCACCATCATCCAGGCCGTGTCGCCCTTGTTGACGACGGGTGCGGCCATGGCCGCTTCGGGCGCGGCCGCATCGGCCACCGCCTGTGCCGCAGGTGCGGCCATGGCAGCGGCAGACGCTGCCGCGTCCTGGGCCAGCACGGTCGTGGAAAGGCCAAGTGCAGCGGCGCCCAGGGCCAGGGTCAGTAGGAGCTTTTTCATGGTCAGGGTTCCGGTTCGGTTCGTCACAGGGCGTCCTTGCCGGTCTCGCCGGTCCGGATGCGCACCACCTGTTCGAGCGCGCTCACGAAGATCTTGCCGTCGCCGATCTTGCCGGTGCGCGCCGAGGCCTCGATGGCCTCGACCACGCGCTCGACGACCCCCTCCTCGACGGCGGCGTCGATGCGCACCTTGGGCAGGAAGTCGACGACGTATTCGGCACCGCGGTAGAGCTCGGTATGCCCCTTCTGGCGGCCGAAGCCCTTCACTTCCGTCACCGTGATGCCCTGGACGCCAATGGCACCCAGCGCTTCGCGAACTTCATCGAGCTTGAACGGCTTGACGATCGCAGTCACCATCTTCATGGTCATCTTGTTCTCCTGTCTCAAAAGCTGTACTTCGCGCCGAGAACGACGCCGGACTTGCCGAGCTGCTTGCCGTTGACCGGCGACGAGTAGAAGGCCTTGTCGGCGTCGGTGCCGACCAGGGCCAGGCTGACGGTGACCCCGCTGAAGTCCTTCGACGCGGTCAACGAGTAGTCGGTGTAGGTGGCGGCGCCACCGAACGGGCCCTTGATCTTCTGGTAGCCGATGTGCGGCGCCAGCGTGATGCCCGCGACCTCGAAGCTCGTGCCAGCCTCGAGGTAGTAGCTGTTCTTGCTGTCCGTGTTGCCGAAGGTGTCGGTGAGCGAGTGCGAGTACTTGAGCTTGAAGCCGCTGTGCGAGAGCGCACCGTAGAGTTCAGTCGTGTTGGCGCTCGGGTTGAGCTTGTTGCTCGGGTACTGGTAGGTCAGCAGGCCGACGTCATAACCGAGGCCATTCGACAACTCGCGCGCCACGCCGGCATAGACATCGAGTTCGACCCCGGCGTCGCCACCCAGGTCCTTGATCCACTTGATGTTGGACGCCCAGGCGCCCACGTAGAAGCTGCCGGCGCTGAAGTCCAGGCCGCCTTGCAGGGCAGGTTTGACGCGCGTCTGCGAGATGCCTCGAAAGCGATAGTCGGTGACGACACCCAGGTTGAAGGCCAGTTCGGCGTGGGCGAACGTTGGGGCCAGAGGCAAGGCGAGCGCCGCGGCGGTCAGCAGGAATCGATTCATTTGTTGCTCCAGTGATAGGGCGAGGTTCAACAGGGACTGAGCCCATTGAGCAGAATCCGTGCCAACCTCTTCGATCGCCCGCCACGGCCCGCAGAACGGCCCGCGGGCGACCTGGTCGGGTGCGCGCACCGTCGCGGTGCGGTGCATCGGGCACCAAGACGGTGCATTTGTGGGCCGGGGGCGGCGCATGCACAATGCCCACACGGGGAGGCAACGCATGTCATTGGCGGTCGTCATGAGCCGCGCCCTGGACGGGCTCGATGCACCGCCAGTGCATGTGGAGGTCCAGCTCGCCAATGGCCTGCCGAGCTTCACGCTCGTGGGTCTGGCCGACACCGAAGTCAAGGAAGCGCGCGAACGGGTCCGTGCGGCGCTTCAGCAAAGCGGCTTCACCTTCCCGCACAACAAGCGCATCACGGTCAACCTGGCGCCTGCCGATCTGCCCAAGGAGTCCGGACGCTTCGACCTGCCGATCGCGATCGGCATCCTGGCCGCGTCCGGACAAGTCGACACGGCCAAACTTGCGCAATACGAGTTCGCCGGCGAGCTGTCGCTGGCCGGCGAACTGCGGCCGGTACGCGGTGCGCTGGCACTCGCATTGGCCGCGCGCCGCGCGGGTGACGCGCGGATCCTGGTCCTGCCGGCAGACAACGCGGCGCAGGCCGCCCATGTCAAAGGCATCGACGTCCGTGCGGCCAGGCATCTGCTCGAGGTTGCGCAGGCATTGGCCGCGGCCGACAGTGCGACCGAGCTCGAACGGCCGCCACCGGCGCCCTTGACCCCGGCCGGCATCGCGCTCGATCTGCGCGACGTGAAGGGACAGGCCGGCGCCAAGCGCGCCCTCGAGATTGCCGCTGCTGGCGGACACAGCCTGCTGCTGGTGGGCCCGCCCGGCACCGGCAAATCGATGCTCGCGCAGCGCCTGCCGGGGCTGCTGCCCCCGATGGACGAAGAAGAGGCGCTGGCCAGCGCCGCCTTGCAGGGCCTGGCCAGTGCTGGGTTCGACTTTGCCGCTTTCGGTCAACGCCCGGTGCGTGCGCCGCATCATTCGGCGAGCGCCCCGGCCCTGGTCGGCGGCGGCTCGCCGCCACGACCGGGCGAGATCTCGCTCGCGCATGGCGGTGTGCTCTTCATGGACGAATTGCCGGAGTTCCCGCGCAGTGCACTCGAGGCCTTGCGCGAGCCGCTCGAGAACGGCGTCATCACGATTTCGCGCGCAGCGCGCCAGGCACGCTTTCCGGCCCGCTTCCAGTTGGTCGCGGCGCTGAACCCTTGCCCATGTGGCTATCTCGGCGCCTTCGCCGCTACGGGCCGGCAATGCCGCTGCACGCCCGACGCCGTGCTGCGCTACCAGGGCAAGTTGTCGGGGCCGCTGCTCGACCGCATCGACCTGCAGGTCGAAGTGCCGGCCGTCAAACCGGCCGAGCTGCTGGCCCAGCCCGACGGCGAGGCGTCGATCGACGTGGCAGCCCGGGTGGCAGCCGCCCGGGGTCGGCAGCTGCGGCGCCAGGGTGTCAGCAACGCGGCCCTCGAGCCCGCCCGGATCGATGAGATGTGCGCCCCCGACCCCGACGTCACGCGCTTCCTTCAAAGCGCGGCCGAACGCCTGGGCTGGTCGGGGCGCGGCCTGCATCGCGCACTCAAGGTGGCACGCACGATCGCCGACCTGGCCCAGACCGATCGGCTCACCACGGCCCATGTCGCCGAGGCGCTCCAGTTCCGGCGCACACTCGGCAGCTAGAATGACAACGCTGGCGACCGTGGTGAAGTGGATATCATGCGGCCCTCCGAAGGCCACGTCGCAGGTTCGATTCCTGCCGGTCGCGCCAGCGCGCACCCAGCCCTGGGCGTCACGCTTGACGGTATGGGGCCTGGCCCTGTTGCTCGGCGCCTGCGCCAGCCGCCCGCCCGTCGATGGCCCGGGCACCCGCTCACCGATCGAACTGGCGGCCCTGCCCGACGCCGCGCCGCGGGTCGAGCCCTTGCGCGTCGGCGGCCCCAACAAGCCCTATGAGGTGCTTGGCGAGCGCTACGTGCCGATGAGCAGCGACGTTCCCTACGCCGAGCGCGGTCTGGCCTCCTGGTACGGCAGTGCCTTTCACGGCCGACCGACCGCCAACGGCGAGATCTACGACATGCATGGGATGACGGCGGCGCACAAGACCATGCCGCTGCCGAGTTACGCGCGCGTGCGCAACCCGGCCAACGGGCGTGCGGTCATCGTGCGCGTGAACGACCGCGGCCCCTTCCATCCGGGGCGGATCATCGATCTGAGCTACGCGGCGGCGGCCAAGCTCGGCGTGCTGGCGGGCGTCATGCCGGTCGAGGTCGAGCGCCTCACCCACGACATGATCCGGGCCGGCTCGGGTGCTTCCGCAGGCGCCCAGTACTGGTTGCAGCTGGGTGCATTTCTCGACGCCGACGGCGCGGCCCAACTGCAGCGCCTGGTTCGCTCCGAAGCCGGCTGGATCGCACCACGCCTGACCGTGCTCGACCAGGCGCCATGGTTTCGGGTTCGTGCCGGCCCCTGGGGCGACCGAGTCGAAGCCGAATCGATGGCCGCACGCCTGAGCCAGACGCTGCCGCTGGACGCACTCGTCGTCACGCTGCCCTGAGTCCCGCCCAAGGGTTGCTCCTTGCGCGCTTTGCGCTGATGCTTGGAGCCTCAGTGTGAGGAGGTCCCGAGCATGCCCGAGCAAGCCCCCATCACCTTCGTCATCCCCGGCCGGCTGCTGGCCACGCGCGGCACTGCGGTGCCCGCGGCCCCGCGCGGCGGTGGCCCCGGTCGCCTCAAGGCCTCGGTTCAGGTCGGCACGCGCCGCGCCGGCGAGGAGCCGGTGCGTGTTCTGGCCGTGCCCGGCGAGGACGTCGTCGTGCTGCACCTGGCCAACGGGCCTTCGTTGACCCTCAGCCCCGAGTCGGCGCGCGACTTGCTGCTCGGCCAGGGTTCGGCGCGACGCAGTGCCGGCCTGCCGCAGGAGGTCGTGGTCGGCGCCTCGCTGCGCTGGAGCGGCCTCGAGAGCGCCGCCCCGGTGCGCACGAGGGGATTCCTCGGCGACGTGCTGCTGCAAGCCGTGGAGGTGGTCACCGGATTCGGCGCCGACATCGTGGTCGACAAGGTCAAGGACCGCGTCGACGGCCAGGTCGAGACCGGCATCTACGCGCTTTCTCCCGAACAGCTCGCGCCCCTCAAGGGCAGTGGGCGCCTGCTCGCACAAGGTGTGCCGCCGGCCCCCGTGGGTCGGCCGATCCTGGTCATGTTGCACGGCACCTTCGTCGACACCCACAGCACCTTCGTCAAGTTGTGGCAGCAGCACCCGGGCAAGGTGCGCGACCTGTTCGCGCACTACGAAAACCGTGTCTACGCATTCGACCACGCGACATTGGGCGAGAGCCCGATCGGCAATGCGCTGGCCCTGGTCGCCAAGCTGCCGCGCGGTGCACGCCTGCACCTGGTGACGCATTCGCGCGGTGGCCTGGTGGCCGAAGTGCTGGCGCGGGCCTGCGCGCAGCAGACCCTCTCGGACGCCGACCGCCGGCCCTTCCTCGAGGCCCAGGTGGACGGCAAACCGGTCGACGAGCGCGCACAGCTGCGCGCGCTGGAGTCGCTGGTCGCCGCGATCAAGGACAAGGGCATCCGGGTCGACCGGGTGGTGCGCGTGGCCTGCCCGGCGCGCGGCACCCTGCTCGCGTCGCGCCGCCTCGATGCCTACCTGTCGGTGCTGAAGTGGACGCTGGAGCTGGCCGGCCTGCCGGTGGCCCCCGCCCTGGTCGATTTTCTGAGCGCCGTGGCACGCCGGCGCGAGGACCCGATGAAGTTGCCGGGTCTGGCCGCCATGGTGCCGCACAGCCCGCTGGTGCAATGGCTCAACGCATCCTCCTCCCCGGTGCCCGGCGAGTTGCGGGTCGTGGCCGGCGATCTCGAGGGGGACTCGATCGGCACCTGGGTCAAGACGCTGCTGGCCGACGCCTTCTACTGGACCGACAACGACATCGTCGTGCAGACACGCTCGATGTACGGCGGCACGCCGCGCCAGGGCGGGGCAAGCTACCTGCTCGACCAGGGCGGCAAGGTCACCCACTTCAACTACTTCGGCAACGATCGCACCGCGGCCGCCATCGTGGGCGCGCTGATCGACGATCGACCGGCCGGCTACCGCGCGATCGGTCCGCTGTCGTGGGCCGGCGAGGATTCGAGCGGCCTGCGTGCGGCGCGCAAGCCGCGCGCCGCTGGGAAGGACCGGCAAGCCTTGCACGACAAGCCGGCGCTGTTCATGCTGCCCGGCATCCTGGGCAGCCACCTCAAGGCGGGAGACCAGCGGATCTGGCTCAGCGTGCGCCTGATCGGCGGACTCGATCGACTGGCCTGGCATGACGGTGGCGACGACGTGTCGCCCGACGGCCCGATCGGCATGTTCTACGACGAACTGATCGAGTTCCTCGACGACAGCCACGAAGTGATTCCATTTGGATTCGATTGGCGGCGCCCAATCGAGGACGAGGCGGCACGCCTCGCCGTGGCCGTCTCGAGAGCGCTCGACGAGCGCGATGGCAACCGCAAGCCAGTGCGCCTGATCGCCCATTCGATGGGCGGTGTCGTCGCACGCACGATGCAGATCGTCGCACCCGAGGTCTGGAACAGGATGATGGAGCGCGACGACGCCCGCCTGCTGATGCTGGGCACGCCCAATGGCGGCTCCTGGGCGCCGATGCAGGTGCTCTCGGGCGACGACAGCTTCGGCAATGCACTGGCCGCATTCGGCGCGCCGTTCCAGGACCATGCGGCACGCCAGCTGATGGCGAACATGCCGGGCTTCATCCAGCTGCAGGCCGACCTGCGCGATCCCAACCAGGGCCTGGACAAGGAAGCCACCTGGCAAAAACTCGCCGACGACGACCTGGCGATCGTGCGCGAAGCCAATTGGTGGCACATGAACTGGCTCAACGCCGACGGCAGCGTGATGCAGCTCAACCCCTACCGCTGGGGCGTGCCGCCCCAGAAGGTGCTCGACCGCGCGCGCGACCTGCGCGCGAAGCTCGATGCCCAGCGCGACCAGCACCTGCCCGAGTTTGCCGATCGCCTGCTGCTCGTCACCGGCCAGGCCGAGTTCACACCCGACGGCACCGAATGGACCCGCGAAGGCCTCGTGTATCGCAACGCCGTCAACGGCGGCGACGGCCGCGTGGCGCTGGTCGATGCCCTTCTGCCTGGCGTACGCACCTGGACGCTGAATTGCGAGCATGGTTCTTTGCCCGACGCACGAGGGGCCTTCGACGCCTACCTCGAGCTGCTCACGCGCGGCAACACGGACAAGCTCGAGCGGCTGGCGACCGGGTCACGCGGCCGTGCGGCCGAGTCCTCGTCGACCATGGCGCATGAGCTCGCGCGCCCGTCGCGCGGCCGACGCTCCTTGGCCAGACCGGCCGAGAGCGCGGCGGCGCTGCTCACGATGCCGGTCTGTGCGCCCGACGAGAGCACCGGGCCGGACCCGTCGGCTGCACTGCGCGTCACGGTCTGCAACGGCGACCTGACCTTCGTTCGCGAGCCGCTGATCGTCGGCCACTATCGGTCGACCTCGCTCACGGGCACCGAGCGCGTCGTGGACCGGATGGTCGGCGGCACGATGACGGCCTCGTTCGAAACCGGTCTCTATCCCGACCTTCCCGGCTCGCACCAGGTCTTCCTGAACACGCGCAGCGTGACCGACAACCCCTGGCGTGCGCCACGACCCGAGGCCGTGGTCGTCATCGGACTCGGCGACGAAGGCACCCTGAAGGCTTCCGAGCTCGCGCGCGCCGTGCGCCAGGCGGCTTTGGCCTGGGTCCAGCGCCTGGCCGAACGTCAGGAGGGATCGCTCGCGTCGATCGAGATGGCCGCGACCCTGATTGGCAGCGGCGGCCTGGGTGTCACACCGGGCGATGCGGCGGAGGCGATCGCGCGTGGCGTGCGCGACGCGGCCGACATCGTGCGCCAGACCAACAAGGCGCGCCGCGACGCGGCGCCCGAGCCCCGGCGCCATGCGGTGCTGGAGTGGCCCGTCATCACGCACCTGACCTTGATCGAGCTGTACCTGGAGCGCGCGGCCGAAGCCTGGCGCAGCCTTCAGGTCCTGGCCACCGCGATGCCCGGGCGCTATGCGATCACACCGACGATCGTTGCCGGAACCGGCCCGCTGCGGCGCCAGATCGAAACCGCCTACCGAGGGGCCGACTACGACCTCATCGCGGTCGAGTCCTCGCCCCATGACGACGGCAGCATCGCCTATCGTCTCGACACCCGACGCGCGCGCACCGAAGTGCGGGCGCAGGCGACGCAGGCGACCCTGGTCCGCGAACTGGTGCGCCGCGCGGCCAACGACGCGAGCGACGATCCGCGCATTGGCACCACGCTGTTCAAGCTGCTCGTGCCCCAGGAGATGGAAGCCTACCTGGGCGGCACCGAGCGAATGGTGCTCGAGCTCGACGAGCAGACTTCCGCAATTCCCTGGGAGCTGCTCGATCCGGGCGAGGACCAGCGTGCCGGCAGCGACCGTCGCCCCTGGGCTGTTCGCACGCAGCTGCTGCGCAAGTTGCGCAAGAGCCGCTTCCGTACCCAGGTGCAGGACGCCGGCGCCGACGCCCATGTGCTGGTCATCGGCGAGCCTCGGCTCACCGACACGCGTTATGCCGCGCTGCCCGGCGCACTGGCCGAGGCACGCGAGGTGGCCTCGACGCTCAAGGGTCCGCAGGGCATCGCCGCCTCGCGTGTGCACCTGGTCGAACAGGCCGAAGCCACGACGATCCTCAACGAGTTGTTCGCGCGTCGCTACCGCATCGTGCATGTCTCGGGCCATGGTGAAGCAGGCGCGAACGGGGGCCTGGTCATGTCCGACGGCACGGTGCTCGGGCCACGCGAAATCGGCCAGATGCGCGCCGTGCCGGAACTGGTCTTCGTCAACTGCTGCCATCTCGCCGCGCGCGATGCGCCGCAGCTGCTCGCACCGGCCGGACGGCTGCCGATGAACCGCGCCGAGTTTGCCGCCAGCGTCGCCGACGCCCTGATCGAAGTCGGGGTGCGCTGCGTCGTGGCCGCCGGCTGGGCCGTCGAGGACGAGCCGGCGCGCTGTTTCGCGAACGTCCTGTACCGCGAGTTGCTGGCTGGCCGGCCCTTCATCCGGGCCCTCGCCCAGGCGCGCGAAGAGGCCTGGCGTCAGGGCGAAGCGGGCAACACCTGGGCCGCCTACCAGTGTTACGGCGACCCTGACTGGACCCTGCGGCGCGAGACCGGCGACGCACAGACGCAGCGCCGTGACACGGTCATGGAGGACTTCGAGAACATTGCCTCGCCGCTCGGCCTCGTGCTGGCGCTCGAGAAGCTGGCCGTGGAGAGCCAGTTCCAGGGCCGACCGGCGGCGGGTCAACTCGACCGCATCCGCCACCTCGAGGCCCGCTTCGGCAACGAGTGGTCGTCGATGGGTGCGGTGGCGGAGGCTTTCGGCCTGGCCTACATGCAGGCCAAGGACAGTGCCAAGGCGATCGACTGGTACGGCGCAGCGGTGCGCAGCAACGATGCCAGTGCCTCGATGAAGGCGGTCGAGCAGCTGCTCAACCTGCGCGCCCGGCATGCACTCGAGGCGGCGACGCTGGCGGTCGACCGGCCGCGGGCGCTCGCGTCCGCGCGCGCCAGGATCGTCGCCGTGCTCAGGCAGATGCAGGCCTTGACCGACCTGCACCCGACGGTGGAGCGCCACAGCCTGTGCGGATCGACGTGGAAGCGCCTGGCCATGCTGGAGCAACAGAGTGGCCGCGCAAGCGCTGCGGAAACGGCGCGCCGCCGGTGTGCCGCGAGCTACGAGGAGGCCGAACGACTCGCGATCGCGACCGATCACCCGGAGCTCTACTACCCTGCTCTCAACCGCATGGCTGCGGCGCTCGCGGCGCACTCCAGCAGGCGCACCTGGCCGGGCTTCGACGCCGAAGTGGTGGCACGGGTGCGCGAGAGCCTGCAGCGCAGGATCACGCACGATCCGGACTTCTGGAGCATGGTCGGCATCGTCGAGGTCGACGCGTTCGTGGCCATCGCGTCGCACGGTCTGGCGCTGGCGCTGGAGCCGCTGCTCGATCGCCTGCGCGACCTGAAGATGCGCGCCGCAGCGCCACACCAGTGGGATTCGGTGGCAGCCACGTCCAGGTTTGCGCTGGCCGGCTGGCAGGCCAGCGCCGCAGCGCCCGAGCGCGCCGCGCTCGCGAAGTGGCAGGCGCTGCTCGACGACCACGCGGCCGGCTGAGGCGCGCGCGGGCGCCGGAGTTCAGGCCATCGGGCCGAGTGCCGCGAAGAAGTGGCAGGCGCTGCCCATGAGGACGAAAAGATGCCACACGAAGTGGCCGAAGCGCAGCCGCTGATCGCACAGGAAGAAGACCGCGCCCACCGTGTAGGCCACGCCCCCGGCCAGGAGCAGGAACAGCGCGTCGCCACCCATGCGCGCCATCAGCGGCTCGAGCATCGCCAGCGCGAGCCAGCCCATGGTCGCGTAGAGCAGGGTGGACGGCAGGACCCGCGTCATGCGCCCGCAGGCCTTGAAGGCGACGCCGACGAGGGCCATCGACCAGATCGCCGCCAGCAGCGGCAGACCGACCCCGTCGCGCAAGGGGCCGAGCGCGAAGGGCGTGTAGCTGCCCGCGATGAAGATGAAGATCGCGGCGTGGTCGACCCTGCGCGCCAATCGTTTGGCGGGCCCGGGGGGCAGCGCGTGGTAGACCATCGACGCCGCGTACACCAGCATCATCGACAGCGAAAAGACGGTGGCGCCCAGGGCGCCATGCGGCCCGCCATGGACGGTGGCGAAGTCCGTCAGGATGGGCCAGCTGGCGGCAGCGAGCACGAACCCCAGTCCGTGACTCAGCGCGTTGACCTGCTCCTCGCGCGCCGACTGCGGCCGCTCGGCTTGCAGGGCGGGAATTGTCGAGGTGTTCATGGCAGCACCGGGAGTGAATGGGGCTTGATCCATTCTCGGCAGCGCACCGGGTTTCTATATCCCGCGCGCAGGCGTCAGCCCGGTCAACCCGTGCGCTTTTTCATCCGATCAGGGAGTTGCGACCGAGGTCGATCGCGGTGCGGCTCAGCGGCCCCCGGTCACATCCAGAATGGTGCCCGTCACGTAGCTCGCAGCCGGAGACAACAACCAGACCACTGCGGCCGCCACTTCGTCGGCCGTGCCGACGCGCTGCAGCGGGATCTGGGCAGCGGCCTCATGCACACGGCCGGGCTGCCCGCTGCTGGCATGAATCTCGGTCGCGATGATGCCCGGGCGCACCGCGTTGACGCGGATGCCTTCGGTGGCCACCTCGCGCGCAAGGCCGAGCGTGAAGGTGTCGATCGCCGCCTTCGATGCCGCATAGTCCACGTACTGCCCGGCCGAACCCAGGCGCGCCGCCGCCGACGACATGTTGACGATGACGCCGCCTTGGCCTCCCAGCCGGGTGCTCATGCGCCGCACCGCCTCGCGTGCGCAGCGCATCGATCCGAAGACGTTGACGCCGAACATGCGCTGCCAGCGCGCCTCGTCCATCGCGGCCAGGGGCATCGCCGCGTCCACGATGCCAGCGTTGTTCACCAGCCCGGCAAGTTGCCCGGCGCGGTCGAGCTGTTCGAAGGCCGCCAGCACCTCGGCTTCGTTTGCCACGTCGGCCTGCAGCAGCAGCGCCTGCCGGCCGCGCTCGCGCACCGATTCGGCCACGCGCCGGGCGGCCGCTGCGTCGCGCTGGTAGTTGAGTGCGACATCCCAGCCAGCCTCGGCGGCCTGGCGCGCGATGGCGGCGCCGATGCCGCGCCCCGCGCCGGTGATCAGCAAGTAGCCTGGGGTTCTGTGCATGGCGGTTCACGGTCCGAAGCGTGGCCGGGGAGGCAAGCGTTCGTGTCGCAGGAGTGGCTCACCGGGCAAATGATCGCACCGACCCCGGATCCGGGTGTCCCCGCGGCGGGGCGGAGCGACAATCAAACGATGCAAACACCTCCGGCCACACCAGCGGCGCTGATGGACGACGACCAGATCGCGGCCCTGCAATCCCTGCTGGACCGCGTGCCAGCGCCGCTCGAGCCGCTCGACGTGATGGCGCTGGACGGCTACCTGTGCGGTGTCATCCTGCAGCCCGGGAAGGTCGAGATGGCGCGCTGGATGGCGCATGTGGCCGACATCGACGGGCGTCCGCTGCCGGCCGACTTCCCAAGCGCGGAACTCCACGCCGGGGTGCTGCGCCGGCACGCGGAACTCGTGCATGCGATCGACAAGCGACTCTGGTTCGATCCCTGGATCTTTCCGATCGACGACGAGGCGAGCCCGACCGAGACCGTGTTGCCCTGGGTGGCCGGTTTTGCCACTGCGCTCGATCTGTTCCCGGCGCTGTCCGATCTGGATGCACCTGACCTGGTCGAACCATTGGCATTGCTCTACCTGCACTTCGATCCGCAGGACCTGGAGGACGCAGACGCCCTGCTCGCGGTGATTGAAACCCTGGAACCGCCCCCCGATCTTGCCGAGGCGGTGCAGGACATCGTGCGTGCGCAGATGCTGATTGCCGACATCAGCCGCCCGCTCGCCGCCGCGCAGCGGCCGGCGCCTCGCCCGAGGACCGGCACCCGCCCTAAGCGCCGCTGAACAACCTGCGGGCGTGCAGGCCCAGGCCCTGCGCCACGCTCGCGAACCGGTCGCCGCGCACGACCGCCGCCTGCGGGAACACCGCGGCGATCCGATCGGCCAGAGTCGACAACCCGGTGGACCCGCCGGTGAAGAACAGCGACTGCACGGCACCTGGCGCCACGCCCGCGAGCCTCACGGTGTCAATCGCTGCCTGGACGATCTGGACCAGATCGGCCTCGAGCGCGCGCGCCGTATCGCCTGCGCCGAGCTCGACCGTCAGCCCCCGGTCGAGCTCGGCCAGGTCGATCAGCGCATGGCCCTGCGTGGCCACATCGATCTTCGCGCGCTCGGCCGCCGCAGCCAGCCCATGGCCGAGCCGGTTCGACAACAAGCGCAAGAGCCGATCGTGCAGCGTCGGATCTGCGAACCAGGGCCGCATCGCCCGCCATTCGGCCAGGCGCAACGGCGTGTAGGCGGTGTTGATCAGGTGCCAGGTGGCAAGGTCGAAGTACAGCCCACTCGGGACTTCGCGCGCCGCTTCGCCAGGCCGCGCCGGTCTCGACGTGCCGTATCCGGCCAGCGGCAGGATGGTGGCAAGTTCGAGCCGGCGGTCGAAGTCCGTTCCCGCCACGTGGACGCCGTGGTTGGCCAGGATGTCCTCGCGTCGATCGACCCGGTGCTGGCGCTCAGGCCCCACCTGCACCAGCGAGAAGTCGGAGGTGCCGCCTCCGATGTCGGCGACCAGCACGATTTCATCACGTCGGATCGTCGACTCATAGGCCAGGGCAGCGGCGATCGGCTCGTACTGGAACTGCAACTCCTCGAACCCGGCATGCCGTGCGGCCTGGGCCAGCGCCGCCGACGCGCGCGCGTCTCGTTCCGGCTCGCCGTCGACGAAGAACACCGGGCGCCCGAGCACCGCGCGCGACAGCGCCCGCCCGGCCTGCAGCTCGGCCAGTTGCTTGAGGTGACGCAGGTAGCCCGTGATGACGTCCAGGTAGCGCACGCTGCGGCCCGCGCCCACGTCGGTCGCCTGCTCGGCCAGCGGCGACCCCAGGATGCTCTTCATCGAACGCATCAGGCGCCCGTCCATGCCGTCGACATAGGCCGCCACGGCGGCGCGCCCGTACAGCCGTTCTGCCTCGTGCGCCTGGGCGGCGCCCTCGCTGCTGTAGAACACCGCCGTCGGCATCGTGCGGCGACCGGGCTCGAGTTCGACGAGTTCGACCCCCGACGCCGTCGGCAAGGCGACGGCCGAGTTCGAGGTGCCGAAGTCGATCGCGCAGTGGTCGTTGGGTTGGGGGACGGAATTCATGACGCGATTCAGGCAAGCGCCCCTATTGTGAGAAATGCACCACGACTCCCCCCGAATTGAGGATTTGGTACAGCCGTCACAAAGCCGACACTTGTATTGCGCACACTGCGTCGCGGGAGGGAATCATGAACACTGCCAATGCGACCTTTCGATTCCTGAGATTCGGGCGGCCCCAGCATGTCAGCCCGGCCGAAGACGCAGCCGACATGGGAACCTGCTTCGGTCTGGAGATGTCGCTCGAAGAGCCGGCACCGATCGGCACGAACCAGATCGAACCGCCTGGGACGACCGCCTGGTGGGAGCGCCTGTCCAACCGACGGCGCAGCCAGGACTGAACTGGCACCACGGCGCCGACCCGGTTGGTCGGCAATACCTGCGCCTCGTCAGCTCCGCAGCGCGGCGAACGGCATCGGATTCAGCGGATCAGGAGCACCGGCACCTGGCAATGCGCCAACACCTTGGTCGCTACCGACCCGAGCACCAGATTGGTCAGCGTGCCATGGCCGTGTGACCCCATCACCAGGAGGTCGTACTTGCCCTTCTCGGCAACGCTCGTGATCGTCTCCGCCACGACACCGATCTTGTGCATGCACTCGGCCTTCAAGCCCTGCTTGCCCAGGAAGGTGCGAATCGGCTTCAGGACCTTCTCTGCCTCGTCGGCGTAGTAGGTGGCCAGAGTCGCCTTGTCGAGCACCGCCGCGGCTCGAGCCGGCACCGGTGACACGGCCGTCAGCACGGTGTACTCATGCGACTTCCCTGGGAACTCGTCGTGCGCGGTCAGGTACGCCAACATGCGCTTGGTGAACTGGCTTCCGTCGACAGCAATCAGGATCTTCATGTTTGGAGCTCCGTGAGGTGTAAATGACAGTGTCGCATGCTGCCCAGCGGCTGACTTGACTCGAGTCAAGCCCAATCCGTCAAACGGCGAAGGTCCGGGTTGCCTCGAACCCCACATGTTCGAGCTTGCTCACCAGCCCACGCGCCTGACAAACCACCCGCGAGGCGCGCTGCCCCGGTCGATCGACTTGGTAGTCGTGCCTGCAATGAAGATGGCCGTGCAGCCACAGATCGGCCAGGGGCAATAGTGCATCGTCGGCGTTGCAGAAGCTGCCGGTTCCCGGCACATGCCCGTAGCGTGGATCCACGCTGCGCAGGCTGGGCGCGAAGTGCGTGATGGCAACCGTCGCGTCCCATCGACCGGCGGCCGGCTCGGCGAGCGCCGTCGCGAGCCAGTCTCCGCAGTCCAGTGCCTCGCGCCGGACCGCCGCAGCGTCGAATGGCAAGCCGTCGAGCGTCGCCCCCATGACACGCTGGAAGTAGGCGCCGGCGCGCAAGGTGCGTTCCCTCTCGGCAACCCCGAACACGTCGAAGTCGCTCCAGCGGACGGTGCCCAGGAACCGGATGCGCCGGCCATCGGCGCCGGTCATGACGACACTCTCACGCTCGATCAGACGCAAACCCCAGCGCGCGCAATGGTCACGCAATTCGCCCCATGCCGCTCGCACATCGCGGTTGTCGAACTCGTGGTTGCCAGCCACGACCAGCACCGGCACCGGCCAGTCGGCGAAGGACTGATAGCCTTGCCAGGTGCTGTCGATGTCCCCGCCCAGCACCAGCACCTCGGCCCCCGGCGCCGGTTCCGGAACGAACGGCTCGGTCTCGAGGTGCAGGTCCGACAGCAGCTGGACGATCAATTGGCGAGCGTGGCTTCGATACGCTGCCGGGTCGCTTCGAGGGCAGGCGGAAGGTGGTAGGCGAGCCGCTCGAACAGTTCGGCGTGCAGTTTCACCTCCGTCCGCCAGGCCGGATGGTCGATCGAGGAGACCGTCTCGAACTGGCTCTTCGTGAAATCGAGCCCTTGCCAGTTCAGGTCCTCGAAGTTCGGGCTGACCCCGAACAGGTGGGCCTTGCCACCCGCGCTGCCGTGCACGCGCCCGAGCATCCAGTGCAGCACGCGCATGTTCTCGCCATAACCGGGCCAGACGAACTTGCCATCTGCCCCTTTGCGGAACCAGTTCACGCAGTAGATCTTCGGCAGCTTGGCGCCCGAGGCCTGCAGCTTCGCTCCCAGGTCGAGCCAGTGCTGGAAGTAGTCGGACATGTTGTAGCCGGTGAACGGGAGCATCGCGAACGGGTCGCGGCGCACGACGCCTTGCTGGCCCGCGGCGGCGGCCGTCGTCTCGCTGCCCATCGTGGCGGCCATGTACACACCTTCCACCCAGTCGCGCGCCTCGGTCACGAGTGGCACCGTGGTCGAACGACGACCACCGAAGATGAAGGCGTCGATCGGCACACCCTCGGGGTTGTCCCACTCGGCGTCGAGCACCGGGTTGTGCCTCGCCGACACCGTGAAACGTGCGTTCGGGTGGGCGGCCGGCCGCGGCTTGCCGTTGACCGGGTTGTCCCTTGCGATCTCGGGCGTCCAGTCGCGGCCCTGCCAGTCGATCAGATGGGCCGGCAAGGTGTCGGTCATGCCTTCCCACCACACATCGCCGTCGTCGGTCAGCGCGACATTGGTGAACACGACATCGCTCTTGAGCGAATCCATGCAGTTCGGGTTGGTGTGGCGATTGGTGCCCGGTGCGACGCCGAAGTACCCGGCCTCGGGGTTGATCGCGTACAGCCGGCCGTCGGCGTGCGGCTTGATCCAGGCGATGTCATCGCCGATGGTCGTGACCTTCCAGCCTTCGAAGCCCTCGGGCGGCACCAGCATCGAGAAGTTGGTCTTGCCGCAGGCACTGGGGAAGGCCGCGGCGATGTGCGATTTGCGACCCTCGGGCGAGGTCACGCCCAGGATCAGCATGTGTTCGGCCAGCCAGCCCTGGTCGCGCCCCATGGTCGACGCGATGCGCAGCGCGAAGCACTTCTTGCCCAGCAGCGCGTTGCCGCCGTAGCCGGAGCCGTAGCTCCAGATCTCGCGTGTCTCGGGATAGTGGACGATGTACTTGGTGCCGTTGCACGGCCAGGCCACGTCCTTGGCGCCGGCCGCCAACGGCGCCCCGACACTGTGCACGCAGGGCACGAAATCGCCGTCGCTGCCGAGCACGTCGAGCGCGCCGCGGCCCATGCGCGTCATGGTGCGCATGCTGATCACGACATAGGGGCTGTCGGTCAGCTCGACGCCGATATGGGCGATGTGCGAGCCGAGCGGCCCCATCGAGAACGGCACGACATACATCGTGCGGCCGCGCATGGCGCCCTTGAAGAGCGCCTTGTCGCCGCTCTGGAGCAGGCGGCGCATCTCCTGCGGAGCCATCCAGTTGTTGGTCGGGCCGGCGTCTTCCTTGGTGGCGCTGCAGATGTAGGTGCGGTCCTCGACCCGCGCCACGTCGCTCGGGTCGCTGCGAGCCAGGAAGCTGTCAGGTCGCAACGCAGGATTCAATCGCTGCATGGTGCCGGCGGCGACGAGCTCGTCGCACAGGCGCTGGTACTCCTGCAGCGATCCATCGCACCAGACCACACGCGCCGGCTCGGTCAGGGCGGCCATCTCGTTCACCCACGCGATCAAGCGGGCATGGCGAACATGATCGGGGGCGTTCACGGGCACACCTTCCATCACGGGACTGTTCATCGGGACTCCAATCTTCAAGATTTCGACAAAAAGGGGATTCGGCGAACGCCGCGCGCGGCGTTTGCCGAATGCCACTCCTGACCCTGGCCTGATAGATCTTCACCCCAATGTAACCACCGCGAAACTCCGCACATGAGGGGAGTTATGCAAAATGCGCATATGCAGATACGGGTCACCAGTGTCAACGTTGCGCGCGCGCAGCACCGGCCGATCGATGGCCGCAGCGTCCTCACTGCCATCGGCAAGCGCGCGGTCACTGGTGCCGTCGAGGTGCGCCCGATGGGCCTCGCAGGTGACGAACAAGCCGACCTGTCGGTCCATGGTGGGCTTTCCAAGGCGCTCTACGCCTATCCGAGCGAGCATTTCGACTTCTGGCGCACGGTGCGTCGGCAAGCGCGGGTGGTCGGCGCTGAGGCGGCGATCGAGCCGGGTTTGCTGGGCGAGAACCTGACCCTGGCCGGATTGACCGAGAACCAGCTCTGGATCGGGGACCAGTTGCACCTGCCGGATTGCACCCTGGCGGTCAGCGAACCCCGCTTCCCATGTTTCAAGCTCAACGCAGCACTCGGGTTCGCTCAGGCAGCGCGCCTGATGCAGCAGTCGGGTTACTGCGGTGCCTACCTGGGCGTGATCAGGCCCGGCACCCTGTGCGCAGGGGACCCGGTCGAACTGCGGCCAGGCCCACGCGAGGTCGGGCTGCGCGAACTGTTCAAGTCGCGCCAGCGGCGTTGAGTCGGCGCATTTCCCAGCGGTAGACCTGCGGGGTCAGCAGCAGCACCGCCAGATAGCGAACGACGTGAAAGGCCGTCACGGCCGGCACACCGAGCTGCAGGACCTTGGCCGTGATGCACATCTCGGCGATGCCCCCGGGCGAGTTGCCAAGCATCACGGTGACCGGGTTCAAGTCGACCAGTCCGGCCAGCCACCATGAAAACAGCGCTGCCAACACGAGCATTGCGGCGGTTCCACCAGCGACGGCCAGCAGCCAGCCGGGAGCCGCACGAGCAAAGGCAGGCGAGAAACGCGCGCCGAGTGACACGCCGATGAAGAGCTGGCCGGCGTTGACGGCCCAGACCGGAAGCGCAGACAGTTCGACGCCCGATGCGGTCAGGCCCGCCGTGACCGCAAGCGCGCCGAGCAGCCACGGATTGGAAACCCGGCGCCAGCGCAGGGCCCAGCCCGCAACGAGGGTCAACGGAACGAGCAATCCGAGCCCGCCCAGGCGCACGTCGCGCACGGCCGGTCCGGTCGAATCGGTGCCCAGCACGCCGGCCGCCTGCAGCAGCAGTGGAATCGAGACCACGACCAGCAGCACGCGCAGCGCATGGGCCGCGGCCACCCTGTCGACCCGGGCGCCATGCCGTTCGGCCAGCGCCGTCATCTCGGAGGCACCTCCGATGGCAGCGGCGAAGAGCGTCGTCGCCGCCGATTCGGCCGGATGGAGCCGGCGCAGGACGCGATGAAACCCGTAGCCCAGCGCCAGGGCCCAGAGTGCACCGGCAACGATGGCCGGTGCGAGCGCTCCGACCTGCGCCGTGACCTCGGGCGTGAAGTACAGCCCAAGTGCGATTCCGATCGCCCATTGCCCGGCCTTGCGCAGAGCGTCTGACGACTGGACCGGAAGCCCGCTCAGTCCAGCGACGGCACAGACGATCAGCGGGCCGATCATCCAGGGCAGAGGCAGGTGCGCCGACAGCGCCAGCACGGCCCCGAGCGCGGCCAGCGCGAGCGTGCCAAGGACACGCCAGACCTTGTTCAAGCAGTGGCCGCCGCGTGAAGACCGTAGTCGGTGTAGCCGGCCGCGCCACCGCCATAGAAGGTGGCCCGGTCCGGCTCGACAACCGCGGCGCCGAGGCGCAGCCGCTGGCTCAGGTCCGGGTTGGCAATGAACGGGCGACCGAACGCCACCAGATCGGCGCGGCCCGACTCGACCGCTTCCCGGGCCATCGGGCCCGTGTAGCCGTTGTTGACCATCCAGGCGCCGCCGAAGCGCGGCTTCAGCGCCGCGTAGTCGAACGGGGCAACGTCACGTGCACCGCCGGTCTGCCCCTCGATCATGTGGACATAGGCCAGGTTCGCGCCGGCCAGGCCGTCGACGAGATGCTCGAAAAGCGCCTGCGGGTCGCTGTCGGGCGGCGCGCCATTGCTGGGCGTGACCGGTGACAGGCGCATGCCCGTGCGGCCTGCGCCGACCGCCGACGTGACGGCGGCGACGACCTCGAACAGCAGGCGGCAGCGCTGGGCGATCGCGCCACCATAGCCGTCGCGCCGGTCGTTGATCGAGTCGCGCAGGAACTGGTCGATCAGGTAGCCGTTGGCGGCATGGATTTCGACCGCGTCGAAGCCGGCGTCCATGGCCCGCGCCGCCGCCTGCCGGAACTGATCGACGACCATCGGCATCTCGTCGGTGCGCAGCGCGCGCGGCACCGAACAGGCCTGGAAGCCTTGCGCCGTCAGCGTCTTGGTGCCCGATGCCAGGGCGCAGCTCGAGACCGGCGGCTGCCCATCCGGCAACAGCGACGTGTGCGAGATGCGCCCGACATGCCAGAGCTGAGCGGCAATCAAGCCGCCGCGCGCATGCACGGCATGCGTGACGCGCGACCAGGCCCGGACCTGCGCGTCGCTGTGCAGGCCCGGCGTGTCCAGATAACCCTGCCCGAAAGGATCCACCTGGGTCGCCTCGCTGACGATCAGCGCGGCGCCGGTGGCCGGATCGGCGCGCTGGGCATAGTAGGTGGCCATCAGGTCGGTCGGCACCGTCGCGGGCGCCCGGCAGCGGGTCAGCGGCGCCATCACGACCCGGTGGGGCAGGCTCAGATCGCCGACGCGCAGGGGTTCGAACAGGGTTGTCATGGGGCGCGAGGTTACCAGCGCCCGGCCCGGCCTTCGTGGCACCATCGCCGCATGCTCGCCTACCGCCACGCCTTTCACGCCGGCAACCACGCCGACGTGCTCAAGCACCTCGTGCTGATGCTCGTGCTCCAGCACATGAACCTGAAGGAGAAGGGCTATCGGGTGGTCGACACCCACGCCGGCGCGGGCGGCTACTCGCTGCGGGGCGAGTACGCCAACAAGCGCGGCGAGTTCGAACAGGGCATCGGCAGGCTGTGGGGTCGTGACGATCTGCCGCCCGTCGTGGCGGACTACCTTGCGCTGGTGCGGCGCTTCAACGATGGCAAGCACCTCGTCCAGTATCCAGGCTCGCCGGCCTTCGCCCACCTCCTGTTGCGCCCGCAGGACGAGCTGCGGCTGTTCGAAATCCATCCGACCGATCACCGCATCCTGGAGTCCTACCTCGGCGACCAGGCCGGCGTGCAGACCCGCATGGCCGACGGGTTCGCTGCGATCGGCAAGCAGCTGCCGCCACCGACTCGGCGCGGCGTGCTGCTGATCGATCCTTCCTACGAACTGAAGGCCGACTACCTGCACGTGCTCGCGGCCGTTCGCGAGGCCCTGGACCTGTTCGCGGACGGCACGATCATCGTCTGGTCACCGCAGTTGCAGCTTCTCGAGTCGACCCAGTTGCTCGATCGCCTGAAACCGACCGCCAAGGCCAAGGCCAAGAAGGGCTGGCTGCACGCCCGGCTCACGGTGGCGAGCGCCGACAGCCGGGGTTTCGGCATGCTCGGCAGCAACCTGTTCGTGATCAATCCGCCGCACACGCTGAAGGAAACGCTGGCTGGTGTGCTGCCCTGGCTTGCGACGGAACTGGCGCAGATCGAGCGGCCGAGCTCGCTGCTGGAGCACGGCTAGGGTCTGGTCGGCGTCAGTCGATCCCGCGCATCCGGTCGGCCTTGAACCGCGCCCGGAACGTTTCGAAGGCCCCGCCATCGAGCGCCTCGCGCAGTTCACGCATCAGGTTCAAGTAGTAGTGCAGGTTGTGGATGCTGGCCAGCATCGGCGCCAGCATCTCGCCGCAGCGCTCGAGGTGGTGCAGGTAGGCGCGGCTGAAGCCGGCGCAGGCATGGCAGGCGCAGGTCGGGTCGAGCGGGCGCTGATCGTCGCGGTGCTTGGCGTTGCGGATCTTCAGGTCGCCGAACCGGGTGAACAGGTGGCCATTGCGCGCATTGCGCGTCGGCATCACGCAGTCGAACATGTCGACCCCGCTGGCGACGCCTTCGACCAGGTCCTCGGGCGTGCCCACGCCCATCAGGTAGCGCGGCTTGTCTGCTGGCAGATGGCTCGGCGTATGGTCCATCAGCCGCAGCATGTCTTCCTTCGGTTCGCCGACGCTGACGCCGCCGATCGCATAACCGGGCAAGTCCAGCGCCGCCAGCGCCGCCGCGGACTCCTCGCGCAGCGACTCGAACATGCCGCCCTGCACGATGCCGAACAGGGCATTCGGGTTGCCCAGGCGCGCGAACTCGTCTCGGCTGCGCGCCGCCCAGCGCAGGCTGAGTTCCATCGAGCGGCGCGCCTCGTCTTCGGTCGTCAGACGGCCCGCGGTCTGGTACGGCGTGCACTCGTCGAACTGCATGGCGATGTCCGAATTCAGCGCGGTCTGGATCTGCATGCTCACTTCGGGCGTCAGGAAGAGCTTGTCGCCGTTCACCGGCGAGGCGAAGCGAACTCCCTCTTCGCTGATCTTGCGGCCCTTGCCGTCGGCGCCCGACAGGCTCCAGACCTGGAAGCCTCCACTGTCGGTCAGGATGGGCCGTTGCCAGCCCTCGAAACGGTGCAGCCCGCCAAAGACCTTCAGCACGTCCATCCCCGGACGCAGCCAGAGGTGGAAGGTATTGCCCAGGATGATCTGCGCGTCCATGTCGAGCAGCGACTGGGGCAACACGCCCTTGACCGTGCCATAGGTGCCGACCGGCATGAAGACCGGCGTCTCGACGACGCCGTGGTTGAGCGTCAGGCGGCCGCGCCTGGCCCGGCCCTCGGTGGCCAGCAGTTCGAACTTGAGCATCGGCGGATTGTCTCAGCCTCGCCGATCGAGCAGCATCGCGTCGCCGTAGCTGAAGAAGCGGTAGCGCGCCTCGATCGCGTGCCGGTAGAGTGCCTTGACATGCGCGTGGCCGGCGAAGGCGCTGACCAGCATCAGCAGCGTGCTTCTGGGCAGGTGGAAGTTCGTGATCAGCCGGTCGACGACCCGGAACTCGAACCCCGGGCGGATGAAGATGTCGGTCTCGCCGGTGAACGGCCGCAACGCGCCAGCGCGCGCCGCCGATTCCAGTGCGCGCAGGGTGGTCGTTCCTGCGGCCACGATGGCGCCACCGGCGCGCCGGGTGGCCTCGATCGCCGCGACCGTGTCCTCGCCCACGTCGATCCATTCGCTGTGCATGCGGTGCTCGTCCAGTCGCTCTGCGCGCACCGGCTGGAAGGTGCCGGCCCCGACGTGCAGCGTGACGCGCGCGCGCGCCACGCCGCGTGCCGCGAGCGCCGCCAGCACGGACTCGTCGAAGTGCAGCGACGCGGTCGGCGCGGCCACGGCCCCCGGGCGCTCGGCGAACACCGTCTGGTAGCGCGCCACGTCCTCGGCCTGGTCGGCATGCGTGATGTAGGGCGGCAGCGGCACATGGCCATGGGCTTCGAGCAAGGCGAACGGGTCGGCCGGAAATCGCAGGTGAAACAGCGCTTCGTCCGGACCGGTCCGGCCCAGGACCTCGGCGTCGAAGGCATCTGCGAACCGCACGCGCGCGCCGGCCTTGGGCGACTTGCTGGCCCGCAGATGGGCCCAAACCTCGAAGCGGCCTGGCAGGACCCGCTCGACCAGTGCTTCGACGGCGCCCCCGGTCGACTTCTCGCCGAGCAATCGTGCCTTGATGACCCGCGTGTCGTTGAACACCAGCAGATCACCGGGGCGCAGCAGGCCCGGCAGATCGCGAAAGATCCGGTCCACCGGCCAGGCCGCGCTCCCATCGAGCAGGCGCGATGCGCTTCGCTCGGCCACGGGATGTTGTGCGATCAGTTCGGCCGGCAGCCCGAAATCGAAGTCGGAAAGGGTCAGGTCCTTCGGGTCGTGCATCACGGTCCAGGGTTCGGTTGGCCCCAAAATGATTCCATCATGCCCGACGCCGCCAAGAAGTCCGGCCCTGCGCGCGCCATGGCCAAGCTCGGCCTGCTGCGCGACATCGACCTCGCCCTGCACCTGCCCCTGCGCTACGAAGACGAGACCCGCCTCGTCCCGCTGAGCCAGGCGCGTCTCGGGGAGACCGTCCAGATCCAGGCCAGGGTGCACGACTGCCGGATCGAGAGCCGCGGCCGGCGCCAGCTGATCGTGCGCCTGGTGGACGGCGGCGAGGAACTCGTGCTGCGCTTCCTGAACTTCTACCCGTCGCTGCAGAAGTCCTGCGCGCCCGGCGGCCTGCTGCGCGTGCGGGGTGAGATTCGCGACGGATTCTTCGGTCGCGAGATGGTGCATCCGACGGTCAAGGTGGTGGCGCCCGACACGCCGTTGCCGAGCACGCTGACACCGGTCTATCCGGCCAGCGCCCAGTTGCCCCAGAGTTACCTGCGCAAGGCCATAGCCTCGGCGCTGGCGCGTGTCCCGTTGGGCGAGTTGCTGCCGCCGGGCACCGTGCCGACGGGCATGCCGACCTTGCACGCCGCGCTGCTGCGCCTGCACCAGCCCGACGCCGAGCTCTCGCAGGCCGGTCTGGAGGACCGCAGTCACCCGGCCTGGCAACGGCTCAAGTTCGACGAACTGCTCGCGCAACAGCTGTCGCAGCTGCAATCGCGCCAGGAACGTGCGCTGCTGCGCGCCCCGGCGCTGGCACCGGCGTCAGGTGGTCTGCCGGCGCGCCTGCTGTCGTCGCTGCCCTGGGCACTGACCTCGGCGCAGCAGCGGGTCGTCGACCAGATCGCGGGCGACCTCGGGCAAGACCGGCCGATGAATCGCCTGCTGCAAGGCGACGTCGGCTCCGGCAAGACGATCGTCGCGGCGCTCGCCGCCGCCACCGCGATCGAAGCCGGCTGGCAATGCGCCTTGATGGCACCGACCGAACTGCTCGCCGACCAGCATTTCAGGAAACTCGTGCAGTGGCTCGAACCGCTGGGCGTGCAGACCGCCTGGCTGACCGGCAGCCGGCGCGGCAAGGCGCGACGCGAGATGTCGGAGGCCGTCGCCGACGGCCGCGCCAGGCTCGTCGTCGGCACCCAGGCCGTGATCCAGGACGACGTGAGCTTCGCGCGGCTGGGCCTGGCGATCGTCGACGAGCAGCACCGCTTCGGTGTCGCGCAGCGCCTGGCTCTGCGACGCAAGCTCGAGGACCAGACCCTGGAGCCGCACCTGCTGATGATGAGCGCCACCCCGATCCCGCGCACGCTCGCGATGACCTACTTCGCCGACCTCGACGTCAGCACGATCGACGAGCTGCCACCCGGTCGCACGCCGATTCGCACAAAGGTCTTCGCCGACAACCGGCGCGACGAGGTCATTGCACGCATCCGCGACGAGGTCGCGGCCGGCAAGCAGGTCTACTGGGTTTGCCCGCTGATCGAGGAATCGGAAGCGCTCGACCTGCGCAATGCCACCGAGACGCACGCCGAGTTGTGCGCCACGCTGCCGGGTGCGGCGGTCGGGCTGTTGCACGGACGCATGGCGGCGGCCGACAAGGCGGCGGCGATGGCGGGTTTCGTGGCCGGCCAGGCCGCGGTGCTGGTGGCCACGACCGTGATCGAAGTCGGAGTCGACGTGCCGAATGCGAGCCTGATGGTGATCGAACACGCCGAGCGTTTTGGCCTGGCCCAGCTGCATCAGTTGCGCGGACGGGTCGGCCGCGGCGAGGTGGCAAGCGTGTGCGTGCTGCTCTACACGGGCCCGCTGTCGGACACCGGCAAGGCGCGCCTGCGCGCCATGGCCGAAACCAGCGACGGTTTCGAGATCGCGCGCCGTGACCTCGAGATCCGTGGCCCGGGTGAATTCATGGGTTCGCGCCAGAGTGGCGATGCGCTGCTGAGGTTCGCCGACCTGGCCGAGGACTCGACGCTGCTGGACGCGGCGCGCGCGGCGGCGCAGCGCCTGCTGCGCGACCATCCTTCGGCGTCGCGTGCACATGTCGAGCGCTGGCTGGGCGCCAAGGCCGAGTTCCTGAAGGCCTGATCATCTGGCGCCCACGCCGCCGATCCAACTGCGACAATGCCGGCATGACGCTGACGGAGCTGAAGTACATCGTCGCGGTGGATCGCGAGCGTCACTTCGGCCGCGCCGCAGAAGCATGCTTCGTGTCTCAGCCCACGCTGTCGGTGGCGATCAAGAAGCTCGAGGAAGAGCTGGACGTCAAGCTCTTCGAACGCGGCGGCGCCGAGGTGTCCGTGACGCCGCTCGGCGCCGAGATCGTGCGCCAGGCCCAGCAGGTCATCGAGCAGGCGCAGGCCATCAAGGAAATCGCCAAGCGCGGCCAGGACCCCCTTTCGGGTCCGCTGCGCCTCGGTGTGATCTACACCATCGGCCCCTACCTGCTGCCCGATCTGGTCAGGAAGGCGATCGAGCTGACGCCCCAGATGCCGCTGATGCTGCAGGAGAACTTCACCAGCAAGCTGCTCGACATGCTGCGCACCGGCGAGCTCGACTGCGCCATCCTGGCCGAGCCCTTCCCCGACACCGGGTTGGCCGTGGCACCGCTGTACGACGAGCCCTTCATGGTGGCGGTGCCCAAGAAGCACACGCTGGCCAAACGCAGGAGCATCCCGGCCGAGGAACTCAAGCAGGAGACGATGCTGCTGCTGGGCACCGGCCACTGCTTCCGCGACCATGTGCTCGAGGTCTGCCCCGAGTACGCGCGCTTCTCGAGCAATGCCGAGGGGATCCGCAAGAGCTTCGAAGGCTCGTCGCTGGAGACGATCAAGTACATGGTCTCTTCGGGCATGGGCATCACGGTCGTGCCCCAGTTGTCGATCCCGGTCGGCCCCGAGCCCTACCTGGCCTTCGTGCCATTTGCCAAGCCGGTGCCGACGCGCCGTGTCGTGCTGGCCTGGCGGCGCAGCTTCACGCGCTACGAGGCGATCGCGGCGCTGCGCAACGCGATCTATGCCTGCGAGCTCAAGGGCGTCAAACGGCTGACCGACTGAAAGCGGCACCGGCATCTGCCGGTGTCGATGGCATAACGCGCTATCAATGCCATAGGCAGAACCCACTTGATCCCTCGCGGCCCGAACCCTACGCTGGACCCATAGCAAGCAAAGGAGAAACGCATGTCGAATGAAACCAATTGCCCGTTCACGGGCCGCACGATGGGCGCCGGCGGGCGCGCCAACCGGGACTGGTGGCCGAACCAGCTGAACCTCGGAATCCTGCACCAGCAGTCCTCGAAGTCCAATCCGATGGGCGAGGGCTTCGACTACGCCAAGGCCTTCGCGAGCCTCGACCTCGACGCCGTGGTCAAGGACCTGCGCGCGCTGATGACCGACTCGCAGGACTGGTGGCCGGCCGACTACGGCCACTACGGTCCGCTCTTCATCCGCATGGCCTGGCACGCCGCCGGCACCTATCGCATCGCCGACGGGCGCGGCGGCGCCGGCACCGGCGCGCAGCGCTTCGCACCGCTCAACAGCTGGCCCGACAACGGCAACCTCGACAAGGCCCGGCGCCTGCTGTGGCCGGTCAAGCAGAAGTACGGCGAGAAGCTGTCGTGGGCCGACCTGATCGTGCTCACCGGCAACGTCGCACTCGAGTCGATGGGCTTCAAGACCTTCGGCTTCGCCGGTGGCCGCGCCGACATCTGGGAGCCCGAGCTGGACGTCAACTGGGGCCTGGAGGCCGAGTGGCTGGCCACCAGCGACAAGCCGGGCAGCCGCTACTCCGGCGACCGCGACCTGGCCAACCCGCTGGCTGCGGTGCAGATGGGCCTGATCTACGTCAACCCGCAAGGCCCGGACGGCAACCCGGACCCGCTCGGCTCGGCACGCGACGTGCGCGAGACCTTCGCGCGCATGGCGATGAACGACGAGGAGACCGTTGCGCTGACCGCCGGCGGCCACACCTTCGGCAAGATGCACGGCGCCGCGCCCGACTCCAACGTTGGCCCCGAGCCCGAGGGCGCACCGATCGAAATGCAGGGCCTCGGCTGGGCCAACAAGTTCGGCAGCGGCAAGGGCGGCGACGCCATCACGAGCGGCCTCGAAGGGGCCTGGACGCCAACGCCGATCACCTGGGACATGAGCTACTTCGAGACCCTGTTCGGCCACGAGTGGGAGCTCACCAAGAGCCCGGCCGGCGCGCACCAGTGGGTGCCCAAGGGCGGCGCCGGCAACACCACGGTGCCCGACGCCCATGACCCGAAGAAGCACCACGCGCCGGTCATGTCGACCGCCGACATGGCGATGCGAATGGACCCGGCCTACGAGAAGATCTCGCGCCGCTTCATGGCTGACCCGCAGGCCTTCGCCGACGCCTTCGCGCGCGCCTGGTTCAAGCTCACCCACCGCGACATGGGCCCGCGCGCGCGCTACGTCGGCAAGCTCGTGCCGAAGGAAGCGCTGATCTGGCAGGACCCGGTGCCCGCGATCGACCACCCGCTGGTCGACGCGAAGGACATCGCCGCGCTCAAGGCCAAGGTGCTGGCCAGCGGCCTGACGACCGGCCAGCTGGTGCGCACTGCCTGGGCCTCGGCGTCGACCTTCCGCGGCGGCGACAAGCGCGGCGGCGCCAACGGCGCGCGCATCCGACTGGCACCACAGAAGGAGTGGGCGGCCAACCAGCCGGTCGAGCTGGCCAAGGTGCTGAAGGCCCTGGAAGGCCTCCAGAAGGAATTCAACGCCGGCGGCGGCAAGAAGGTGTCGCTGGCCGACCTCATCGTGCTCGCCGGCGGCGCCGCAATCGAGGCGGCGGCGAAGAAGGCGGGGCACAGCGTGAGCGTGCCCTTCACGCCGGGCCGCACCGACGCGTCTCAGGACCAGACCGACGTCGACTCGTTCGCGCCGCTCGAGCCCAAGGCCGATGGTTTCCGCAACTACCTGCGCCAGGGGCTCGAGCCCTACGCCGCCGAGCTGCTGGTCGACAAGGCCCAGCTGCTGACGTTGACCGCGCCCGAGATGACGGTGCTGATCGGCGGCCTGCGCGTGCTCGGCGGCAACGTCGGCGAGGCCCAGCATGGGGTCTTCACGAAGCGTCCGGGCGAGCTGAGCAACGACTTCTTCGTCAACCTGCTCGACATGCGCACGACATGGAAGCCGTCGGCGACCGCGGGCGTGCTCGAAGGGCGCGACCGCAAGAGCGGCGAGCTCAAGTGGACGGGTACCACCGTCGACCTGGTCTTCGGGTCGAATTCGCAGCTGCGTTCGCTGGCCGAGGTCTATGCCACCGCCGACGCAGCACCGAAGTTCCTGCAGGACTTCGTCGCGGCCTGGGCCAAGGTGATGGACCTCGATCGCTTCGATCCAGCCTGAGTCAGTCGATCGTCTTCGGCCAGCTGTCCTTGAGCAGGCGGGACAGCGCGCGGTCGGCGAGCAGCCGGCCGCCGGTCTGGCAGCGCGCGCAGTAGTTGCACTCGTTGCTGGCGTAGACGATGCGCTGCACCGGCGTGCCGCAGTCCGGGCAGGGCTGGCCGAAGCGGCCGTGCACCGCCATCTGCGGGCGAAATGCAGTGACCTTGTCGGGCCAGACCGGCGCCTCGGCGCGCAAGCGCTCGGTCCACTCGCCAAGCACCGCGCGCGCCGCGTCGAACAGACGCTGCACCTGGGCGTCGTCGAGCGAGCGGGTCAGCGCCAGCGGCGACAGCTGTGCGCGGTGCAGGATCTCGTCGGAGTAGGCATTGCCGATGCCGCTGAAGAGCTGCGGGTCGGCCAGAGCGCGCTTGAGCGTGTGGTTGCCGCTGCGCAGTCGCTCGGCGAAGGCAGTGCCGTCGATCATCAGCAGGTCGACCCCACCGGGGTCGAGTGCCGCCAGCGCCGCTTCACCCTGTACCAGATGAAGTGAGGCGCGCCGAGTCTTGCCGGCCTCGGTCAGGATCAGCTGGCCGCAGTCGAATTCGAACACCGCCAGCGCGATGCGCGCCGGCGGCTTGGCGTCCCGCTGGCTTCCAAAGCAGCCGGCCGGCGATCATCAGGTGGATGACGAGGAACAATTCGTCCTCGAGTGCCAGCACGATGCGCTTGCCCAGGCGCCGCACATCGGCGAGCCGACACTGATCGACGCTGCCGATCGGCGGCAGCGCGGTGCGCAGCAAGAAGGGATTGAGCAGCCGGACCCGGCGCAGGATCCGGCCGCCGGCCAGGTCCTGCAGGCGCTCGGCATAGACCGTCAGGTCCGGCAATTCCGGCATGGGCCGGATAATCGCAGGTTTCGCCTGCCGATCCCATGTCCGCCGCCATCCCAGACCAGGTGCGCCGCCGCCGCACCTTCGCCATCATCAGCCACCCCGACGCGGGCAAGACCACGCTGACGGAGAAGCTGCTGCTGTTCTCGGGCGCGATCCAGATCGCCGGCTCGGTGAAGGCGCGCAAGGCCTCGCGCCACGCGACCTCGGACTGGATGGAGATCGAGAAGCAGCGCGGCATCTCGGTGGCCTCGTCGGTGATGCAGATGGAGTACCGCGACTGCGTCATCAACCTGCTCGACACGCCGGGCCACCAGGACTTCTCGGAAGACACCTACCGCGTGCTGACCGCGGTCGACGCCGCGCTGATGGTGATCGACGCGGCCAACGGCGTCGAGCCGCAGACGCGCCGCCTGCTGCAGGTCTGCCGCGCGCGCAACACCCCCATCCTCACCTTCGTCAACAAGATGGACCGCGAGGTGCAGGAGCCGCTCGAGCTGATGGACGAGATCGAGCGCGAGCTCGGCATGGGCGTGGTGCCCTTCACCTGGCCGGTCGGCATGGGCAAGCGCTTCGGCGGCGTGCTCGACCTGCGCAAGCAGCAGATGCGTGTCTTTGCCGGCGGCGGCGACCGCGACCGGGACGACGACGAGATCGTCGACGGCCTCACCAATGCGCGCCTGGCCGCGCGTTTCGGCGACGCCTACACCCAGGCCGCTAGCGAGGTCGAGCTGGTGCAGGAGGCCGCGCCACCCTTCGACGAAGCCGAGTTCCTGGCCGGGCGCCAGACGCCGATGTTCTTCGGCTCGGCGATCAACAACTTTGGCGTGCGCGAGATCCTCGACGCCCTGGTCGACCTGGCCCCGGCGCCCGGGCCGCGGCCGGCGATCCAGCGCATCGTCGAGCCCGACGAGCCCAAGTTCACCGGTGTCGTCTTCAAGATCCAGGCCAATATGGACCCGGCGCACCGCGACCGCATCGCCTTCCTGCGCGTGGCCTCGGGCCACTTCGAACGCGGCATGCGGCTGAAGGTCGTGCGCTCGGGCAAGGAACTGCGACCGAACACGGTCGTGAGCTTCCTGTCGCAGCGCCGCGAGCTGCTCGACGAGGCGTTCGCCGGCGACATCATCGGCATCCCCAACCACGGCGTGCTGCAGCTCGGCGACACGCTGACCGAAGGCGAGGCGCTGCAGTTCACCGGCCTGCCGTTCTTTGCACCCGAGATGTTCCGCTCGGTCGAAGTCGCCGACCCGCTGCGCACCAAGCAGCTCAACGCCGGCCTGCGCCAGCTCGGCGAGGAAGGCGCGATCCAGGTCTTCCGCCCGGTCGGCGGCACGGTGCTGCTGCTCGGCGCGGTCGGCCAGCTGCAGTTCGAGGTCGTCGCGCACCGGCTCGAACATGAGTACGGCTGCAAGGCACGCATCATGCCGAGCCGCTTCCAGGTCGCGCGCTGGGTGACCTGCGACGACCCGAAGGAGCTGCAGCGCTTCATCGACGGCAATGCACACCGCGTCGCCTACGACGCGGTCAATGCGCCGACCGTGCTGGTCGAGTACGCGCCAGAGCTGCGTGCCATCGAAGCGAACTGGCCCAAGATCAAGTTCCATGCGCTGCGCGAGCATGCCGGGCTGGTGTTCCAGCAGCAGCTGGCGGGTTGATCGCGCGGCTGCGAGCGCGGCCGCGGCGGGAAGATAATCGTCCGCCGTGACCTCTGCCGCCGCCCGGCCGCCACGCGCGGCCCTCTACCTGCAACTGATCCGCTGGGACCGCCCCGCAGGATGGCTGTTGCTGCTGTGGCCCAGCCTGTCGGCGCTGTGGATCGCCGCCGACGGGTTTCCCGGCTGGCATCTGCTCGTCGTGTTCGTGCTCGGCACGATCCTGATGCGCAGCGCCGGCTGCTGCATCAACGATGTGGCCGACCGGGAGTTCGACCGCCATGTCAAGCGCACCGCGAGCCGGCCCGTGACGAGCGGCGCGCTGTCGGTGCGCGAAGCGCTCGGGCTTGGCGCGCTGCTGGCGCTGATCGCCTTCGCGCTCGTGCTGACGACCAATCCACCGACCATCCTGCTGTCGGTGGCGGCACTCGCCGTGACCTTGCTCTACCCCTACGCCAAGCGCATGGTGTCGATGCCGCAGGCGGTGCTCGGCATCGCCTTCAGCTTCGGCATCCCGATGGCCTTCGCCGCGGTGCAGGGCGGGTCGATGTGGTCGTTGCAGGCAGTCGCCGACGCCGTGCCGCTGCACGCCTGGGGACTGCTGCTGGGCAACCTGTTCTGGGTCCTGGCCTACGACACCGAGTACGCCATGGTCGACCGCGACGACGACCTCAGGATCGGCATGAAGACCTCCGCCATCACGCTCGGTCGATTCGACGTCGCGGCGATCATGGCCTTCTATGCGATTCATCTGGCGATCTGGGCCTGGCTCGGCAGCCGGCTGGGCCTGGGCAGCGTCTACCTGCTGGGCATCGGCGCGGCTGCGCTGCAGGCGCTCTGGCACTTCGCGCTGATCCGCGATCGGTCGCGCGACGGCTGCTTCAAGGCCTTCCGCCTGAACCACTGGGTCGGCTTCGCCGTCTTTGCCGGCGTCGCGCTGGACCTCGCAGTGCGCTAACTGGCGCCGAGTTCGCGCGCCCGTGCCTGTGCCGCGCGGATCGCCTTGACGATTGCGGCGCCGATGCCGTCGGCCTGCATCGACGTGATTGCCGCATGGGTCGTGCCGCCCTTGGACGTGACCTGCTCACGCAGCGTCGCCGGGCTCTCGGTCGACGCCTGGGCCAGTGCAGTCGCCCCGGCGAAGGTGGCCTGGGCCAGTTGTCGCCCCTGTTCGACCGACAGACCCATGGCCACCGCCGCCTCGATCATCGCCTCGATGAAATAGAACACATAGGCCGGCCCGGAGCCCGACAACGCGGTGACCGCGTCCAGGTCGTCCTCCTGTGCCACCCACAGCGTCGCGCCGGTCGGCGCGAGCAACGCCTGCACCTGGTCGCGTTCGGCAGCGCCAACCGCTTCCCGCGCGTACAGACCGGCAATGCCCTGGCCGATCAGGGCCGGCGTGTTGGGCATGGCGCGCACGATGCGTTCGCTGCCGGTCGCGCGCACCAGGGCCTCACTGCGGATCCCCGCCATCACGCTCAGGTGCAGGGCCTGCCCGGCGTACGCAGTGCAGGGTGCCGCCGCCTCGGCGAACATCTGCGGCTTGACCGCCCAGACCCAGGTCACGGCGCGCGCCAGTTGCGCATCGGGCGCCGCCAGAACGTTGACGCTGAAGGTGGCCTTCAGTCGAGCCCGTTGTGATTCGAACGGCTCCACCACGACGATCGTCGCCGGGTCGCGCCCGCTCTTGATCAAGCCGCCGATGAGGGCGCTGGCCATGTGACCACCGCCGATGAATCCGATGTTCTCGCTGCGCATCGGGCCAGTGTAGGCGCGCCGCAGTAGCATTCGCCCTGTCGTCCGTCGACATCCCGCAACTACCGGCTTCGGCTCACCTCCATGCATCGTCGTCATCTGCTCGCTGCGGCCCTGATCGCCACGGCACTGCCCGGATTCGCTCAGTCCAGCTGGCCGACCCAGCCGGTCAAGATCGTCGTCCCCACCGGCCCCGGCAGCTCGCTCGACCTGATCGTGCGCCTGATGGGCGACAAGCTGGCCGCCAAGTGGGGCCAGCCCGTGGTCGTGGAGAACAAGCCCGGCGCGGGCGGCATGCTCGGCGTCGACATCGCGGCCAAGGCCAGCGACGGCCACACGATCGCGATCGGATTCAACGGCCCGGTGGCGTTCGCGCCCTTCCTGTACAGCAAGACGCCCTACGACACGGCCAAGGATCTGAAGCCCATCATCATGACGAGCTCACAGCCGAACGTGCTGGCGGTGAGCGTCGACAAGGTGCCGGCCAAGACCGTGGCCGAGTTCGTCACCTGGGCCAAGGCCAGGAACGGCGAGATGAACTACTCGTCGCTCGGCCAGGGCAGCTCGGCCCACCTGACGATGGAACTCTTCCTCGCCGAGGCCGGCATCAAGGCGGTGCACATCCCATTCAACGGTTCGCCGCCGGCGGCGATGGCGATCGCCCAAGGCACGGCTGACGCGACCTTCATGGTCGCCCCCGCGCTGCTGCCGCATGTGCAGAACAACAAGGTGAGGATGCTCGCGGTCAGCGCCGACCAGCGCCCCGACAGCCTGAAGGACCTGCCGACGCTGGCCGGCTCGGGCTACCCGAACGTGCAGTCGATGGCCTGGAACGGCCTCGTCGGCCCGGCCTCGATGCCCGACGCAGTGGCGAACAAGATCAATGCCGATGCCGACGCGGTGCTGAAGGACGAAGGCATCCGCGCCGCGATGGCCAAGAGCGGCTTGACCGTCGTCGGCGGCAGCGCCGCCGACTTCAAGCGCGTGATCGACGCCGACGTCGCGCGTTGGGGCCCGATCATCACGAAGCTGGGCGTCAAGCTCAACTGAACTGGCCCGGTCGGCGGTCGGGGCTGTCAACGCGAGCGCGCTGAGGTGAGGATGCGACAGCTTTTGGGCGCGCCACAAGACAAAGATTCGGAAATCCATCGCCTTGCCGGAGAATCGTGCACATGGACGCCGATGACTCCCCGCCCAGCCGCAGCCCCGGCGACCGTGGCGTGGACAAGATCGACCTGCGCATCCTGCGTGTCCTCCAGGCCGATGGCCGGATCAGCAACCTGAAGCTGGCCGAGTCGGTCCACCTGTCACCCACGGCCGTGCTCGAACGGGTCAAGCGCCTGCACCGCGACGGCTACATCCTCGGCTACGAGGCCCGGCTGAACCCGGTCAAACTGGGCGCCGGACTGCTGGTGTTCGTCGAGATCCTGCTCGACCGCACCGTGCACGATGTGATGGACACCTTCAAGGCCGCGGTCCAGGTGCGGCCGGAAATCCTCGAGGCCCATCTCGTGGCAGGCGGCTTCGACTACCTGCTCAAGACCCGGGTGGCCGACATGGCGGCCTACCGCGAGTTCATCGGCAGCGTGATCTGGACCCTGCCGGGCGTGCGCGAAACCAGGACCTACGCCGTCATGGAAGAGGTCAAGCACAGCTCCCAGCTCGCGCTCTGAGCAGGCGCGCCTCAGCCGCGCGCACCGAACAGCGCCGTGCCCACACGCACGATCGTGGCGCCTTCGGCGATCGCTGCCTCCAGGTCGTCGCTCATGCCCATCGAGAGCGTGTCGAGCGCAAGGCCCTCGGCGCGCAGCGCGTCGAACAGCTCCCGCAGCGCCCGGTGGGGTCGGCGCTGGGCCTCGAACCCGGTGGCAGGTGCCGGGATCGCCATCAACCCGCGCAGCCGGACCCGATCCGGGGGCAGCGCGGCCACGGCCCGGGCCAGCGCCAGCGTATCGGCCGGTGCCACGCCGCCCTTGCTGGCCTCGGCGCTGATGTTGACCTGCAAGGTGAGCTGGAGCGGTGCCAGCCCGGGCGGGCGCTGCAGGGCCAGGCGTTCGGCCAGCTTGAGCCGGTCCACGCTGTGGACCCAGTCGAACCGTTCGGCCACCGGCCGCGTCTTGTTGCTCTGCAACGGTCCGATCAGGTGCCACTCGATCTGGCCACGCAGATCGGACAGCCGATCCTGCTTGTCGAGGGCCTCCTGGACGTAGTTCTCGCCGAACTCGCGCTGCCCGGCCAGCCAGGCGGCACGCACTTCGTCGGCGCTGCGCGTCTTGCTGACCGCCAGCAACGTGACCTTGTTGGCATCCCGGCCTGCATCGACAGATGCATGGGAAATGCGCCGTTTCACTTCTTGTCGGTTGTGGTCGAAGCTGCTCATAATGCCTCGAGCTTAAGCGCCCCGCGTGGGCCATACCCTGCATGGACATTACCCAACTGCTGGCCTTCTCGGTCAAGAACAAGGCCTCCGACCTCCACCTGTCCTCCGGCCTGCCGCCGATGATCCGGGTGCATGGTGATGTGCGGCGCATCAACGTGGAGGCGCTCGAGCACAAGACGGTGCACGACATGGTGTACGACATCATGAACGACGCCCAGCGCAAGCACTACGAGGACACGCTCGAGTGCGATTTCAGTTTCGAGATCCAGGGCCTGGCGCGATTTCGGGTCAACGCCTTCAACCAGAACCGCGGCGCTGCGGCCGTGTTCCGGACCATCCCGAGCAAGATCCTGACGCTCGAGCAGCTCAACACGCCGGCGATCTTTGCCGAGCTGTCGCTCAAGCCGCGCGGCCTCGTGCTCGTCACCGGCCCGACTGGTTCGGGCAAGAGCACGACGCTCGCCGCGATGGTCAACCACCTGAACGAGAACGAGTACGGCCACGTGTTGACGGTCGAGGATCCGATCGAATTCGTGCACGAGAGCAAGAAGTGCCTGATCAACCAGCGCGAGGTCGGTCCGCACACGCTGTCGTTCAACAACGCGCTGCGCTCGGCACTGCGCGAGGACCCGGACGCGATCCTGGTCGGTGAGTTGCGCGACCTCGAGACGATCCGCCTGGCGCTGACCGCCGCCGAGACCGGCCACCTGGTGTTCGGCACGCTGCACACCAGTTCGGCGGCGAAGACGATCGACCGCATCGTCGATGTCTTCCCGGCCGCCGAGAAGGAGATGGTGCGTGCGATGCTGTCCGAGTCGCTGGTTGCGGTGATCTCGCAGACCCTGTGCAAGCTCAAGGACGGCTCGGGCCGTGCAGCGGCCCACGAAATCATGCTCGGCACCTCGGCGATCCGAAACCTGATTCGCGAGTCCAAGATCGCCCAGATGTACTCGGCCATCCAGACCGGCCAGAGCATGGGCATGCAGACACTCGATCAGAACCTGGCCGACCTCGTGCGCCGGAACATCATCGCCCCGTCCGAAGCACGCAGCAAAGCCAAGATCCCGGACAACTTCCCGGGCTAGACACCACCACCGCGCGCTAAACCGCAGCAAGGATTTGCATGGAACGCGATCAGGCCTCCAAATTCGTCAACGACCTCCTGCGCTTGATGGTCAGCCGCACCGGCTCGGACCTGTTTCTCACCGCGGATTTCCCGCCCGCCATCAAGATCGACGGCAAGGTCACCAAGGTCAGCCCGCAGCCCTTGACCGGTCAGCACACGATGCAGCTCGCACGCGCGGTGATGAACGACAAGCAGTCGGCGGAGTTCGAACGCTCCAAGGAGTGCAATTTCGCGATCTCGCCGCAAGGCATCGGCCGCTTCCGCGTCAACGCCTTCATGCAGCAAGGCAGCGTCGGCCTTGTCTTCCGGACGATTCCAAGAGAAATACCGACGATCGACAAGCTCAACCTGCCGCAGGTGCTCAAGAACATCGCCTTGAGCAAGCGCGGCCTGGTGATCTTCGTCGGTGCCACCGGCTCGGGCAAGAGCACCTCGCTGGCCGCAATGGTGGACTGGCGCAACGAGAACTCGCACGGCCACATCATCACGGTCGAGGATCCGGTCGAATTCGTGCACGCGCACAAGAACTGCATCATCACGCAACGCGAGATCGGCATCGACACCGACGGCTGGGAGATGGCGCTGAAGAACACGCTGCGCCAGGCGCCCGACGTGATCCTGATGGGGGAGATCCGGGACCGCGAGACCATGGAACATGCCGTGGCCTTTGCCGAGACCGGCCACCTGTGCATGGCCACGCTGCACGCCAACAGCGCCAACCAGGCGCTGGACCGCATCATCAACTTCTTCCCGGATGAGCGCCGCACCCAGTTGCTGATGGACGTGTCGCTCAACCTGAAGGCGATGGTGTCGCAGCGACTGATGCCGAACCAGGAAGGGCGCGGGCGCGTCGCCGCGGTCGAAGTCCTGCTCAACACGCCCCTGATCTCCGACATGATCTCCAAGGGCGAAGTCGGCGAAATCAAGGAACTGATGAAGCGTTCGCGCGAGCTCGGCATGCAGACTTTCGACCAGTCGCTGTTCGACCTCTACGAATCGAACCAGATCACCTATGAGGACGCGCTGCGCAACGCCGATTCGATCAACGACCTGCGCCTGCAGATCAAGCTCAACAGCGAGCGCGCACGCAACCTCGATCTGGCGGCCGGCACCGAGCACCTCAGCATCGTGGGGCTGACGCCGAAAGGGCTCGGCGACGCACCCAAGCCGCGCTCCACGGAGCAAAAGACCAACTGATCGGCCGGGGTCCGGGCGCTTCGCGATGGCGGTCGTGCCGGGTCCGTGGCACGATCGCGGCATGAACGCACCTCGCACCTACGAATCCCAGAGCGCGCGCCAAGTGGCCTTCATCGGCCTGGGCGTCATGGGCGGCCCGATGGCCGGCCACCTGGCCAAGGCCGGGCACAAGGTCACCGTCTACAACCGAACGCTTGCCAAGGCCGAAGCCTGGGTCAAGGCGCATGGCGGCGCAGCATCGCCCACTCCGGCCGGCGCGGCCAAGGGGGCCGATTTCGTGTTCGCCTGCGTCGGCAACGACGACGACCTGCGCTCGGTCACGCTCGGCGAGCAAGGCGTCTTCGCGGGCATGCAGCGCGGCGCCATCCTGGTCGACCACACCACCGCGTCGGCATCGATCGCGCGCGAGCTGCATGGACTGGCGCTCGAGCGCGGCCTGCACTTCGTCGACGCCCCTGTCTCGGGTGGCGAAGCCGGCGCCATCAACGGGGCCTTGACCGTGATGTGCGGTGGCGACAGCGCCCCGTTCGACGCGATGCGTCCGCTGGCGCTGAACTTCGCGCGCGCGGTAACGCGGCTGGGCGACAGCGGCGCCGGTCAGCTCACGAAGATGGTCAACCAGATCGCCATTGCCGGACTCGTGCAGGGATTGGCCGAGTCGATTGCGTTCGGCAGGCGGGCCGGGCTTGACATGGCGGAAGTCCTGGCCGTGATCGGCAAGGGCGCGGCCCAGAGCTGGCAGATGGACAACCGCGGCAAGACGATGCTCGAGGACCGCTTCGACTTCGGTTTCGCCGTCGACTGGATGCGCAAGGACCTGGGTCTGGTGCTCGAAGAGGCGCGGCGCAATGGGGCCCAGGTGCCAGTGACGGCCCTGGTCGACCAGTTCTACGCGGAAGTGCAGGCGCTCGGCGGCGCCCGCTGGGACACGTCCAGCCTGCTGCGCCGGCTGAAGGGCTGAGGCCCTATTTCTTCGACGCCGGCGGCTCGATCTTGGCGAGTTCCTCGTCAGTCAGCAACTCGAAGACGCGCACGACCTTCTGCACGCCGCTGACGTGGCTGACGAGCTTGGCCGCCTGCGCCGCCTCGCGCTCGGTCACGCGCCCCATCAGGTAGACCGTGCCGCGTTCGCTGATCACCTTGATGGTGGCCGCCTTGGTTTCCGGGCGCTCCAGCAGCGTCGCCTTGACCTTGCCGGACAGCACGGTGTCATTGGTGCGCGCCGTCAGTGAAGTGTTGGCCATCACCGCCAGTTCATTGACCACGGTGCGCACATTCTCGACCGCTTGCACCGCGGCCTGCATCGCAGCGCGATCGGCCTCGCGCGGGACCTCACCGGTCAGCAGGACCATTCGGTTGTAGCTCGTGACATTGACATGGGCCCCGGTGCCAAGGGCCTCGATCCGGTTCATCGCCTTCAGCTCGATCGCCTGGTCCTCGAACTGCGAACCCGCAGTGCGCCGGTCCACGACGACCAGTGCGCCGCCGACCATGGCGCCGCCGACGATCAGCGGCGCACAGCCGGGCAACGCCATGAGCGTGGCCAGGGCGAGGGCGGCCAAGGGGCCGGCATGTCGTGTTTGAGAAGTTTTCATTCGGGGTCCTGTTCTCCCATCAGTTGCAGATCGAGCGCGTCGGCCAGCGCATGGAGCATCAGCAACTGAAGCTCCAGCGTGCGCGCCACGCGCTCGGTTGGCGTCGAGACCCGCACATCGGTCTCGACCAGATCGTTGCACCAGGTTGCCTGTGAAGGCGCCAGCGCAACGACCGACATGTCTTTCGCGTGCGCGGCATCGATCGCCGCCCGCAAGGGCTGCGCCTCGATTGCGCTGTCGATCAGCAGCAGCAGATCGCCCGGGGTTCCCAGCGCCTGGACCTGGGTCGCAATGGCATCGGGCGCCAGCGCGAGGGCGGCCAGCGGCGGCCGTGCCCGCTCGAATCCACCCACCAACAAACCCGCGAACCGGGCCGCGAGCAGGGCCGAAGGGCCGGTGCCCGCCACCAAGGTCTTGCCGCCGCTGGTGATGCAGCCATTCAAGGCCTGCAACGCGTCAACCAATGGCCGACTGAGCGATTCCGCCGCCTGGTATTGCAGATCCGCGCTTTCGAAGAACTGCTGCTGGAGACGCTGTTCGAGCATGAACATGGATCATATGACACGGCCTCATGGCGGTCGGTTCCTGCGCTTGTCCGACCTGGCGAGTGACGCAGCGAAGCTGAAACGGCCCGTGACCCGAACTTGGCGTCGGTCGATCCGGTCGATGGCCCTGGGCAGATCTAGAGGCACTCCCGGCGCCTGGATCCGAGTCTCGATGGCATCGGCCGCCAGTGCGAACGCCGCCAGCGGCGGACGAGGTCGCGTCACCGAAGCGTCAGCGCCTCGCCGAAGGTTGCGCGATTGAGCAAATCGGCCTGCGCGGCTTCGTCGGTGCTGCCTCGGCCATAACCCACCACCAGGCGGATGCCGGCAGTGCCGCTGAGATCGGCCTCGCGGTACAGCGGCAGCGCGACATGGCGTGACAGCGCGCCGCGCCGATAGGGCGTCACGGTGGTGCCGTCAAAGAGCCGCCAGCCGGTGGCGTCGCTGTAGAGAAAGATGTCGCCGTTGCTCAGCATGGCAGCCAGATAGATGCGCGCCTCCAGTCCCAGGTCGGCGGGCAGCGGCGAAAAGCCCACGTCGATGGTCACGCGGTTCAGCGCACCGGTCTGGGTGCCGGTGTACAGCGCCGGCGCCGTCGCGAGTGCGCCGGCGTCGAAACGGCCACCACCGCTCTCCGACACCACCGTCTGCGGTGTCGGGAGCTGAAGGCCATTGGCAGTGATGGCGGCGCCATTGCCTGCCGCACCGTTGGCCAGTTGGCCCCAGACCCACACGCCACCCTCCACATCCACGGCGGCACTGGCACTGCGACCGGCCCCGATGGCCAAGGCCTCGGCCGCCAGGTTGACGCGCAGCGGGCCGGGCTTGGCACCTCCGGTGCCCACCATGCTGCCATCGCCCAGTTGACCGCTGGCGTTGCCGCCACAACCGAACACGACACCTTTCTGGTCGACGAACAGCGCGTGCCCGCTGCCCCCGGCAGCGGCGACGATCGAGGCCAGGCCGTTGATCGCACGCGGCGCGGTGACCACCGGCGTGCTGCTGTCCAATTGCCCGCAACTGGCCTGCGAGGCCCGGTTGGTGCCCCATCCCGCCACGCCGCCGCTGCGCAACACCGCGAACTGGGCGTTGTCGTTGACGTCGATGCTGGCCAGATGCCACCACCTCGCCGATGCCGGGTATCGGCTGCACGCCAAGCGGCTGACCACCGCGCGTGGTCCGCGCCGTCGCGCCCAGCGCCCCCGATTCGTTGTATCCCCAACCCAGAACGCCAGCTTGCCAGGTCGCAGCCACGAAGCTGTCGTCGGCGGCGGACAAGGCGCCCACGTCGGCCAGGCCCGGCACCAAGGTCGGCACCTTGCGAACCGCCGCGTTGTGGCTGAAGCTGCCCTCGCCAGCCTGTCCGCTGGCGTTGTTTCCCCAGTGGAAGACGCGACCACGCGTGTCGACTGCCCAGGCGCTGGCGCCGTTGCGCCCCAGGGCCAAGGCCCGAATTCCCGACAATTCGGGTATCTGCACCGGCGTGGTGGCGCGGATGGTGCTGTCGATCTGCGTGCTGCCGAAGATGCCGTTGGCGCCCGAGCCCCAGACCCAGACCGTGCCATCTGCCTTCAGCGCGACCGCCACGCCGTCGGCCGCCACCACGTCCACCACGCCCGTGAGGCCGCTCACCTTCACCGGCCGGCTGCTCGAAGCGCGCGCGCCGTTGCCCAGCTGCCCATCGTTGCCCAGGCCCCAGGTCCATACGGTGCCGTCGGTGCGCGAGACCACCATGAAGTCAGCACCGATTGCCACACGGGGGCTGGCGGCTTGCGCCGTAGCCACGGTGGCGCCCAGCAGCGCCGCCAAGGCGACTCGCACAACGGTTTGCACTGGCGTGACCTGTTTCGGCATGGCGAAGCTCTGGCGGTGGCTACGGTGCCAGATGCTAGCGCCGCGGAACGGGATCTTCAATCGCGCTGTTTCGCTAGGGCGCCGCGGACGAGATCCGGCTCGCGGGCACGACATCGCAGTGCCAACGGCGTCGGCGGCGCCACCGCGGCAAGAACGCATGCGCTCCGTCGCGCGCGGGCCGCCCGATCCTGGCCGAGGTGATCTGGAGCGAGGCCGTCGGCGGCCAGCTCGTCCTCCAGCTTGAAGCTGCCGCCGCTGGCCTAGGCGCGCGCAGTGGAGCGGAAGAGCCACCGGCCGCCGAGGCTTTCCTGCCTCCCGACCGCCGCTGGCACACAGCGGCTTGTGCGGCCGTCGGTCCAGCCGGTCGGTGCCAGGCGAGCCAGGGTCCCGCCTACGGCCTGAACTCCTGGGCCGAACGGTTCACCAGCGCCGCTGCCGTCGCGCCCGAGTGCGCTGCCTGGTAGCGCTCGACGAGGCGCCAGCCCAGGGTGTAGCCGGTCCAGCGCGGCAGTTGGGGCAGGCCGGCATCGAAGAACCAGCGGTCGTGCGAATACCGGTCCGAGTCGAACTCGGGCCTGGCCAGTTCCAGGTAGGCGGCGGTCTGGTCGCGCGCGAATGCATCGCTGCCACGGCGGCACCGGCGCCGCCAGCAGCTCGACCGCAAATCGATCTGCCATCCCTTCCGAGACCATCGCCTCGAGCAAGGTGCTGCCGTACCCGGGTCCACGAAAGCGCGCCGCGTGGTGCAATTCGTGCGCCACCAGCGGCGGCAGGCGTTCGACCAGACGCGATGCGAGTTCGGGCAACGACGGATCGATGGAGATCTCGACGCGAACAGCGCTGAACGTACGTCCGCCGATTCCCCAGCCGCCGATGGCGCGCTGCGCGTCCGCAATCACGGTCACCGTGACCCGCTGATCGGCAACACGGCCGCCACCTTCGCCATCGTCGATTCGGACAGCGCGCGGATGGCCGGCTCGTGCTGCGCCAGCGCGCCGCCCGTGCTGGCAAACTCCAGGGCGGGAGCGGCGCTGGAGATCGGCGGCGGATTCTGCGCTGTCCCGCCGCCGCCGCGGCAGCCGATCAGCGCAGCGGCGAGGGCCAGCACAGTGCTGCACCCGACCGACCAGACCGACCGGAGCGTCAAGCTGGGCATCGAGGCCGGACCGATGTGCATGGAGCGCTCGTGCGCAAGAGCGGTGCGTCGATTCTCTTCGAACAGGGCGGCGTCTGGCATCGTTCGAACATACCGCGCGACGCCGACGCCTCAGGCGCCGAACGCCCCACGCAGCCACTCGATCCGATCACCGTCGATGGCCACCACATCGAACCGACAGGGTGGGGCGGACACGAACTTGAGCAGGTAATGCTGCGCGGCCAGCACGAGCGACCGCTGCTTGCTCGCCGACACGCTGGCCGCCGCGCCGCCGTGCGCACTGCTTCGGCGGGCGCGCACTTCCACGAAGACCAGGGTGCCGTCGCGCTCGCGCATGATGAGGTCGATCTCGCCGCCGCGCGCGCCGGGCCCGCGGGCGACCCGATAATTGCGCATCACCAGCGTCAACCCCTGGGCCTGCAGATGGGTCAGCGCCCGCGCCTCGGCCGAGTCGCCCCGGGCCTTGGTGCTGATCGCAGCGCCATTCTTCGGACCAGACGTCAACATGTCTCTCTCGCCCCTGCTCCAGGCCGCTGCCGATGCAGCCGGTGCCCAGCAGTATCCCAAAGGCACGCTGTATCTGGTGGCCACGCCGATCGGCAATCTGGCCGACATCACCTTGCGTGCCGTCCACGTGCTGGCCATGGCCGATACCGTGGCCTGCGAAGACACCCGTGTCGGCGGCGCGCTGCTGCGCCATCTGGGCCTGTCACGGCCGCTGATGGCCCTGCACATGCACAACGAAGCCGAAGCCGCGGCGCGGGTACTGGAGCGCCTGGCCGCCGACGAACGGGTGGCGTTCATCAGCGACGCCGGCACACCGGCCATCTCCGACCCTGGCGCGCGCCTGGTGGCGGCCGTGACTGCGGTCGGACGCCGTGTGGTGCCGATCCCTGGCGTGAGCAGCGCGGTCACTGCGCTCAGCGTGGCCGGCGACGCCTCGAGCCCGGGCTTCAGCTTCGTCGGCTTCTTGCCGGCCAAGGGCCAGGAGCGCCAGGCCGCACTGCAATCGTGCCTGGCCGCGGCCGGCAGCCAGGTGCTGTTCGAGGCCCCGCACCGCATCGGCACGCTGGTGGATGCGCTGGCCGCGTCTGCGCCGCAACGGCGGGTGACGATGGCGCGTGAACTGACCAAGCAGTTCGAAGAGGTCGCCACCATGGCGGCCGCCGACTTGCCTGGCTGGCTGCAAGGCGACGCACACCGCCAGCGCGGCGAGTTCGTGGTTGTGCTTCACGCGGTCGAGGCCGCCGCAGTCGATGGCGACGGCCTCGACGGCGCGCCATTGCGTCTGTTGCAGATCCTGTTGAAGGAGCTGCCACTCAAGCAGGCGGTGGCGCTGGCGGCCCAGGCGAGCGGCGCACCGCGCAACGCGCTGTACGCGCGTGCGCTGCTGCTGCAGAGCGATCGCTGACGGCGTCAGTTGCCGCCGGCGTTCTGCCCGTCGTGCTTTTGCTTGCGGATCTGATGCCCGGCATGGTCTTGCAGGTGGTGCAGACGAGCACGCTCGCCACGCGTCACCTGACCATCGCTCTTGGCACGGTCTTCAGCCTTGTCGATCATGTGCTGCTGCCGGTTCAGGCGATGTGCTTCACGTTTGGTCAGGCTGCCCGACGCGATGCCCTGGTCGATGCGGCGCTCCTGGTTGGCCTGGCGTTGGTCGGCGCGTGGTGTGTCGGTGCCGTCGGCCGGCGCGTTCTGTGCGAAGAGGCTCGTGCTGGCCAAGGCCAGGGCAGTGGCGAGAATCATGGGGCGAATGGTCATGGGGTCTCCGTGGGTCGTTGAAGGATTGCGGTCCGCAGCGGTTGAACGCCGGCCGGTCGCCGCGGGCGCACGTCGGCATCGCAAAGCTTCGTAAAGCACTGTCAAGCGCGGCCTGGCCCCGGCTCCTAGAATGGCCCATGATCACGCGCGAACCCACCCTCGAACGACTGGCCATTGCCGAGTCGCTGCTCCTGACCCCGTTCGGCCTGTCCGAGGCGTCGATGGCGCGCGCCCTTGCGGCCATCGGGCAGCACCGCATCGACGACGCCGATCTGTACTTCCAGACCACGCGTCACGAGGGCTGGGCGCTCGAGGAGGGCATCGTCAAGAGCGGCAGCTTCAGCATCGACCAGGGTGTGGGCGTGCGCGCCGTGGCCGGCGAAAAGACCGCATTCGCGTACTCGGACGACCTGTCGGAAGCGTCGTTGATGGACGCCGCACACACGGTGCGAACGATTGCCGCCGCAGGCCAGCAACGCCGGGTCCGGGTCGGCACCAAGACGAAGGTGGCGCCCAGCCGTGTGCTCTATGGTCCGACCGACCCCATCGGCACGCTCGACAGCGCGCAGAAGGTCGCACTGCTGGAGCGGGTCGAGAAGATGGCCCGCGCACGTGACCCTCGAATCGCGCAGGTGATGGCCAGTGTGGCCGCCGAGCACGACGTCATTCTGGTCGCGCGCGCCGACGGCACGCGCGCAGCCGATGTGCGGCCATTGGTGCGCGTGTCGGTGACCGTGATCGCGGAGCAGGACGGCCGGCGCGAGGTCGGCGTGGGCGGCGGCGGCGGGCGTTTCGGGCTGGGTTACTTCCAGGACGACATCCTGGCCCAGTACGTCAATCAGGCCGTCAATGCGGCGCTGACGAATCTGGAATCGCGCCCGGCCCCGGCGGGCGAGATGACGGTCGTGCTCGGCCCTGGCTGGCCGGGCGTGCTGCTGCACGAGGCGGTCGGCCATGGCCTGGAGGGCGACTTCAACCGCAAGGGCTCGTCGGCCTTCAGCGGGCGCGTCGGTGAACGCGTCGCGGCCAAGGGCGTGACGGTGCTCGACGACGGCACGATCACCGACCGGCGCGGCTCGCTCAACGTCGACGACGAGGGCAATCCGAGCCAGCGCAACGTGCTGATCGAAGACGGCATCCTGCGCGGCTACATCCAGGACAACCTGAACGCACGCCTCATGGGCGTCAAACCGACCGGCAACGGGCGCCGCGAAAGCTACGCCCATGTGCCGATGCCGCGCATGACCAACACCTACATGCTGAGCGGCAGCAAGAGCGCGGAAGAGATCGTCGCGAGCATCGAGCGCGGGGTCTACGCCACCAATTTCGGCGGCGGCCAGGTCGACATCACGAGCGGCAAGTTCGTGTTCTCGGCGAGCGAGGCCTTCTGGGTCGAGAAGGGGCGCATCCAGTATCCGGTCAAGGGCGCCACCATCGTCGGCAGCGGCCCGGAGGCACTCAAGCATGTCACGATGATCGGCAACGACATGCGCCTGGACGCCGGCGTCGGCGTGTGCGGCAAGGATGGCCAGAGCGTGCCGGTCGGCGTGGGCCAGCCCACCTTGCGCATCGAGGGCCTGACCGTCGGGGGCACGGCCTGAGCGCGTCGGTCGACCTCGCGGCCATCGAAACGGCCGCTGCGCGCCTGGCCGGGCAGGTGCTCGACACGCCCTGTGTCGAGTCGAAGACCCTGGGCCAGATCCTTGGTGCCCAGGTCTACCTGAAGTTCGAGAACCTTCAGTTCACGGCGTCCTTCAAGGAACGCGGCGCGCTGAACAAGCTGGCCACGCTGGTCGAGACCGGTGGCACCCAGAACGGCGTGATCGCGGCTTCCGCGGGCAACCATGCGCAAGGCGTCGCCCACCACGCCCAGCGCCTGGGCTTGCGCGCCGTCATCGTGATGCCGACCCTCACGCCCACCGTCAAGGTCGAGCGCACACGCGGCTTCGGCGCCGAAGTCGTGCTGCACGGCGAGACCTTCGACGCGGCACGCGAACGCGCGATGCAGATTGCCAAAGCCGAGGGCCTGGCCTTTGTGCACCCGTTCGACGACGTCGACGTCATCGCCGGGCAGGGCACGATCGGCCTGGAGATGCTGCGCCAGCAGCCCGACCTGGACATGCTCGTGATCGCCGTCGGCGGCGGCGGCATGATCTCGGGCATCGCGACCGCGGCGCGCGCACTCAAGCCCGGACTGCAGATCATCGGCGTGCAGACGGCACGCTTCCCGGCCATGGTCAACGCGATCAAGGGCACGTCACATCCGCAAGGCACGAGCACGATCGCCGAGGGCATCGCGGTCGGACAGCCCGGACTGATCACGCGCGAAATCATTGCCCGCCTGGTCGACGACCTGGTCCTGGTCGACGAAGGCGACATCGAGCAGGCGATCGTCATGCTGCTCGAGATCGAGAAGACGCTCGTCGAGGGGGCAGGCGCTGCCGGATTGGCCGCCATGCTCAAGGACCCGGCGCGCTACAAGGGCCGCAAGGTCGGCCTCGTGCTGTGTGGCGGCAACATCGACCCGCTGCTGCTGTCGGCGATCATCGGGCGCGGCATGGTGCGCGCCGGGCGGCTGGCGCGCATCCGCGTTGGCGCGCGCGACACGCCGGGGGTGCTGGCGCGGCTGACGGCGGTGGTCGCGCAGGCCGGCGCGAACATCGAAGAAGTGCACCATCAGCGCGCCTTCTCGCTGCTGTCGGCCCAGAACGTCGAGGTCGAGCTGGTGCTCCAGACACGCAACCGCACCCATGTCGACGCCGTCCTGGGCGCGCTGCGCGAGGCCGGATTCGAGGCGTCGGCGTACTGAGCGCCGCCGCCCGGGCATGCTACATTTCATCCATGCATTCGGCATCCGTCCTCTTTACGCGCTTTTGGATCTCGCACCGCTCGGCGGCTGGAGAGGCAAACGCGTAGACGAATCAAACGCAAGCACCCCAGACAACCGCCGGCAAACCCGGCGGTTTTTTGTTGCCGGCGCGCCAATCAAAGGAAGACCCCATGAGCCCGAAACCGACGCAGTCCGCCGCCGAGAACCGATATGCGCTGAGCGAGAAGACCAGCCAGACCGATGATCTGCGCATCCGCGACGTCACGCCGCTGCCCCCGCCCGAGCACCTGATCCGCTTCTTCCCGATTGCCGGCACGCCGGTCGAAAGACTGGTCGGCCAGACGCGCGACGCAGTGCGACACATCATGCAAGGCAAGGACGACCGCCTGCTCGTCATCGTCGGCCCGTGCTCGATCCACGACCCCGCGGCTGCGCTCGAGTACGCCAGGCGGCTCAAGGTGGCGCGCACGAAGCACCAGGACACGCTGGAGATCGTGATGCGCGTGTACTTCGAGAAGCCGCGCACGACCGTCGGCTGGAAGGGACTGATCAACGATCCCTACCTCGACGGCAGCTTCCGGATCCACGAGGGTCTGCGCATTGCGCGCCAGCTGCTGCTGGAGATCAACCGCCTGGGCGTGCCGGCAGCCGGCGAGTTTCTCGACACGATCAGTCCGCAGTACATCGCCGACCTGATCAGCTGGGGCGCGATCGGTGCCCGCACCACCGAGAGCCAGGTCCACCGCGAACTTGCTTCGGGCCTGTCGGCTCCGATCGGCTTCAAGAACGGAACCGACGGCAACATCAAGATCGCCATCGATGCGATTCAGGCCGCGGCGCGGCCGCACCATTTCCTGTCGGTGCACAAGAACGGCCAGGTCGCCATCGTCGAGACGCGCGGCAACAAGGACTGCCACGTCATCCTGCGCGGTGGCAAGGCGCCCAACTACGACGCCGCTCACGTGGCCGCTGCCTGCAAGGAGATCGAGGCGGCCAAGCTCGAATGCAGGTTGATGGTAGATGCCAGCCACGCCAACAGCTCCAAGCAACACCAGCGCCAGATCGAGGTCATGCGTGACGTCGGGGCCCAGATGGCGGCCGGCAACCGCTGTCTGTTCGGTGTGATGATCGAAAGCCACCTCGAAGCCGGTGCGCAGAAATTCAGCCCGGGCAAGGACGACCCGGCCAAGCTCGAACATGGCAAGAGCATCACCGACGCCTGCATCGGCTGGGACGACACGGTGGGCGTGCTCGATCAACTGAGTGGTGCCGTGCTGGCCAGACGGGCGGCGACGAAGCCGCGCTGATCTGGTCGGCGCCCGTCGACCGCCTCGGGGTCAGGGGCATTCGGCCGCTGCGTGCCAGACCAGCGTCGCCGCCGTCAGGTCCTCCAGCGCCGTGCCCACGGCCTTGAAGACCGTGCGCTCCTGCGCCGAGCCTCGGCCTTCGCGCTCGCCTCGGCACAGCTGGGCCAGCGTGGCCTGGACATCGGCGGCAGCCAGCGCGCCGGCTGCGATCGCGTCGAGCAGGTCGCCTGCCTTGAGCAAGGCCTCCTCGGTGTCGACGAACACGCGCACCCCGGGCCCGAAGGCGGCCGGGTCGGCCTCCTTCATGGCAGGGGTAAAGCTGCCGATCAGGTCGAGGTGCGAGCCCGGCGCGAGCCACTCACCGCGCACCAGCGGCGTGGTCGCGAGCGTGGCGCAGCTGACGATGTCGGCGCCGCGCACCGCGTTGGCCAGGTCTTCGGGCGCGTCGTCCACGGCCTGTGCATTCCAACCCGCGCGGCGCCATTCGGACGCGAGCGCCCGCGCACCATCGAGCCGGTGGTTCCAGACCAGGACTTCGCGGATCGGACGCACGCTGGCAAACGCGGCCGGCAGGAGCTGCGCGACGCGGCCGGTGCCGAGCACCAGCAGCCTGGTGGCGTCCGAGCGCGCGAGCAAGGATGCGCCGAGCGCGGCCGCCGCCGCGGTTCGGTGCGCGGTGATCTGATTGCCGTCGAGCTGCGCCAACGGCACGCCGGTGCGCGCGTCGTAGAGCATGTAGGTCGCATGCAGACCGGGCAGTCCGCGAGCGCTGTTGCCCGGAAAGATGTTGATCGTCTTGATGCCGAGGAAACCCGCATCGCTCCAGGCCGGCATGATCAGCACGGTGCCGCGATCCGCGCCGTCGCCAATGCTGTGCACGTGGCGCGGCGGCACGCTGACATTGCCCGCGAAGGCCGCGCGCAACGCCGGCACGAGACGGTCGAAAGACAGGGCAGCGCGCGTGGCTTCGGCGTCGAAGGTCCTCATGGCGGCCGATTGTGATGCTTCGCAGCTAGATCTTCGGCGACGAATCGAAAGTCGAACCGGGTCGCTTGTTAGGGCCGGAAGGCAGGCATCGGACCCGACCGCTGCCTGGCGGCCCTTTCGATCTATGCCATGGCCGCATCGTGTTGCTGTGCCGCAGCCGCTGCGCGCACCATCCGTCCGATAGTGCTGCAGTGCGGATCCCGGGTCGCCTGTCGCAGCGGCGACCATGGCCGCATGTTCGTGCCGCATGCCGTTCACTTGGCCGACGGGCCCGATCAATGGGCGCGCCACCGCCGCCTGCCCGGCGAGCGCCAGCGCCCAGCAAGTGCGCAACTGGCTCGGCCGATGCGTGGGCGCCCGTTCGCTGGCTCAACAGGTGGCGACCGCGCAGTTGGTCGCGCATGAGACCTGCGGCGGGAGCCTGCCGATCGCGCTCGGCGAGCCCGTTTCGCCGCCCATTTGAGCGCGGATCGTAACGGCCAGACCGAGTGCGATTTCCTTCCGCAATGGCAGCAGATCGTTCATGTCACGCATATTGTCGGCGGCCCAGATATGGGCGTCGGTGCGCGTCGATTTCGGCGACGCTGGCGGTACTCGACTTGATTCGCATCGCGGTGGTGCGCGAAATGACTGGCACACCGTGCAGTGCACACAGCCGAAGGATCAGCAGTTCGATCAGGCCGTCGGCAATGAAGTCCTCACCCGCGGCCAACAGATTGCGGAACGGCAGCACGATCAGTGACGCAGAGCCCAGCCGCGAAGGCCGCGCGCGCAGCACGCCGCGGGGCAGGACGCCGGGCGCAGCGCGCAGCCGATAGCCGCGCTTGTGCAGCGCCTCAAGATGAGTCGGCGCGTGGTCAGCGTGGGCGCCGCCTTCGACATCGGCAGGGGCCAGATCAATCTGCTTCGCACCGCCGTCATCGGCTTCGATCTGCCCGAGGTCGTCTATCTCACGTCGGCGCTGGGGGCACCTTTGGCACGGCTCCCGCCGCGCCCGAACCCACCACCGCGCTGTTGTTCGCCGCCGGGCGGAAGCACCTCTGGAAGGAGGCCCTGAGACCGACCTGCCCGCGCATTGCGGTGTCTCAAGTTCGTCCCAACTTCCTTGCCGTTCAATCAACCCGCAGGGCCTCGACGGTTCTGGCATCGGTACGGGAATCGTCCCCAATAGTTGAGCGCGCATCAGCGCGTACGCCTCATTCGCAAGTCGAGGTTTTGCCAACGGCTTGCGTTGAGCGTGCCTGGTCGGCAACGCGACCATCGGCACGGCGGCTCGGCCCAACCAGATCGACTGGAGGTGAGACATGGCCCACATGGACATCGACTGCGTGGATAGCACGGGCAACGATGAAACCGTGAAGACATTCAGAAGGGCGCTGCCGATGGCGCTGCGTGTTCACACCGTCGGACATATGGTTCGCTCGATCGAGCATCAGCTCGGCCTTGGCCGCGCAAACAAGCTCCGTCGGCTTCGGGTCTTTGCCCATGGCTCGCCTGGCGAACAGGGCCTGGGTCGATCACAGAACGTGCAAGCGGTCAACTACCTTTCCATCCGGATGTCCGGCAACGAACTCTCATACCGCGACGTGCTGGCGAGCCTGCAGGGTCGGTTCGCGAGTGGCGGCTGGGTGGAACTGCATGGGTGCAGCGTGGGGCAGGGCGAGCCGGGTCGCCGGCTGACCCTGGCCCTGGCAAGGCTTTGGCGCGTGAACGTCCTCGCCGGCACCGTCACGCAATACACCAGCGCTGGTTTCGAGACTTCGTACATCGTTGCCCACCCCAATGGGCAGGTCCAGGAACGCTCCGGCCACCAAGTTGTAACTGCAGGAAGCCCTATGGTGTCCGAAGAAGAGATGCTCGGCGCGGGCATCGTGGCACTGTTCCTCGCCCCTCCCGTCGGAATAGGCATTCTGGGCGCCTTGGCACTCAGATGACGACCCCTGACAGAGCCGGTCGCTCGACATCGTCAGACGGAATGCCGCCGCGCGACGACCTGCCCGCCTAACGCCGCGGGCGTTCGATCAGCCCTGGTCGCGGGCCAGCTTCTCGCTGTGCCAGTACACGTCGTCGCCGCCCAGACCGTCCAGATTGGCGCGATTGAGGACCCGTGCCAGCACGAACATCAGGTCCGACAGCCGGTTGAGGTACTGGCGTGGCGCCGCGTGCACCTTGTCGACCGCCGCCAGGGCCACCACGGCGCGCTCGGCACGGCGCGCCACGGTACGGCTGACGTGGGCCAGCGCCGAAGCGCGCGTGCCGGCCGGCAGGATGAATTCCTTCAGGCGTGGCAGCGCGGCGTTGTAGTGTTCGAGCGCCTGGTCCAGGCGCGCCACCGCGTCGGCCTTGAGCAGCTCGTAGCCGGGGATCGACAGTTCGCCACCCAGGTTGAAAAGCTCGTGCTGGATGACGACCAGCAACTCGCGCACGTCGTCGGGCAGCGGTTCGGCCAGCAGCACGCCGAGGCTGGAGTTGAGCTCGTCGACATCGCCCATGGCGCTCACGCGCAGGTGGTCTTTCGGCACCCGCGTGCCGTCACCCAACCCGGTCGTGCCGTCGTCGCCGGTGCGGGTCGCGATCTGACTCAGTCGGTTGGCCATCTCAGGCCGCCTTCAGCGCCTGATCGATGTCGGCCAGCAGGTCGTCGATATGCTCGATACCGACCGACAGGCGCACCATGTCCTCCTTGACGCCAGCCTTGGCCAGTTCGGCCGGGCCGAGCTGGCGGTGCGTGGTGCTGGCCGGATGGCAGGCGAGCGATCGTGCGTCGCCAATGTTGACCAGGCGCGTGAAGAGCTTGAGCGCATCCTGAAACCGGGCCCCACCCTCGCGGCCCGTCTTCACGCCGAAGCTGACGATGCCACTGGCGCGCCCGCCCATGATCTTCTTCACGAGGGCATGGTCTTCGTGGTCGGGCAGGCCGGCGTAGTTGACCCAGCCGACCTTTGCATGGGACTTCAGATGTTGCGCGATCTTCAGCGTGTTGTCGCAGATCCGGTCCATGCGCAAGGGCAGCGTCTCGAGGCCCTGCAGGATCAGGAAGGCGTTCATCGGCGACAGCGCCGCGCCCATGTTGCGCAGCGGCACCACGCGCGCGCGCCCGATGTAGGCCGCCGGGCCGAGCGCCTCGGTGTAGACCACGCCGTGGTAGCTGACGTCGGGCTCGTTCAGGCGCTTGAAGCGCTCCTTGTGCTGCGCCCAGGGGAACTTGCCGGAGTCGACGATCGCGCCGCCGATGCTGTTGCCGTGGCCGCCGCAGTACTTGGTCAGCGAGTGCACGACGATGTCGGCGCCATGTTCGATCGGGCGGCACAGATAGGGGCTGGGAACGGTGTTGTCGACAATGAGCGGAATGCCGTGCCGGTGAGCGATCTCGGCCAGCTTCGCAAAGTCGGTCACATTGCCGAGCGGGTTGCCGATCGACTCGCAGAAGATGGCCTTGGTGCGCGCGTCGATCAGGGGTTCGAACGAGGCCGGATCGCGCTGGTCGGCGAACCGCGCTTCGATGCCGAGCTGCGGGAAGGTGTGCGCGAACAGGTTGTAGGTGCCACCGTAGAGCGTGCTGGCCGACACGATGTTGTCGCCGGATTCGGCGATGGTCTGGATCGCATAGGTGATGGCCGCCATGCCCGACGCCACCGCCAATGCCGCCAGCCCGCCCTCCAGCAGGGCCATACGTTCTTCCAGCACCGCGTTGGTCGGGTTCATGATGCGGGTGTAGATGTTGCCCGCCACCTTCAGGTCGAACAGGTCTGCGCCATGCTGCGTGTCGTCGAACGCATAGGCGACGGTCTGGTAGATCGGCACGGCGACCGCCTTGGTCGTCGGGTCGGGGCGCTGACCGCCATGGACGGCGAGAGTTTCGAATTTCACTGGTGTGCTCCTGCTGCGCCCGCGCGAACTGCGGGCATGGGTCCAAGTTTAGCGGCCGACTCCATGCACGGCGGCGCCCCGAAACCTAGAATGGACCCGTCTCCTGGAGAAGCCCGTGAACGCTCCCCCCCTTCCGATGCCCTTGTCGACGTCATGCCGCGACCGGTGCCGGTCGCCATGCTGGCGTCGCTGCGCGAACAGTTCGGCGCACGCTGCTCCACCGCGGCGGCGGTGCGCGAACAGCATGGGCGTGACGAATCGTTCTACCCGGTCACACCCCCCGAGGTCGTCGTGTACTGCGAGTCGACCGAGGATGTCGCCAAGGTCGTCGCGCTGGCAGCGCAGCACGCGGTGCCCGTGATTCCCTTCGGCATCGGGTCCTCGCTGGAAGGCCATCTGCTGGCGGTGCAGGGCGGTGTCAGCATCGACCTGTCACGCATGTCCCGGGTCGTGCGGGTGAACCCGGAGGACCTGACGGTGACGGTCGAGGCCGGCGTCACGCGCGAACAGCTCAACCGCGAGATCAAGGACACGGGGCTCTTCTTCCCGATCGACCCCGGCGCCAATGCCACGATCGGCGGCATGGCCGCGACCCGCGCCAGCGGCACGAACGCGGTGCGTTACGGCACCATGCGCGAGAACGTGCTCGGTCTGACCGTCGTCACGGCACGCGGCAACACCGTGCACACCGGCACCCGCGCGCGCAAGTCGAGCGCCGGCTACGACCTGACCCGGCTCTTTGTCGGCAGCGAGGGCACGCTCGGCGTGATGACCGAAGTCACGCTCAAGCTCTACCCGTTGCCGGAGGCCGTCAGCGCCGCGATCTGCCACTTCCCCAGCATCGACGCCGCGGTCCAGGCCACGATCGAGGTCATTCAATGTGGTGTGCCGATCGCACGTTGCGAACTGCTCGACGCCAACAGCGTGCGCGCCGTCAACCGGCACGACAAGCTGACCCTTCGGGAGGCCCCGATGCTGCTGATGGAGTTCCATGGCAGCGCCACGGGTGTGCAGGAACAGGCGACCGCGGTGCAGGCCATCGCCAGCGACCACGGCGGCGAGGATTTCGAATGGACCACCACCCCAGAGGCGCGCACCAAGCTCTGGACCGCACGCCACCACGCCTATTTCGCCGCGTTGCAGACGCGGCCCGGCTGCCGTTGCCTGACGACCGACACCTGCGTGCCGATCTCGCGTCTGGCCGACAGCATCAACCAGAGCAAGCGCGAAGCCGACGAAGCCGGCCTGCCCTACTTCATCGTCGGCCACGTCGGTGACGGCAATTTCCACCTCGGCTTCCTGATCGACCCCGACATCCCGGAAGAGCGCGCCACTGCCGAGCGCCTGAGCCAACAGATGGTGCACCGGGCGCTCGCGATGGAAGGCACCTGCAGCGGTGAACATGGCATCGGGCTGCACAAGATGGACTTCCTGGTCGACGAGGCCGGCCTCGAGGCGGTCGACATGATGCGCCAGATCAAGCATGTGCTCGATCCGCTGAACATCATGAACCCAGGCAAGGTCTTCACGTGGTGAATCCACTGGCGCGTGCGCGGCGCCAGTGGTTACAGCGTGCAGCCCTGTGGGGCACGGCGGCACTTGGCTTCGACGCGTTGGCCGGACTGCCCGAGGTGATCAGCGCGGTGCGACCGTCCGTGTTGCCCCTGGGACTGTTCGACCCCCTGGCCAGCCCGCGCTTCGCGTTTCGCGGCACCGCGTTCGTGGTCGGCGATGGCCGCCACGTCGTGACCAATCACCATGTCGTCTCGGGAGTCACCAGCCCGCGCTTTGCATTGCGCTTGCCACAGAGCGAGAGCTCGGGCAGCTGGTTGATGGCCGAACTCGTGGGACAGGACCGCGAGCACGATCTGGCCTTGCTGCGTTTCGACGGCACACCGCTGCCGGCGCTCAAGCTTGCCCCCTCCGACACGGTCCGTGAGGGTCAGGCCGTGGCGCTGATCGGTTTCCCGATCGCCGGACTGCTGGGATTCCAGCCGGTCACGCACCGTGGCATCGTCTCGTCGATCGCGGCCATCACGCTGCCGGCCGCGAACGCGGCGCGTCTGGTCGACAGCGCGATCGCGCTGCTGCGCCGCGGCAGCTTCGACATCTACCAGCTCGACGCCACGGCCTATCCTGGCAACAGTGGCGGGCCGGTGCTCGACGCGGACAGCGGCGAGGTGGTCGCGGTGGTCAACATGGTGCTGGCCAAGGGTGGCCGCGAGGCGGCGCTCCAGCACCCGACCGGCATCAGCTACGCGATTCCGGTGCGCCACGTGCGCGATCTGGTCGACAAGCACCTGCGCTGACGCGCAGGACCAGCGCGGCGCGTTCTCAGGCGACCTTGTAATAGTCGCGGTACCAGGCCACGAACTTGGCGATGCCTTCCTGAATCGTGGTCTCGGGCGTGAATCCGACCCAGTCGTTCAGGGTGTCGACGTCGGCGTAGGTGTCGGGCACGTCGCCGTCCTGTAGCGGCAGCAGGTTCTTCTCCGCCTTGCGACCCAGTGCATCCTCGATCGCGGCGACGAAGTCCAGCAGCGGCACCGGATTGTGGTTTCCGATGTTGAAGACCCGGAACGGCACGTTGCTGGTCCCCGGGTCCGGGCGCTGCGCCTGGTAGCCCGGGTCTGCTTCGGCGACGCGGTCCACCACCCGCACCACACCTTCGACGATGTCATCCACGTAGGTGAAGTCGCGTTGCATCTGGCCGTGGTTGAACACGTCGATCGGCCGCCCCTCCAGGATCGCCTTCGTGAACAGGAAGAGCGCCATGTCGGGTCGGCCCCAGGGTCCGTACACCGTGAAGAAACGCAGGCCGGTCGTGGGCAGCCCGAACAGATGGCTGTAGGTATGCGCCATCAGCTCGTTGGCCTTCTTGGTCGCCGCATACAGGCTGACCGGATGGTCCACGCTGTCGTGCTCGGAGAACGGGAGTTTGGTGTTGCCCCCGTAGACACTGGAGCTGGAAGCGTAGACGAGGTGCTGCACGCCGCCGTGACGGCAGCCCTCGAGCACGTTGACGAAGCCGACCACGTTGCTGTCGACGTAGGCATGCGGGTTCTGCAGCGAATAGCGCACCCCGGCCTGGGCGGCCAGGTGGATCACGCGGTCGAACTTCTCCTCGCTGAAGAGCCGTGCCATGCCTTCGCGGTCGGCGACGTCGAGCTTGACGAAACGAAAGCCGCTCGAAGTCTGCAGACGCGCCAGCCGATCCTGCTTGAGCTGGACCGAGTAGTAGTCGTTCAGGTTGTCCAGCCCGACGACCTGGTCGCCGCGCGCGAGCAGGCGCAAGGAGGTGGTCGAGCCGATGAAGCCGGCCGCGCCGGTGACGAGAACTTTCATGCGATGGGCACCCCTGATGGCAGCGGGGATCATAACGACCGTCCACCGCCCCAGTGCGTGAACAATGCCGGGCGCGCCCTCGCGTCAGGCCTCGGCGGGCGCTTCCACGTCCCAGTTCCGGGTGACCGCACCAGTGCCGTTGACGCTCTCTAGGTGCACGCCGAAGCCCCACAGACGGGCCACATGCTTGAGCACTTCCTGGGCGCTGTCGTCGAGCGGCCGGTCCTTGTGCTGGAGATGGCGCAAGGTCAGCGCCCGATCACCACGCAGGTTCACGTTCCAGACCTGGATATTGGGCTCGCGCGAGCCCAGGTCGTATTGATGGCTGAGCGCCTCGCGCACATGGCGGTAGCCGGCCGCATCGTGGATGGCACTGATTTCGAGTTCGTCCTGAGCCTCGTCGTCGACGATCGCGAACAGGTGCATCTCGCGCATCAGGCGCGGACTCAGGTACTGGCCGACGAAACTCTCGTCCTTGAAGTTGCGCATGGCGTGGTCGAGCGTCGGCAGCCAGGGTGCGCCGGCGATGTCGGGGAACCACTCGCGGTCTTCGTCCGTCGGGGCATCACAGATGCGCTTGATGTCGGTGTACATCGCAAAACCCAGCGCATAGGGGTTGATGCCGCTGTAGGCGCGGTGCCCGACGGGAGGCTGGTAGACGACATTGGTATGCGACTTGAGCCACTCGATCATGACGCCATCGGACAGGTGGCCGTCGTCGTACATGGTGTTGAGCAGCTTGTGGTGCCAGAACGTGGCCCAGCCTTCATTCATCACCTGCGTCTGTCGCTGCGGATAGAAATACTGCGCGACCTTGCGCACGATGCGCACCACCTCACGCTGCCAGGGTTCGAGCAACGGCGCATTCTTCTCGATGAAATAGAGCAGGTTCTCCTGCGGTTCTTCCGGGAAGCGCCGGCTCTCGCGCTCGTCCTCGGTCTTGCCGGGCTTGCGTGGCAAGGTCCGCCACAGGTCGTTGACCTGGCGCTGCGCATAGGCCTCGCGTTCCTGACGCGCCGAGAGTTCCACGGCGAGCGATTTCTTGCTCGGCCGCCGATAGCGGTCGACGCCATAGTGTGAGAGCGCGTGGCAGGAGTCGAGCAATTCCTCGACGGCATCGATGCCGTGGCGCTCCTCGCACTCGGACACGTACTTCCTCGCATAGACCAGGTAGTCGATGATGGACGAGGCGTCGGTCCACATCTTGAACAGGTAGTTGCCCTTGAAGAAGCTGTTGTGGCCGTAGGCAGCGTGGGCGATGACGAGTGCCTGCATCGCCAACGAGTTCTCTTCCATCAGGTAGCTGATGCAGGGGTCGGAGTTGATGACGATCTCGTAGGCCAGCCCCATCTGCCCACGCCGGTAGTTCTTCTCGTTCGCGATGAACTCCTTGCCGAAGCTCCAGTGCCGGTAGTTCACCGGCATGCCCACGCTGGCGTAGGCATCCATCATCTGCTCGGCGGTGATGACTTCGAGCTGATTCGGATAGGTGTCGAGACAGAAGCGCCCCGCGGTGTGGCGAATGACGTCGTGGTACTGGTCGATCAGCGCGAATGTCCAGTCGCTCGGGCTCGGCAGCGGCGCGTCGGGGCGCGGCCCAGGCGGCAGGGGCTCGGTGAGCGGATTGCAGCAAGGTCGACGCCGCCCGCCTGCGGCCTCCGGCTCAGGGTGGCGGTCCACTCCTCGTTCGCGTAGGGCGGCGGTCATGCGGGTGCTCCTTCCTTCTTGAACAGTTCGCGGAACACCGGGTAGATCTGACTGGCCTCGGTCGCCTTGCGCATCGCGAAGTTGCGATTCGCCTCCTGCAGCTGGGTGTACTCCTCCCACAGGTTCTGCTCCTCCTCGGCCACCTGCACATAGGCGAAGTAGCGGCACAGCGGCAGGATCTTGTCGTTCAGCAACTCCCGGCAGCGCCCGCTGTCGTGGTGCCAGTTGTCACCGTCGCTCGCTTGCGCCCCGTAGATGTTCCATTCGCTCGGCGAATAACGCGCGCGGACGATCTCGTCCATCATGATCAGCGCCGACGAGACCACCGTGCCGCCGGTTTCGCGGGCATGGAAGAAGTCCTGTTCGCTCACCTCAGCAGCCTGGGTATGGTGGCGGATGAAGACGATGTCGATCTTCTCGTAGTGGCGGGTCAGGAACATGTAGAGCAGGATGAAGAAACGCTTGGCCAGGTCCTTGCGGGCTTCGTCCATCGAACCCGAGACATCCATCAGACAGAACATCACGGCCTTGCTGGTCGGCACCGGTACCCGCACGCGGTTGCGAAAGCGCAGGTCGATCGGGTCCAGAAAAGGGATGCGCTTCAAGCGCGCGCGCAGGGATTCGATCCTGGCTCGCAGCTCGGCCAGCTCCGAGACCTTTGCCAACGGATCGGCCTCGAGTTCGAACAGGCGAAGCTCGAGCTCGCGCAGTTCCTGGCGCGCATCGCTGCCCACCGCGATGCGCCGGCCAATCGCGCCGCGCATCGAGCGCACCACATGCAGGCTGCTCGGGTTGCCGTCGGCGGTGAATCCGGCACGGTGGCTCTTCCACTCGGGCGTCTCGGCGATCTGGGAGCGCAGGAGATGCGGCAAGGCGAGGTCCTCGAAGAAGACCTTCATGAACTCCTCCTTGCTGAGGGAGAAGACGAAGTCATCCTCCCCCTCGCCGGAGTCGCTGGCCTGGCCCTTGCCGCTGCCGCCGCCTTCACCGCCCTTGGGCCGCGCGATGCGGTCGCCCTTGAGGTACTCGCGGTTGCCTGGGTGCACCACCTCGCGCACGCCGCCCTGGCCCTGGCGGAAATTCGGCTCGCTGATGTCGCGCTTGGGGATGTGGATGTCCTCGCCGCGCTCGACATCCCGGATGCCCCGCCCGTCGACCGCGCGCTTGACCGCCTCGCGGATCTGGTCGCGGTAGCGGCGCAGAAATCGCTCGCGGTTGCCGACGGACTTGTTCTTGCCCGAGAGCCGGCGGTCGATGATGCTTTGAAGCACAGGGTGTCCCTGGCTCAGCTCGACTTCCTGACACGCAGGTACCACTCGCACAGCAAGCGCACCTGCTTGGGCGTGTAGCCCTTGTCAACCATGCGGGCGACGAAGTCCTCGTGCTTCTTGGCCTCGTCGGCGCTCGACTTGGCATTGAAGCTGATGACCGGCAGCAGCTCCTCGGTGTTGGAGAACATCTTCTTCTCGATCACCGAGCGCAGCTTCTCGTAGCTGGTCCAGAGCGGGTTCTTGCCCTGGTTGCCGGCACGTGCGCGCAGCACGAAATTGACGATCTCGTTGCGGAAGTCCTTCGGGTTGGCGATGCCAGCCGGCTTTTCGATCTTCTCGAGCTCCGCGTTCAGTGCGCCGCGGTCGAACACCTCGCCGGTGTCGGTGTCGCGGTACTCGTGGTCCTGGATCCAGTAGTCGGCATAGGTCACGTAGCGGTCGAAGATGTTCTGGCCGTACTCGCTGTAGCTCTCGAGGTAGGCGGTCTGGATCTCCTTGCCGATGAACTCCGCGTAGCGCGGCGCCAGGGTCTCCTTGATGAACGCGACATACTTGTCCTCGAGCTCCTTGGCGAACTGCTCGCGTTCGATCTGCTGCTCGAGCACGTACATCAGGTGCACCGGATTGGCAGCGATCTCGGTCGAGTCGAAATTGAAGACCTTGGACAGGATCTTGAACGCGAAGCGCGTCGAGACCCCGCTCATGCCTTCGTCGACGCCCGCGTAGTCGCGGTACTCCTGGTAGCTCTTGGCGCGTGGGTCGGTGTCCTTGAGGTTCTCGCCGTCATAGACCTGCATCTTCGAGTAGAGCGCGCTGTTCTCGGGCTCCTTCAGGCGCGTCAGGATCGCGAACTGGCTCATCATCTTGAGCGTCCCGGGCGCACACTTGGCGCTCGACAGCGAGGAGTTGCGGATCAGCTTGTCGTAGATCTTCACTTCCTCCGACGCGCGAAGGCAGTAGGGCACCTTGACGATGTAGATGCGGTCGAGGAAGGCCTCGTTGTTCTTGTTGTTGCGAAATGCCTTCCACTCGCTCTCGTTGCTGTGCGCGAGCACGATGCCGTCGTAGGGAATGGCGCCGAAACCCTCGGTGCCCTTGAAGTTGCCTTCCTGGGTTGCGGTCAGCAACGGGTGCAGGACCTTGATCGGCGCCTTGAACATCTCGACGAACTCGAGCAGGCCCTGGTTGGCCAGGCACAGGCCGCCCGAATAGCTGTAGGCGTCCGGATCATCCTGCGCATAGGTCTCGAGCTTTCGAATGTCGACCTTGCCGACCAGGGAGCTGATGTCCTGGTTGTTCTCGTCACCCGGCTCGGTCTTGGCCACCGCGATCTGCTTGAGCACGCTGGGGAACCGCTTGACGACCTTGAACTTGCGGATGTCGCCGCCGAACTCCTCGAGCCGCTTCACCGCCCAGGGGCTGAGAATGCGGTTGAGGTAGCGCGTGGGAATTCCGTATTCCTTGTCCAGGATCGGGCCGTCCTCGGCCGCGTCGAACAGACCGAGCGGCGTCTCGTTCACCGGTGAGCCCTTGAGGGCATAGAACGGCACGTCCTGAATCAGTTGCTTGAGGCGTTCGGCGATCGAGCTCTTGCCGCCGCCCACGGGTCCGAGCAAGTAGAGAATCTGTTTCTTCTCTTCCAGACCTTGCGCGGCGTGGCGGAAGTAGCTGACCACCTGCTCGATGGCATCTTCCATGCCGTAGAACTCGCTGAACGCCGGATAGATCTTGATGATCTTGTTGGCGAAGATCCGCGACAGACGCGGGTCTTCGCGGGTGTCGATCTGCCTGGGTTCACCGATCGCCTTGAGCATGCGCTCGGCGGCGGTGGCGTAGGCCAGTGGGTTGCGCTTGCACTCGTCGAGGTATTCCTCGAGCGAGAGTTCTTCTTCGCGGGTGCGCTCGAAGCGCGCGGCAAAGTGGCTGATCACGTCCATGCGGACCTCCTGCGGTGAGGAAGGCGACAGCAGAAAACAGCGTTCTCCGCTTCGCCTGGGAAGTTCTGATGAAGTCCCGGCTGTACAGGCCCGGGCGCCATCAGAGCTTTCCGGTCAATGGTGCGTGAAACACACCCTTGGGGTGATTGCAGGATGTCTCAATCCTGCGCGCGGCAAGCACTTGAGTACTTGGGTCTTATCGTGCCAATTCCATTCCAAGGTGGGACCCCTGCGATCGTTCAGAGTTCACAAAAAAGCCGTGCCAACCACGATGTCACGCCGGTCGCGACCCTCCCTGGCACAACGTCGCAGCCCGTCGCCGGGATGACTTCATCCCTCTTGCGACGGCCAGGATCCGATCGGTCAAGCCTCGACCGTCGGTCGAAACCGTGACCTCATTCGGCGCGACGGTGCCCGCGACATGACGCAAGTCATTCGATCGATCGCGGCGTGTGTCGACCGCCGGCCGCGCAACGGGCAGAATGCCGGCGAATGCCGCCCCTTCGACCAGCCGCGACCATCACCTGTCCGCGCTGCGCCGCTCCGATGTCGCACTTGGGCCTGTCCTCGAAGGGCGTGACACCAGTGACCGTGGACCATTGCGGGGACTGCCGCCTCGTCTGGTTCGATGCACTGGAGTCGGTGCAACTGGACGGTTTCGGCTGGGTGCGGTTGCTGCGCGAACTTCAGCATGGCGCGGCGAGCGCGCTGCCGTCCGCCGCCCACGCCAAGCCGGCCTGTCCGCACTGCAGCGCGCCACTGAAGTCGGTCAGTAACCAGACACGTTTCGGCCACTTCGAATCGCTCGAATGCCCGCGTCAACATGGGCATCTGCAGAGCCATCACGCCCTGCTCGCCGAGCGAGGTCTGGTGCGCGCGCTGCTTGGCCCCGAGCGCAAGGCGCTGGCCGAGGAGCATCGTCAACTGCACTGTTTGAATTGCGGTGCACCAGCGGATGGCAGCGTCGACGCCTGCGGATTCTGCAAGACGCCGCTGGTCGTCATCGACCGGCCCCGACTGGTCCACGCGCTGCACCTGGAGCTGAATCACGATGGTCCTTCGCCACACCCGCGAGGGCAATCGACCGTCTGGCCCTGCCGCAGCTGCGGCGCACCGCTCGATCCAGTTCGTGACAGCCAATGCCCGCGATGCGCCCATCTGATCGTCGTGCCATCGGTGCTCGACATCACCCCGATTCTCGACGCCGCCGACACCGAACTGTCGTGGGCGGCCGAGTCCAAGGCTGCGCAACACGCGCACCCACGGCGCTCCGCGCCCAACGCCAGCCGCACGCCCGCCGCATCGATGGGATCCTTGTTCATGCTCGGCGGCTGGACGCCGCTGCTGCTGGCGCTGGCGGTGTCCGCCCTGGCCGTGCTGCTGTCATGATCGAGCACCGTCGGTTGCGACCTTGGTTGGGCCTCGTGTTCGCCGGGATGCTGGCCCCGACCTTGGCGCTGGGCGTCGTGCGCGTCGCCGACGACAGCCCAGCCGCCCAGGCGCTGTACGCGCAGCCTATCGGCGCCGACCCCTCGGTCTCCTGGCCATGGGCAAGAGTCCTCGAGGCGGTCCGGGCGGACGGAGCCGCTGAAGCGAATGCCTTGCGGCGCGGCTTGCTCGATCTGTATCTGCGCCAGGCCGCGGGCGAGCCTTGGCTTCGCGAGGCCACCGTGTCGCAGGCGATTGCCAGCGGCCGGGCTCTGGGCGCCATCGAGTTCGATCGCGACGCACAACGGCATTGGGCACAGGCGTTGAATCGACAGCTCCACCCAGTCTGGCCAGGCGCCACGGTCGACGTGCCGGAAGAGCTTCGATGGCTCGCCGACCGCATGAAATCGGTGGCGCCTGGGTTGTGGACCCGCGCCAGCGCCGACGGAACCCCGCAGGCGGCGACCTGGGCACTGACGCTTCGCCACGCTGGTGACGTGGTCCTGACCCCGGCCCGCCTCACGATCAGCCTGCTGCCAGACAGCCTGCAACCGATCGACTTCGACTGCGAGCGCCCGCGCGGCGAGGTCGATGCGCTCTTGCGGCCGGGAGAGGCCCTGAACCTGATCTGCCGCTCGCAGATCACGATGGACGACAGCCGTTACGGCTGGAAGGAAGCCGTGCAGCGGCTGGCGGCGCGTGACGCCAGCGTGATGCGGTTTCGGCCCGGCGATCTGCACAGCAAGGCACTGCCGGCCATGTACCAATTGCTGGCCGACGCCGCACCCTCCCCGCTGGCGGCCTTCGAAACCCGGTTCGCCTCCTGCGAGTCGCGTGGCCGCTGCGAGATCGAGACCCGGGCGGCACGGGACGTCACGCAGGCCAAGGCCATTGCGAAAGCGTCGCGATGGCGCGACAAGAGCACTCAGCTGTTCGCGCTGATCGCGGCTTTCACGGCCTTCGTCGCGGTGGCGCGCTGGTGGGGTGAACGTACCGCCGCCACGCTGATGTTCGGAGCCGTGACGATCCTGGCCGTGATCGTCGGCCTCGCCACCATGCCCCTCGGGCTGTTGATCGGGCCGGCCGTCTGGGGCGCCGGATTCGCCACGACGGTCGCCTTCTTCTGGGCTTCGCGCCTCTACACCCGCCTGTTCTTTACCTAGGGCCTGTTCACACTATCGGAAGGGTCGCGAAGGCCTGCCAAAACGGGCCAATCTAGGCGTAGCGCGCCGCCCGCACTCGCGTGCGGGCCAGCGGTGCAACAACGAGTGGCCCGTTTTGGCCGGCCTTCCCATTGGGTTGCAGCCAGAAATGCCGCATGCGGCGTTGCAAATCCTCGCCGGGTATCCAACCCGGCTGCGGTTTGCGCCTTGCCTGCGGCATTTCTGGCTGTCAACGCGATCCCTCCCCGTAGTGTGAACAGGCCCTAGTCGTCCGCGCTCGCGCGACGAAACGACGCTGCGCCAATGCTGCCCAGCAGCCCCGCGCCAACCAGCACGTACCAGAGCGACGCGGCTCCGGTGCCCACTGAGCGCACTCCGGTCGCATCCAGAGTCAGGCCCGCCGCCGCCGCCAGGGCCAGCAACAGCATCAAGCCGGCCAGCACGCGCGACGGCATTGCGAGCTGCGACGTGCGTGCGCCGACGACCAGCATCACGTAGCCGACGGCCGTGAAGAGCGGGAACAGCACCCACAGCATCATCGTTCCGTTGGTGGCCAGCAGGCCCAGAGGTTGTCCGACCAGCACGATGCCAGTGACCAGACCCAGGATGGCAAGCAAGACACCGGCAATCGAGATGAACATGGCAGTCCCGGCTTGAGTTCGGACGATCGGCAGCTTAGCCGAGGACTTCGCCGCTTGGTGGAAGTCTTTACCCGTCGTCGAAACCGAGCCTGTGACGGAGTTCATGCGCGCGCATGTGATGATCCGGCCATGAATCGAAATCTCCTGCTGCTGGCGGTCTGCCAGGGCTTGTTCCTGACCAACAACGTGACCTTCATCGCAATCAACGGACTCGTCGGGCTTCAGTTGGCGCCATATGGCTGGATGGCCACCTTGCCCGTCACCGGTTATGTCGTGGGCGCGGCGCTGAGCACGCCACTGGTGGCTCGGCTGCAGTCGCGGCGCGGCCGCAAGCGTTCGTTCCAGATCGGCCTCGTCGTGGCAGCCCTGTCCGCCGCGTTGTGTGCGACGGCGGTGACGATCGGCAACTTCTGGCTCGTCGTCGCCGCCACTGTCGTGGCCGGGTTCTACAGCGCGAACGCCTCGCTTTACCGCTTCGCCGGACCCGAACTGGCGGAGCCGGCGTTCAAGGAACGGGCGATCTCTCTCGTGCTGGCCGGCGGCATCGCCGGCGCCTTCATCGGGCCGAACCTTGCCAGCGCCACACGCTCGGTATTGCCGGTCACCTTCGCGGGGTCCTACATCGCCCTGATCGGCGTCGCCCTGCTGGCCCTGCTGGCGCTGTCGTTCATCCAGTTCCCCGAACACCGGGCGCCAAAGCCGGGTGATGCGCGCGGCCGCCCGCTCGGAGAGATCATGCGGCAGCCGACCTTCGTCGTCGCCGTCGGCGCCGGCGCACTGGGCTATGGGGTCATGAACCTGCTGATGGCCGCGACCCCGATCGCAATGCAGCAGTGCAAACACCCTTTCGACAGCGCCGCGCTGGTGCTGGAGTGGCATGTACTGGGCATGTTCGTGCCGAGCTTCTTCACCGGCCACCTGATCCGCCGTTTCGGCGCCTTGCCGGTGATGGCAGTCGGAGCGCTGCTGAACTTCGCTTGTGTCGCGGTCGCGCTGTCGGGCGTGGACCTGATGGAGTTCCTGCTCGCGCTCTTCTTGCTGGGCGTGGGCTGGAACTTCCTCTACACCGGCGGCAGCACCTTGCTGACGACCACCTACCGACCCGAGGAGAAGACGCGCGCCCAGGGGGCGATGGACTTCTGCGTGTTCACGACGATGGCGATCAGCTCGTTCGCCTCCGGGGCGCTGGTGACGTCGAGCGGCTGGACCTGGCTCAACCTCGGCTCCCTGGTCCCGATCGGGGCGGTGTCGCTGCTGCTGCTGTGGCAGGCAATGCAACGGCAAGCGCGCGAGTAGGCCCCAGTCGTTCGGCTTTTCGCCCCTTCACCCACACCGCAGACAACCCACAATCCGGTCAGGAGCGTCTACCGATGCCCAGCCGAGGACCCATGCAATGACCGACGAGGCGGTCCCCGATTCCGCCCATTTCGCGCGCGCCGTCACCGAGCTGGGTGAACGGCAGAACGTCGTGTCGAGCACGGCCATCTTCAACACCCAGGGCCTGAAGATCATCGACAAGGGTGTGACGGTGGACGCCAAGCTGTACGAACGGCTGACCCGACATCAGCTGAGCCAACCGCTGGCCCAGTGCGTCGAAGCCGAGTCGACCGTCAACGGCGCCGAGCTGCGCGAGGCGGCGCAGGCCGCGATCGAGTCCGAACCGCTGTTCGCCGCCATGTACGGTGACGGGCGAACGCGCGACATGCTGCTCGAAGAGCTGTCGCAGGTGCCGCTGCCCAAGCCGGTGGCTTTCCAGCTGACCTTGGCGCGCGAGACCTATCCCGAACTCTGGCGGCAGTCGCTGCGCTGCGCGATGACGGCTGCCTGGCTGGTCAGGCGGCAAGACGGCAGCCGCCACGACATGCGCATGCTGGCCGCCGCCGGGTTGCTGCAGGACGTGGGCATGCTGCACATCGACCCGGTGCTGATGCAGCCGACGATCCAGCTCGACCGAGCGCAGCGCCGCCAGCTTTACGCCCACCCGCTGATTTCGACGACCCTGCTCGAACGCCATCATGAGTACCCGCGCCCGCTGTTGAGTGCGGTGCTGGAGCACCATGAGCGACTCGACGGTTCTGGCTACCCGCGCAACATCCGCGGCGACGCCCAGGGTTCGTGGGGACGCATGCTCGCGATCAGTGGCGTGGTGACGGCCATCTTCAGCGGTGATCATCCCGCGCCACGGATGCGCCTGTCGGTGGTGCTGCGCATGAATCGCCATGCGTTCGACGCGACGATGGTCACCGAGCTGCTGCAGCTGGTCGCCAAGCTGCCCGATGATCAGTCCGCACCGCCGGCCGAGAACGCTGTCCAGGACCTGACCGAAATCGACCGGCTGTTGCGCGCCTGGCCGGCGTCGGACGATGCCGCGACCGGCGACGCTCGAACCTCCGCCGTGACGCGTGTGCACGACCAATGCGGCCAGCTGCTGCGCCAGCTGGCCGACATCGGCGCGGCGGGCGACCAACTGGCAACGCTGGCCGGCGACCTGAGCGATGCAGAGCTCGCGTCGGAAATGGCGCTGATCCTGCACGAAGCCACCTGGCAGCTGCGCATCGTCTCGCGCCAGGCCCTGCGGCGCTGGGCGCTGACGCCGGACGAAGCGCTTCCCGGCTGGTTCGACGAGTGGCTGCAGGCCATCGACACGCTGTGTGACCGTGGCCTGGGCATCGTCGCAGCGCCCCCTGCTCCGGCGTCTTCGGCGCCAGCCGGAGCCGGCATGCCCGTGGAGCCTGCACGGGCAGCCGAGCCAGCGCAAAGCGAAAGCCCTTGACGGCAGGCGCGGGCGTTCGCGCAATCCTCATGTTTACCCTTGCTATCGTTGTTTTCGATAGTAGGCGTGCGACACATTGAATTTCACAGCCTGCGGGTCGGCGCCTATCGTGCGACGCGTCACTCATCCCCCAGGAGCGCCGCATGATTCGCAAGACCCTGTCGCTGGCCACGACTGGCCGCCGTCGCGCTGGCCGCGCACACCGTGGCCGAGGCCCAGAAGGGCCCGCTTCAAAAACTCGGCAAGGGCGAGGGCCAGGTCGACATCGTGGCCTGGCCAGGCTACATCGAACGCGGCGCCACCGACAAGAACTTCGACTGGGTCACCGACTTCGAGAAGAAGAGCGGCTGCAAGGTCAACGTCAAGACCGCCGGCACCTCCGACGAGATGGTCGCGCTGATGAACGAAGGTGGATTCGACCTCGTCACCGCCTCCGGCGACGCGAGCACCCGCCTGATTCGTGGCAAGCGCGTGCAGCCGATCAACGTCAGCCTGATCCCGAGCTACAAGAACGTCGACCCGCGACTGCAGAAGGCGCCCTGGCACTACGAGGGCGACCAGCACTACGGTGTGCCCTATCAGTGGGGCTGGAACGTGCTCATGTACAACACCAAGGTCTTTGGCGACAAGAAGCCGACCAGCTGGAGTGTGGTCTTCGAGGAGACGACTCTGCCGGACGGCAAGAGCAACAAGGGCCGCGTCCAGGCCTTCGATGGGCCGATCTACATCGCCGATGCCGCGCTGTACCTGATGAAGAAGAACCCGGCGCTCGGCATCAAGGACCCGTACGAACTCAACGAGGCCCAGTACAAGGCCGCGCTGGATCTGCTGCGCGGTCAGCGCAAGCTGGTCGGCAAGTACTGGCACGACGCCTTCGTCCAGATCGACGACTTCACCAACGAAGGTGTCGTCGCGTCCAGCAGCTGGCAGTTCCAGGCCAACATCCTGGGCAGCAAGAAGGCGCCGATCGCCACCGTGGTACCGGTCGAGGGCGCCACCGGCTGGGCCGACAGCACGATGATGCACAGCGAGGCCAAGAACCCCAACTGCGCCTACATGTGGCTCGAACACTCGCTCAATCCCAAGCTCCAGGGCGACCTGTCGGCCTGGTTCGGCTCGGTCCCCTCGGTGCCATCGGCATGCAAGGGCAACAAGCTGCTCGGCGACCAGGGTTGCGCGCGCCAGGGCTACAACGACTTCGATCGCATCTCTTTCTGGCGCACGCCAGTGACCCAGTGCAAGAGCCAGGGCAACGCCTGCGTGCCGTACCACAAGTGGGTGTCGGACTACATCGCCGTGCTCGGCGGCCGCTGACCCCGGGGCGATGACCGCCGCCGTCCAGCTCGAAGGCGCCGAGTGCGTCTTCGGCAGCGGTGCTTCGGCCGTGCGCGCCGTCGACGGCGTCGATCTGACGATCGACGCGGGTGAGTTCTTCACCTTGCTTGGCCCCTCGGGCTCGGGCAAGACGACCTGCCTGCGCTTGATCGGTGGGTTCACGCTGCCCACCGCCGGGCGCGTGCGCATCGGCGACGTCGACGTGACCCGTTTGCCGCCCTACGCGCGACCGGTGAACACCGTGTTCCAGGACTACGCGCTGTTCCCGCACATGAGCATCCGCGACAACGTCGCCTACCCGCTGAGGGTCCGAGGTATTGGCCGGGCCCAGCGTGCGCAGAACGCCGATGAGCTGCTCGAGCTCGTTCGCCTGCCCGACGTTGGCGACCGGCGACCTGCGATGCTGTCCGGCGGCCAGCGCCAGCGTGTCGCCTTGGCGCGTGCGCTGATCGGTCAGCCTCAGGTCCTGCTGCTCGACGAGCCGCTCGGCGCACTCGACCTCAAGCTGCGCGAGCAGATGCAGAGTGAACTGAAGGCCCTGCAGCGCCGACTGGGCATCACCTTCCTGTTCATCACCCACGACCAGCACGAAGCGCTGTCGATGAGCGACCGCGTCGGCGTATTCAACCAGGGACGCCTTGAACAGGTGGGATCGCCGGCGCAGATCTACGACACGCCGAGCACTCGTTTCGTGGCGCAGTTTGTCGGCGCTGCCAATGTGCTCGACGGCAATGCCGCACGCCGCCTGACCGGCCATGCGGCGGCGATGCTGCGGCCGGAGCGCATTCGCCTGGGCGCCGGCGCGGACGCGCGCGCCAGTGGCATCGTGGCCGAGGTCCAGTACTTCGGCGCATTCACACGCATCAAGGTCGAGGCCGGCGACGCGCTGCTGCAAGTCGACCTGTCGGCGACCGTCGAAGCGCCGGCGCCCGAGGCGGGCCAGGCGGTGCATCTGCATTGGGATGCGCGCGCAGTGCATGGCTTGAGCCCATGACCACACTCACGCTGACGGCGCCGCCACGCACGCTTCGCCGGGCGGCATCGGACCTGCTCTATACACGCCGGGGCCTGCTGCTGCTGGCGCTGCTGGCGCCGCCATTGCTGTGGTTCGGCGTCATCTACCTCGGATCGCTGTTTGCGCTGCTGGCCAACGCGTTCTTCCGCCTCGACGACTTCACCGGTCAGGTGGTTCGCGAGGTCGGCGTGTCCAATTTCATTGCACTGCTGGAGCTGGCCAACCTCGACGCCGCGCGGCGTTCGATCGGCATGGCCGTCGTGGTGACATTGACCTGCACTGCGCTTGCTTTCCCCGTGGCGCTGGTGATGGCGCGCCACGCCACCGGTTCCACACGTGCGCTGCTCTTTGTCGCGGTGATGCTGCCCTTGTGGAGCAGCTACCTCGTGCGGCTGTACGCCTGGAAGCTGCTGCTGGCCAAGGAAGGCGCCATCCACTGGCTGGCCGAACGGCTGCAGATGACCGGCGTGATCGAAGTCGTGCTGGCGACGCCGCTGATCGGTGGGCCCTCGCTGAGCTTTTCGACGCTGGGCACCTTCATCGTCTTTGTCTACATGTGGCTGCCGTTCATGATCCTGCCACTGGCCGCGGCAATCGAACGCATTCCGGCCAGCACGATCGAGGCCTCGGCCGACCTCGGTGCGAGCCCGGGAGTCACCTTTCGGCGCGTCATCCTTCCGCTGGCGATGCCGGGCGTGGCAGCAGGATCGATCTTCACCTTCAGCCTGACGCTGGGCGACTACATCATCCCGCAGGTCATCGGCGACTCCACGCTCTACATCGGTCAGGTCATCTACCGGCAGCAGGGCGTGGCCGGCAACCTGCCCTTCGCCGCGGCCTTCTCGCTGGTGCCGATCGTGGCCATCGGCCTGTACCTGTGGTTTGCCAAGCGCCAGGGAGCCTTCGATGCGCTCTAGATCCTTGCTGAAGACCGCTGCCTGGGCCGTGATCGCGTTTCTGCACGTTCCGCTGGCCTTGATCGTCGTCTACGCCTTCAGCGCCGAGGACAAGAGCTACGTCTTCCCGCCACCGGCGCTGACGACACGCTGGTTCGGCGTGGCCTGGCAGCGCGAGGATGTCTGGGCCGCGATCGAGCTCAGTTTCTCGATCGCGGCCTGGAGCACCGTCATCGCGCTGATCCTCGGCACGCTGGCCGCGGCGGCGCTGGCGCGCGCGCGCTTTTTCGGACGCGACGCGGTCTCGCTGCTGTTCATCCTGCCCATCGCATTGCCGGGCGTCATCACCGGCATCGCCTTGCGCTCGGCGTACCACACGCTGGAGATCCCCTTCTCCTTCTGGACCATCGTGATCGGCCACGCAACCTTCTGCGTCGTCGTGGTCTTCAACAACGCCGTGGCGCGGCTGCGCCGGCTCAATCCGAACCTGATCGAAGCCAGCATGGACCTGGGCGCAGACGGCTTCCAGACCCTTCGCTACGTGATCCTGCCCCAGCTCGGTTCGGCACTGCTGGCAGGCGCACTGCTGGCCTTCGCGTTGTCCTTCGACGAGGTCATCGTGACCACCTTCACCGCCGGCCAGCAGACCACCCTGCCGATCTGGATGCTGCAGGAGCTGATCCGGCCTCGCCAGCGGCCGGTGACCAACGTCGTCGCGGTGGTGATCATCGCGTTGACGTTCGTGCCGATCCTGCTGGCCTACACCCTCACCCGGTCGAACGAGCCGGGCCCCCGCTAAGGAGTGCTGCAATGAATCCGACCCTGCCCACCGAACTGTTCATCGACGGCGCCTTCGTCACCGGCGAAGGCGAGGCCGAGCGGGTCCTGAACCCGTCCACCGGCGCGCTTCTGGTCGAAGTGCCGGAGGCGTCGGCGGAGCAGCTGGACAAGGCCGTGTCGGCGGCGCGCCGCGCGTTCGACGCCTGGCGCGAGACCACGCCGATGGAGCGCTCGCGCATGCTGCTGAAGCTGGCCGATGCGATCGAGGCCCATGCCGAGACCTTCGCGCGGCTCGAGTCGCTCAACTGCGGCAAGCCCTACGCCCGTGCGCTGGGCGATGAGATCCCGGCCGTCGCCGACGCCTTCCGGTTTTTCGCCGGCGCCTGCCGCACCTTGACAGGGCCGCTGGCCGGCGAGTATCTGGCCGGCCACACCAGCATGATCCGGCGCGATCCGGTCGGGGTGGTGGGTTCCATCGCGCCCTGGAACTACCCGTTGATGATGGCCGCATGGAAGTCGGCCCCGGCGCTGGCAGCGGGCAATACGGTGGTGCTCAAGCCCAGCGAACAGACCCCCCTGACCGCACTGTGGCTGGCTCGCGTGGCCGCCGACATCTTTCCGAAGGGCGTCTTCAACGTGATCACCGGCCGTGGCGCCACCGTCGGTCAACCGCTCGTCGAGCATCCGGATGTCGCGATGGTCAGCCTGACCGGGGACGTCTCCACGGGCCGCAAGATCCTGCAGGCCGCCAGCGCCACCCTCAAGCGAACCCACCTCGAGCTTGGCGGCAAGGCGCCGGTGATCGTGTTCGACGATGCCGACCTGGATTCGGTTGTCGACGGCTTGCGCACCTTCGGCTACTACAACGCCGGTCAGGACTGCACTGCCGCCTGCCGCGTCTACGCCGGCGCGAAGATCCACGACAAGCTGGTCGCCGACCTGTCGAGCGCGGTGAAGTCGATCAAGGTCGGCCTGCAGGATGAGGAAGGCGCAGAGATCGGCCCGCTGATCAGCGACCGGCAGCGCAACCGCGTCGCCAGTTTCGTCGAGCGCGCGCAGATGGCCGGCCACATGGAAGTCACGGCCGGCGGCAAGCTGCGCGCCGGCGGCGGCTTCTTCTACGAACCAACGGTGATTGCCGGCGCGCGCCAGGACGACGAAATCGTCCGGCGCGAGGTCTTCGGCCCGGTCGTCAGCGTGACACGGTTCACCGACACCGATCAGGCCGTGGCATGGGCCAACGACAGCGACTATGGTCTGGCGTCGTCGGTGTGGACGCAGGACGTGGGGCGGGCGATGCAGGTCGCGCGCCGACTGCAATACGGTTGCACCTGGATCAACACCCACTTCATGCTCGTCAACGAAATGCCGCACGGCGGCCTGAAGAGCAGTGGCTATGGCAAGGACCTGAGCCTGTACGCGCTGGAGGACTACACCGTCCCTCGCCACGTCATGATCAAGCTCTGAGCGAGCGTGTGCGCGACTGCTCGCGCGCGACCTCGATGAACTCCGCCGCTGCCGGCTTGAGCGCGAGCCCGCGGCGCCAGACCAGGCCAACATCGACTGTCGGCAATTCGTCGCGCAGCGGGCGCACGTCGACATGTTCTGCGTCCAGCGTCCAGGGGCGATAGAGGAAGTCGGGCAACACCGCGATGCCCGCCCCTGCGCCGACAAGTGAGCGCACGGCTTCCAGCGACGAGGTCTTCAACAGCGGGCGCACCTTGAGATGATGGCGCGCCCACGCGGCGCGCATCAGGTCGTCGATGCGATCGGCGTCGAGCACGATCTGGTCGTAGCCGGCGCAGTCGGCGAGCGTCACTTCGTCGCGCAATGCCAGCGGGTGGTCGGACGCGAGCCAGACTCGGTTCGGGCTGCGGGTCAGCGTTTCGGAGATCAGCGCCTGCGGCTCTTCGAGCACATTGCTGACCATGATGGCCACGTCGAGCTCTCCGTTGATCAGCAGATGCTCAAGGAACGGCGGAGTCTCCTCGGTCACCTGGACGTCGACCGCAGGACCGTTGCGCCGAAACCGGGTCAACAGTTCGCTCAGGTAGTAGCCAGCCACCAGGCTCGTGACGCCGACATTGAGGCGGCCGACCAGTTCGGAGGTCTCGTCGGCACGATGCAGCCGCGTAGCCTCGGCCACTGCACCGATCACCTTGCGCGCACTGGTCAGGAAGCGGTGGCCCTGGGGCGTCAGCATCATGCCGCGCGAGCTGCGCTCGAACAGCGTCTGACCAAGTTCGTCTTCCAGGTCCTGCAAGCTCTTGGTGACCGCGCTCTGGGCAATCGCGAGCATGCGCGACGCCGCGGCGACCGACCCACTTTCGGCCACGGCGATGAAGTAGCGGAACTGGCGCAGCGTGATGTGCGAAGACATCGGCGCCTCTTGCCTCAGGCGCCGGCGACGCCCAGTTTCTCGAGCAAGCCGTTGAGTTCGTCGAGCGAGTCGAAGGCGATCGCGATCTCGCCTTGCTCGCCGCGCGCCGTGCGCTTCTTGACACGGATGTCCACCGCCGCCGCGAACCGGTCGGCGAGCAGGGCCTCCAGCCGTTGCAGATCGCGGGGCTTGTCCTGGTGGACGCGCAGCAAGGTCGCCTGACGCCCACCGCCGGCGGCCACGCGGGTCGCCAGCTTTTCAGTCTGGCGCACGCTCAGCCCTTTGGCCGCAACCTCGCTGGCAGCGGTGATCTGCTGTGCCCCGGACAGCGTCAGCAAAGCGCGTGCGTGCCCCATGTCGAGGTCGCCGGCCATCAACATCTGCTGCACCGGCGCGGCCAGGTTGAGCAGCCGCAACAGGTTCGTCGCTGCGCTGCGCGAGCGCCCGACAGCCTGGGCAGCTTGTTCGTGAGTGAGCGCAAACTCGTCTACCAGCCGCTTCAAACCTTGCGCTTCTTCAAGTGGGTTCAGATCCTCGCGCTGGATGTTCTCGATCAGCGCCATCACGGCTGCGGCCTCGTCGGGCACCACTTTGACGAGCACCGGGATCTCGTCGAGCCCGGCCAGGCGGGCGGCACGGACGCGACGTTCGCCCGCGATGATCTCGTATTGGCCCGATTCAACGGGGCGCACGAGCACCGGCTGCATCACGCCCTGGCTGCGGATGCTCTCTGCCAGTTCGTACAGCGAGCCTTCGTCCATCCGCGTGCGCGGCTGGTATTTGCCGGGCTGCAGACGATCGAGTCGGAGGGTCGTCGGCTCGCCGCCGTTGGCCGCACTGTCGCTGACCTTGGGGCCGAGCAGCGCTTCCAGGCCGAGTCCGAGGCCCTTGGGTTTCTTGGTTGCCATGGCGTGATTGTGGCGGCTATTCGGGTTCGCCCGTTTGCATCCGGTGGCGCCTGCGGTGCGGGTCCATGACTTCGCGCTGCACGAACAGGCGCAGCCCGTTTCGCCGCGCATCGAGGGCGCGTGGCGAACGTTCGAGGTAGTCGAGCAGGATTTCGTCGCGCACGAACCAGCGCCCGCGCCGACCTTGGAGCACATGCTCGGGACCGAATCGGCGCGCAAAGACCTGTTCTCGCGTACTTGCTTCCGAGCAGGCGCTGCACCTGGGCCACGCGCAGCCAGCGCGCCGCGTCGGTCTCCAGGATTTCGATCATTTGGCCCGCATGGACGTAGTAGCTGCCATCGACATCCCGGTAGGCGGCAGCCTTCAGGCGCCGCACGAGGTCCCCCGTCACACCCATCAGGGGCTCGGCCAGCATGAAGCCCCACATCGCGACCGTCGGCAACGCCGCCACGGGCCCGAGGTAGTGCCACAGCGGGGCGCTCAGCGCGGCGCACAGCAGCGACCTGAGCCCGAGGCTGACCCAGGGACGCTCCATGCTCAAGCCATCCAATCCGACAGAAGCGCCCGCCCCTGCGGCCATGCGCCGAGACCCGAGTCACCGTTGATGTGCCCGCGCAGCCCCAGGTCGACGACCTGCGCGCCCCAGCCCTCGGCCATGACATGGGTGCGGTCGAAGGCCCCGAAAGGATCGTCCCGGCTCAGCACGGCAATGGCCGCAAAGGGAAGCCTCTTGCTCACCGTGGCGCGCCAGCCGCTCAGTTGCGGCGGCAGATCCTGACGCGCGGTGTCGGGCGGCGCGACCAGCAACGCTGCCGCCACGCACGCTGCGTGCTTCGAGTGGGCGGCCCAGGCGGCCACGAGATGGCAGCCCAGGCTGTGGGCGACCAGGACCGCCGGCGCGGCCGCGGACCGCCCGTCGGCGAGCAGCACCTCTTCCAGCCGCGCCATCCAGTCACCCCGGCGCGGCTGCCACCAGTCGTCCTGCTCGACCCGCCGGTCGCCGAAATCGCGTTCCCAGTGGGTCTGCCAATGGTCAGGACCGGAGTCCTGCCAACCTGGCAACAAGTAGACGTTGGGTGGCATCGGATATCCTCAGGACTCGATTCTCGACCAAGGAACGGGTGATGGCGCACAAGGTGTTCGTCGACGGACAGGAAGGCACGACGGGGCTGCGCATCCACGAGGTGCTGGCCACGCGCGGTGACGTTGAAGTCCTGCGCATCGATCCCGACAAGCGCAAGGACGCTGGTGAACGCGCCCGGATGCTCAATTCGGCCGATGTGGCGTTTCTCTGTCTGCCCGATGTTGCCGCACGCGAAGCCGCCTTCATGGTGACAAGCGAGAAGACCTGCCTGATCGACGCCAGCACCGCGCACCGCACGGCGCCAGGCTGGGTCTTCGGCCTGCCTGAACTGGCGCCCGGCCAGCGCGACGCGATTCGCAGGACGCGTCGGATCTCCAACCCCGGCTGCCACGCCAGCGCATTCATCCTGGCGCTGCGCCCGCTCGTCGATGCCGGGCTGGTGCCGAAGGACCTGCCGTTGAGCGCGACCTCGATCACCGGCTACTCGGGTGGCGGCAAGAAGATGATCGAGCAATACCAGGCCGGCGGCGACCCGGCGCTGGACGCCCCACGCCCCTACGCACTGACGCTGACCCACAAGCATGTGCCGGAAATGATGGCGCACACCGGGCTGACGGCGACCCCGATGTTCGTCCCCATGGTCGGCAACTTCTACAAGGGCCTGGCGGTGCAGGTGCCGCTGCATCTGTCGCAACTGGCCCCCGGGACCACGCCGGAGACCGTCCACGCCGCGCTCGCCGCGCGCTATGAAGGCGAGCGCTTTGTGCGCGTCATGCCGTTGCGCGACGCGTCCACGCTGGAAAGCGGCTTCTTCGATGTCCAGGCCGACAACGACAGCAACCACGCCGACCTGTTCGTCTTTGCCAATGATTCGCAGGTGCTGCTCATCTCGCGCCTCGACAACCTTGGCAAGGGCGCGAGCGGCGCGGCCGTGCAGTCGATGAACGTCCACCTCGGCATCGACGAGGGCCTGGGTCTCTAGCTAGCGCTAGACCACGCCGGCGTCCGGCGTGCGGTAGTGGTAGGCATAGACATCCTCGAACCCGAGCCGCTGGTACAGCTTGCGAGCGGGTGCGTTGTCCCCCTCCACCTGCAGGTAGGCATGACGGGCGCCTTCTTGCGCGGCTTGGCGGAGCAACCACCGGCACAGGCCGGTGGCCAGACCCTGTCGACGCATTTCCGGCGCGGTATGCACGTCGTACAGGCCGACCAGGTCCGATTCGCGGGCGAACTGGCCGCACGCCGCCAGACGCCCATCCTGTCGCACGACGAAGCCCTGGTACGCGACGGGTGAGTGGCGCAGGCGCTCGGCATGCGCCTGCCGATGCGGCGGCGGCGAGCCGCGCAGCTCGCCGACTGCCCAGGCGAAGGCCTCGCTGTCCACCGGTTCTGGCCTCAATGCAGGTGCTTCTTCGACCTGGAACCGCGGCCAGAGCATGACCCTGGTGTCGTCGAATCGACACCAGCCTTCGCGGGCCAGGTCCGAATCCAATGAGGCCGGCTGCGTGAACGGCGTGATGCGGACGATGATGGGAAGCCCGGCGTCATGAAATGCCTGCCGCGCCAGCAGCAGGCGTTCGGTCAACGGCAGATGCCCTGGCGCCAGGGCGTTGATGCAGCGCGCACGCTTGGCCTTGCCGGGCGACAGGCGCATGAGCCAGCCGTCGAGCAGGCGTTGCTGGGGCGGCGCACTGGCGTTGAGCCCGGCGTCTTCGACGCGCCGCGCCAGTGCTTCGTCGCTCACGCCGGCACTGGCTTGGCCATGCGCCGCACCATCTCCTGGGCGAATTCCATGAAGGCTTGCGCGCCTTTGGATGCCGGGTCGAAGACGACGCCCGGCTGTCCGTAGCTGGGCGCTTCGGCCAGGCGCACGTTGCGTGGGATCACGCTGTCGAACACCTTCGCTCCGAAGTGCGCTTTCAGCTGCTCGCTGACCTGCTGCTGCAAGGTGATGCGCGGGTCGAACATCACACGCAGCAGTCCGATGATCTCGAGATCACGGTTCAGATTGGCATGCACCTGCTTGATCGTGTTGACGAGGTCCGACAGCCCTTCGAGCGCGAAGTACTCGCACTGCATCGGCACCACGACACCATGGGCTGCGCACAGCCCGTTGAGCGTCAACAGGCTCAGCGATGGAGGACAGTCGACCAGGACGAAGTCGTACTCGGTCGCCACCGCTTGCAGTGCAAGGCGCAAGCGCCGCTCGCGCCGCTCCAGATGGACCAGTTCGACCTCGGCGCCAGCCAGTTCACGGTTCGCGCCAAGCACGTCGTAGCCGCCCTTGGGACTGCGGGCGCGCGCTTCGGCGATGTTTGCCGATTCCAGAAGCACGTCATAGACGGTGCAAGTGAGTGACCGCTTGTCCACACCCGAACCCATCGTGGCGTTGCCTTGTGGATCGAGATCGACGACCAGCACGCGCTGGCCGATCTGCGCCAGACCTGCCGCCAGGTTGACCGTGGTGGTGGTCTTGCCGACGCCGCCTTTCTGGTTGGCGATGCAGAAGATGCGGGCGCTGTTCATTGAGTCCCCAAGCGAATTCCGAAGCCGACCAGGAACAGGCCCGCCAGCCGCTCGAGCCCGCGCGCGATGCGGCTGTGCGATCTGATCCGGGCACTGATCGCACGCGCAAAGGCACACAAGGTCATCGCGTAGGCCGCCGTGATGACTGCGATGGTGGCCGCCATGGCGGCGAATGTCAGCGCGCCCTGGTGATGTTCGCGGTCGATGAAGAGCGGGAAGAAGGCCATGTAGAAAACGATGGCCTTCGGGTTCAGCAAGGTGATGAGAAATGCCTGGCGGGCGTAGTGCCTGGGGGCGATTCGCACCGGCGGAGCCGCGCCCGGCGCGGCAAAGATCAATCGCACGCCGATCCAGACCAGATAGGCCGCGCCCGCGTACTGGACGGCCTGGAACCACACCGGGTTCGCGGCCAGGATCGCGGCCACCCCGCCGACAGCCAGCCACAGCAGCACCTGGTCACCCGCGATGACTCCCAAAGTGGCCGCCGCCCCTGCACGCAACCCGCCCTTGGCGGTCGAAGTGAGCAAGGCGAAAGTGCCGGGGCCCGGCAGCGCAAGGAAGACAAGAATGGCGACACAGAAGGCGCCATAGTCGGCGATGCCGAACATGAAATTCTCCGGGTGAACGGGGCGATCGAGCGTATCGCAGTTTAGGCGGGACGCATCCAGATCAGGTGGCGTTCGGCCTGCAAATCAGGCACGGTCAGACGTTCCACGTGGAACACCGTGACCGCCGTCGCATCCAGATCCGCGATTTCCTCGTCCGGTCGGCGTCCCTTCATCGCCACCCAGACGCCGGAGGCGGCAAGATGGCTGTGCGTCAGGCTGACAAAATCGGCCAGGCTCGCGAATGCCCGCGAGACGATCACGTCGGCCGCTTGCGGGGCGAGCGACTCCACCCGGTGGTGCTGAGCGTGCAGGTTGGGCAGATCGAGTTCGATTGACACCTGACGGACGAACCCCGCCTTCTTGGCCACCGCGTCCACGCTGACCACGGTCCACGCCGGGCGTGCAATGGCCAGCACTGCGCCGGGCAGGCCACCCCCACTGCCCACATCGAGCAAGCGCAGGCGCTTGCCTTGTGCGAAGCGCTCGAGCGGAGCAACGACGGACAGGCTGTCAAGCAGGTGCTGGGACCACATGGCCTGCGGGTCGCGCACCGCGGTCAAGTTGTAGACGCGGTTCCAGCGAACCAGCATGGCCCTGAAGCGCAACAGCCGATCGGCGGCATCCGCTTCCAGCTGGCAACCCATGCTCGCCGCATCGGCCTGCAAGTCCGCACCCGAACTCAGCGTGTCGGGAGCGCGCTCAGGCAGCGGCGTCATGCTCGGGATGCGACGCGTCGATGCCGGCGCTGGCAAAGCCGCGGAATCGACCCTTCTTCAAATGCACCAACAGCAGGGAGATCGCGGCGGGTGTGATGCCGGATATGCGCGAGGCCTGCCCCAAGGTATCGGGTCGATGAAGACTGAGCTTCTGGCGGGCCTCGATCGACAAGGCGTTGACTCGCAGGTAGTCGAACTCGGCCGGCAGTTTCAGGTTCTCGAAGTGTGCCGCGCGCTCGACTTCGTCTCGCTGCCGATCGATGTACCCCGCGTACCTGATGCCGATCTCGACCTGTTCGATCACCGTGTCTGCGGCGCTGGTACCCAGGCGGGACTGCAATGTTTCACGTGAAACGGCAGTCTGCGGGTGCGCGATGGCGTCCAGCGCCGCCACGGTCTCGAACGTCACGCCCGGCCGGCGCAGCAGATCGGACAGGCAGTGCTCACGCTCAAGTGACTTGCCAAGCAGCCGCACGGAATCCGCGGCCGACACCGTCTGTGGCCGAACCCAGGTCGAGCGCAGGCGCTCCATCTCAGCCGCGATTGCGTCGCGCTTGCGGCTGAACGCTTCCCAGCGTTCATCGTCGACCAGCCCGATCGATCTTCCGAACTCCGTCAGGCGCAGGTCGGCATTGTCCTCACGCAGCTGCAACCGATACTCGGCGCGGCTCGTGAACATGCGATAGGGCTCGGTCACGCCCTTGGTGATCAGGTCGTCGACCAGCACCCCCAGATAGGCCTGGTCGCGCCCAGGCAACCAGGCCTCGCGCCCGGTCACCTGCAGTGCCGCATTGGCCCCGGCGAACAGGCCCTGCGCGGCCGCCTCCTCATAGCCGGTCGTGCCATTGATCTGACCGGCAAAGAACAGGCCTCCAATGGCGCGCGTCTCGAAACTCGATCGCAGCGCGCGCGGATCGAAGTAGTCGTACTCGATCGCGTAGCCCGGCCGCAGGATATGCGCACGCTCCAGGCCAAGCATCGACTGCACGGCTGCCAACTGGACATCGAATGGCAAGGACGTCGAGATGCCATTGGGATAGATCTCATGCGTCGTGAGTCCCTCGGGCTCGAGGAAGATCTGGTGCGAGTCCTTGTCCGCGAACCGGTTGACCTTGTCCTCGATGCTGGGGCAATAGCGCGGCCCGACCCCGTCGATTGCTCCGGTGAACATCGGGCTGCGGTCGAACCCGCTGCGGATGATGTCGTGCGTGCGTTCGTTGGTGTGCGTGATCCAGCAAGGCAGCTGGCGCGGGTGCTGCTCGGCCCGGCCGAGGAAACTGAACACCGGCACTGGCGACATGTCGCCAGGCTGGGCCTCGAGTTTGGTGAAGTCGATCGTTCGACCATCCAGTCGCGGTGGCGTGCCGGTCTTGAGTCTGCCCTGAGGCAGCTTGAGTTCCTTCAGGCGCGCAGACAAGCTGATGGCCGGTGGATCGCCTGCGCGACCGGCACTGTGGTTCTGGAGCCCGATATGCACGCGTCCGTCGAGGAAGGTGCCCGCGGTCACCACGACAGCCCTCCCCCGGAAATGCACACCCGCTTGCGTGACCGCCCCGACCACACGGTCGCCTTCGATCACGAGATCGTCCACGGCTTGCTGAAACAGCCACAGATTGGGCTGGTTCTCCAGTCGGCGTCGGATCGCTGCTCGGTAGAGCACACGGTCCGCCTGCGCCCGCGTGGCCCGCACCGCCGGCCCCTTCGACCCGTTCAGGATCCGGAACTGAATGCCCGCTTCATCCGTTGCGGCCGCCATCGCGCCGCCCAGCGCATCGATCTCCTTGACCAGATGCCCCTTTCCGATTCCGCCGATTGACGGGTTGCAGCTCATCTGGCCCAGGGTCTCGATGTTGTGGGTCAGCAGCAAGGTTGCGCAACCCATGCGGGCCGCGGCCAGCGCCGCCTCGGTGCCTGCGTGGCCGCCTCCGACCACGATGACGTCGAACCGCTGCGGGTGTTGCACGAGAGAACCAGTCGGAATGCCCATGGTCAATTTTACGAAGACTGGCGTCGACGCGCCGATAATTCCCCGATCATGGAATGTCGCCCCGGCTGCGCGGCCTGTTGCATCGCCCCGTCCATCAGTTCACCACTGCCTGGAATGCCGCTCGGCAAACCTGCCGGCCTGCCCTGCCCACATCTCGATGGCGCGCTGCGGTGCTCGCTGTTCGCAAGTCCGTCGCGGCCTGATGTCTGCCGCACCCTCCAACCGTCGCAAGACATGTGTGGGCATTCCAGGGAGTTTGCGCTCACATATCTGTCAATACTCGAGATCTCCACGCGGCCCGACCCGGTACCTGAGCACCCACCGCCAGCGCGACGCAGGGCATGCGCCTGACCGCCGGCTACGGGGTCTGGAGACCTTCACTGGGCGGATCGTCGACCACGCGCCCGGCGTGCAGTCGTACGACACGCGCCGCCGAGGCAATCGTCTGCGGCCGGTGCGCGACGATGACCCGGGTCAGCGACAAGTGGCGTACGGCCTCGTTGATGTCATGTTCGCACTCGACATCGAGCGAGCTCGTGGCCTCGTCGAGCAGCAGGACCTTCGGCTCGCGGTACAGGGCGCGCGCGAGCAGGATGCGCTGCTTCTGCCCGCCGGACATCGCCTGACCCATGTCGCCGATGAGCGTCTGGTATCCCATCGGCATGGCCTGGATGTCGTCGTGGACGCAGGCACGGCGCGCGCACGCCTCGATGGCCTCCTGGTCCAGCTGCGGGTCGAAGAACCCGATGTTGTCCGCGACGGAACCCGAGAACAGCGGCTCCTCCTGCATGACCGTCCCCACGCACTGACGCCAGGCTGAGAGCCCGACCTGCGCCAGGGGCACACCGCCGATCAGGATCTCTCCCTGGGTCGGTCGGTGCAACCCGACGATCAACTTCAACAATGTCGTCTTGCCGCAGCCCGACGGCCCGACGATGGCCACCGACTCCCCCGCCTCGATGCGCAGGTTCAGACCACGCAGCACTTCCGGCTCGCCATCCGAATAGCGAAACGACACATTTCGCAGTTCGATCGACGCCTGCGCCGGCACCGTTCCCGCGCCGTTGTCGAGCGCATCCTCCGGCGTCGACAGTGCGATGTCGGCCAGGCGCTCCCCCTGCAGACGCAGCATGCGCAGTTCGATCCCCTTGTCGATCAAGGCGCCGCAACGAAGCACGAAGAGCTCCTTGTAGGCGAAGAACGCGAACAGCATGCCGATGCTCAGTTGCTGATCCAGCACCAGCAGCGCACCCACCCACACGACCGCGACACGTTCGAGCCCGAACAGCAGGCGCTGCGCGACCGAGAACCACAAATGCAATCGACGCCCGACCACGTCCGCGTTGGTCGCATCGACCACCAGACTGGCGAATCTCGATCGCCGATCCGGCTGCGCGTTGAGCAGTTTGATGGCCTGGATGCCACGCAGCGACTCCAGGAAGTGACTGGCCTGGCGCGCCTGTTGAACCAGCAGTTCCTCGCTGGCATTGCGCAAGGGTCGGAACAACGACCAGCGCAAGAGCCCGTACAGCAACACGGCTGCCCCGGCGATCGAAGTCAGCACCCCGCTGTAGACCACCATCAGGGCCAGCGCAAGAACCACCATCGCACCATCGAGCAGGGCCTCGACGAAGCTCGTGGTCAGGGTTTGCTGGATCTGCTGCACCGCGCCAAAACGTGACCACACGTCGCCTGCATGGCGCTTCTCGAACCACGACAACGGCAGCCGCAGCAGGTGGGCGAAGATATTGGACGCCCATTGCACATTGAGCGATGCAGACAGCACCAGCACGGCCCACGATCGCGCTGCGGCGGTCACGGTCTGAAGCAGCACCAGCAGGCCGAACCCGATCCCCAGGGTGACAAGGAGGTCCCGGTCACCGGTCACCAGCACGTCGTCAACCACCCATTGCAGCAGGAAGGGCGACAACAGCAGGAAGAACTCGAGCCCGACCGCCAGCAGCGCGATCTGCGCAAGCGAGCGCCGAAGGCCCGAAACCGGACCGATCAGCTGCGCAAGCGTCACCCGCTGGCGTTCGATTCGCGGCCGGAACTCCGGCGTCGGGCTCAGCTCGAGCGCAACCCCCGTGAAGTGTTTCGAGAGCTCGTCATGCATTCATCTTGCGCAGTCCGCGCGCAGGATCATGGATGACCACGCGGTCGCCGCGCACCGCCACCAGCACCACGAAGTGGTTCAGATCCCAGTGCAGGATGCAGGGCAGACGCAACTGCGGAAGATGCTCGAGCTCGGCGCGCAGCGCACGTCCCTGCAATCCAAGTTCCCCGGCCATGCGGACCAGGTCCGCCAGCGTCAGGCCTTTGAGCGAGAGCGAGAAGCGCCGACGCAGCGTCGGCAGGTCCGTCTGCAATCCTGACGCCGAGGCCGCCATGGCCAGACAGGCCAGTCCGCACTCGGCGGCCTCGGTCTGCAGAATCACGGGCACGCGCTTCAGAGTCGGTCCTCCAGGCCAAGAATCGGCGCGAACAGCCACTCGATCAATCGCCTTCGCTCCAACTGCACGTCAGCCGTGAGTCGCATGCCGGCACTCAACGACAGCGATTCCTGCGCCGCCCCGGCCGGATCGAGCGTCACCGTGATGCGGAACATGGGCTCGCTGGCGCTGGCCAGGCCCGCGTGAAGGGCCAGTTCGGGCGCGGACAGCGGGACCCGCGAGACCTGCAGCACCCGGCCTGCCCGGTGCCCGTACTTCTGGTACGGGTAGGCCTCGAACCGAAGGCGCACGACCTGTCCGGGCTTGATGAAGCCCATGGCCCGGCTCGGAGCAAAGAGCTGCGCCTGCAGCGATCGAGCCCGCCGGCACCAAGGTGGCCAGCGCCATCGGTGCGGCAAGCACCTGACCGGGCTCCGCCAGCACTGCGCTGACGACGCCATCCTGCAGCGCTCGAACCTGAATCCGGCGAACCCCCTCCTGAATCGTCTGCTCGCGCGCCAATTCGGCCTGCTCGCGCTCGAGGGCGCCCATCGTGCCTGCGAGTGCGAGCGGGATCTCGCGCCGCTCGCCGTCGATCTGCTCGCGTTCGCGCTGGAGTGTCTGCCGCTGGCGCTCCAGTTGTTCGAACTGCGCTTCCAACGCGAGCACTTCTTCGTCCTTGGCCTGCAGTTGCGCGGGCGACACGAAAGCCTGTCGCTGCAACGCCGCTAGCCGCGCCTGGGCCTGTTTGGCAAGTTCCTGCCGACGCTGGTGAATCGTGAGCTCGACGTCAAGTCGCGCGGCTTCACTGTCCAGGGCCGACAGCCGCCGGTCCAGCGTCTGCGTGCGTGCGTCGGCCAATGCCCGCTGCTGCCCGGAAACTTGGGCGAGACTTCGTTGCCGTGCCAGCACGTTGCGCCGCAGTTCCGCCTGTACCGCATCGTCACGATCGTCGCGGTCTTGCGCCAGGACGAACAGCAGATCACCCGCGCGTACGCGCTGGCCCTCGTCAACATGGCGTTCCAGCACCGTGCCAGGTGCCGTCGGCACCATGCGGATCAGCCCCCGATCGGGAACCAGGACGCCACTGACCTGCGCCTTGCGCGTGTACTGGCCAAGAGCCAGAAAGGCCCCGGTCGCCAACGCCAACACGGTGACCGCGGCCACCAGCCAGGACAAGGACAGTGGGCGTGCGATCTGGACCTGGCCCAGCCACAGCTGCTGTTGTGCCCGAACCGCCTCGGGCCTGAATAGCGGTGTCATCAGGTCCCGTAGTGATAAAAAAACGGGCCGAGCGTGAGCCCAGCCCGCCGACGCGAACGAGTGTCCTTGGAGGGACTTAGCGCGTCAAGATGCTGAAAGGCACATCACCAGGCGCCCTTCGGCAATGACCAGTCGATCTACCAGGTGCCGCGCGGGGTGCTGCTCTGCTCTTCGGACCAAGTGCCGCGCGGGGTGCTTTGCTGCTCGGACCAGGTGCCACGGGGTGTACCCCCGGAAACCAACTCCAGTTGCTCTGCACTGAGTTCGAGGGGCGCGTCATTGCGAGTAGAAAGCTCATTCATGATGGATCTCCTACGGGGTGTCATTTTGTTGCCAGGATTCCTGCGCGCTTTGCGCGGACAGGTCCATTCGAGCAGCGCGACACCGCGCGGGATACTGTCATGTCTTACAGGTTGCAGCCCGCGGGCGGCAGGGACTCAGTGGATCAGCCCGAGCCTCAGGGCCTTCAAGACCGCCTGATGTTTGCTGACGCAACCCAGTTTGTGCATGGCGTTGTTCACGTGGAGCACCGCGGTTCGTTCGCTGATACCCAGGATCTTGCCGACCTCCCAGGCCGTCTTGCCCTCCATCGTCCAGTTCAAGGCCTCGACTTCGCGCGGCGTCAGCGCGGGCCGTTCGACTTGATCAGCGTCAGGCAGCAACAAGCGGACGGCAGCCTCTTGTGCATGAACCGCGAACAGCTGAAGGTCGGCGACGACCCGTTGCAACTCGTCCACATTGGCGGGTAGGGCCTGATCCCGGTCGACCCCGATCTGGAAATGGCGGCCCTCCGGCAGGTGCAGCGCCATCGCGATGCCGGTATTGAATCCGTAGTGCGCCTGGTGCTCCCACAGGTCGATCGCGCCACCCGCGATGTAGGTGCTCTGGTCCCAGATGATCGGAACGGTCTGCCGCTTGCAATGTTGTTGCACGGGATCGCGCTTGCCCGCGCCGGCGTCGACAAAACTCTCGACCCAGCTCTGCGGCGTGTTGTCGACCGTGATGAACTCACTGCGACCCAGCCCGTGATCGACCACCGTCATTGCGGAGACCGTCTCGAATCCAAGCTGTTTTGCGAAGCGCACGATCGCGTTGAGGAACTCGTCACGGTCCCTCGCGTCCAGAACGTCGGAGTAACCCCCAGGCAGCATTGGCTCGACTACCCTCTAGGAGCGGCGCGACGCGCCTCCTGCTCGGCCCTGACAGGGCTTACAGCTTTCATAACGTCCGCCGCGGCCGAAACTGCTCTTCATGCAAACATCCATTTCAACTTCAGAGGCCTTCGCATCGCTGCCGGTGGCTCCGTGGTCGCTGCGCGCATGGCCACCACTATTGTGGCAGGCAGGACGCGAGCCACATTGGCAATTTCAGCACCTTTGTACACGAATCACGTTCCCGGGTGACCGAATGATGCGCACGGCGGGCCAGACCATCTGGGGCGGCAGCGCCGACGACGGCGAAGCCGGTGTGGCCTGGGACTGGGTCCAGATCTCGCGCGGCGTGGTGGCCATGGCCGATCCGATGTCGGTGGTTTCCAATCTGCGGCTCGTGGGCCACCAGGGCGAAGTGCTCACCGCGCTGGAATCGGTTCGCTTTCTGAACGAGATGGTCCGCGTCCTCCCGTGGCAAGGAGAGGTCGAGCGAGCGCTGAGCGCCGGGCTCAACTAGGGCTCACTTGAGTGCGGCGTGGCGCAACACGCGCGCAACGTAGGAGCACGCAGGCCCCGGCGATCACGGCGCTGACCACTACAGGCAGGACGGCATCGGGCAGGTTCAGCGACTCGCCCTTGAGCACGCGCCCCATCAACGTGATCTGCGCCAGCGCAGGCACCCACAGATGCCACGGCGCTTCACCCTCCTGATTGAACACCGTGACCAGCGGCAGCAGTGACACGCCCAGCACCACCATCGTGGCATTGGCCTGGGCCTCTTTGAACGTTCTGCATCGAATGGCGATGGCCATCAGCACGGCGGACAAGGCTCCCGCGAGCGGCAGCAGCAGTGCGACGAAGGCAAGCGCCTCACGCCATCCGAACTGAAACAGGGCCGCCAGTGCCTCACTGCGCAGCAGCCATTGCCCGGGCAGGAAGCTGAAGCAGCTCAAAACCGCGATGAGCATGCCCACGGTCGCGACCGCCCCCCACTTGCCCAGCACCAGCGCCACACGCGCCGGAGGGTTCATCAGCAATGGCTCGAGAGAACCGCGTTCTCGCTCGCCGGCAGTGCTGTCGAGGGCGGCGTTGAGGGCCCCGTACATGACAGCCATGAGGACGAAGAACGGGACCATGGTGGCCAGCTGGGCCGCCCGCGCCGCCGGGTTGGCGACGTCGCGCTCCTCGACCTGGATGGCCTCGAGGGCTTGCGGCGACACGCCACGCACGGCGAGTTTCAACATCGCCGACTCGCGGTTGTAGCCATCCAGCAGACGCAGCAGGCGGCCGGTACTGCCTTGGGCGCGAGGATTGGCGCTGCTTCCCACCACCTCCACCACGGGCACCTGGCCGCGCACCAGTTCGGCCTCGAACTGCGCGCCGATCAGCAGCACCGGCTCGCCGAGCTTGTTGTCCTTCAGTAGGCGCTCGAAGTCGGCCGGCGCCGGCTTGATCGAATAGGTCTGTCGTTCCAGGTAGTTGCGCAACGTGGGCGCGTGCTCGATACCCTGGACGACCACTTCGCGCGCCTCGGCTCGGCTCTCGATGCCCGACACGAGCGAGGAGATCAGCACCAGCACGAGCGGCCCGATCGCGACCGAACTCAGCAGCACCATCAGCAAGGTCCGCCGGTCGCGCAGGGCATCGATCAGCTCCTTGCGATAGACGATCCACGCCCCCGCCATCACGACGACACCCCGGCCGCCCGCTCGTCAGCCGAAAAGGCCAGCTGCACGAAGGTCTCCTCGAAGTCGGCCAGGCCGGTGCGTGCCCCGAGCTCCGCAACCGTCCCCTGGGCGATGGTGCGGCCATGCGCCACCACCACGACCTGGTCACACAGCCGCTCGACCTCCTGCATGATGTGGGTCGAAAACACGATGCACTTGCCATGGTCGTCGCGCAATCGCCGCAGTGACTCCCGCAGCGAGCGGGTGGCCAGCACATCGAGCCCATTCGTGGGTTCGTCGAGGATGATGTTGGCCGGGTCGTGCACCAGTGCCCGTGCCAGGGCGGTCTTCATGCGCTCGCCCTGGCTGAAGCCGTCGGTGCGCCGATCCAGCAGCGGCGTCATCTCCAGCATCCGGGCCAGCACTTCGGCCCGCGCCACGGCATCCTGATCCTTCATGCCATGCAGTCGACCGTAGTAGACGATGTTCTCGCGCGCCGTCAGGCGCGGGTACAGTCCTCGCGCGTCGCTGAGCACGCCCATGCGCGCAAGCGCACGGCGCGGCTCCTGGCCGACATCGATTCCGTCCACCCGGACCTGGCCTTCGTCCGGTGCAATCAATCCCGCCACGATGCGCAGCGTCGTGGTCTTGCCCGCGCCGTTGGGTCCGAGCAGGCCCGTGATCACACCGTTGGCGGCGACCCAGCTCACGCCCTGCACGGCCTGCACCTTGCGTGCGCGTCGCCCCCAACCCTGCACGAACCGCTTCGAGACTTCGACTCACCTCGATCATCTGGCAGCTCCCTGCACCGCCTGGAACGCTGGCGGGCGCGGAATGCCCTCCACGCAACCCGTGTCGACCTTCAGTGCCTCCGCATCCTCGACCGCATCGATGAACCTGAACAGCACATCACGCATGCAACCGATGCCCATCACGCCATGTCCGGCGTGCGGCACCTCCACATGGCGCGCCTTGGCACCCAGCGCGCCAGCCACGCGCGCGCCGTGGCGGGGTGGCGTCACCGGATCGAGCCCGCCTGACAGGACGAGGACCGGAGCGGTCGAAACCGGCACCTCGTAGAACGACGGCGACACATTGCCGCGGGGCCAGTCGCGGCAGGCCATTCGATACACCTGCGCGAACGCGTCTCCGAAGTCCCTGCCCGGCGCATCGGTGGATGCCGCCAGGCGCGGATAGTCCTCGGCACAGATCACCGAGAAGTGCATGCCCTGGGCCATGTCGCCGGCGCCGCGCCGGCCCGTCATCGCACTGGCGACGCCAAGCAGCGCATCGAAGCGCCCGGCCGAGGCTTCGGCAATGGCCATTGGCAAGGCCGACGCCAGCCAGGGCATGTACAAAGGCAGGCGCACCAGGCCGAGCACGATGTCGCGCGTCAACGTCACGCGCTCGGGCTGGCCTGTCACCGGATGGCGCACGTTCACCTCACGCGGCATCGAGTCGAGCAGCTGATCCCATTGCCGCCGCAGGTCCGGGTAGCGCTCGCCGCAAGCGGATTCCTGTGCACACGATTGCATCAGCGCGTCGAATGCCGACTGGGTATCGGTCGAGAACGACGCCGGCAACACCATGTCGGGCGGTGCCACACCGTCGATCACGACGCGCCGCACATGCTGCGGGTACAGACGCAGGTATTCCAGCGCCGCCCGCGTGCCATAGGACCCGCCGACGAGGTTCATCCGCGGCACTCCCAGGGCCTGACGCACGGCGTCCAGGTCGGCCATGGCAATCGTGGTCGTGAACTGGCGAAGATCGCCGTACGGCAGGGCCTGCAGGCGATCCCGGCACTGCCCGATCATCTCGTACTGGGCCTCGGGATCCACCAGTTCGCGCAGTGGCCGGGTCGAATCCGGAGGGTCACACACCAAAGGCGCGCTGCGCCCGGTGCCACGCTGGTCGACCAGCACCACGTCGCGCCGGTTCGACAGCCGGGAGAACTGCCGGCCCAGTGCCCCGGCCAGCGCGATGGCACTCTGGCCAGGGCCGCCGGCCAGGAAGAACACCGGGTCAGGATGCTTGTTGCGGGCCAGGGCAGGCAGCACGGCAAAGCGCACCTCGATCGACGGGCCCTGGAGATTCGATGGATCGAGCGGCCGCTGGATCTGTCCGCACAGGGCGTCGTGTTCGACGCCACGCAGGCGGCAGGACTCCAGCGATGGGGTCTGCGCCAGCACGGGTCCAGCCAGGAACGCCAGCGCGATCAGTGGCAGCAGCTTCATGGGGCGCATTGTGTCGCGCACTGTCGCCTGACCGCAGGAGCCTGCGGGAAACGGCAGAGTGCGTGTCATGTACGGCGATCAGGCCAGCATTCGCTGCAGCTCGCCGCTCGAGACCAGTTTGTCGAGATCGTGCGCGCCCCCGATCAGCGTTCCCTTGACGAACACCATCGGGAAGGTCGGCCAGCCGGTCCACATCTTCAGCGCATTGCGCCGGCGCCAGATGCTGAAATAGCTCCCGTACTCGAGATACTGGTGCGTGACGCCGGCCGCATCGAGTGCGCGCCGCGCTTTGCGGCACATCGGATTGCCGCTGCATGCCCACGACGACCACCGCATGCTGCGCCACGGCGGCTTCGACTTCGGCAACGATATCCCGATGGGCACCGGCGATCCGGTCCTGGATGGCGGCGTGAATACGGGCGGGCTCGAGTACGGAACGGGGCATTGAGATCCTAGAGATGTGAGGGAAGCCCGGCGTTGGATCGCCGGACGATCAACCTGATTCGGAAGGCGCTGCCAGCAGTGACTGGCAAGTTGCCCGTTGCCCCGATGCCGCATCGGCCTTGCCGCAGACACCCTTGAGCTGAGCACGCAGGCGGTTCAGGCTCGCCTCACGACCACCGCCCGTGCTCCAGGCCTGCAGCTTCTTGGCCATGCGTTGCATCGACCGGGCACTGCGTCCTTCGAAGGCGCCGCTGTCCTTGGCCGCATCGGCAATCATGGCCGCAGCTGTCTTTTCGATCCGATCGGCCCGATCCGGCGCCAGGTCCACCAACGCAGCCAGGTACGACGACCCCCATTGGAGGCGGGTGGCCGGGCCCTGGCTCTTCGACCACGCCTGTTCATACCAATCGAGCGCTTCGTCGTTGCGTCCGAGTTTGCGTGCGTTGCCGCCCAGCTGGCTCATCAGGTAGTACGACGAATGGCTGCGCGCCAGATTCGACTTCAGAAGGGCATTGCTGTCGTCCCAGAGACCGGCGAATCCGAGTGCATAGGCGCCGGCGGTGATCACCGCCTGACGCTCGTATCCATCGGTGATCTCACGGTCGTCGCGCGCGACATGCTGGCGCACCTCCAGCTTCAGCGCCTCGGGCAGGTCGACCGCCACTGCGTCCCTCGCCTGCCCGAGGCGGGCCAACTCGATGCGCGAGATCAGCGCGCCGATGCGGTCACCGCGCGAGAGCGACCCGTCCGATTCGAGACGACGCAAGGCAGCGACGTACGCCTGCACGAGCGGGGCGCGCTCAGCCGACGCCTCGTCGCTCAAGGCACGCACGATCTCGGCGGCGCTCCCGGCGACGATGTCCGCATGCAGCCGCGACGCTGCCGGGTCCGTCAGGACACGTGCCACGCGCTCGCGCAGCGGCGCATCGGCCTTGAGGCCCTGGGTTCCATTGGAGGCGGCAATCGCCTTGAGCCACAGGCGGGTCCGCGTGTCGGCGTCGGCCTTCGAGCTGGCCACGGCCAGCTGTGCCAGCAGATCGGGTTGATCCGCTTTGGGGACCAGCTGCTGCTCGTCGGTGTCCCACGAGTAGAAGGCCAGCATGCGCCATTCGCCCGCGCTGAGCGGCTTGCCCGCGCGGGCGTCGGCCAGCACCGCCTTGACCGGCCGCCCGCCGGCCATGCCCAGCTGCAGCACCGCCATCATCTGCTCAGGTTCGACCTCGCCGGGCAGGCGGGTGATCTCGGTTCCATCGGCCGTGAACAACACCACGGTCGGGTAGCCGCTGACCTTGAAGCGGCTGCCAAGCTTCTGCGCCCCGGGTCGATCGCCATCGACGTGCACTGCGACAAAGGATCGCGACGCCAACGCGAAGTCCTGGCGATTGAAGAGCGTCGCCTTGAGCTGGTTGCACGGCGGGCACCAGGTGGCGCCCCAGTACAGCAAGACCGGCTTCTTCTGAGCCCTGGCCTGCGCGAACGCGTGGTCGACGTCGGCATCGGCGGCGGCGGTCAGCCACGCAACGTTGGTCGATGGCAGCGACACCGCAAGACCGCCTGACGCGACGGCCAGCAAGGTCGTGGCCAGCGAGAGCATTCGGAGCCTCGATCGCGTCCATCGTCCGATCGTGTCGAAGTGATGATGGAACATGTTTCAGCCTCCGTCGCGTCAATTTGCATATGCATTGTGCAACGTCGCCGTGCGGGTCGTCCGCACCCCGTATCCCGGGGGGCGGCGCGCGACGATTGCACGCCCTGTGCCGCTCCGTGCCCCTTAGGTCGCCCCTAATCGCCGAGTTGGCACTAGGATGCTGCGCATGGCCTATCGAATACCCTCGAGTGTGTGGATGATTGCGCGATCCGTGCTTCTCGCGTCAGTGCTATTCGCCTCCTTGAACACCTCGGCCCAAAAGGCGGGCGCGGCCTCGCGCTACTACGAGGACGCCCTGAGCCGCTACGAGCAACGGAACTACGCTGGCGCCATCATCCAGTTGAAGAACGCGCTGCAGATCGACAAATCCATTCTGCAGGTCCACGCCCTGCTCGGCAAGGCGCTGCTGGCAAATGACGAGTTCGCCGCCGCCGAGGTCGCACTTGAGGAGGCGCTCCGCTTGGGCGTCAGTCGGGACGAAGTGGTTGTCCCGCTGGCCCGCTCGCTAATCGGGCAAGCGAAGCAAACGCTGCTGCTGACCGAACCGCGGTTCGCGGAGCAGGGCCTGACGAGGGCGGCATTGACCAGTCTCCTCATTGTCAAGGCATCCGCAGCCATAGACACCGGCGACCCCAAGACCGCGCTGAAGTTGATCGAAGCGGCGCGGCGCATCGACCCCGCCGACCCCCAGTCATGGGTCGCCGAAATCATGGTCCGGTCGCGGGCTGGCCAGTTCGCAGAGGCCAAGCTTGCCGCGGACCAAGCGCTGACGCTGCAACCCAATGATGCCCAAGCCATCTATCTGCGCGGCACTGTTTCACATCTGCAAGGCGACCTGAAGTCTGCACTGAGCTACTACGACCGCGCGCTCAAGACCGAGCCATCCAAACTGGAGGCACTTGTATCCCGTGCTGGGCTACTGACGGACCTGAAGCGCAGCGCCGATGCGAAGTCCGACGTCGCGCAGATCCGGCGGCTGTCACCCAGGGATCCCCGTGGTGCCTATCTGTCGGCGCTGATCGCCGAGCGCGAGCGCCGGAGCACGGATGCGCGCCGAGACCTCAACGACGTTACCAATCTGCTCGATCCTGTGCCCATCGAGTTCCTTCGCTACCGCCCTCAGCTTTTGATGCTCGGCGGGCTGGCGCACTACGGACTCAGTCAGTCGGAGAAGGCCAAACCCTACCTCGACGGCGTGCTCAAGACCCAGCCTGGCAGCCCCGCCGCCAAGCTGCTGGCGCAGATCCATATCGGCGAGAATAGCGTCGACCGGGCGATTTCGATCCTCGATGAGTACTTGCGAGCCCATCCTGACGACAGGCAAGCCATCCAATTGCTGGCTTCTGCCTACATCGCGCAGGGCCGCCATGGGCGCGCGGTCAGCCTGCTGCAACGGGCCATCGAGAAGCACGACGGCACTGACATCCGTGGCGCGCTCGGCGCCAGCCTTCTCGGCGCGGGCGACTTTGCTGCGGCAATCCCTGAACTGAAGGCGTCCTGGTCTGCTGGCTCGGGCCAGACACAAGCCGGTGCGGCGCTGGCCGCGCTGTACCTACAGCTCGGCGAGCCGAGCAAGGCCGTGACGGTGGCAGACGCGCTGGTGGCGCGTGACAGCCAGCAGCCGGGCCTGCTGCTATTGCAGGGCACAGCCCGATTGGCCGCAGGCGACCGGGCTGGGGCACGAGCAGCGCTGGAACAGGCTCTGAAGATTGCCCCTGACTTCGTCGCGCCGCAAATCGAGCTCGCGCGGCTGGCGATCCTGGAAAGGGCTTATGCCGAGGCGCGAAAGCGTCTGAACACGGCGCTGGCCAAGGACTCCACCAATCGCGATGCCATGGTTGCGTCAGCCGAACTGCATGCCGCTCAGGGACAGGTCGACGAGGCCCGGCGTTGGTTGGCCAAGGCCGATGACCATGGAGGCCGCTCCGATCTGGATGCCGCGATGCGCCTAGTCCAGTACGACCTGGCCAATCGTCGGCCGGACCTGGCTGCCGAGTCGCTCAAGCGGCTGACTGGCAAGGCCCCCGACGTCCCACGCGTCCTGGTCATGAGCGCACGCGTGTCCCTCGCCAATGGCGACCCTGACGCCGCCCGCTCGTCGCTAACTCGCGCCGCTGGCCAGGTGGCCTATGACGCGCCGGCGCTGGTCCAGATCGCGTCGCTGCAGATCGCCGCCGACCACCTGCCCGGCGCCGCGCACAGCCTGGACAAGGCATTGAGCGAATCGCCAGCTGACCTACAGGCACAGGCGTTGCGGACCGAGGTGGCGATCCGACAGGGTGACTTCACCCTGGCCGAACAGGGCGCGAAACAGATCAGCGCGGCAAACAGGAAGTCGGGAATCGGCCCCATGCTGATGGGCGACTTGGCGATTGCACAGCGGCGGCGGCCTGCAGCTGTGGCCTTCTATCGGCAGGCTCACCAGATCGAGCCCGGGACGCGGTCGCTGCTAAGGCTGGTTGCTGCGATGTATCCTGACCACCCAGAAGCCGCTCTCGACCTGAGCGCCCAATGGCTCAAGACACACCCTACGGATACAGCGGTCTGGCGCGCCATCGGCGATGGCCAAGCGCAGGCCGGCAAGTTGACGGCGGCTAGGGCCAGCTATGAAACGTTGTCTAGACTGCAGCCAGAAGACGCCGAAGCTGCCAACAACCTGGCGAATGTGCTGATCCTGACCAAGGACCCCCTGGCCCTGAAGGTCGCGGAGAGGGCGCTGGCGCTCAGGCCCGATGCCGCCCACATTATAGGAACCGTGGGATGGGCGGCGTTCAATGCGGGACAGACCGATCGAGCGCTGCAATTGCTTCGTGACGCTCGATTGCGCAATCCTACAAATCCGGACACCCGGTACTTCTTGGCTGCAGTTCTGGCGAAGGCCGGACGCGTCGTTGAAGCCCGAATCGAGCTTCAGGCGGCCCTCGGTGACGGGCGCCCGTTTGCGCATATGGGCGAGGCACGCCAGTTGCTTGCTCAACTCAAATAGCTCGGCGTCGTTGTCGATGGACTTTACATCCGGTGACAAGCAGAGGCAGTCTTCATACTTAACTCATTGATTAATATGTGTATTTTCAATATGGCATATGTCTTGCTTAACCTATCACGGCAAGCCGCGCAGTCATTTCTGATTGCGCCAAGGGTGTGAGGACCTATGAGAAACATCACCACCATCAAGCTGACCCTCTCGGGGGTTCTCCTCGCGGCGTCGGCCCTGCCGGCTGCTGCACAGTCGACTTGGAGCGCGACCTGGGACTGGAATGCTCCCTGCAACCCGTCGACCTGCATGGTGACAGGTACGACCGGCCCGGTCACGTCCACGGTTGCTGCGCTCGGGGCATCGTCACTCAGCGGCAACTTTGCAGCTGCGTCTTTCTATGGGTCAAGCAGTTACCTGGGCATCACCAGCGCCGGGGAGAACACCACGAGCCCGAACCACTCGATCGACAACTTCAACGGCTCGTCCGGCGGTGGTGCCAAAGTCGAGGCGTTGGCGATCAACTTCTCGAAGGCCGTAAACCTGACGAATGTGGCGGTTTCGTGGACCTATAACGACTCCGATGCGATGATTTTCCGCTGGGACAACACGGGCGCTCCCGGCAGTTTCACGCCAAACAGCCTTCCGACCTCCGAAGGTTCGACCCTCGGTGGTTGGACTCTAGTGAAAGCGGGCCAATTTGCATCGCCTGGTTCTGCCGGGTCGCTGAGTGTCAGCGAAAGCGTGTTCTCGAGTCACTGGATGGTCAGCACGATGCTCGGCCAGTCGGGTACGACCAACGCCAAGAACGATGGGTTCAAGATCAGCAACTTCACGGGCGACATCTGCAGGTACACCTTGACGGGCGGCCTTTGCAAGCCCCCTGGAAGCGACAACAGCGTGCCTGAGCCGGCATCGCTGGCACTTGCCGGCATGGCATTGCTGGGTGTTGTCGGCACGCGCCGTCGTCGCGCGGCCAAGCGCACCTGACCCAGAGGCAATCGGTCTTGTATCGAAGGGGCCGGCGCTGCTGGCCCTTTTCGTTCATACGTCGGCAATCCGTTGCGATGCGCCCGGGCCAGTATCCCAGCCCCTTCGTCGAATGCTGCATACAGTCCGGCGCAATGCAACCGACTCCGCCGGGCACTACAGTGGCGCCATGAAACCCCCACTGGCCATCGCACAATCGCGCCCGGTCGAACGCCTGCTCACA